>NZ_PPAU01000149.1:0-1831 GCF_002914195.1 Campylobacter concisus | reverse complement strand
TCTATGCTATCTAGTAAATCAGATAGATACTCCTCAATCAGTCTTTGTTTATCCTGCTCAGTGGTATCTAGTAAGCTAAGTGCTGCCAAATGCCCTAAGATATTGTCTTTTCTCTCTTGGCTTTCAAAAGGGTTTTTAGATAGCGTTGAAACGTTATTGTAGATAAAGTCGCTTTTCAGGATATTATTTAAATCCTGCGAAATTTGCTCTGTTAATTTATCAAACCCAAGCGCATCTCCAGTTATTTTCTTATTATTAAACCAATCTTGGCGTAGCATAGAGTAAATTTCATCAAAATTTTTAATAGCTCCATTATTAGTTATTTTGCCTTCATTCTCTTTTTTTAAAACAGCGTATGGTTCTTGATCACCAAAAGTTCCCATTTCAATACCAGCGTATCCAGCTTGACTAAGAGCCTCTATCATTAATGGGCTTTTAAGAATTAACTCAGCCTTTGTGGTATTGGCGTCCGCAATAGCCTTTGTTATTTTTGGCAACATAATTTTGTTTATAAAATCGTTTTGCTCTTCATTGTTGATGATGCTTTTAATACTGTTTATATATGTTTCGCTGTTGCTGGTCTTGCTTTTAAATTTGTTTCTAACATCTTTGATTGTTTTTTCTGGTGTATCGGCGACTTCATAATAAATTTTTTTGCCATTCATATTTTCTACACCATCAGCATTTACTAATAAGTCTGCAACGTCTTCCAGGTCTTGCACAGTATTTTCAACTTTATTGCCATTATATGAATAAATTGTTTCGACGTCTTCTATGCTCTGCTCAACGATCTTAATGCCTACAAATTTTTCACCTATCACTTGATTTTTTTCTTTAGAAAGAATTTCTTTTAAATTTTCTGACATTTTATGTCCTTTTTAGTGATTTTTAATCGTCCTACTATTAAATAGATCTGCTTCATTTTGAATGAAATTTCTATTATTTAAATTTGCTAAATAGTCTTTTCCGTTCTCATAAGTATTGATACATATTGGGTGCAAGTTGTCACTGATGATACTTAAAATTTCATCTCGCCTATTACTAAAGTCCCTCGTAAAGGCATCAAAAATTACGATTTCACTCTTCTCTTTGTTGTTGCTTGGTCTAATTGCACGTCCGATTAATTGCTCTAAAGAGTAGATGGAATTTATTGGATTAAAGACTGGGGACAGAGAATAGACTAAATTTATGCTAGGCAAATCTATACCCTCTTTAATTAGGCTTGTCGTAGATACTAGAATAAAATTTTTGTCATTACTTGCTTTTCTGATTGCCTCAAATGTATCTTGCTTATCAATAGAGCTACCATCAAGATACAAAATAGGCATTTTGAAGTTCTTATTGAGTATCTTATATGCTTTTTTTGCAAACTCTATTGTGTTGGTAAGCACTAAAGCCTTGACGTTGCTCTTTTTTGATAAATCGGTCATTGTAGTATTTAAAACACTTACTTGCCTAGAGTAGTCATTGTCAATAGATTTTTTTAAAAAGCCTACCTTCATGCCTATATTTTCCCAATTAGATGGTAAAGAAGCAGGATTTTTACCCAAAAAGTCATTGGCATAAAGCTCGCATAGCCTTCTTGCATAATTTAACATATCTCGCTCTGACTTTGACGAAAAGTAAGATGGAAACAATGAGCCAAATTTAAAATCCAACATAATTTGTTTGGCCAGCTCCATTTTTCTGCTATTTTCGTCCTCTATCTCTTTGAGTGCATTCGCGAAAGTATTTCTAATAGTTGTTACATCATAGCTAGTTATTGGCTTAATAGCTCCATTGGGAGTATCTTTGAAAATTTGATAAGAAGCATACTTGGACTGGCTTAATA
>NZ_PPAU01000148.1:0-429 GCF_002914195.1 Campylobacter concisus | reverse complement strand
GATAAAAGCAAGCACGCTGCAAGCTAAAATAGCTATTGAAGTCGAGTAAAAAATGTCACCAAGGCCAACTAGTGGCGAGATGACGCCACCTAAGAAAAATGGGCAAAATCCAAGCACCGCAGAGGCCGAGCCAGCGTACTCCCTGCCCTCATTCATCGCGAGTGATGAGGCTGTTGGTAAGATAAAGCCAGTAAAGAGCAAAAGCAAGAAAAATGCGATGATAACGCCGATCACTTCAAATTTAGAGCAAAGCATAAGTGCGATAAAAATGCTAGCGAACAAGGTGCCAAAAAGACCAGTTTTTAGTGCTTTTCGTTCATTTAGCAAGCTTGCAAGCCTAGCGCCTATGACGATGGCTAGGCCATTTGCCGCAAAGCAAAAGCTGTAGCTTACTGGGCTTAGTAGGTAAAACTCTTGTAAGATAAAAGA
>NZ_PPAU01000147.1:0-745 GCF_002914195.1 Campylobacter concisus | reverse complement strand
CTAGTGGGTTGGGAGATGAGTATAAGAGACGGTCCCTTATTCGCCTGCAAATGGTATTAGGGGACTATTGAGCCGTTTAGCGACGAAAAAATTAGTTGATAAGGTAAAAGAGAAGGAGAATATCGAAGAGCTAAAAGATACTGACATTAATGCAATGCTAAGTAGTAGCGGAGTAAGCAAGTCAGGGCTTAAATTTAAAGAGATCGAAGAGATTAGAGAAAAAAATCCGATCTTATCGCTATTTGGCACGGGCATATTAATAGCTGGAAAATTAAAAGTAGCAGATGCCATCCCACTAGACAAAGAAAATGCTAAAAACTTAGTTAAAAGGCAAACTTTTGTTAAGGTTGATGACATCTTAATGGGAACGAAATTCGGCCAACTTTATACAAAAAAACAGATCGAGGAGTGGGAGAGAAGTGTTGAAGAAAACTCTGAAGCACGTAAAAAAGACCGCGATGCCAAAAAATTAGCAAAAGAGATGGATAAAACATTTGATGAAGAAGCAAAAACTAAAAAATCATCCATACAACACTTTGCTCAAAAGGAGTATATAGTGTCTGGAGCGACATTTAATGGTGGTTTTTTCCTGGAAAAAGTTTCAAAGCTTGAGCTGGGTATGTTCTTGCATGCGCTTGAAGGCTTTATAGAAAATGGACGACTTGGTTCTAGCCAAAATATAGGCTTTGGTGTTGTTGATATACACATAGAAGATGCAAGCGAAGGCGCAAGCTTAACTATGGAT
>NZ_PPAU01000146.1:0-725 GCF_002914195.1 Campylobacter concisus | reverse complement strand
TCTTGATACTAGCAAAAAACAAGAGATAGTCAATGCAATAGATGCCATATATGCCCAAAATAACAAAAAGGCATTAAGTAATCAATTTTTAGAATTAGAAAGAATAGTTGAGGATAGTAAATTTTATAAGCGTGCTGAAGAAGCCATAGTAAAATATAAAGATGGCTTGGAGTTAATAAAAAATACCACCAAGATAGTGGCGCATTCAATTTTATTTAATGCACACCACCTTATGCTTGTCAATCGCTCTGCACAAATAGAGAACGCAAAAAAAGAGCTACTTTCAGTAGCAAAAGAAGAATTTGGCGACAACTATTTAGATAAAACCATAGGCGATATAGCACCAGAAAAACTTCCCAAAGCAGTAATAAATACTCTTCTTGCAAATAAGGACAAGACAATAGCCGACGTTGCTTCATCTATGACAAGGCAGGCTAACGATGAAATTCAAAAAGCTTTTGATGGTAATAGAATAAAACTACTCTTTTTAAATAAGCTTAAAGAACATCAATATTTTTCTCCAGAAGCAATTTTAAGTGCTGGAGTTAAAAGAGCTGACCTGAACTTTGCCCCACGAAGTGGAAAGACAAGGACAGCGTTAAACGTCTTATATGCCCTTGGAGATAAAAATCCTTCAAATTTTTACATACAAAATGGCAATGCAACAGACATAGTTGGACAGCTAGTGCAAACTTTCCCTGAAATTTTACATACAGTTAATTTAA
>NZ_PPAU01000145.1:0-1166 GCF_002914195.1 Campylobacter concisus | reverse complement strand
TATTAAAACTCTTAATTAAATTCTTCTTCGTTTTTGGTCTTGTCAATTAAAAGATATTTCGCACGTGTTATAGCTACATAATAAAGATTAACTTCTTCTTGCAGCTCATTAAAACTGATCTTTTTCTTATATATTAGATCGCTTAACGACGGAAAATCTTTTTCCAGTGTAACAATATCAAACTCCAGCCCCTTTGAGGTATGTGCTGTCATAAGATATGTCCCATGATGCGCTATTTTATTCCTATTTTTATAGTCATCACTTGCTTTGCGGTATATACTAAAAATCCTTTTACCATACCTTTTGGCCAAATTGAAAGTTGAGAGCAAGTTGTTATCTCCACAATCTTCCAAATGCTGTTTTAAGGCAGCTTGGCTATTAAATTCTTTAAGATATGAAAACTCAGGCTCTATTTTATCTTTTTCGTTATTTAAAAATCTGACAAAGTTGATAGCCTCTTTAAAAATGTCTTGTGGTTTTTTGATTAAGATATAGGACGTATCTTTGTCTAGCCCACTGGACAAAATTTCGACAATTTTTGAATTTGTCCTCGTGATTATAGCATTTTTTATTGAACTTTTTTTAATATGCTCGTAATTTAGGGCAGTAATATCATCTCGTGGCATAACTTTACTGACCATTTTGACTGGATCTTGTTTATATCTTTCAAGCACCTTATTTGCCTTATTAACAACATCAGGGACACATCTAAAGCAAGATGTTAGCTTCATTGAGTAATCAGCACTTATTTTGTTAAAAGCATTAGCCGATCCACGAAAACCATAAATTGCTTGATTTGGGTCGCCAATAAAAACCTTTGAGCCTTTTAGCTGCAAAAATATATTTAAGACAACATCATTGCTATCTTGTGCTTCATCTAAAAAAACTAAGTCAAAATTAATCTTTGACTTATCAAAGAACTGAAATTCTTTTAAGTAAAAAGAGTGAGTAATAGGTATTTCTCTTCTTCTCATCTTTTCATATATTAGGCTAGCCGCATGCACGGCCACATTTTTTTTAACGACTTCTTCATTAAATTTTTTATAATCAGAATTACAAAAATCATTGAAAATTTTAATGGCATTAAAAGCTTCTAGGGGTTCTATGCCAAACATGGTTTGAACATCGACTACACTAAGATCAGTTGTTGATATATCTTCTATCTT
>NZ_PPAU01000144.1:0-6456 GCF_002914195.1 Campylobacter concisus | reverse complement strand
TCAGAGGAAACTTACAATTGTTAAACTATTAGTCAATCTTTGAAATCTAAACAAGTGATCGATTGAGCCAGTCTATTATTTTATAATTTATAATAGATTAGACAAACTAATAAATAAAACTAAAAGTTTTTTTGATTAAAAACTTCATAATAAAATCCTATCAAATAAATTTTGCTAGGTAATAATATGGAGAGTTTGATCCTGGCTCAGAGTGAACGCTGGCGGCGTGCCTAATACATGCAAGTCGAACGGACAAGTAAGAGCTTGCTCTTATGAGTTAGTGGCGCACGGGTGAGTAATGTATAGCTAATCTGCCCTACACTAGAGGACAACAGTTGGAAACGACTGCTAATACTCTATACTCCTGTTTTACATAAGTTAGATAGGGAAAGTTTTTCGGTGTAGGATGAGGCTATATTGTATCAGCTAGTTGGTGAGGTAATGGCTCACCAAGGCTATGACGCATAACTGGTCTGAGAGGATGATCAGTCACACTGGAACTGAGACACGGTCCAGACTCCTACGGGAGGCAGCAGTAGGGAATATTGCTCAATGGGGGAAACCCTGAAGCAGCAACGCCGCGTGGAGGATGACACTTTTCGGAGCGTAAACTCCTTTTGTTAGGGAAGAACAATGACGGTACCTAACGAATAAGCACCGGCTAACTCCGTGCCAGCAGCCGCGGTAATACGGAGGGTGCAAGCGTTACTCGGAATCACTGGGCGTAAAGGACGCGTAGGCGGATTATCAAGTCTCTTGTGAAATCCTATGGCTTAACCATAGAACTGCTTGGGAAACTGGTAATCTAGAGTGAGGGAGAGGCAGATGGAATTGGTGGTGTAGGGGTAAAATCCGTAGAGATCACCAGGAATACCCATTGCGAAGGCGATCTGCTGGAACTCAACTGACGCTAATGCGTGAAAGCGTGGGGAGCAAACAGGATTAGATACCCTGGTAGTCCACGCCCTAAACGATGTATACTAGTTGTTGCTAAGCTAGTCTTGGCAGTAATGCACCTAACGGATTAAGTATACCGCCTGGGGAGTACGGTCGCAAGATTAAAACTCAAAGGAATAGACGGGGACCCGCACAAGCGGTGGAGCATGTGGTTTAATTCGAAGATACGCGAAGAACCTTACCCGGACTTGATATCTAACAAATCATCTAGAGATAGAAGAGTGTCTGCTTGCAGAAATGTTAAGACAGGTGCTGCACGGCTGTCGTCAGCTCGTGTCGTGAGATGTTGGGTTAAGTCCCGCAACGAGCGCAACCCACGTCATTAGTTGCTAACAGTTCAGCTGAGCACTCTAATGAGACTGCCTTCGTAAGGAGGAGGAAGGTGTGGACGACGTCAAGTCATCATGGCCCTTATGTCCGGGGCGACACACGTGCTACAATGGCATATACAATGAGAAGCAATATCGCGAGATGGAGCAAATCTATAAAATATGTCCCAGTTCGGATTGGAGTCTGCAACTCGACTCCATGAAGCCGGAATCGCTAGTAATCGTAGATCAGCCATGCTACGGTGAATACGTTCCCGGGTCTTGTACTCACCGCCCGTCACACCATGGGAGTTGATTTCACTCGAAGCCGGAATACTAAATTAGTTACCGTCCACAGTGGAATCAGCGACTGGGGTGAAGTCGTAACAAGGTAACCGTAGGAGAACCTGCGGTTGGATCACCTCCTTTCTAGAGTACATATAGATATTCTCTCACAAGATATCTATAAGAAAGATATTCTCAATCATCCTTGTTTAGTTTTGAAAGATTGATAGACCTATAGGGGCCTATAGCTCAGCTGGTTAGAGTGCACCCCTGATAAGGGTGAGGTCACAAGTTCAAGTCTTGTTAGGCCCACCAGAGAATTTAATTGGGGAATTAGCTCAGCTGGGAGAGCGCCTGCTTTGCACGCAGGAGGTCAGCGGTTCGATCCCGCTATTCTCCACCATAAAATAGTTTAACTATATTAAGTCTAATTAGAGAGCTTAAGAATTTAAACTTTCTAATTAGACTTTTGTCTAAATGTTCTTTTAATTAATATTGTTAATAGTCACAAGCAAGTTTTAAAAACAATTTTACAGGACTTGTTAAAGATTTAAATTTCTATTCTCTTTGCATTTAGTGCAAAAGTTTGACATCACAATCTATTTAGGATTTAAAACTTATCTAAATAGTAGTCAATGCTTTCCGTCTTGAGAGCTAGAATTTAAATATAGTAACATAAAGTTATCTTTAACAAGGAAGTGATGCGAATTAGAATAATCTAATATAGAAAAGGTAAGCTACAAAGAGCAAGTGGTGGATGCCTTGGCTAGTAGAGGCGATGAAAGACGTGCCAGGCTGCGATAAGTCTCGGGGAGCCGTCAAGGGGCTTTGATCCGGGAATTTCTGAATGGGGCAACCCAGTTAAGCGCGAGCTTAACTACCTAATATGGAGCGAACGAGGGGAATTGAAACATCTTAGTACCCTCAGGAAAAGAAATCAAAAGAGATTACGCTAGTAGCGGCGAGCGAACGCGTAAGAGGGCAAACCGTTAGTTTACTAACGGGGTTGTAGGACTGCGATATAGACTAAACTTAGCTAATAGAATAATCTGGAAAGATTAAGCATAGAGGGTGATACTCCCGTATATGAAAGCTTTGTTTTACTTAGCAGTATCCTGAGTAGGGCGGAACACGTGATATTCTGTCTGAAGCTGGGTAGACCACTATCCAACCCTAAATACTACTACTAGACCGATAGTGCACAAGTACCGTGAGGGAAAGGTGAAAAGAACTGAGGTGATCAGAGTGAAATAGAACCTGAAACCATTTGCTTACAATCATTCAGAGCCCTATGATTTATCAGGGTGATGGACTGCCTTTTGCATAATGAGCCTGCGAGTTGTGATGTCTGGCAAGGTTAAGGAAACCCGGAGCCGTAGCGAAAGCGAGTCTTAATAGGGCGTTTAGTCAGACGTTGCAGACCCGAAACGATGTGATCTATCCATGAGCAGGTTGAAACCGGTGTAAGAGCCGGTGGAGGACCGAACCCGCTAGCGTTGAAAAGCTATGGGATGACTTGTGGATAGGGGTGAAAGGCCAATCAAACATCGTGATAGCTGGTTCTCTCCGAAATATATTTAGGTATAGCGTCATGTAGTAACACTAGGGGGTAGAGCACTGAATGGGCTAGGGCATACACCAATGTACCAAACCCTATCAAACTCCGAATACCTAGTGTGTAATCATGGCAGTCAGGCGGCGAGTGATAAAATCCGTCGTCGAGAGGGGAACAACCCAGACTAACAGCTAAGGTCCCTAAATCTCATTTAAGTGGAAAACGATGTGGAGTTACTTAAACAACCAGGAGGTTGGCTTAGAAGCAGCCATCCTTTAAAGAAAGCGTAATAGCTCACTGGTCTAGTGATTCTGCGCGGAAAATATAACGGGGCTAAAATGAGTACCGAAGCTTTAGACTTAGTTTTACTAAGTGGTAGGAGAGCGTTGTATTTGCGTTGAAGGTATACCGGTAAGGAGTGCTGGAGCGAATACAAGTGAGCATGCAGGCATGAGTAGCGATAATTGGGGTGAGAATCCCCAACGCCGTAAACCCAAGGTTTCCTACGCGATGCTCGTCATCGTAGGGTTAGCCGGGTCCTAAGCAAAGTCCGAAAGGGGTATGCGATGGAAAATTGGTTAATATTCCAATGCCAACTATAATGTGCGATGGAAGGACGCTTAGAGTTAAGCAAGCTAGCGGATGGTAGTGCTAGTCGAAAGGTGTAGGTTAAGATCCAGGCAAATCCGGATCTTTTTAAGCCGAGACCCCACAGGCGTTTGAAGTTCTTCGGAATGGATAGCGAATTGCCGATACTGTCGAGCCAAGAAAAGTTTCTAAGTTTAGTTATAGTTGCCCGTACCGTAAACCGACACAGGTGGGTGGGATGAGTATTCTAAGGCGCGTGGAAGAACTCTCTTCAAGGAACTCTGCAAAATAGCACCGTATCTTCGGTATAAGGTGTGCCTAACTTTGTGAAGGATTTACTCCGTAAGCATTGAAGGTTACAACAAAGAGTCCCTCCCGACTGTTTACCAAAAACACAGCACTCTGCTAACTCGTAAGAGGATGTATAGGGTGTGACGCCTGCCCGGTGCTCGAAGGTTAATTGATGACGTTAGCTCTGCGAAGCGTTTGATCGAAGCCCGAGTAAACGGCGGCCGTAACTATAACGGTCCTAAGGTAGCG
The DNA here is from genome assembly GCF_002914195.1 of Campylobacter concisus. Lineage (GTDB taxonomy): Bacteria > Campylobacterota > Campylobacteria > Campylobacterales > Campylobacteraceae > Campylobacter_A > Campylobacter_A concisus_M. The sequence goes on along the minus strand of NZ_PPAU01000144.1, from coordinate 2,223 downwards.
AAATTCCTTGTCGATTAAATATCGACCTGCATGAATGGCGTAACGAGATGGGAGCTGTCTCGAAGAGGGATCCAGTGAAATTGTAGTGGAGGTGAAAATTCCTCCTACCCGCGGCAAGACGGAAAGACCCCGTGGACCTTTACTACAGCTTGACACTGCTATTGGGATAAAAATGTGCAGGATAGGTGGGAGGCTTTGATCCATAGACGCCAGTTTATGGTGAGCCATTGTTGAGATACCACTCTTTTTTATTCTGATAGCTAACTAGCTTGAGTTATCCTCAAGTAGGACAATGTCTGGTGGGTAGTTTGACTGGGGCGGTCGCCTCCCAAAATGTAACGGAGGCTTACAAAGGTTGGCTCAGAACGGTTGGAAATCGTTCGTAGAGTATAAAGGCATAAGCCAGCTTAACTGCGAGACATACACGTCAAGCAGAGACGAAAGTCGGTCTTAGTGATCCGGTGGTTCTGTGTGGAAGGGCCATCGCTCAAAGGATAAAAGGTACCCCGGGGATAACAGGCTGATCTCCCCCAAGAGCTCACATCGACGGGGAGGTTTGGCACCTCGATGTCGGCTCATCGCATCCTGGGGCTGGAGCAGGTCCCAAGGGTATGGCTGTTCGCCATTTAAAGCGGTACGCGAGCTGGGTTCAGAACGTCGTGAGACAGTTCGGTCCCTATCTGCCGTGGGCGTAAGAAGATTGAGGAGAGTTGACCCTAGTACGAGAGGACCGGGTCGAACCAACCACTGGTGTACGAGTTGTTCTGCCAAGAGCACCGCTCGGTAGCTATGTTGGGATGTGATAACTGCTGAAAGCATCTAAGCAGGAAGCCAACTCCAAGATGAATCTTCTTTTAAGAGCTCATATAGACTATGTGTTTGATAGGCTGGGTGTGTAATGGATGAAAGTCCTTTAGCTGACCAGTACTAATAGCTCGTCTGCTTATCTTTTAATAAGCATCACTTCCTTGTTAAGGATAAAAACTTAATAAGATATGTTTTTATAAAACTTTGTTTATGACTTTTAACTTTACACGTAGTGTTAAATAAGAGATTTATCTAATGTATCTTTTATTTAACACTGCCCGTGACTATACAGACGAGGAAACGCCTTGCTCCATCTCGAACCAAGAAGCTAAGCTCGTCCTGGCTGATGATACTCTCCCTTACTGGGATGTTGGAAAAGTAGGTCGTTGCGGGCTTTGTTAATTTTTAATCTTCTTTATCTAAATAATCAACTTCTAATATTATTTCTTAATTTATAACGAAATATCAAACCTAAAATTTATTTATATTTTTAAATAATTAGACTTTTTATCTTTACATTTATAAATATCTTTTAGTCTATGCTTCTATACGAGTGTTGACTAAAAACACCAAATATGATAGACTCCAAACCCAAATTTACCTAAAAAGGACAAAAATGAAAAAGATTATATTCTCACTATTAGTAGCAGCTTCTACATTACTAGCAGCCATAAATTTAAACACCGCCACAAAAGAAGAGTTAATGAGTTTAGATGGCATAGGATCTTCAAAGGCAGATGCAATAATAGAGTATAGAAAGACAAATAAATTTAACTCAATAGAAGATATAAAAAATGTAAATGGTATAGGCGATAAGACATTTGAAAATCTAAAATCAGATATATCAGTATCAGGTGCTACAAAGATAGACACCACAAAATCTAAAGTAAAATCTAAAAAAGATGAGATGAAAGAAAAAGCAAGTAAAAAGAGTGATGAAGTAAAAGAGAAAAAAGATAGTGCTAAAGGTGATAGTATAAAAGAGATAAAAGATAAGAAAGAAAGCCTAAAAGATAAAGCAGAGAAAAAGAGTAAAGCTAAAAAAGAGAAGAGCAAAGAGTAATATAAAGCTAGAAATTTATAAAAATTCTTACATAGAGATACATAAAAATAGTTAGGAGCACATGGTGCTCCTAATAAATAAAATAGATTGTTTTTTATATATCTGCCTACTTTTTAAATTCTATAACCTAGTTTGCCTACTTTTTAAATTTTATAAATTAATAAGCTCATCTAATAGATCTTGTAAAGTAATACTTCTTAAACTATCCTCTAAAGCTTCTTGTGCTTTTAGGAGGGGGATGGTTAAGAGACCTTCGATCTTGCTACCGAGCGGGCAGGCCTTGGGTGAGTCAGAGTGGATCTTAAAAAGTTTTTCTTTATCATTTACTGTGTTAAAAATTTGAAGGAGGGTTA
>NZ_PPAU01000143.1:0-507 GCF_002914195.1 Campylobacter concisus | reverse complement strand
CCATTGCATTTACAGTTATTTCAAAGGTTTGCTCTTTGTCGTTCCACTCGTAGTTTATGACTGATGAATTATAAGGCACTATTTGATCTGGCAAGGTATCTTCTTTGATTGCCTGAACCGCACCAGTAAGAAGTGTTTTAAAATACCCAAAAGCATTTGGATATTTATCATTATTTAAAGCCATGAAATTTTTACCAAATTCATTAAATGGAGCATAACTATCAAATAGCTCGTCAGCATTGTTTATTTTGATACGATAGTTATTTGTAAGCTTTTGAGCATCTATGATTAGATAGTTCATAAGGTTATTTTTGATCGCACTTTGGAAGCTAGTGTTTGCTGAAGCGTCAATTCTCGTCTTCTCTCCAAGCATGACTTGACCATTTTGACCTAAAAAGACAACCCCAGATACCTCTTTTTTTAAAAGGTCTTTGATCTCTTCGTTTTGTGCTTCCATCGCAGAAGTTGCCAAAAAAACAAAAACTACTATGGCTATATTAGATAGCC
>NZ_PPAU01000142.1:0-875 GCF_002914195.1 Campylobacter concisus | reverse complement strand
CTCTGAAACAGACCTATCTTGAAAATAAAGAAAAGAACTTTTTGTTAAAAAAATAAGATATAATTTCAACTCCTAGAACGAAAACACCTTAACTTAGGCAGTCTTCCCTTGGCTGCCTTGTATATTATTAATCTCTTTGTCCTTTTTCTTTCTGCTACGAATATTGTCTATTCCACATTTTTGGTATGCTTTATTTAAAATATTGTAACCAGACTCCACAGCCATCGGCTTGTCCCCTTTGCCGCTACTAAAAATATAGTCTTCAGGGTTATAAAAGGTTGATAATATTTCAAAATCTTCTTCAGCAATGCTCTTTGCAATGCAAATTTTTTCATACTCATCTTCTTTTATCTTTATGCTTACAGCATAAAAATCTTTCTCGCCACTCTCTTGAAAGTCACAAAATCGTAGTGGCAAGACTTCATTTAACCTAAGTCCGCTTTTTAAGACAAGCTTTACCAGTAGCGAATTTCTATATTCTTTTTTATTTTTTCGCTCAGGATTTTTAATAAGCTCTCTTTCGGCTTGGCTTAAAATAGCCTTGCGTTCATTTTCGTTCATATATATGTCTATTTGTTTGCCGTTGTTATTGGCTTTAAACTTATACTCTGATAGGACATTCTCTATCCTTAGTGCTTCACTCTGATTAGGTGATATGTATCTAAAGAAAAATTTAAGCGTTGCAATATGGGCTATTTTTGTTAAGTTGGAAAGTTTTTTTATTTTTTCAAATGGCTTGTTCTCTTGCTTTTTAAGCATAACCGCACAAAGCGCTGGCGTAAGCGTAAGAGCGACAAAGCCTGAGATACAAACGGCGACAACAAGTGTTAGCGCAAACTGCTTTTGTATAACGCCAACAAAGCCCTCCATAAATG
>NZ_PPAU01000141.1:0-660 GCF_002914195.1 Campylobacter concisus | reverse complement strand
ATATTAGCTCGTCATAATTTACCACATTAAGCAGCGGTAACGCTCTATCAAATATGGCTTTATTTTCATCCAAGTTCTTTTTCACGGCAAGTTTTGTGGTCACTATCTGGCTTTCAAGAAATTCGCCAACCCTTATGATAATACCCACAGCTTCCTTGTTGTTTGCCATAACGTCATTGATAGTTCCCATATAATTGCCAAGCTTATCATGGTCAAATTCTGAACTTTTTATGATATTGCTTTTTATACCCTCAAAGTCATTAAAAGAATTCTCAATAATGCGTGATAGATCCTGAACTGAAATTTCGTTTTTATGCGCTTCACCTAGAGTTGTATGAGTAATTTCTTTGCAAGCTTTGATAAATTCATCTCTAATTTCATTAAACTTATTACTAATTAAAATGTGGGCATCTCCTTTTTTACTTTTTCTATCAAAAGGAAACACTATAATTTCGTTATTATCGCTTAATTTTTTCAAAGAGCTATTTGGTATAAAATCAATCGTGTCTTTTGCATCTTTATATAGTTTTGCTAATTTTTCGCATGTTTCTTCATTGCTAAAGCTATAAATTCTCTCCATGCTAGTGTTAAATTTAATATCTTTACTGCCACTACTTAAAAAATATTTATCTAAATAATTGATACTTTGCAGCTTTGCTG
>NZ_PPAU01000140.1:0-97451 GCF_002914195.1 Campylobacter concisus | reverse complement strand
GTATAATACTTTAATGATTGAAACAAGTGATATATTTAATTTGCTTCACAATGCAGTTGAGGCGAAAAATATCGGTAAGAAAATTTCACAAGCAAAAATGGCAGAAGAGCTTGGTGTACCAATGAGAACATATCAAGATTGGAGGCTTGGCAACTCAAAGCCACAAGCTGCTGCTGCAGTTTGTAAACTACTTTGTGAGCTTGACGACGATGAAATATTATTTGTTATCAATAAGATGAGAAAGTTATTAGGAAAATAGATGGAAAATTTGACACAAAAAGAGAGAATAGACCTTGAGAGTGTGTTTGCAGCTATCTGCACTAAAAAAGAGCCTAAATTTTTAGGTTTCTATAAAGACTTTTACTCGAGTGCAATTTTAAAATTTTACGTTGTTAAAGACAGAATTAAAAAAATAAAAATCAAAAAAAATTAGTATTATATTATTTGAGCAAAAAAATATTTTTTGCTGCATTTAAAGATTAATAATTTAGATAAATTCTCCTTAAATATTGACTTTATTTAAAGAGAATTTGCCGACTTATTTCTTACCAAATTTAGCTAACGCTCTTTGGTAGTCCTCTTCGCTATCGATACCGATACTTTGGCTCTCAACCTCTAGCATCGCTATCTTTTTACCATTTTCTAAAGCACGAAGCTGCTCGAGCTTTTCTGTGTTTTCAAGGTTTGAAGGCATGAGGCCGCAAAACTCATTTAGGCTCTTTACGCTGTATCCGTAGATGCCAAGGTGAGCCTTATAACTTTTACACTCGCTTCTGTTAAATGGTATCCTTGATCTTGAAAAATAAAGCGCATAGCCCTCAAAATCAGTCACCACTTTGACTAAATTTTTATCATCCGCAAACTCATCGTCCATCTTTTTGTAGCAAGAAAACATAAAGGCATTTTGCCTGTTTTGCTCGCAAAAAGCCCTAAATTTAGCGATGTTTTCAGGCTCGATAAATGGCTCATCAGCCTGAACATTTATGATGATCTCACTCTCGCTTAGCCCCAAAATTTGCGCCGCTTCGTTTATCCTATCAGTGCCACTTTGATGATCTTTACTAGTTAGTACCGCTTTTATGCCGTGAGCCTTGGCGATATCAAGCACGCTTGGCTCATCCACCGCAACCGCCACATCGTCCACGCCGCTTACTCTAAGAGCCGTCGCCACAAACATCGGCACGCCGTTTATCTCTTTTAAAATTTTATTACTAAACCTTGTTGAGGCAAGGCGGGCTGGGATGATTATCATCGCTCGATCCATTCTAGGACGCACTTTTCGATCTCGTCCTCTTTTATGATATTTTTATGCAAAATTTTCGCACTAAATAGCGAGTTTATCGAGCTTGGCACGATGTCATTTAAGATTTTAGCGGTCTTTGCCAGAGCATCTTTTTCATCTTTTGTATCTTTGATCTGGCACGCTTTGATCATGCTTGGCGTAAATTTCACCCAGTGCGCGGTCGATGTGATGACGTTTATGCGGCCAGCATCCACCATCTTAAAGCAAGTAGCCGTATGCGGATCGATCGCGTAGCCGTCCTTTGCGAGCTTTGCGATATATGCCTCGCACTCTTTATCTTCGCACCAGCTAGCCTCAAAGTCCTCTTGTAGCACTTCAAGCTCTTGCTTGCTAAGCTTATAAAATTTATTTTTTGCGAGGCTTTGCATGAGCTCATTAGTTCGCTCGCTACCAAATTTATCAAACAGCAAGCGCTCGACGTTTGAGCTTATCAAAATGTCCATGGCTGGGCTTATCGTCTTAACCAGCTTTTTATCCCTTAGGTCGTAAACGCCGGTGGTGAAAAACTGCGTCAAGATGTTGTTTGCGTTTGAGGCGATCTTGATCTTGCCGATCTTTGCGCCCATTTTTTTAGCGTAATACGCCCCAAGAGCGTTGCCGAAATTTCCACTTGGCACGATGATGTCAAAGCTCTCGTTTACCTTAAGCGCCTTTTGCTTTAGTAAATTTGCGTAGGCATAGGCGTGGTAGATGATCTGAAAGAGAATTCTGCCAAAATTTACCGAGTTTGCCGCGCTTAGTTTAAGACGCTTTTTCTTAAGCTCGGCCTTAAATTTATCATTTGCAAGCAGCGTTTTAAGTGCTCTTTGGGCGTCGTCAAAGTCGCCTTTTATGCCAAAAACCTTTAAATTTTCGCCCTGCATGGTCTGCATCTGAAGCTTTTGCACCTCGCTCGTGCCGCCGTCTGGATAGAGACAGACAACCTTGATATTTTCGTCGTTTGCAAAGGTTTGAAGTGTCGCAGGACCTGTATCACCGCTAGTTGCACACATGATAAGGTATTTTTCGCCTCTCTCTTTTGCTAGCTGGCTAAGAAGTGAGCCAAAAGGCTGAAGCGCCATATCCTTAAATGCCCTAGTTGGGCCGTGATATAGCTCATTTACGTATAAACTTTTATCTATTTTTTTAAAAATGACTGGGTGCTTTGGATCATCAAAGCTTGCATATCTTTTGACCGCCTTTTTGAAAAACGCCTCTGGCACGTCAAATTTAAACAGCGAGATGATGTGAAGTGCGAGTTTTTCGTAGCTTAATTGTGAGAGCTCTTGCCACTTTGATTTTGTTATCTTTGGAAGCTTTTTTGGCGCATAAAGTCCGCCATGAGCGGAGCTTGGGCTAAGCATGGCTGTGCTTAAATTTACATTTTTTATCTTTTCATCTTTTGCACTTCTTGTCGGTGTTAGTCTCATTTTTTACCTTTTTTGGTTGATTTTTTTATCCATTTTTCATATTTTTTAAAGACCTCTTTTGGCTTAAGTGCCAAAATTTCTGGGGTTTCGTAGCTGTGGTGCTTTCTTATAAATTTAGCTACTTTTTTAAATTTCACGTCCGTTTTTATGAGTAAAATTTGCTCTTTTTCACCAAAAAGCTTCTCTTGCCAAAGATAAATGCTTTTTGTGCTAAAGCTACTCACACAAGCTGCAAGTCCCTTTTTCACGAGCTTTTTGCTTAGTTTTTTTGCCTCTTTTTTCTTTGCGACTGAGGTCATTAAAATTCTCATTTTGATCTAAATTTTCCTTTTAAAAAGTGGCTCATTATAACAAAATGGGCTTAAATTTGCTGCGCTAAAACCTTTTTAAACTCCTCGCTTAGCGTAACTTCAAGCGTGATAAGCGATACTCTCAGCCCAAAATCCTTTGCCTTTACATAGTCCTTTTGTGTCATCAAAAGCGAGGTCGCGCCGTAACTTTGCAAAATTTCACTCAGCTCATCTTTTGAAAAATCATAATGGTCAGGGAAAAAGACCTGTCCCACACACTCGCTAAAAAACGCTTCAAGGCGGGCTGGGTTTGCTATGGCGGTAACTAGAACCATTTTTTCACTTTTATTTAAAATTTCACTCTTTCTAAAATGAGTTTGCCCTTCGATCGCCACAAAATCAGCAAATTTATAAAAGTTAAACGGATACCTATAAGCTCCGCTTGGTAGGCAAAATTTTAGCTTTGGCTCTGGGTTTGGACGCACCAAGATGTCAAATTTAGCTATGTCAAATTTAGAAAAACCATCATCAAGCAAAATATACTTCGCGCCATGCTCTTTGGCATATTTTATAGCTACTTTCCTATCTTCGCTTACTATTACATTTGCGTTTTTAAGGCTTGTGGCGTATATCATCGCTTCATCGCCACTCGCTACTACGTCAAGTAAAATTTCACCGTCATGCGCGACAACTTGCATGCCTTTGCTCTTTCTTTTATAGCCTCTAAGGATGATAAAAGCGCCCTCGTAATTTTTAGCAATTGCCACGCAAAGTGGAGTCTTACCACTTCCTCCTAGAGTTAAATTTCCAACACTTATTATCTTTATGCCAAAGTCTATTTTTCTAGCAGTAAATTTCTTAAAAATAACAATAAGAAAATAGATAAAACTTAATGGCAAAAGTAAAAATGCTAGTAAAATTTGAAAGAAATTTGGGCGAAAGAAGTAGTCATTCGCCCAAGCATGCAAGAAAATATTTAATTTCTTAAACACGAGTTTTAGAAATTTCTTTTACTTTGCTGCAGATATATTGCACCTCTTCGTCACTCAAACTATGATAAATAGGCAGTGACAACACTTGCTGATAATTTTTTAAAGCATTTGGAAAATCATTTACTTTAAGCGAGTATTTGTTTTTGTAATAACTTAGTAAATGTATCGGTATGTAGTGCAATGATGTGTGAATGCCATGCTCTAAAAGCTCTCTAGCAAAGCCGTCACGATTTTTATTTATCTTAATAATATACTGAGTATAAATGTGTTCGCGTTTTTTGACAGGGATTGTTATATTGTGGCACTCGCCAATCTCTTTATCATAAATTTTTGCGATCTCTTGTCTTCTTTGTATGAGCTTGTCTGTTCTTTCTAGCTGCGCAATAGAAAATGCTGCATTTATCGAGTTTATATCATACTTTAAGCCAATATCTACGACATCATAAATATAACTCAAGCTACCAAATTTATCAATGCCATTTACAAGAGCATAGTTGCGAAGTAGTTTTGCTCTTTTATAAATTTCCTCATCATTTGTCGTAAAAAATCCAACCGTTGATATAGGATTTTGTACACGCGAATGTGTCTGGAAGCATGACAAAAAGGAGTCTGAGCCAACTTTTTTACCATTGTATGTTAGTCCCATACCGCGATTTGCATCATCTAAAATTTTTACACCGTATTTCTCACAAACCGCCGTTATCTCATCCATCCTAGCGCTTTGACCTGCGATATGAGAGATAAAAGCACATTTTAATTTTTTGTGATTTTGTTCTTTTAGCACTTTCTCAAGGGCGTCTGGGCAGATGTTAAAATCTTCTTCATCAACATCCACAAAAATAGGTTCAGCATCAAAATGTCTAACAGCTTGTGCAATGCTAGGAAAAGCATTTATGGAGCAAATAACCTTATCTCCGCGTTTAGTGTCAAGCGCACTTAGTGCCAAGTGATGTGCGGCTGCAATATTATTTGTGGTAACTACAAATTTTGCACCAAAATACTCTTTTAACTTCTCTTCAAATCTAGCAACGATATTAGTAGTATTTTCAGAGTGCAAAGCCTCTTCAATAAGCTCACTTTCACGCTCAGTGATAGTTGGTCTATAAAACGGAATCTCTCTCATCTTTAATCCTTTAAATTTTCACTATCAACGGCATTTGTCGTTTAAACCTGTTTGAAACAACTCTATTTTCTATATCCGATACTGCTTTTAATCCGAACTTTTTGATGACTTGCTCCTTGTTATTTTCTAAATTTTCTAAAATCTCATCGATAACAGCATAACTATAACCTATGTCGCCTTCGTCACTTTGTCCATCCCACAAATCAGCCGAAGGTGCTTTGTCAATAAAATTTTTATCAACCCCAAGATGTTTTGCAAATTCAAAAATTTCACTTTTGTAAAGCTCTCCGATAGGATTTATCGCACATGCTAAATCCCCGAATATCGTACCGTATCCAAGCATAAGCTCACTTTTGTTGCTTGTTCCGATAACTAGAGCATTTATACTAGATGAATAATCATAAAGCAAGCTCATTCTAACTCTAGCTGCTAAATTCCCTTTTCTTAAATTGCTCAAATTTACATCTATCGTTTCGTAAAAGGCATTTAAAATACCTTCTATGGATAAAACCTTATATTTTATGTTTAATTTTTCGCATAAATTTAAGGCATCGTCCATATTTTGTCTGTTTGATGATGCTGTTGGCATGATGAGTGCATGAGTTTCATTTGGTTTTGCTCTTGCACACAAAGTCGCTACTACAGCAGAATCAATACCTCCACTAACACCCAACAACAAATTTTTATCTTTAGTTTTATCTTTTAAGCTTAAAACTAAAGTTTCTTCGATCTTTTGATACTCCTTCATTCTTCCTTTGCCTAGATTTGCTTCCTTTTGTAAAAATTATACTAAGTGAATTTAAAATTTTTCTTTAAGTTTAAGTAAAAAGATGTAAAATTTTAAGAAATAATAAATTTAAGGTAAAAAATGAGAGTAATACACAAAAGTTTTGGAGATTTTGGCACTAATTGTTACATCGTTACAAAAGATAACTCATCTTTAGTGATAGATCCAGGAGACGGGGCAAAGGAGTGGGTTTTACAAAATGCTAAAAATTTAAAAGCCATCCTTTGCACTCACGGGCATTTTGATCATATTTTTGATGCTGGTGAATTAAAAGATGAGCTAGAAATTCCCATTTATATCAATAAATCTGATGCTTTCATGTGCGAAAGCGATATTTTTGGTTATATGAAAAGTACTTTTACTCCAGATATTTTGGTTGGTAATGATGAAAATTTTAACATTGATGATTTTTGCATCAAATTTCATCATTTCCCAGGGCATACACCAGGGTGCTCGATGATAGAGATAGATGACGCGATGTTTAGTGGAGATTTTTTATTTAGAGGAAGCATAGGACGCTGGGATTTTCCTTTTTCAGATAAAAACGAGATGCTAAAAAGCCTAGAAAAGTGTAAAAATTTAAAAGGCAACTTCACGCTTTATCCAGGGCACGGAGAAGGCAGTACACTAAAGACCGAGCAAAACAATATTGGTTATTGGATAGGTATAGTAAAAAATAGCTAAAAATTTCGGTGGTATTAATTTCAATTTTCAAACTTCTAGAATACACTTAATCACTATTAAAAATTTATATTTTTATAAAACTAAAAGTCAATCAAAAAAGATAGAGAAATTTTGTATGGGGGTCTATTTTAAATTTTGAAAAGGTCCGAGCGAAAGCTCGCTCGGACAAAGGTTTTAGAAGCTATATTTTGCTTCAAATCTTATACGATTTTGTTTAAAGCTTTCGCTATCTTTTTTATCTTTAGCAGCTGCATACCAAGTTAGGAAATTAAGTTTTTTGCTATATTTGTAGCTAGCTTGTGCATACCACTCATTTCTTTTTGCTCTCTCTTTATCAAGAGCATAACTTGTTCCTTTGCCTTGAGTATAGCCAGCACCAAGACCAAATTTATCTATATCATATCCAGCATTAACAAACCAGTAATCGTTGTCGCCTTTGATATTATTGTAGTATTGTTTACCATCACCACTCATTACACTATTTAGTATTTTAGCTGGGTTGATTAGCTGACCATTTGCATCGATTGAAGTAAATGCGATTTTACCACTATTTCTAGCATCATTATCTTTATTTTTAGCGTCAAATTCTAAGTAGCCAGCATTAAATTTAGCACCAAATAGTTTTGTTCCAGCTTGAACAGCCCAAAAATCAGCATCAGCTACTTTTTTGTGATCTGAATCGCTATGAACATATTGACCTTTTAGGTTTAGGTTTATATCGTCGGTTACATTAAAACTAAATGCTGCCTCAGCACCATAAAGTGTAGCTATTTCTTGTAGATTTGCAATAGCTGCCTTAAATGATACTGGATCATAGCTACCAACTGCACCTAAATAATAAAGATTAGCAGGAGCGTCATGAAATTTTGTACCATTCGTTACTTCTTTTAGGAAAGGTCCATCTACTTCATCACTATTGTTTTCTATAGCATCATAAGCAGCAGCTGTTAAAGTAAGACCAGACACATCTGTACTTACCACTTTTAAACCAGTAGCTGCTATATCACCATCATCATAGAAAGTTTTGATAAGTTGTTTACCTGCTGTAATAGTAGTGTTAGATACTTTGTATCCTAGATACATCTCATATACACCAAAAGAATTTGTTGTATTTGTTTTATCTGTACCAGTTGCTACTTTATCGCCTGAATCATCAGTGGCAGAATATCTTAGTCTTAAAACACCAAAAAAGTTATCGTCTATCGCAGCTTTAAATGCTGTCTCCATTCTAAACGCATGACCAGCACTATTACCCTTGACAGTACCAGCTGTAGTTTTCTTAGTGCTATCATTTGTATAACGATATCTTGCAAATCCTGAAAGATCTACATTTTTTATAGCTTCTTCAAGTGGAGTTGCACTTGCAACGCTTGAAAATGCACCTAAAGCAACCAAAGCAGCTAAGCTAACTTTTGTAATTTTCATCTAAATCTCCTTTTGATAAAAAGTTTTGAAAGGATATTATCATAGAAAATTAATTTTATTGCTTAATTTTCCTTAAAATTTTAAAAAATGTTACCAATTATTTACCAAAATAGGATAATGAGATAAAGATTGTCTTTTTAAAATTTCGTTTTATTTGGGATTAAAAATCAAAAATTTTTACTTACTTTTAGCTATTAGCCTTAGCTTCTTCTCGTTCTTTTTTCTGCCTTATAGCAGCTTCTTTTTGGATATTTTTTTGTTGAGCCAAGAAGATATGCTCTTCAAGTGTGACAAGTTGAAATATTCCTTCAAAAATTTTTATATCTTTAACATATCCAAGCACTTTCACTTCTCTTTTTCTGCTCTCTTCAAATCTTGCTTGAGCGTCAAATTCCACCACGTCACCAAGCTTTAGTGGCCCAAAGAAATTTATCCTAGCCCCGATACTAACGCAAAATTCTTCATTAATGGCTAAAAGCGCGGCATGATTTGCGCCCATAAAAATAAATCCACTATGAATAAGCCCCTCAGTATCGCACACCATATCATCCGTAGTAAAAAATCTAGTCTTTGCGTGATTTTTTTCAAGTAAAAATGCCGTTCCACTAAAATTTAGCTTTGTAAGTGGAGCGGTTTTGATCTCGTTTCTTAATGGATTTTCATCTTCTGGTAAGATTATTTGCGATTCATCTTTTATATCATAGATATTTTCTTCTGCCATTTTTATCCTTAAATTTTAACTCTAACATATGCTCTTTTTGGCGCTGGGTAGCCCTCGATGGTCTTTGTAATGTCATCTGGGTCTAAGAAATTTCCAAGACTCTCGCCATCTATCCACTGCGTTTTTCGCTGCTCATTTAGATCAGTCGCCTTTGTTTCAAGTAAGGTAAAATCCCTAAATTTAGCTCTCTCGCACCAATTTTGAAGTGCCGAGAGCGTCGGCACAAAATAGATATTTGGAATTTTTGAGTATCTATCTTTTGGGCTTAGCGCAAAATCACCATCCATATCAATATACATAGTATCTAAAAATAGCTCACCACCAGGATTTAGCGCAGTTTTTAGCTCTTTTAGCATCTTTATGGGATCGCTTCTGTGATATATCACGCCAAGGCAAAAAATGGTGTCAAATTTTACTCCAAACTCTGGCAAGCTCTCTACCCCAAGAAGCTCGTAAGCGATATTTGAGCGGATAAATTTATTTAAAAAAGCAAATTGCAAAAAGGTATGCACGCTAGGATCAAAGCCAGTTATGCTTTTTGGGCCGTATCCAAGCATCTTAAACATATAATATCCATTATTACAACCCACATCAGCCACGCTTTTGCCAGCTAAATTTAAGTGTGAGGCGAGGATATTAAATTTAATAAAACTTTGCCACTCGCTATCTATATATATATCATCAAGCAAAAATGGCCCTTTTCGCCAAGGCTTTAGGCTAAGGGCGAGATCAAAAATTTCATCTTTTTTAGCTTGGTCTAAATTTTTAAATTTCACATTTACACTATCTTTTAGCTCAAGCTCGCAGTCAAAATTTGCTAAATTTTCTATCCTATTATAAATTTGCTTTTGCTGCTCGTTAAATTTGCTAAGATCCACGCTATTTCCAGTCGACGATGTTGTGCGGACACTCTTTTTGGTAGGTGCCAGTCGCGTCATAATACTCTTTACAATCATTATAATATTGAGTCGAAACTCCACGCTCGTTCATATAAAGACAACCATTGCAAAATAGCGCTATAAAGCCTAAAAATATAATCTTTTTCATGTGGCGGATTTTATCATAAATAAAAATTTTATGCTAGAATAGCAGGCAGTTTTAGAGCCAAGTTTGGCTAAGATTAAGCAAAAAAGGCATTTTATGCAAAGAAGAGATTTTTTTAAATTCAGTAGTTTTTTAGGTGCAGCGAGTCTGCTTCCAAGTGTCACTCTAGCTAGCGATGAGCCAGCAAATCTAGTTGTTAGAAATTTCGATGTAAATTTCAAACACCAGCTGCTCGAAAAAGGCAAAAGCTCAAAAATTTGGCTACCCCTTCCACTAAGCACTACTTATCAGCAACTAACTCAAGACTACGTCATAAACACAACCGCTAAAAACGTCTATATTTCAGATACGCTAATACCTACAATGTATGCTGATTTTGAAGAAAACGAGCCAAGACCTATCTTAAATGTTCAGTTTAAAATTCAAACAACAGAGCGCAACACTGACTTTAGCAAGGTAAATTACGATCCAAACGAGAAGGTCGATCCTGCTGTTTTAGAATTTTTAAAACCAACCTCGCACATCCCAACTGACGGGATCGTAAGAGCAAAAGCACTAGAGATAGTTGGAAATTTAAAGGGCGATTTAGAGCGTGCAAAAGCGATCTACACGTGGGTTGCAAATACTATGCAGCGTGATAACAGCATCCTAGGATGCGGCACAGGCGACGTTAAAGCCATACTAGAAAGTGGCAAACTAGTTGGCAAATGCACCGACATAAACTCAGTTTTTGTTGGACTTTGCAGATCAGTTGGCATCCCAGCAAGAGAAATTTTTGGTATCAGAGTTGGTCAGTCTAGATTTTCAGATCAAATGGGTAGCGCAAAAGATGGCGTAGCTAAAATTTCAGGCGGACAGCACTGCAGGGCTGAGTTTTACTTAAAAGGCTATGGTTGGATACCAGTTGATCCAGCAGACGTCACAAAGGTTAGACTTGGTGAGAAATTAACAAACGACGATGCTAAGATCGTAGCTGTTAGAGACTTTTGCTTTGGCAACTGGGAGATGTGCTGGATAGGCTTTAACTATGGCCGCGACTTTATCTTAAAACCAACTCCAGAGCAAACTCCGCTAAACAACTTTGGCTATCCATACGCTGAGGTTGATAGCAACACACAAAACTACTATTCGCCAAAAGAATTTAGCTACGACTACGTCTCAACAGAGCTAAAATGAGAGCCTTTTGGCTGATACTAACATCCATAGGTAGCGCCATCGGTGCTACCTTGTGCTGTTTGCCAGCACTTCTTTTCTTGCTTTTTGGCACATCTTTTTCATTTCTATCTTGGACACAAAATTTATACGAGTACCGCGTCCCTTTAAGCGTTATAGCCGTCATTTGCTTTGTGATTTCAGGAATTAGTCTATTTTACAAGCCAAAAAGCTGCAACCTAAGCTATAAAAAGAAAAAATGGATACTTATATATATACTTTTTGGAGTGATTTTACTTTTACTCCTTACATATCCGGAGCTTTTAGGAGAAATTTATGCGTAAAATTTTAGTTTTAGCCCTTTTGGTGGCTGCAAGCTACGCTGATAAAAAGATAGAAATTTCAGTGCCTAGCATGCACTGTCCGCTTTGCACAGCGATTGTTAGAAAGGCTGCTCTTAGCATTGATGGCGTAAAAAAGGCAGATGTATCGCTAAAAGAGCGAAAAGCTGTCGTTATAGCAGATGATAAGGTCGATGAAAAAGAGCTTTTAAAAGCAGTAGATGCGACTGGCTATAAGGGCGAGATAAAATAAATTTACGGAGGCAAATATGTCAAATAGTGAAATTTTAAAGAAATTTGAGACACTTACTACGATACCACACTGCAGTTATGAGACCGATAAGATGCGTGATTTTCTAGCTAGCTATGCAAAAGATAAGGGCTGTGAGGTTACAGTCGATAGCTTTGGCAACATTCATGCGTTTAAGGGCAAACCAAAAATTTGCTTGCAAAGCCACTACGATATGGTCTGCATGGGCGATGCTCCAAAGATCGAGATAGTTTACGGCGATGATGGCTACATGAGAGCCAAAAACTCATCTTTAGGTGCCGATAACGGTATCGGCGTGGCTATCATGATGCAGATGATAAGCGAATTTGATGACATTGAGTGCCTCTTTACAAACAACGAAGAAGTCGGCATGATCGGAGCCACTGGCTTTAGTGGCGATCTAAAAGCCAATAAACTTTTAAATTTAGACAGCGAAGAAGACGACCGCGTCACTATCGGCTGTGCTGGCGGTGTAAATTTATTTGCTACTATTGCGCTTAATAGCAAAAAGACAAAAGAGAGCACGCTTTATGAGGTAAAAGTAAGCGGCCTACCTGGCGGACACTCTGGCAACGAGATACATAAAAATATCCCAAATGCGATCAAGGTTTTGGCGGCATTTGTGACAAAAAATGGCTGCAAGCTTGTTAAATTTGAAGGTGGCGAGCGAAGCAACTCTATCCCAAGCGACGCAACTGCGTTAATTTTAAGCGATAAAGAACTAAAAAGCGAGTGTGAGAATTTAAGCGTGAAAAAGCTTGGCACTGGAGATGAAATTTTAGAAAACGGCGAGAAAATTTTAGCACTTATTAACTCATTTTCACAAGGTGTAAGAGCCTATAACTGCGAGCTAGGCATACCACAAGATAGTGTCAATCTCTCACTTGCAAAGATCAAAGATGATGGCACACTTGAAGTGGAGTTTTTTGCAAGATCAATGAGTAAAGATGGGCTAAATAGAATGGAATTTGAAATTTCAGAGCTTGCAAAAACGCTTGGCTTTAACGTCATAAGCAAAGATAGAAATCCAGCATGGAAGCCTATAAATGATCAATTTGCAAACGACATCCTAGAAGAGCTAAAAATTTATAAGCCAAATGCAAGGATAACAGCTGTGCATGCTGGACTTGAATGTGGCGTGCTTTTGGAGAAAAAAGCGGGTCTTAGTGCTTGCTCAATAGGACCAAACATCTACTCACCTCACTCTACTAGAGAGCACTGCGAAGTAGCTTCTGCACTTTTTATCGAAAAAGTCGTTCGCGGTATCGTTAAAAAATATAACTCATGAAAAAGTAAAATTTGCTAGAAATTTCTAGCAAATTTTATATCTCAAATCATCTAAAGCAAATTTGCCCACAAGTGCGAGCAAATTTAGACTATTTTTCAAACTCATAAACGATCTTACCACTTTTTATCGTGGTAGTCGCTGCGCCTTTTAGCTTTTTGCCAAAGAGTGGAGAATTTACCGATTTTGAGCGGTTTATCTTTTCATCATAAATGTACTCGATCTCAGGGTCTATCACCGTGATGTCAGCTAGCATGCCCTCAGCAAGCCTGCCCTTATCTTTTAAATTTAGCATCTTAGCCGCATTTGTAGAAGTTAGCTCTACCATGCGCTCTAAGCTTATAACGCCCTCATTTACGAGCTTAAGAGTGAGTGGCACAAGGGTTTGAAGTCCGATGATACCAAATGGCGCCTTGTCAAATTCCACTATCTTTTCGTCCGTGTGGTGTGGGGCATGATCGGTGGCGATAACGTCTATAAGACCGCTTTTTAGTGCCTCTCTCACCGCTTTTACGTCGCTTATCTCGCGAAGTGGCGGCGACATTTTGAAATTTGTATCGTAGGCATTTTTCAAAATTTCATCGTCGCTAAAGCTAAAGTGGTGAGGTGTGGCTTCGCAAGTGATGTTTATGCCCTCTTTTTTACCCATTTCAATGATCTTTAGCGAGTACTCCGAGCTTACGTGAGCGATGTGGATGTGCGCTTTAGTGAGCTTTGCAAGTAGCATATCACGGCTCACTGCGATCTCCTCTTTCTCTCTCGCCATGCCGCGAAGTCCAAGTATGGCCGAGACCTTACCCTCGTGCATGACGCCCTGCCTGCAAAGCGAGCAGTCCTCTGAGTGGCTTATACAAAAGCTGCCAAACATGCTTGAGTACTCAAGTGCCGCTCTCATCACGCTTGAGCTAGTCACTGGTAGGCCGTCGTCACTAAATGCAACTGCGCCAGCTTCTATAAGATCGCCCATTTCAACGATCTCGTTGCCGCCAAGCCCTTTGCTAATGGCTGCGATCGGCAAAAGATCGATCAGTCCGCAGTTTTTAGCCTTTTCTATCATTGCCCTTGTGATCGAGGCGTTGTCATTTACTGGGTTTGTGTTAGCCATGCAAAGGCAGGTGGTCACTCCTCCAGCCACAGCCGCCTGCGAGCCTGAGATAATGTCATCTTTATACTCTTGACCAGGATCGCGAAAATGCACGTGCATGTCGATAAGTCCTGGCATGACAAGCTTATTTGTAGCGTCTATGACCTTATCAGCCTCAAATTTCTCACTTCCGATTTTGGCTATTTTGCCGTTTTCTATTAGGATATTTGCCTTAAATTTCTCGTCGCTATTTACGATAGTGCCGTTAATTATTGCTATTTTCATCGTTAGCCCCTATTTTTTGCAAGCGTATTTAGTATCGCCATTCTTATAGCAACGCCGTTTTCAACTTGATTTAGTATGACTGAGTGCGTGCCATCAGCCACGTCAGAGTTTAGCTCTACACCCCTATTTATCGGTCCTGGATGCAGTACGATAGCGTCAGGTTTTGCTAGCTTTATCCTATTTTTATTTAGTCCAAAGAATTTTGAGTACTCCCTCGAGCTCGGAAATGCCACGTCTGCACCGCCGCGCTCTAGCTGGATGCGAAGCATGATGATGACATCACTGCCCTCGCAGGCTTCTTCCATATTTTTGCAAATTTGAGACTCAAAGACCTCAGCATCTTTTGGCATCATCATCCTTGGCGCAAAGAGCTTTAAATTTATGCCAAATTTCTTCATCGCCCAGATGTCAGACCTTGCCACGCGGCTTCTAGCGATATCGCCGATGATCGCCACGTTTAAATTTTTATCTAAAATTTTGCCATGCTCTCTTAGTGTGAAAAGATCAAGCAGAGCTTGGCTTGGATGCTCATTTGTACCGTCCCCTGCGTTTACGACGCTAGCCTCTGTCCTATCAGCTGCAAATTTCGCAGCTCCAGAGCTTGGATGACGAAGCACGATGATGTCAGTTCTCATCGCAGCCATGTTATTCATCGTGTCATTTAGGCTCTCGCCTTTTGTCACGCTTGAGCTTGATGAGCTGAAATTTATCGTATCAGCTCCAAGTCTCTTTGCTGCGATCTCAAAGGATGTTCTAGTTCTTGTCGAGTTTTCATAAAATGCGTTGATCGTGGTCTTTCCACGAAGATAGTCATTTTTTTTCACTTGGCTTAAATTTAGCTCCTTAAACTCTTTCGCCGCCTCTAAAAAATATAAAATTTCTTCCTTGCTAAGCTCTCTAGTTCCTATCAAATCTTTATGTTTGTAGCCCATTTTAAGCCTCTTAAATTTATTTTGTCACAAAGTCGCAAGCTGGTTGGTAGCCGTTATCACAAGCTTTTTTAAATAAAGCCTTTGCTTTTTCTTCGTTCTTTGCTTCGTTTGCGTCTTTATCTTTTACAAGGCCATAAGCGATCATTTCGCCTAGTTTTTCGCAAGCCATGCCCTCATTTTCGTCACACATTTTTGTAAAAATTTTCTCAGCCTGAACTCTATCTTTTGCTACACCGTCGCCGTTAAATAGCATGATCGCATTCATCGTACAAGCTTTCTTCTCGCCCTCTCCACAAGCCTTATTAAAATAAAGATAAGCTTCATTAAAATTTTTCTTTGCATAAAGCTCGTTTGCTTTGTCTAAATTTTCATTAGCCATAGCATTTAACGCAAAAACCGCTGCCACTAAAACTAAAATTTTCTTCATTTTCTTTCCTTACTTAAATAATTTCGAATGATGTTTTTTCATATACTCAACTATCTCTATGACCTCGTCGCTACCGCTAGCGTCAGAATTTTCTAACGCATCATCGATGCACTCAACATAAAGATTTGCCGCCTCTTCAAGTTTGTCTTTTTTTACTCCAGCATAGTAGAACATCGCCTCAAGCACCATACTAAGCTCATAGCTAAGTTCTTCTACGCTCACCTCTTCTTCTTTCATATTTCCTCCTGTGTTTTTTTGGTTATTAGATCGATTATCTGGGCTTTAATTGGCTCATAACTAAAGCCATCTTTGAAATTTGCAAAGAGCCCACCGCTTGCGTTCACGTGTCCGCCGCCGCCAACTAGGTGCTTTGCCATGGCGCTAACGTCAAGTTTGCCATTTGCGCGAAAACTTAGCGTTTTTTTATTTGTTACATCAATAAAGAAGTCAAATTCAGGATTTGCCACTAAAAAGTCGTTGCCGATGACCGAAACGTTGCCGATATTGTAAGTTAAAATTCCTTTATGATCTTTATAGTTTATGCTAAATTTCTCTTTATTTTCACTAAGTTTTTTTACGACGTAGTTTGAGATTAGATTGCTTAGCGTGTCGTCTTTATCCTCTTTGAAAAATGACTTCTTAATAGCATGCAACTGCATATCAAGGCCGATATAGTCGTTTTTCTCGTTAAAAAATTTGCTAGCTTCTTTTAAGAGATGATCCATATAGAGGTTGTTTTCGGCTTCAAACATCACCTTATTTATCTCTTTAGCATTTGCAACAAGTCCCAAGCAAACCTTACCCATCTCGAAATTTTTATCATCTTTTAGCCAGATATCCACGGCATTTACAACGTCACTAAAAATTTCAAGCTCTTTGTTTTTACCAAAAATGCCCGCAAAAAAGTCGTAAGTGATCTTTGTAGCGCACCTTGAGCTATCTAAAAAGTACCAAGGATAGCTGCTCGCACACTCAGCACCACTTTGGTGATGATCAAGCAAAAATAGCTTTATATTTTTACCATCTATCATCTCAGTAAAGCTCTCGCACTGAGCTAGAGTTAAATTTAGATCAGTGATCAAGATGATGTTTTTATTGTCATTTGAGGCATCTATCTCAGATAGAATTTGAGCAAATTTATCATCTATCTCTCTGCCGTAGTTTGAGTTTAAAAATTTCACATCTTTGAAGTAAAAATTTGTTATGTATTGCGCGCCGTATCCGTCAAGATCGGTGTGTGAGAGGTGATAAATTTTCATCGTTTTCCTTTATAAATTTTCTATTTCTATGACGCCAACCGTTTCAAATGGCGTATTTGCAGAGATCTCAGCAAAGCTTAGCACCACGATGTCGATGGCAAAATTTGCGCAGATATTTGCTATAAATTTTCTTAGACTTGGCTCCACACAAAGTACCATTTCGCCATGCTGACTCATCGGACGTTTCTCTTTTTCATGTCTTAGAGCCTGAACGATCGATGAAGTTTGAGCTACATTTATCATCAGGTGATACGCACCGTCTTTATACTGCACCGCGTCCATAAGCTTTTGCTGTGCAGCACTATCTAAAATGTAAAAATTTAGCTGACCTTTTTCATCGACATAAAGCGAAGTGATGACGCGTGAAAGCGCTGCACGTACGTGCTCGATGATCATATCTAGGTTTTTACTAACCTCGGCGATATCGCTAATTGATTCAAGTATGCTAAGCAGATCTTTGATCGGGATATTGTCTTTAAGCAGCGCTTTTAAAACCTTTTGGATCAAATTTATAGGTGCGATCCTTAGCGTATCCTCGACCACAACTGGGTAGTCGATCTTTAGCTTGTCTAATAAATTTTGCGTCTCTTGGCGAGTTAGAAGCTCGGCTGCATTTTGCTTGATAAGCTCACTCATATGCGTTGATATGACGCTTGCAGGATCAACTATTGTGTAGCCGCTAAGTATGGCGTCCTCTTTGACGCTAGCATCGATCCAGAGTGCGTCCAGCCCAAAAGCTGGCTCTTTTGTTGGAATTCCCTCGATATCTTCACTCACAAGACCGCTATCCATTGCTAGAAATTTATCCGCATAAATTTCACCCTGACCGATGATGATACCTTTTAGTTTAAAGCGGTACTCATTTGGTGGAAGCTGAAGGTTGTCGCGAATCCTTATCTTTGGCATCAAAAAGCCAAGGCTTGAAGCGATATTTCGCCTCATAGCGCGAATTCTCTCGATAAGATCCACATCGGCTAGTTTTAGCAGTCCATACCCTAGGTCAAGCTCTAAAATTTCAAGCTTTAATATGTCATTTATCTTTGTCTCTTCTTCTCTTGCTATCTCTTCGTCACTCTTCTTTGGAACTTTGACAGCAGTGCCACTTGTCGCACCAGCTCCTGTGGCGCCAGGCACACCTGCTCCGGCCTTTTTAGAAGCAGCTTTGTCTTTTGGCGCAAGGTTTAAATTTAATCCTCCATCTTTTGTCTGCTTTATGATGTAGCCAAGCCCCAAAAATAACAGCGCAATAAACCCAAGAGATAGTGTCGGAAGTCCAGGAACCAGGGCAAACATAAAGAGTATGAAGCCCACTATTAGTAAGGTTTTATAGTCTCCCAAGAGTTGATTTAGAGTACCTTCTGCGAAGTCCTCATCGTCTTTGCTAGCCCTTGTGATGATGATGGCAGTAGCTGTTGATGTGATAAGTCCTGGGATCTGGCTCACAAGGCCATCACCGATAGTTAGGATCGTATAATACTGAGCCGATGTCGCCATATCAAGGCCGTGCTGAAACGAGCCGATAGCAAAGCCACCGATGATGTTGATGATAGTGATGATGATGCCAGCTACGGCGTCACCTTTTATAAATTTAGACGAACCATCCATCGCGCCGTAGAAATTTGCCTCGCCGATGATGGCTTGACGTCTTTCACGCGCTGTTTTTTCGTCAATCAAACCTGCGTTTAAATCCGCATCTATCGCCATTTGCTTACCTGGCATCGCATCAAGTGTAAAACGTGCTTGCACCTCGCTCACACGGGTTGAACCCTTTGTTACGACCATAAAATTTATGAGAACCAAGATACAAAAGACGATGGTTCCGATGACAAAGTTGCCACCAACGACAAAATTTCCAAAGCTTGAGATGATCTCGCTGACCGCTTCTGGGCCATTGTGACCTTCGCTTAAGATCATACGCGTAGTTGCGATGTTTAGCGAGAGGCGAAAAAGCGTAACAATAAGGATCAGTGTCGGAAATGTACTAAGATCGGTTGGTTTTGGCACATAAATCGAAATTAAGATTATAAGCACAGAAATAGAAATAGAAAGTGCCAAGAAAAAGTCAAGCACCGCGCTTGGAAGCGGTACGATAATGATAGCAAGGATGGCAACAATGATACCAACGATGCTAAGACTTTTAAACTTAACAATTGGCGCAAGAAACGGCGCTACAAGAGTTAATATGTTATTTTTTTGCTTTGCCAACTTTACTTCTTAACGATGTCGCTTAGTTTTATCGCATCAAGCATCTCGTCGATCTTGCTTTGAAGGCCGCTAAACATAGACCAAATTTGACAGCTTGAGGCTTTGTTTGACGGGCAGCCATCTGCAGAAGATGAGCACTCAAAGACGTTAAGTTCACGTTTTTCAGCGCACTCTATTATCTTTTTTATGCTTAAATTTTCAGGTTCGTTATTTAGCGCGAAACCGCCATTTGCCCCTTTAAACGACTTTAAAATTCCATCTTTTGCAAGATTTTGTAAAATTTTGGCTAAAAAGCTTTTTGAAATTTTAAGTTCATTTGAGATCGTATCAACATCAACTGGAGATGATTTTTGAGATATTAAAATAAGTGAAAGTAGAGCGTATTCGCTTGCCTTTGTAAAAAGCATTTATCTTCCTTAAGTCTTTAAATAGCCCTAATTTTATTAAATTTTTACTGCATTTTTCATTAATTTTTAAAAAGCGTAGTTTTATCTAACTTTATGTTTTAAATGCTATAATCGCTCTTTCAAAATTCACCAATCAGGAGGTCATTATGGCTTTGGATTCGGCTAAAAAAGCTCAAATAGTTGCGAAATTCGCTAGAAAAGAGGGAGATACAGGCTCTCCAGAAGTTCAAATAGCTCTTTTAACAGCTAGAATAACTGAACTTACAGAACACCTTAAAATTTTCAAAAAAGACTTTTCATCACGCTTAGGTCTTTTAAAGCTAGTTGGTCAAAGAAAAAGACTTTTAAAGTATCTTAAAAACAAAGACTACTCTACATATTCAAAACTAATCTCTGAGCTTGGCTTAAGAGATAAATAATCCATCGGAGAGCGATCCGCTCTCCTTACTAAATTTCATTTATACATTTCTTTTATTCAAAAATTTAAAGCTCAATTTTAAAATTTTCTATCTTTAGTATTAATTTATCTACTCACAATATGACTAATCTTTTTAAATAAAGTAAAATTAGAATTAATTTCTTCGTTTTATATAAAAAGCTAAATCTCTATATCTTTATTTCTTTTATAATAAATTTATCAATTTTAAATAAATTTTAAAACCCCTAAATAATTGACTTTAATAGAATTAAATTAATTTTAACTTAGATTAAAAATTTATTTTTGTAGATAAAGAATTTTTATTAAAGATTAAGAATTTGGCTAGTAATATTACTCAAAATAAATATGCAAAAAATGCATAATTAGAAGGAGAAAGTGATGAAAGAAGGCAAAGTCATCTGTCCTTATTGCGGGACAGGCTGTCAAGTAACCTTGCACGTGGAAAACAACGTCGTTCGTGCCGCTACTGGCGTCGAAGACAATCCAGTCAATCAAGGAAATTTATGTTTAAAAGGCTTTTATGGCTGGGACTACGTTGCAAGTCCAGATAGACTTACAAAGCCGCTTATTAGAAAGAAAAATGGGATCTTTTCAAAAGATGGTGAATTTGAAGAGGCAAGCTGGGACGAGGCGCTTAATCTTGTCGTAGAAAAGATGAAAGAAGCCAAAGAGAAATACGGCCCAGACGCATTAGCTGGAAATTTCTCAGCACGTTGCACACTTGAGGACAACTACGTTGCTCAAAAACTAATGCGCGCTGTAATTGGTACAAATAACGTCGACCACTGCGCTAGAATTTGACACGCTCCGACAGTAGCAGGACTTGCTAAAACAATCGGAAACGGAGCTGCCACAAATAGCTTTACAGAGATTGGCACTTATAGTAACTGCATATTAATGATAGGCTCAAACCCAGAAAATGGTCACCCAATCGCAGCTATGCACATTCAAAGAGCGCTAAACCGCGGTGCAAAACTGATCGTTATCGACCCTATTAAGACTGAGTTTGCAAGTAGAGCCGACATCCACTTGCAGCTAGAGCCTGAGCACAACATCCCTGTTATCAACGCACTTCTTTACACTATCATCGAAGAAGGTCTTGTAAATGAGGAATTTGTAAGAGATCACACAATAGGCATCGAGTATGTAAAAGAAGCTGTAAAGGACTATGCTCCAGAGGTCGTGGCTAAATACACAAGGCTAAATCCAGAGGACATAAGAGCAGCTGCTAGAATGTACGCCACCACAAAACCAGCTGTCATCACTCACGGTATGGGCGTAACCCACTTTAACCACGGCGTTGGCGGAGTTTGCGATGTGTCAAATTTATTCCTGATCACGGGCAATATCTGCGAGCTTGGCACAGGCGACTTACCACTAAGAGGTCAAGAGAATGTCCAAGGCTGCTGCGATATGGGTGTTTTACCAAATATCTTCCCAAATCTTGGCTCAGTCACTGATCCAGAACAAAGAGCTTGGTTTGAAAAAATGTGGCACCTAGAACCTGGATTTTTGAGCTCAAAAATAGGCGTTCACAAAACCGAAGTACCTGATGCGATCCTTGATGGCAAAGTTCATTTCTTCTGGACTATCGGCGAAAATCCGGTCATCTCTGAGCCAAATACAAACCACTTCTTAAAAGGTATCGCTCATGTTGATTTCTACGTCGTGCAAGATCTATTTTTAACTGAGACTTCACTAAAAGCTGATGTCATACTTCCAGGTGTTGCAAGTAGTGAGAAAGAAGGACTTTATACAAACGCAGAGCGCCGCGTACAGCACAACGAAGCAGTCATCACACCTCCAGGAGATGCTAGACAAGACTGGTGGATCGTTTGTGAGATCGCACGCCGTTTAGGTGCAACAGAGGGCTTTAACTTCAACTCACCAGAAGAAATTTGGGAAGAAGTTAGAAAATGCGATCCAAGACGATATGGCGGTATGAGTTATTACCGTATCAAAAAGTATCACGGACTTCACTGGCCATGTCCGAACGAAGATGATATGGGCGGTCAGAGCCTCTATCTTGATAAGAAATTTTTCACACCTGATGGCAAAGGTCGTTTTGTGCCATGCCTCTTTGTGGATAAGGCCGATAAGATCGAAAGTGCAAAACTTGAGTTTGCTAAGAAGATGAATATGTCGCCTGAGTATCCTATCATGGCTGGCTCAGTCGATGAAAAGACTGACGATGAGTATCCGATACAGCTTCTAACCACTAGAAAGGTCTATCAATACACCGTTGGCACTATGACAAGACGCTCACGAGCGATTGAAGAAGGCGGAGATAGCATCGGACCTATCGCCGAGATGAATCCAGCACTTGCAGCAAGATACGGTTTAAAACAAGGCGACTTCATCAAAGCATGGAGTAGATACGGCTACATCGTCGTAAAAGCTGAAGTAACAGACATCGTGCCTGATGGCATCATCCAGATGACTTTCCACTACTGGGAGAGCTCTTGCAATGAGTTAACAAGCAGCGGTTGGGACTACATCAGTAAGACTCCGACATTTAAAGCAGCTATTCAGATCAAAAAGATCGATGAAGAAGAATTTTTACGAGTTCGCGAACTAAAACGCATAAAATTCCAAACTTCAAAGATCATCTATGATGACTTCCACCATCACGGAAATGCAGCGATAAATGAGTAAATTTAGCGGGTAACTCCCGCTAAATTTCTTTACTACCAAATTTCATAATCCAAAAATTTTGACATTGCGAAGCCAAAAATCTAAATTTTAACTTCACTATTTGTGGTTAAATTTTATATTTAAATACAAAAGCAAATATTTTTAAATTTATTTAAACGCCAAAAAACTCATAAAATTTCCCCATTTAAATGTGCTCTCGACTCGCTTAAAGCCAGCATTTAGGGCTAAATTTCTATTTTCTTCTTCGGTATATGGTACCAGCACATTTTCAAGTGCCTCTCTTTTTTGAGCGATCTCGTAGCGTGAATAGCCTTGCGTCTGCTTATAGTCTTCATAAATTTCTATGACGCTTTTAGTAAGCTTTTTATCTTCAAAGATGATCTTTTCACTAAACAAAAAAACTCCATTTTCATTTAGTCCGTTATAAATTTTTTGCACTAGATCAGCTCTTTTTGGCGGTCTGATAAACTGCAAAGTATAGTTTGCCAAAACTGCGTCAAAGCCCTCTAGCTCGAACTCTAAGATGTCATCTAAGATAAATTCAATATCAGCCCCATAAGCTTTTGCCTTGTTTTTTGCATTTGCAAGCATAGCCTCAGAGTTATCTACGCCACTTAGCGCGAGGTCGTTTCTAAGGTTATTTAGTAAAAGCAAGCTATTTGCCGTCGAGCAGCCAAGGTCGCACACTTTTGCTGATTTTGGCAAAATTTTAGCAAGTAGTTTTGCGTTTAGATTTGAGCTCACGTCGTAAAATGGCACCGAGCGCGAGATCATATCATCAAAAACGCTCGCCACAAAGTCATCAAATTCAAACTGCTTGCTTATAGGCTCTTTAAAAATTTCATCTCTCATATACCAGCTCCATATCCGTCAAAGTATCTCATCGTCTCTCCAAAGAAAAGATCGCACACGCCCACACACTGCCTAGCCTCGTTTATATCGTGCTTTATCTGCTCTTTTAGCTCGCTAAGATTATTAAATTTTTTATTATCTCTTAGGCGTTTTATGAAGCAAACGGCAACGTGCTTCGTTACTTTTGGCGCGACCTCGTCTAAGATGTGCGTCTCGACACTAAAATTTCCATCCGTGCTAAGCCTGTTGCCTATAAAAGTGACCGAGCCATATGTGTATGAGCCCATCCTAGTTCTTGTCGCATAGACGCCCTCGCGCGGCAAAAGATAGCTTTTGATCTCTAAATTTAGCGTAGCAACCAGCTCTTTTGCACCGATACCCTGCCCTTTTATCACGTTACCCTCGATCGAGTACTCCCTGCCTATTAGCCTGTTTGCCTCTTCGATGTTGCCTTGGCGTATCAGCTCTCTGATGGATGAGCTATGCACGCCCATGCCGTCATAACAAACCTCATCAACGACCACTACCTCACCATCAAAAATTCTTTTCAAATCGTGCTTATCCCACGCTCTATTTCTGCCAAATCTAAAATCAAAGCCAACAACGATCTTTTTTAAATTTTTAAAATCATGTTTTAGCAATGTGATAAATTCCTCACCGCTAAGCCCTTTAATGGTGTCAAAATCATACAAAAAGCAAGGATAATTTGAGTACTCCGCTCGCTTTAGCTTTGGTGTGATGTTGGCTTTATTCTTATCGATCACGACAAGTCCGCCAAACTCGCCAAGCTGCTTTAAAAGCTGTTTGTGTCCTCTATGCACACCGTCAAAATGCCCGATCGCAACGGCAGTGATATTATCTTTTGTTAAAAGCGTAGAAAAATTCGACATTTCCCTCTTTCCCTTTTACTTCGCACTCTTTGCAGGCTATCATTTTAAATCCTAGGCCATTAGCCATCACTTCAAACCTCTTCATCGCTAAATTTATAGCTTTCATATCAGTGACGACACCTTTTTTATTTCGTTTTACGCCGACTCCCACTTCAAATTGTGGCTTAAAAAGCGTGATAATAAGCGAATTTGTGCTTGCTAGATCGCCAATGGCTGGTAAAATTTCAGCCAAAGAGATAAAGCTAACATCGCAGGTTATTAGATCAAATTTATCTTGATCTTGCTTGGCAAATTCTCTTATATCGGTCTTTTCATAAATTTTTACTCGCTCATCGCTTCTTAAACTATCGTCAAGCTGATTGGTACCCACATCCACACCAGTCACACTTTTTACGCCGCTTTCAAGTAAAATTTGCATAAAGCCACCAGTTGAGCTGCCGATATCAAGCGCATTTTTGCCAGTTAGATCAAATTTCATCGCCTCCAAAAAGCTCTTTAGCTTAAGCGCCCCTCGCCCAACATAAATTTCATCAAGTAACGAAATTTTAGCCTCGCCAACCTCGCTTGAAACCTTGGTGCAAATTTCGCCGTTTGAAAGCACCTTGCCAGCCTTTATAAGCTCGCTAGCCTTGTTTCTGCTTATGTTTAAAACGCTTGCTACGTAGTTATCAAACCTCAAGTTTTAGCCTCTCATATTCGCTCTCGTCGATCACTCGCACGCCTAGCTCATTTGCCTTACCTAGCTTACTGCCAGCCTCCTCGCCAGCTAAGACGAAGTCCGTTTTTTTAGAAACTGAGCTTGAAACCTTTGCGCCAAAACTCTCAAGCTCCGCCTTTATCTCATCTCTTGGCCGGCTTAGCGTGCCAGTTATAACGACCGTCTTGCCACTTAGCGCGTTTGAGATGCTCTGCGTCTGCGTTACGCTTGGCTGCACGATCTGACTAAGAGCTAAAATTTCTGCTCTATTTACCTCGGCAAAGTCTATCAAGCTATTTGCCATCTCCACGCCAAAGCCCTCAAGCGAGGTTAGCTCTTCAAAGCTAGCATCAAGCCAGCCATATCCAAAGCTACTTGCAAGCTTTTTAGCTGCCACTTCGCCGATGTGCTCGCAGCCAAGCCCCGTGATGAAGCGCGCTAGCTCCGCACCTTTACTGGCTTCGATAGCGTTTAAAAGGTTACTTACTTTTTTTTCTTTAAATCCCTCAAGCGCCATGAGATCATCAAATTTAAGGGCGTAAATGTCTTTTATGCAAGAGATCAGTCCCTTGTCAAATAGCAAATTTACGATCGCTTCGCCAAGACCGTCTATATTTAGGCATTTTTTCGATGCGTAGTGAATTATTGAGCCAACCACTCTTGCCCTGCAGCTTAAATTTTGGCACTTTAAAAACGCTCCCTCATCAAGCAGATGCGAGCCGCAAACTGGGCAAAATTTAGGCTTCTCTATCGCCTGCTCGCTGCCATCGCGCCTATCCTTATAAACTTTTGTTATCTTTGGTATAACATCACCTGAGCGGATGATGCCGATGTAGTCGTTTTTCATAACGCCAAGGCGCTCGATCTCGTCAAAGTTATGAAGCGTGGCGGATTTCACATTTGCACCGTCTATATTTACCTCATCAAGCACGCCAACAGGCGTTACTACGCCGCTTCTGCCAACCTGAAGCGCGACGTCTTTTAGCCTAGTCACCTTTTCAATAGCTGGAAATTTAAATGCCACCATAAATTTTGGAAATTTGACCGTGTAGCCTAGCTGCTCACAGCGTGCAAGGTCATTTACTCGTATCACCATGCCATCCATCATCACGCTCTTTGCCTCACGGCTGGCTAGTAGCTCGTTATAGGCAGCCTCAAGCTCATCTTTTTTTAAAATTTTGAAAAAATCATCCCTCTCAAAGCCAAGATCACGCACAAATTTCATTACCTCACTATGATCTTTAAGCCCAAGGCTCTGCTCGCCCACGCCCCAAGGTATAAAAAGCAGCTTTCTTTTAGCAGTAACTGCACTATCAAGCTGTCTTAGACTGCCTGCGGCTGCGTTTCTAGGGTTTGAAAGTGGAGCCTCGCCATTTTTTGCGCGCTCTGCGTTTAGTAGCTCAAAGTCATCTTTTCTTATGACGACTTCGCCCCTGATTTCAATGAGCCCTTTGTAGCTAATGTTCTTTAAAACAGAATTTATCGTCCTTGCATTTTGCGTCACATCTTCGCCTGTAACGCCGTCGCCTCTGGTTATCGCCCTAACTAAAACGCCGTTTTCATAGAGTAAATTTAGGCTCGCTCCGTCAAATTTTGGCTCAGCAACAAAGGTCAAATTTTCTTTATCACCGCGCTTTAGCCACGCATCAAGCTCGCCAAGACTAAAAATATCCTCCATGCTCCACATGCGCTTTATGTGGCTTGCCTTGCTAAAGCCCTCTTTTACGCCTCCGCCCACTCGCTTAGTCGGCGAAAATAGCGAAATTTCACTGGGATTTGCCTGCTCGAAGGCCAAAACCGCGTGATATAGTGCGTCATACTCCTCGTCGCTTACAAGTGGCTCGTCCTCGTCGTAGTAGGCCTTTGCCCACGCATTTAGCGTATCTACTGCTTTTTCATACTCTTGTTTTGTCATTTTTGCTCCAAATTTACACCGCATTTTATCTTAAACATACTTTATAAATGATCCAAATTTAGCTCTCTAGCGTCACATAAATGGACATTTTTATAGACCTTTGCTATCTCGTCTCTAGCTCTCATCAGCGCAAAGCCAAGCAAATTTTGCCCTCGCCACTTCATAGGATTTTGCACATTTTCATCGCTTGCGCACAAGCCTATGCCCCAAATTTTATCAACTGGGCTTGCCTCGATTAAAATTTTGCTCCCAGTTTGGAGCAAAAAGTCACGCAAAAGGGCATTTTGACTAAATTTTAGATAGCTCGCATTTAGCACGACGCCAAATTTGATCTCGTCCCAGACCTTAGCGTCAAAGCCTCGCACCTGCCTGCCAAGCGCCTTCATCTGCGCTGGATCTTTGGCAGATAAAATTTGCCCCAAAGCCTCTTTATCGCCAAAGCACTCGGCCTTTTTAGCCATCATATATTGCTCGGCGCAAATATATTTAGTTTCATCTTCACAAAAACTAGAACTATACCACTGACTTAGGCAGCTTGCACTTAAATTTGCGCTCTTTTGATGACCCCAAAATAAGAGAAATTTATCCGACCTGCCAGCGCTATATCGCTTTTTAAGCCACTTTAGATCATATCTAGGCTCACGCTCCCAAAGGTCTATAACAAAGTCACCCTTGATAAAAAGAGTGCTCTTATCCTCGTCTAGCCTCTCATCCCAGTATCCACGCCACGTCGCAGGCTCAGCAAAGAGTTGCTCGTATTGACGTTTTTCATCTTGGCTTAGCGTTTTTAGCCAGCCATTAAATTTAAACTTATAATCCTCGCCGCAGCCCATCCTCCAATAGGTAGAAAAGGGACTAATCTCTGGAAATTTGATCCAAGGTGGCGGCAATAAATTTTTCATCTAGCCTCTTTTTAGCCAAACGCCCTACCAAAGCGTGGCTCGACTCATCGCCTCATGCATATTAAAAAGCTGCTTGTGCTCGGCCACATCGTGCGTCCTAATGATCTGCGCGCCGTTTTCGAAGGCCTTTAAGTGTAGGTAAAGCGAGCCTGATAAGCGGTCTTTAACCTCACTTGGACTGTAATGATTTATCACTGATTTGCGGCTGGCACCAACTAATAGCGGGCAGTCAAATTTCAAAAAATGCTCCAAATGCTTAATAAGCAGCAAATTTTGTTCAGCCGTCTTGCCAAAGCCAATACCCACATCAAGCACTAGTTTTTTGGCGCCAAGCTCTCTTGCAAGGGCTATCTTTTGCTCAAAAAAGTCCGCTATTTCACCGATTAGATCGCTATACTTTGGTGCGACTTGCATAGTCGCAGGATCGCCTTGCATATGCATCATACAAAACTCAGCATCATATCGCGCCGCAAGCGTGGCAAGTGAGGCGTTTGCCGTGATGTCATTTATCATTTTAAAGCCGTGATTTAGGGCAAATTCTAAACAATACTCATCAAAGCTATCAAGGCTAAATTTCGCCTTTTCATGTAAATTTAGCTTGTAAATTTCCTCCACGATATCTTTTATACGTCTAAATTCCTCTTCGCGTCCGCAATACTCGCTCCCTGGCCTTGAGCTAACGCCACCAAGGTCGATATAGTCTGCACCTGCTTCTATCATGGCTTCTATTTTTGAGATACCATTTTGCGTATTTATGCGGCTTTGTTCGTTGAAGCTATCTGTATTTATATTTGCAACGCCCATTATAAGAGGCTTTGTCGGCTTTATAAATTTTGTCTCTAAAAAGGCTGCTAAATTTTTAAGCCCAAAGTCTTGCAGTTTCTCTTTTTTAGCTAGCCACCTAAGCTGTGCATTTGTAGCCATTAGTAAGGCTTTGTTTAGACTCTGCTTACCCAAAATCGTATCTTTATGCGTCACAAGCTCAGCTCCAACGCTAAGCGCATCTTGCTTTAGGATATTTGCCGCTGGGGTTTTTATCTCATCTATAAATATAAAATTTATCTCGCTCTTTTCGTGCATCAGCTTCGCACCAGCAGGGCTTGGCGAGATGGCCTTACAAATTTCATCAAAGTCGCTTTTATTATTTATCTTATAAAATTTCAACGTCGTCCTTTTTGAAATATAGTAAGCAGTAGTGGCGTTAGCACGGCGTGAGACTTGGCATTTAGATCCGCAAGCTTGATAAGAGAGAAAAAATAATCCATCTCATCGCCGCTAAATTTATACCCACTATCGACCGCCTTTGTCACGATAACGCCCACAAGCTCTTTTAGCTCGTTTTTGCCAATTTTCTGAGCTTGTTCGTCTGCGATCTTTTGATCGATAAAGCTTGTTAGCTCTTTTAAGCTAAGTGTTTTTAAATTTAGATCAAGGGTTATTTTTGGCTTTTTTGTGAGATTATTTTCTATGAGCATTCTTGATCTAATCGTTGGTAGAAGTAAA
Organism: Campylobacter concisus; assembly: GCF_002914195.1. Classification (GTDB taxonomy): domain Bacteria; phylum Campylobacterota; class Campylobacteria; order Campylobacterales; family Campylobacteraceae; genus Campylobacter_A; species Campylobacter_A concisus_M. The sequence continues at coordinate 68,172 of NZ_PPAU01000140.1, read as the reverse complement.
TTTTTACTCTGCGTTGCTATTATAAATTTGATATTTCTTGGAGGCTCTTCGATGATCTTTAAAAGTGCATTTTGAGCCTCTGTCCTAAAAGAATTAGCATGTATTACTAAAATTTTTTCATCTTTTTCAGCAATGTATGCTTCTGCGATGACCTCCTTTGCATTTTCTAGCAAAAAATCATCGCTTACATAAAATCTTAAATTATTAATGCCAAACTCGCTTTCAAGCTTGGCTTTTAAACTTTCAAAATCGCTTGTAACGACGATTTTATTAAGCATTTAGAGTATCACCTTTGCAAAGAGCGCTGCATCAATGCTTTTATCAAAAATTTTGCAAAGACTTATTAGTTTAATGTCTAAATTTTCATCGCTTGAGCTAAGAGTAAAGCTATTTTGTGCCTGCTCGTCAAATAGCCACATATAACTATCCTCATCACTTTTGGCTAAATTCGCATATCTATCAAGGCTCTTTCCGATATAAAAAAACAAGTAACCATTTGGAAAAGCAAGACTTAGCATATCTTTTAGAAGCTGCTTTTGTTCATTTGTCTCTATCTCATCAAGCGATGGATAAAGCGATCTTAGGCTAAAAAATGGCAAAAATGGCCTTATGCTTTTTGAATGGTTCATCTTTTTTAAAAGATAAATTTCAAACCATCTTCGCTCTTCATCACTTATAGTTATAAAAGCCCTTCCTTCAAGTAAAAATTTAAGCCTAGATGCGAGCAAAGGCGTCCATTCAACACGCCTTTCCTCCATCCAGCTCATCAAAGGGCCTTCGTCCCTAATAGCCTTTAACGTCCACTGAATAAAATCTTGCATTATTTATCTAGCTTATAAGCATCATGAAGTACGCGAACTGCTAGCTCACCATATTTTTGATCAACGATCATAGAAATTTTTATCTCACTTGTTGAGATCATTTGGATATTTATACCCTCTTTTGCAAGCGTTTCAAATGCCAAACATGCTACACCGCTGTGGCTCTTCATGCCAACACCTATAACTGAAACTTTCACGATCGCGTCATCAAATTCTATATGTTTTGCAGCCGAGAGCTTTTGCATAGTCTCTTTTGCTAGGTCAAGTTCATTTTGTGGCACTGTAAAGCCTAAATTTGTAGTTCCGTCATGTCCTACGTTTTGGATTATCATATCTACGTTTATATTTTCATGGGCTAAAGCTGTAAAAATTTCTGCTGCGATGCCAGGCTTATCAACTACGCCTCTTAGTGTTACTCTTGCTTGATTTTTATCTAGTGCTATTCCGCTTACTAAAACTGCTTCCATATTGTCATCTTCCTTTGCTATTAATGTACCTTCGTTGTGATTAAAACTACTTCTTGTGATTAGTTTTACATTTAGTTTTTTTGCTAGCTCGACTGAGCGATTTTGTAGTACCTTTGCACCAGCAGAAGCGAGCTCTAGCATCTCATCATAGCTTATCTTCTCAAGTTTTTTTGCCTTTTTTTCTATCCTTGGATCTGTCGTATAAACTCCGTCAACATCGGTAAAAATTTCGCATAGGTCAGCATCAAGCGCCCCTGCTAATGCAACTGCACTAAGATCACTACCACCTCTACCAAGAGTTGTGATATTACCTTTTTCATCTATACCTTGAAAGCCGGCTACAACCACGATCTTGCCGGCTTTTAGCTCGGCTTTTAGCCTAGCAGTCTCTATCCTTTCGATCCTTGCTTTCGTATGAATATCATCAGTAATTATGCCTGCCATCGCACCCGTCATACCCACACATGCATAGCCTTTTGCATTAAGTGCGATCGTTAAAAGCGCGGTCGTTACTTGCTCTCCAGAGCTTAAAAGCATATCAGTGGCGACGCCATCTGGATGTTTTGAAAAATACTCACTATATTCAACCAATTGATTTGTAACTCCGCTCATCGCAGAAACTACCACAACCACATCCGCACCGCTATTTTTAGTCTCGATGACTCTATTTGCCACAGCTTCGATGCGTTCAAGTGTTCCTACGCTAGTTCCGCCAAATTTTTGAACGATCAACATCAAAAATATCCTTTCTCTTTAAAATAACTCAAAACCTTTTCATAAATAGGCTTTTTAAAGTGATTTATTCCCTCTAAACTTCTACCAAAATCTACAAATTTATACTCGCTAAACTCTGGATGCTCTGTCTTTAAATTTATGCTGGCACCATTTTTAAGTCTAACTAAAAAATACTTTTGCGTCTGTCCATCAAATGGATAAAATTTCTTTGCCGCGTTTGCTGGAAAGTCGTAGCTTAGCCACTGCGGATACTCTTCTAAGATATCGATTTTATCAGTTCCGATCTCTTCTTTAAGCTCCCTTTTTAAGGCCTGCTTTGGACTCTCGCCTTCGTCTATTCCGCCTTGAGGAAACTGCCAAATATCATCCATATCCACCCTTTTTGCGACTAAAATTTCACATTTAAATGGATACAAGCTAGACAAAATAACAGCTGCCACATTTGGTCTGTATTTTTTTTGCATGATTTTTCCAAAAATTTTATTTGGGATAATAACTAAAAAGAGTTAAGAGATAGATAAATAAAAACTACTTTTTACGCCGTCTGTAATAAATCACACAGCCGCTAAAAAGTAGCACGCCAACTCCACAAGAAGCCATAAAAAAGATAAATTTTCCAGCCTCTCCGAATATATATCCAGCGTGCAGATCAAGCATAAATTTATAAATTTCAAAAGATTTTGGCATGGTATTTTTTAAAATTTCTCCACTTGCCGTATCGACTATAAGCCTAACACCGTCACTCTCACTAGCACCTTTTGGCAAGTAAAAGATCATAAATTTTACGCCGTCTTTATTGAGGATAAAATTTAAAGCATCAAACTCATTTCCAAATTTTAAAGTAAAAATTTCATAAGCTTTTTGAAGATTTTCTACCTTTTGCTCTTCATTCAGACTAAAACCATTTTTGCTAGTAAAATTTGGCTTTTTAAATACCTTCTCTTCGCCACAAATTTGATTTATAACCTTAGCAAAGCTCTCATAAGAAAAGTATAGACCGCTAATACAGATAATAAGCAAAATGACTCCCAAATAAAGCCCTAAAAATCCATGCAACGAATATAAAAATGCAAATTTCTTTGCCTTTAGATTTAGCTTAAAGGCGCTAATAAATTTACTTCTAAATCTCCAAAAATGTATTAGCACTCCGGTTATTAAAATCACAAGTAGTGCAAGCGTTGAAATCGCCACTATCTCGCTTGCGAATTTAGATAAATTTTCATTTTTAAATAGAGCTAGCCCTAGATTTTTATGTAAATTTAAAGCTAGCCCTATAAATTTTTCCACACTATTTTCAGAGAATACCTCGCCTGTATAAGGATCTACAAAGAATGACTTAAACTCGCCATTCTCGCTTGTGCCGCTTACCACATAAGCTCTATTTGCCTCGCCTTTTATCTTTATATAACTAAGGTTAAAATTTGGCCAAGTCTTACTAAAGACCTTTAAAATTTCATCTATTTTTAAAGCACTTTTATTGGTTGCTATGTCTATCTCATCTTTACTAAAAGCTTCAATTATCTCATCGTGATACGAAATAATCGCTCCACTAATTGAGATTATCAAAAGCGGCAAAGCAAATATAAGAGCTAAAATTAAGTGAAATTTCCGCCAAATTTTAAACATTTTAAAACTTCAAATTAAAGCCAAGTTCGATCTTTTGCCCATCGACTATTAAAACATCATATCTGCCTGATCTTGTCGTAAAAAACTCGTTAAAGAGATTATAAACGCTTAAGTTTAGGCTGAAATTTTTAGTTACATTGTAATTTATCCCAAGATCTGCGATCACATAAGCTCTCATATCATCAGCATAGCTAAATGAGTTTTTAGTTCTACCATAATAATTTATCTGTGACCAGAAATTTAGCCATCTATTTAGCTCGTAGTTCGCTCCAAATTTAAATGTATGAAGCGGATAGTTGTTTAAGCTTTTACCAACTTCTGATCCATCTTTTTGTTTTGATTTTGTATAGACGTAGCTTTGATTTAGCCTAAGAGCATTTGTCACCTGCCACTCATTTGTTAGCTCAACTCCGTAAATTTCAGCCTTACCGATATTTATACTCTCCCAAATACCATTTGGATAAATTTTGCCTTTGTGTCTGCAAACACTGCCTCTTGAGCAGATAGGGCTATAGCTTAACATATCTTTAAAACTTGTGTAAAAGCCAGTTAAAGACGTTTCAAAACCTTCATTGTTATTATAAACGCCGCCAAATTCATAGCTTACGCTTGACTCTGGCTTAAGACTGCTTCTACCAAGCTGTGCTCCACGTCCTCCAGCAAATGGCAACGCAAGATCTTGTGTTCGTTGCTTGATATCGGGAGTCGCATAACCTGTGCTAACTCCACCCTTTAAGGCGAAAAAGTCGTTCAAGTTATAGATGCCATAAATTCTTGGTGAAACGTGCGAACCATAGTTCTCATCGTAGTTATAGCGAATACCAGTACTTAAGATAAAATCTTTTGTAAGATGATAATCATCTTCGCCGTAAAGTGAAACATCATATCTTTTTACATTTGCCGCATCTGCTGTGGTAGCCTTTTCGTCAAGTTTTTCTTTTTTAGCATTTAGTCCTAATGTAAAGGCGTTGTTATCAGTAAAATATGAACCTTTTGTATCAAAATTTAGTGTTTTTAGCGTTAAATTTTGTTGCGCGATCTCTTTTATCTTGCCGTAAGAGAGGTAGCTTTGAAGCAAGATATTATCAAGCCTTGCTTCGTGGCTTAAATTTATCACATCGCCCTTTATTCTCTCGCTAGCAACTGAGTTGGTGCCAGTCGATAGTGTTTTGCCTTTGCTTCTTTTATATTTCACATCGCTTCTTGCAAGCTCAAGCGTGATGTCATTATTTTCATTTGGCCTAAAAAAGAGCTTCGTGCCAAAATTTCTATCCTTTTGCTCTCTGTTTGCGTATGAGATTTTATCCTCTGACTTGTTTAAATTTTTGCCATAAACTGAGATGCTTAAAACATCGTCTATTAGCCCAGAGTGCAGATAGAGGCTGTTGTAAAACTCGCCGCTTATATTTTTATTTCTAGCAAATTTATAGCTTGAGCCAAGATTTGCATGAAAGTCGTTACTAAACTCATCTGTTATGATGTTTATCACGCCACCCAGTGCGTCACTGCCATAAAGCGAGCTCATAGGACCGCGTATCACTTCGATACGGCTTATCGCACTTGCTGGTGGGATGAAACTATATGAGCCTCCAACGCTTCTTAGCCCCTTATAAGCGTTATCTCCTGGCACTGGCATGCCATTTACTAAAATTTTAGTAAATCTTGGAGAGAATCCGCGTATAGAAATTCCTCGTCTATTTGCCGCTTCGGGAGTCGTTCCAAAAAGGCTTGGTACGTCTTTTACCATGCTCTCAACATCCTTATGATTTCTCTTTTCTAGCGCATCTTGAGTGATGACGCTAAGCGTTGCAGGGGCGTCTTTTATGTTTTGCTCAAAGCCAGTTGCACTCACTACTTTAACTTCTGGCAGAACTTTATCTTCATTTGCAAAAAGCGGTAAATTTATAAAAACTGCCGCACAAATAGAAATTTTTAATGCACTTCTCACAAAAAACTCCTTATTAAAATTTAAATCACATTTTACTAAAATAAAATAATCGTTATCAATATCAGACATAACGCTAGAGGGATTAAATTTAACGCTCAAGGGATAAAATGATAAATTTAGATAAAAGATATGGCATAAGTAAAATCTCACAAAGCAACAAGCGGATAAATGTAGAATTTTTTAAACAAAATAATGGCATCAGCTACCTAAAAAGCGAGATTTTATGCAACGATATCATAAAAAGAGAGAGCGAGGGAGATAGAAAATATCTATTTTTGATGTTTAATGAAGCAAAAGATAATCTTTGCTTCAAGCTTGATAAAAAAGAGTATCTTTTAAGCAGGGATGAGTTTTGCATAGGGCTGGTAAATGATAGCTTAAAAGGTGTTTTTGAATATCAAAATAAATTTTATAAAACCAAAACCTTGCTTTTTGAAGAAAACTATGCAAATAAGCTTGAAATTTTTAGTGAGCTTAGACTTGAAGAGAAATTTGATCTTATAAAATACAAAAAGGATAGGGCTCAAATTTGCGTTTTAAACGAGCTTGAGACGACAAATTTATATGATGGTATGATGAGAGAGATCTTTATAGAGTCAAAAATTTTAGAGCTTATCTATAAGAGCAAAGCTTTAAAAGATGAGAAAATTTGCTTTAGTAGCGACGAAGAAAAAGTGCTTTTAAAGGCTAAGAAAATCTTACTTACTCGCATGCAAAATCCCCCAAGCATCAAGGAGCTAGCGCATCTTTGCGGCACTAATGACTTTTGGCTTAAGAAAAATTTTAAACTCTTTTTCAAAGATACGATCTATCAGCTTTTAGCAAAAGAGCGGCTAAAGCTTGCATTTGCCCTTTTAAAACAAAATGATATCAGCATAAAAGAGGCTGCCAGCATCGTTGGCTACACAAATGCAGCGCACTTTGCAAAAATTTTTAAAGGCACTTTTGGCTTTTTACCAAGCGAGCTAATAAGGCAAAAAAGCTACTTTTAAACTGCACTAAATGCCAAATTTCTTATAATCGCCAAAATTTAAAAAAGAGAGAAATTTGCAAGTTTATATCCACGTGCCATTTTGCGAAAGCAAATGTCCTTATTGTGCCTTTGGCTCAAGTGACGATGAATTTAACAAGGTTAGCGCCTATTTTAAGGCACTTTGCCTTGATCTAAATTTTCAGCTAAAAAGCCAAAATGTAAAAGAAATTTCAAGCGTATTTTTTGGTGGAGGCACACCAAGTGCGATAAATGCTAAATTTTATGATGAAATTTTTAGCATTTTAACGCCTCTTTGCACACCAGAAGCCGAGATCACACTTGAAGCAAACCCAAACTCAGCAACCCTTACTTGGCTAAAACATGTTAAAAATTTAGGCGCAAATCGCATAAGCTTTGGTGCTCAAAGTTTTTTTGAAGATAAGCTAAAATTTCTTGGGCGTATTCACAGCAGAGAGCAAATTTTTAAAGCTGTAGAGAATGCTGGAAAAGCTGGCTTTGAGAGCATAAATTTAGACCTTATCTACGACACCAAATTTGATACTAAAAAACGCCTTTTAGCTGAAGTGGCAAATTTAAAAGATCTTAATATCACTCACCTTAGCGCTTACTCACTCACGCTTGAAGAAAACACCCCATTTGCTGGCAAAAAAAGCTATAAAAAGGATAGCGACAGCCTGGCTAAACTTATGATAGAACAAATTGGGCTTGCTGGATTTGGGCAGTATGAAATTTCAAATTTCGGAGAAATTTGCAGGCACAATCTTGGCTACTGGCAGGGCAAAAACTACCTTGGTGTAGGGGCTTTTAGCGTGGGCTTTGTGGATGGTACCAGATACTACGCCAAAAATAGCATAGATGCCTACATCACGCAGCCAACGCATAGAGAAAGAGAAATTTTAAGCCAAAGCGAGCTAGCAAGAGAGCACATATTTTTAGGGCTTAGAAGCATAGTTGGCGTGGAGGCTGGACGATTAAGTGAGACTCAGGTAAAAAGAGCAAATATACTTGTAGAAAATGAAAAACTGCTCTTTAAAAATGGTAAATTTTACAATCCAAATTTCTTACTAAGCGACGAAATCGCACTCTTTATCGAGGGCTAAATTTATAAAATTTTGAGCAAAGTCAAGATAAAATACAAAGCTTAAATAAAATTTAATAGAGGCAAAAATGTTTGGAATGAGTTTTTCTGAAATCTTAGTTATCGCCATTATTGCAGTGTTAGTTTTAGGTCCTGACAAGCTGCCAAGCGCGATGGTTCAGATTGCAAAATTTCTAAAAATGTTTAAAAAAGGTATAAACGACGCAAAATCAACATTTGATCAAGAAATGAAGATAGCTGAACTAAAAGAAGATGCTCAAAAATATAAAGAAAGCATAACCAAAAGTACGCAAAGTGTGCGTAAAAAGCTCACTTTTGAAGAGCTTGATGAGATCAAAAAAAGCGCAAATGACATCACAAACGATATACAAAATGTCGTAAGCGATACCAAAAAAACGGTAGAAAATATACAAAATCCAACAAATTTAGTTAAAGATGCGATCTTAAACGATAAAAAAGAGGCGTAATGTTTGAAGAGCTAAGACCACATTTAATCGAACTTAGAAAGAGGCTTTTTATAAGCATAGTAAGCGTTTTTGTCTGCTTTGGCATCTGCTTTACATTTTGGAACCCACTGCTTGCATGGATGAGCGAACCGCTAAAACAAGTCTTGCCAACTGGCTCAAATATCATATTTACTCAAATTCAAGAGCCATTTTTTACTGCGATGAAAGTTGCATTTTTTGCTGGTGTCGTGATCGCGCTACCTATCATTTTTTGGCAGTTTTGGCTATTTGTCTCTCCTGGGCTTTATGACAATGAAAAAAAATATGTGATCCCATTTGTCATATCAGCTTCATTTATGTTTGCGTGCGGGGCGGCGTTTTGTTATTACGTAGTCATCCCACTTGGCTTTGCATTTTTGGTAAATTTTGGTGGCCAGCTCTTTACGGCACTACCAAGCATTGGCGAGTATGTTGGCTTTTTTGCAAAACTACTAATTGGCTTTGGAATTTCATTTGAGCTACCAGTCATTACATTTTTCTTAGCAAAGATCGGACTTGTCGATGACAAGATGCTAAAAGATTACTTTAGATACGCTGTTGTTATCATCTTTATCTTTGCAGCCATCGTTACGCCGCCTGATGTGATAAGTCAAGTCTTAATGGCGCTACCACTCATCGGACTTTATGGAATTTCAATAATCGTTGCTAAAAAAGCTAACAAGAGCGACGATGAAGACGAAAAAGAAGAACAAGACAGCGACGTAGCAAGCGATGAGTAATATAAACGACGTCTCAAGTTATGATTATTTTTTGCCAGAAGAGCTCATCGCAAAAGAGCCAGTTTTGCCAAAAGAAGAGGCAAGATTGCTTGTCTATTTTAAAAATACAAAAGAGATAAAACACTACAAATTTAAAGATCTCTCCAGCCTCATCCCAGAGGACGCAGCGGTCATTTTTAATAACACAAAAGTTATCAAAGCTCGCATTTTAGGACAAAAAGAAAGCGGCGGGGCTTGCGAAGTGATGCTAAATCAGCCCATAGGCGAAAATAAATTTAGCGTCTATATAAGAGGTAAAGTAAGCGCTGGTAGCATTTTAAATTTTCCTGATAACCTAAAAGTAAATGTGCTTGAGCTAAATAACGATGGCACAAGAGTGGTAAATTTTAGGCAAAATGGTGTTTTGCTTGATAATGTTCGCCTTTTTAGTGAGCTTGAAAAGATTGGTCACGTCCCGCTTCCGCCATACATTAAAAGAGCTGATACAAAGGATGATGAGAGCTGGTATCAAAGCATATTTGCCAAAAATAGTGGTGCAGTGGCAGCTCCGACAGCTAGCCTTCACATAAGCGAACAAATGCTAGAGCAGATAAAAGTAAAGCATGAAGTCGCCTACATTACGCTTCACGTTGGCGCTGGGACATTTAAAGGTGTGGAGTGCCAAAATATAAATGACCACAAAATGCACTCAGAATTTTACGAGCTAAGCGAGCAAGCTCAAGAGATTATAAATTCTAATAAACCAATCCTTGGCGTTGGCACGACGGTTACTAGATGTGTTGAAGAATTTGCAAGAAGCAAGCAAGCAAGTGGCTTTTGCAAGCTATTTTTAAACCTAAATAATAAGCCTATCAGGCAAAACTACCTTCTTACAAATTTTCATCTACCAAAATCGACTCTAATAATGCTAGTTACTAGCTTCATAGGGCTTGAAGAGACGATGAGAATTTATAAAACGGCAGTTGATGAAAAGTATAGATTTTACTCATACGGCGACGGGATGTTGATAATATGAAAGATAAGCCTATCGATATCATAAACAGAATGGAAATTTTCCTTAGTGCCATATACCAAGATGCGCAAGATACTAAAAATTCCATCATTTTTAGCTACGATCCAAGTTATCCAAGGTTTTTAAAATTTGATGCCACAAATCTCATAAAAACACTTGAAAATATTTGCAAATTTTTCCTTTACTCTACCGAATATGCAGACATTTACATTCTCTTTCAGCTTAAAAATTATAGTCCCAAATCTGTACATTTTGACATTAAGATAAAATCTAGCCATAGCGTAATGAGACCAAGTCATTACTATCTCAGAAAGATAAATGACTATCTAAAAAAAGCAAATGAATCTATGATCTCTCATAATGATGGAGAATTTTTAATATCTTTTAGCGCGGCACTAACAGGCGATAGAGCCATCCAAAGACAAATAAATATCAAAAATCAAACAAATACAAATATCTTAGTCGCTTGCGATGACGATGCTTTGTTTGACACCATTAGTGCTCAGATAAATTTTTTAGGTCTAAAAGTTATCGGCAAAAACGACCTTAGCAATCTAATGAGACATATAAAAGATTCTATTTTTACCCCATTTGTTATTTTTATCGATAGTAAAATTTTAAAAAATGAAGCGATGCTAGAAGATATACTTGAGTTTAAAAATATTAAAAATTTTCGTATTGTAGCCATTTGTAAAAGCGATGAGTCGGCCAATGATCTGCCAAATCATATCACAGTATTAAAGCAGCCTTTTAGCACAGATAGCTTTCAGCTAGCTTTTAAAAATTCTCTTGAGAAATAGACCAATTTTTACCTTATGATTTTAATTTATCCCAAGATACCTTTTTAAAATAATAGTGGCTGAAATGCTATCTAGCCTACCATCTCGCTTTGTATTTGTGTAAATTTCACTAGCTTCACTGCTACTAAAAGCTTCATCTTGATAGACAATATTTGCCTTTACATCAAGAAGTGAGACAAAATGCTCGATGCGTCTTCTCATCTCATCTTCGCTACTACCGCCGATTGGCACACCCACCACCAGCGTATCTGGGGCATATTCATTTACCTTTTGGCTCACATCTCTTGCGGCTTGGTTTCTATTTTTTCTAAGCACTGGCTCAAGCGGAGTCACGATCTCGCCAAAACCAAAGGCAAGTCCTATTCGCTTTAGCCCAACATCAATAGCCATAAATTTCTCTCTCATAGCACGCTCTTTACTCTTAGATTTGAAATTTCAACTAGCCCTTCAAGCTCGTACTCATAGATGATATCACCAAATTTTGCCAAAACTTCATCAAGACTTACGCCATTTTTACAAAATTCTAAAATCTCGTCACTAGTTTTTTCTTGCTCTTTTATCTCACCAAAAATTGAAGCAAATTTATGATAGTCATCGATAAGCTCGGCTTTTTTATTTGCAAGCAAAAAATTTGTCCCATCGCTTTCGCCCATGCGCTGTGGCAGTACATAAACTGGAATTTTAAGCTCATTTGCAAGCCTTGCACTTTGCATAGAACCACTTTTAAGATCAGCTTGCGCAACAACCAGAGCTTCACAAAGTCCCACAACTATGCGGTTTCGCTCCAAAAATCTATAAGCAAGTGGCGGCTCACTTTCATCATACTCACTAAGGGCCAAGGCTTTGGCGTAAATTTCATTTATTGCCACTTTATTTTGGCTTGGATAGATGGTATCAAGTCCGCTCGCAAAAATGCCAATCGTTCGTGGCATAGCAGCTTTATGAGCTGCGATATCAACGCCGATTGCTCCACCACTTACCACGCAAACATTTGCACTTTTTAGCACTGCGCAAAGTGCCGCAACACACTCTTTTGTATAAACACTTGCCTTTCTTGAGCCAACAACTGCGATCTTTGGTAAGGATAAAAGTGAAGTATCTCCGATAAAATTTAGCTGTTTTGGTGGATTTTTTAGTCTATTTAGTGGCTCTGGGATAAAGTCAAGTCTCATAAAATATCTTTTAAATAAACCACATCAACATCTTTTAAAAGATTATTTTTACTCTCTTTTATCACTGCGATCGTATTTTTCTTTGGATGCCCAATGGCGATCGCGTAGCCTCTTTTTTTAGCCAAATTTACAGCAGCCACAAGTTCACGCCTAACAGCACTAGCCGATGGATCGTCGTCTAAAAATATATCTCTTGAGATGTATGGCTGATTATGTTTTTTTGCAGCTCTTGCTACTGCGGTTTGGGCGATAGTTTTGCTATCAACAAAGACAAAGCCCTGCTCTATCAGCGCCCTATAAGCCTTATCCATAGCGTCAAAATCGCTTGTAAAGCGTGACCCTGTGTGGTTGTTTGTATATTTTGCACGCGGGAAGTCTTTGCGTATCTTTTTTATCTTTTCATGCATGCTCTCAAAGCTCTCATTGATCGTGAGAGTGCCTATCTCTGGGCTATCAAAGTGTTTTGCTTGCATCGGAAGATGTATCATGTAAAACTCAAATGTTCTTGCGATATTTGGAGTATCTGGATGAGTCTTTGTCGCTGGAAAAATAGACGGCGTAATTTTTAAGCCAAGCGATTTTATCATACTTGCATGTTCAAATGTCGCCACATCATCTATTACGATAACGAGCTTTGCGCGCCCTTTTATGCTAGCGTTTGGCGTAAAAGGTACCGCTTCAAAGCTATCTTTTTTTACATTCTTTTCTTCATATTTTGTTTTTTCTATCTTTTTGGTAGTTAAATTTTCAGCTTTTTTAGCTGGCTCGACTTTTATGTTCTCGTTTTTAAATTTCTCTTTTTTTTCTATTTCAGTACTTTTATTTTGATCGACTTTTACTTCAAAATTTTGAGGTTTTAACTCAGTTTTTTGTTCGATTTTTGAGCTATAAAATGGCTCTATCTTTTGTTCATTTTCTATTACACTAGGCTCTGTATTTTTATAACTTGCAAGTAAATTTTTAGTATCGTTTTGTTCTTTTTTTATCTCTTCTTTTTTGGCTTCACTCTTTACTTCAGCTATCTTTTTTTGCTCTTTTGGCTCAACTTTTGAATTTAAAGCAAGCTCACTTTTATGCTTAGGATCAGTAAAAATTTTACTTAAATTTTCATCTTCATCAAATTTTAGAGGGTATTTTCTCTTTTCGTACTCTTGTTTTTTCTCTTTACTGGCAACCTTTGGCTCAGCTTTTTTAGAAATTTGCTTCTCTATCTTTGGCTCATTTGTTTTGCTTAACTGCTCTGTACCATTATTTTTTATACTAAGGGCTACGCTAAGTGCTATTATCAAAATAGCTGCGATAATGCCGATACCAAGATAGGTTTTGTTGTGAGAGCGACCTGCACTCTTTTTTGTAGGTCGCTTCTTTGTAGTATTTTTTTCGCTCAAGGCTTAGTTTTTATTTTGATCTATAAGTTTGCCGTTAGTTATCCAAGGCATCATCGCGCGAAGTTTTTTGCCAGTTTGATTTAGCAAACTTCTCTCAGCTATACCGCGTTCAGCGTTCATTCTAACATATCCTGCTTTTCTCTCTAGGATGAAGTCTTTTGCAAATTTGCCATTTTGAATCTCTTTTAAAACTTCTTTCATAGCTTTTCTGCTCTCTTCGCCAACCACTCTTACACCGCTTACGTAATCACCGTATTCAGCGGTATTTGAGATAGAATAACGCATATCGGCCATACCACCTTGATACATCAAATCAACGATTAGTTTTAGCTCATGCAAGCATTCAAAATACGCCATCTCAGGCTCATAACCAGCCTCTACAAGCGTATCAAAACCAGCATTTACTAGTGCGCAAAGACCACCGCAAAGTACTGCTTGCTCACCAAACAAATCTGTTTCAGTTTCATCTTTAAATGTTGTCTCAATAATGCCGGTTCTGCCGCCGCCTATACCGCAAGCATAGCTTAGAGCGATCTCTTTTGCCTTTCCACTTGCATTTTGCTCAACAGCGATAAGATCAGGTATACCACCGCCTCTTACAAATTCGCTTCTAACTGTGTGTCCTGGAGCTTTTGGAGCGATCATGATGACATCTATATTTGCTGGAGCTTTGATTTGTCCAAAATGCACATTAAATCCATGTCCAAACGCGATAGCAGCGTAATCTTTTAAATTTGGCTCGATCTCATTTTTATAAATTTCTGCTTGAAGCTCATCTGGAGTTAAAATCATAACCACATCAGCGCCCTTTGTAGCTTCGCTTACGGTTTTTACCTCAAAGCCTTTTGCTTCAGCTTTTGCCCAGCTTTTGCCACCTTTTGAAAGGCCAATTACAACGCTTACACCGTTATCTCTTAAATTTTCAGCATGTGCATGACCTTGTGAACCAAAGCCGATGATTGCTACTTTTCTGCTCTTAATAAGGCTTAAATCGCAGTCTTTATCATAATAAACATTTATAGCCATTGTTACTCCTATTATTAAAATTTGGCAAAATTATAACTTTAGCCAGCAAAAATTCGGCTGAAATATATAGAAACTCTTTTTAAGTTTTATGATAATTTATTTTGATAAAATACGCTGAAATTTCAAAAAAAGAGATAACTCAATGAATGAATCAGTTTTTAAAAAAATCAAAGCACTTCCACCATTAGATGACACAGTTATACAAATTCAACGCTTACATGCGGATGAAAATAGCTCAATAAGTGATCTTACAAAAGTGGTCGAAAAGGATCCGATGCTAACAGCAAATATCTTGCGTTCAGCAAACTCTCCACTTTATGGGTTTTCTCAAGAGATTACAACCATCGCAAGAGCTATTTCTCTTTTTGGTATGGCTACTATTCGAGGTTTTGCGCTTTCAAGTACGATTAAAAAGAGCTTTTCTATAAATTTAGAGCCTTATGGCATTACTACACAAGATTTTTTAAATATCTCGATAATACAAAATGCACTGATGTACAATTGGCATTCTAAAGTTAATCCTAAAAGCTTAGAAATTCTCTCTCCAGCTTCATTTATGCTTGAGATTGGCAAGATAGTTCTTGCTCACGAATTAGCTGAAAATAAGCAAGACGTCGAATTTAGAGAAAAACTTAAAAATATATCTAGCCCAATCGATCTTGCTCTATTTGAAACAGAAATTTTAGATATGTCAAATGAAGAAGTTACGGCTAAAATTTTTGAACAATGGAACCTTGAGACAGAGCTTAGCAGCTCAATACTCTATTCAAATAATCCGGAAGAGGCACCAGATCATATAAAAGATTACGCAAAAGCCCTAAAAGTGATAAAAACGGCTGTAAATATCTTTAATCAACTTGATGATATAAGCATACAAAATACCCTACCTCTTCTTGATGAATACGGCTTTGGACACGATACATTTTTAATGGCTGTCGCTAAAGTCAAAGATAATTTGTGAAAGAATTTCTAACATCACTACTAGTTGGCATCAAGGAAAAAGAAGTTTCAAACGAAGATAAAGAGATTTTACGAAATCTCTTAAATCTTGGTGCCGTAAGCTCACATAAAGATAAATTTTACCTAAATAATGGCTACGTCTGCGGCAAGCTAGACATCAGTCAAAACGCAACTGGCTTTATCATGCCGTTTGATAAACGCTTCAAGCAAGACATCATCGTAGAAAATAAAAATTTAAATAACTCTCACCTTGGCGATATCGTGTTAGCAAAGCTTTTGCCGCTTAAGAAAAAACGCCAAAGTGCTAAGATAGTAATGAGCCTAAAGCTTGCAAATGAAACAAGCGTAGTCTATACAAAACGCTTTGGAGCAGCTATTTTAGGGGTAAATTTAAAAACTGGACTAAGCACTACCTTAAAAGCGACGCAAAAAAGCCTAAAGATGCTTCCTCTTGGGACGCTGCTTAAGATAAACAACCTAAACAACGAGATAGTCGAGGTTTTAGGAAATTTAGACGATCCGCTAAGTGATGAAAAAATTTCGCTTGCTATTTATAATAAAAACGATAAATTTAGCGAGGCTTGTGAGCTTGAGGCAAAGGCTTTTGGCGACGAAGTCGATGCTAGCATGTATCCAAATAGAGTTGATCTAAGAAATTTAGAGTTTTGCACGATCGATCCAGTCGATGCCAAAGACTTTGATGACGCCATATATTTCGATGAGAAAAAGCGTGAAATTTACGTCGCAATCGCTGATGCAAGCGAGTATGTGACCGCATATAGCGCTATTGACAGCGAGGCTAAAAAAAGAGGCTTTTCTATCTACTTTCCGCACATCTCAGTACCGATGTTGCCGCGCGCGCTTAGTGAAAATATCTGCTCGCTAAAGCCAAATGTACCGCGTCTTGCATTTTGTTTTAAAATTTCACTTGATGCGAATAATGAGGTAAAAAAAGAGGAGCTTTTTGAGACGATCATCCTTTCAAAAAGGCGCTTTAACTATGACGAGATTGATGAAATTTTAGAAGGCAAAAGAGAGTGTGAAATTTCATGGATTAAGCCGCTTTTTAAACTCACCACAAAGCTTCGCAAAAAAAGGCTTTTGCACGCATTTGACTTTAGGACAAAAGAGCTTAGAATGAGCCTTAATAATGAGGGACAAATTTCGCAAACTAGGTTTGAAAGCGACTCCGACTCGCACAGACTTGTTGAGGACTGCATGCTTTTGGCAAACAAAGCCGCCGCAAAGCTCATCACAAAGGGCGTTTTTAGAAACCACGCATCGCCTGATTTTAAAAAGATAGATACTTTGCTTGAAGACTTGCAGCTTCTGGGGCTTGACTTTACCTACGAGAGTGACCTTGCAAATTTGATAAGAAAGATCCAAATAAAAGCCGATGAACTGGGCAACCGCGAGGAGATAGATAAACTCATCATCAAGTCTCAAAAAAAAGCTGAGTACTCAAGTGAAAATTTAGGCCACTTTGGGCTTGGATTTGATAGATACACGCACTTTACAAGCCCTATTAGACGCTACTCTGACCTTATTTTACATAGGCTCTTAAAGGCTAAAATTTCAAAAGATGACAAGCTTTACAACTTCTTGCTTTTAAACATCCAAAGCACCTGCGCAAATTTAAGCGAGCTTGAAAGAGAAGCTGATAAGGTAGCCTACGACTTTATGGATAGGAAATTTGCACGCTGGGCAGCCGCAAACATCGGCAAAGAGGTGCGCTGCTATGTGAGCGAAAACCAAAATGTCTTGGTTGCTAAGCTTGATGATCATTTTGTTGGAGCTAGGATTTTCATCACTGGATACAGCGCAAATTTACTTCAAAAGCTTGTCGTAAAGATCACAGAGGCCGACATTGCAAGTGCTAAAATTTTTGCAAAAGTAGTAAGAAAGATCGATGTATAGAAAAGATTTAGAGCTAAATTTAGCAAATACAAATTTAAGCAACTACTTCTTACTTTTTGGGGCGGACGAGTTTCAGATCGAGCTCTTTGGCAAAGAAATTTTGAGCTTTTACTCTGGCAAAGATGCAAATTTATTAAGCCTTTATTTTGACGAGTACAACTACACCCAGGCAAGCTCTCACCTAAGCGAACAGTCACTTTTTGGCGGCAAAAATATCCTCTATGTAAAAAGTGACAAAAAGATCCCAGCAAAAGAGCTAAAAGAGCTCATCTCGCTTTGTTCAAAAAGCCAGGACAACTACTTTTTGTTTGAGCTTTATGAGTCCGATATGAAACTAGTTTTTGATACGCAAAAGGCTTTTGGGACAAATTTTGCTAGATTTTTCAAGCCCTCAACTCCAGATGAAGCGATAAATTTGCTAGCTAAAAGCTCAGCTAAAATAGGCCTAAACATAACCAAAAACGCACTTTATGAACTTTACTTTACGCATAATGAAAATTTATACCTTGCAGCAAGCGAGCTAACAAAGCTAAAGAGCCTAAACACACACATTGAACAAGATGATGTAAAAAGGCTGGTTTTTGGACTTGGTGGGATAAATTTTGATGATTTTTTTAACAAATTTATGGCCCTAAAAGACATAAAAAACGACTTTTTTACCTATCTAGAAGATCCAAATTTTAATGAAATTTTACTTCTAAACTCACTTTACAAAGCATTTTTTAGGCTATTTAAAATTTACTCTTACATTAAGATAAATGGTCGATTGAATTTAGATGAGGCAATCGGTTATCAACCGCCTGTAAATGTGGCAAATTTATTAAAAGCAAATAGCTTAAAACTAAATTTAAATGCCTATTTAGAGATATTTAAAACACTAAATTTAGCCGAGTTAGAGCTAAAAACAAACACAAAAATGGATAAAGAGATTTTTGTATTATCAACTATTTTAAATTTACAACATCTCATATCAACAGCAAATATTAAGTAACTTTAAGCTAAAATCCACCCTTGCTTAAAGCAAAATCCTTGCTCACAAAGTGAGCTAAATATCCATAAGGAGAAGAAATGAAACATTACGAGCTTTTATTTATTCTTAAGCCGACATTAACGGAAGAGGAAGTTAAAGCTAAAGTTGACTTCGTAAAAGAAGTTATAACAAAAAACGGCGGCGAGATCGCTGCTGTCGTTGAGATGGGCACTAGAAAGCTAGCTTACACCATCAAAAAATACGAGCGTGGAACATACTTTGTTATCTATTACAAAGCTCCACCGGCACTTCTTGCAGAGCTTACAAGAAATGTAAGGATCACTGAAGATATCATAAGATTTTTAAGCGTTAAATATGAAAATAAACGCGAAATCGCAGCTTGGGAAAGACTTTGCAAAGGTATCAAACAAACTATAAAAAAAGAGCCTCGTGAGCCAAGAGTACCGCGTGAGCCAAGAGTTGAAAAAGTAGACGAGCAAACTTTTACAGAAGAATAATCAAGGATAAAAAATGTTCAATAAAGTAGTACTGGTTGGGAATTTAACAAGAGATATCGAGCTAAGATACACTACTAGTGGATCTGCTATAGGAAATTCCGGTATTGCTGTTACTAGAAAATTTAATACTAACGGCGAAAAACGTGAAGAGACATGCTTTATTGACATATCATTCTTTGGCAAATCAGCTGAGATAGCAAATCAATATTTAAGCAAAGGCTCCAAACTTTTGGTTGAAGGAAGATTAAAATTTGATCAATGGACCGACAACAATGGACAAAACCGTTCAAAGCACTCAATCGTAGTTGAAAATATGGAGATGCTTGGCGGAAATAGCGGAACTAATGGACAAAGCCAAGGTGGATTTAATCAAAATAGTTCGTACTCACAACAACGAAATAATGGTTCAAATAATAGCTATGGTAATGGTGGATATCAAAATTCAGCACCACAAAGACAGCAAATGCAACCACAAAATAAAAAAGTACAAGAAGAGTACTATGAGGAAAAAATCCCTGATATAAACATTGACGCCGATAATTTTGATGGCGACAACGAAATACCGTTTTAACTTAAAGGATAGAAAATGGCAGAAAAAAGAAAATATTCACGTAAATATTGCAAATTTACAGAAGCAAAAATTGATTTTATAGACTATAAAGATACTTCTCTTTTAAAGTATTGTTTATCAGAGAGATTTAAAATCATGCCAAGACGTTTAACTGGCACATCAAAAAGACATCAAGAAATGGTAGAAAAAGCGATCAAAAGAGCTCGTCATGCAGCTATTATACCTTACATAGTAGATCGCAAAGATGTAGTTTCAAATCCTTTTGATGGACTATAATTATTTAACTTATTAAACCCCTATTAATGGGGTTTAATCCTAATCTTAAATATCCTAGATTTATGTTCTTATAGATTTTTATTTATTGACTGCAGTTTAAAATATTTTTCAAGCACTATCTATAATTTTGGTTTAACTTACACGAGGCAATTAGAATTTATTCAAGTAGACATCTCAAATATATGCTGTCTTTAAATAACTCTATAGCATCAATTTATTAGTTCAAAATAATTTATTTAGCCATATATATACAATCAATATCGTTGATCAATATTATTCACAATTTTTACCACGAATCACGCATCATCTATCGTATAGCAATAGCTGCTCACATGAGGCTAAAAGACAAGATACTTAAATTTAAATAAATTTTATTAAATAAACCCAATATTCATCCATTTGGTGTTCATATATCTTGCAAGTGGTATTTATCATGTATTTTTCAAATCAACTGATACCAAACCAACCTAACCATGCAACAATGTTAACTAAAAACAAATTTTAAGCATCCTTTTCTTGACATGCAGTAATGTTTTTTGTATAATCTCAATTCTTTTTTAAGCAAATGTCTTGCTAGCTCAGTCGGTAGAGCATCTCACTTTTAATGAGGGGGCCGTTGGTTCGAATCCAACGCAGGACACCATTTTTGGGTTTATGACCCTTTCGTCTAGTGGCTCAGGACTCTACTTTCTCTGTGTAGAAACAGAGGTTCAAATCCTCTAAGGGTCGCCAGATATTTTTAAATTTTTAGGTCGCTTAGCTCAGTTGGTAGAGCGCCACCCTTACAAGGTGGATGTCATAAGTTCGAGTCTTATAGCGACCACCATTTTTAGGTGCAGCGGTAGTTCAGTTGGTTAGAATGCCGCCCTGTCACGGCGGAGGTCGCGGGTTCGAGCCCCGTCCGCTGCGCCATCATTTATTCTTTGACTTTTATTTTTCATAATTACTGAAATTCTTAAAAATAGTGTATTTTATTAAAAATTTATGTTTTAAAATTTTACATATAAAATAAATTGAAAAATAAAACCTAAGTTATCGCCACTAAATCGCATATATTTAAAAATAAATCTTTTCTAAAATTTCTAAATAATTGATACAAGACAAATCAAAATTAATATTTTTATCTCTAAGTTATCAAAAAATCAATATAATTGTAAAAATTTAATAAGGGAAATTTATGGCATTTGAAAATGTATTAAAAGCGATTGAAGATATAAAAAATGGCAAAATGGTAATTATGGTCGATGATGAGGACCGTGAGAATGAAGGAGACTTGGTCTTTTCAGCGGCAAGCAGCGATATGCAAAAGGTAAATTTTGCAATCACTCATGCAAAAGGCGTGCTTTGCCTTGCGATGGATGAAGCAAACGCAAAAAGACTTGATTTACCACTAATGGTTTCTAAAAATACATCCAGTCACGAAACCGCATTTACTGTCACAATTGATGCAAAGGAAGCAACGACAGGCGTAAGTGCTTATGAGCGAGATATGACGATTAGACTTGCTGCCAGTATTGATTCAGTGCCCGAAAATTTTGTAAGGCCTGGGCATATATTTCCGCTTATTGCAAAAAAAGGTGGTGTCCTCGTTCGTACAGGTCACACTGAAGGATCAGTTGATCTTTGCAAACTCGCTGGCATTAGTCCAATGGCAGCGATTTGTGAGATCGTAAAAGAAGATGGCACAATGGCAAGACGTGATTATTTGGAGGAATTCTGTAAAAAATTTAACCTAAATATGATAAGCGTTTCTGAATTAGTAGAATACAGACTTAGCCACGAAAGCTTAATAGAAGTTTCGCCTGCAAAGAGTGTAAAAATCTGTGGTTTTGAAGCAAAAAGATATGACATAAAAGATCACGAAAATAAAAATCACGCTGCCTATGTTTTTGGAGAGACAAAAGCGCAAACTAATGTAAAATTTCAAAAAATAAGCAAAGACCATGAGCTTTTAAGCGGAGATAAATTTGATAATTTATTAAAGTCGTTGGATTTTTTAAGTAAAAATGGCGGAGTGTTGCTATTTTTAGACAGCAATAAAAGCGATGCAAGCTCACAAAAAGATTATGGCATTGGGGCACAAATTTTAAAGTATTTTGGCATAAGCGAAATCGAGCTTTTAAGCTCAAATAAAAATAAAGAATTTGTAAGCCTTGCAGGATTTGGACTTGATATAAAGGGCTATAAAGAAATTTAATTTTGTCACGTTCTATTTAATGCGGATATTAATCATCCTAATAGCAAAATTCTTCACTTGGAAAAATTTTGCCTTTTACATCATTTGCGTAGAATTGCACACTCTTTCTTACAATATCCGCTCCATCAAGATATCTTTTTACAAATTTTGGTTTAAAGTCTTCAAAAAACCCAAGCATATCAGACCACACAAGCACTTGCCCATCGACGTTTACTCCGGATCCGATACCAATAACTGGTACATGAACTTGCTTTGTTATCTCACTGGCCACGCCACTCATCGTGCCCTCAAGTAAGATACCAAATGCTCCAGCTTGCTCAAACGCTAAAGCCTCTTCAATTAATTCTTTCGCCTCGATCTCGCTTCTGCCTTTTATCTTATAACCGCCTTCAAATTTATAAAACTGAGGCTTTAAGCCAATGTGAGCCATAACGTTTATGCCCTCTTCACAAAGGCGCTTCACTAAATTTACTTGGTGCATGCCAACTTCGAGTTTTACCGCATCGGCATTTGTCTGTTTGAAAAATTTCATCGCATTTTTTATCGCTTGCTTTTCATTTGTGTAGCTACCAAATGGCATATCAGCCATGATAAAAGTATTTTTGGCTCCGTTACAAACGGCCTTTGTATGATAAAGCATGGTATTCATGTCCGCACTTATCGTACTTTCTTGCATATTAAAACTCATATTTAAGCTATCGCCAACCAAAATAATATCAGCATAATCATCAAAAAGCTTAGCAAATAACGCATCATAGGAAGTTATCATTACAATAGGCTCAATGCCTTTTTTGTTTTTTATATCATTTATGCTTAGTTTTTTCTTCTGAGTTTTTTCATTTTTCATTGCAAGCTCCAAGGATTTTTAGCTAAAAGGCTAACAATTTTATCAAATTTTTGCTACAATTACGCCAATTTCTTAAGGACATAAAAATGGGTATATTAAAAAGGCTTGAAATCGATTACTCTTATGATATAGTTGAAGAATTTTTATCTCACTATGCTTTAATGTGCGATTTACTCGAGCCTTTGATAATAAATTTAGGAAGAGCTGATAAATATAAAGATAGTATCTTAGAGCTTACTAGGATTTTTCATAATATTAAGTCAGCAGCAGGATTCATGCATCTTGATCCGATATTAAAGCTTACAACTTTAGCTGAAGAGATAACCCAAGAGGCAAGAAGTCTAAAAGGGCCAGCAAATGATAAATTTATAGATTGGTTGCTACTTATTAGCGATCAGTTTAATAAATATAAAGATGACGTCGAGAACGATTTTGAATATTTTAGCGTTCTTGAACCAAAAATCATTGATGTGCCTGCAAAACTTAACTAAATAATTCATTAACCATTTTATTTTTTGGGAGCGACTTGGCTTCGACAGGAGCAGAGTGTGTATGGTGGCACGTCGCTTTGAGCAAAGCGTAAAAAGCTCAAATTAAATTTAAACGCAAACAACGTTAATTTCGCTCCTGCTTACGCTAAAGCTGCGTAAGTTCAGTTGAGCCTTGCTTAGTCTAATTCTAGCTAGGACAAAGGCAAGTAATTTAGCTAGAGTAGGCTCGCAAAGTGACTGCTTGCTAGCTGAAATTTTAGTCTTAGTCTAAATTTTGGTTTTGGAAAGTGAGCCTTTTTAGATGAAATTTTCACTTTTGCTAAGCGTGTAGAGGCTGTATGCATTTTGTTTTTGGACAGGGGTTCGATCCCCCTCGCTTCCACCATTTTTATCTAAAATACAAATAAAAATTTTATTAAATAGCTTAAATTAAAAAAGTTCTTCTGACTCAAAATAATTTTGTGAAATATTTCGCTCTTTTTCATTGGTATTTACATGAAGCACGTAGTAACCTATCTGTGTGTTGCTAGCATCTATTAGTGGTACCACGCAAAAGTAGTGTGTTTTATAAACGCAAAATTCATATTCTTTAAAATTAATATCACGTAAAAAACCTACTATGTTTAAATTTGCACTGCTTAAATTTTCGATGTAATAATCATTTAAAATTTGATCACTCGGAATGCTTTTACGTGACGGCATCTTGTCTTTTGCCAAAAGAACAAATAGATCAATTCCTTGCTTTTTAAAATAATTTCCAAGTGAGTCAAAATTTAATAAAACCTCGATGTTGCCAATAATTTTACCATCACGTACTACGTTTGAGACAGCCCTTATATGTGTTCCAGCATACCACGCCTCGATGCCGACCATGGGCTTGTTTTGATGCCTTGACTCTTGCACTAAAAACCTACTACTAGCGATCATATCGCCATATCTGTTTAGATCCCAACTCCTTACATAGCTTTTTAGATCTTTATCATAAATGTGAAGCTTAATGTTGTTATACATCGATGCTGCGCCAAGGGTTTTGGTTAAATTTTCGATATTTTTTATACATTCATCGCGGCTTTGCCCTAGCAAGCACATTTGTATAGACTCATTTTGAGCAAGCAGGATAGAGATCGCCATTGATGAAAATTTCTCATCATCTATACTTTTATTAAGCTGTTTTACCTGGTAATCAAAAAAGACTCGCATATTATTTTGCAACTTTTCAGCCATATAAGAGCTGTAAAGAAAGTAAAAAAGCCCTCCAAGTACTATGATAAAGATAAAAACGATATAGAAATTAAGATATTTTTTATATTTATTCAAAACTAGCCCTTAACTTTTCTTCTAAAAATTTTGCAAATTTATCAAATTCTGGCAACACAAGCTCGCTTTTCCTCTTAGCAGCTGCCCACACACTATCTGGAAAAAATGCGTCATCACTAAATCTAGCAATAACATGAATATGCACGTGTGGCACGTAGTTTCCAAAGCTTGCAATGTTTATTTTGGTTGGTTTATAAAACTCAAGCATCGCCTTTTCAGCTACTAGCATCGCTTCAAATAGCCTTGCCCTACTCGCTTCATCGCAATCGCTTAGCTCACAAAATGGCTTAATGGTAAAAATTTTTATCCATGGAAGCTCATTGTCTTCACGCTCGATTTTTATAAATTTATCTTCATAGATCATATTTGTTCCTATTTTTATACAAAATTTCTCTCTCTTAAAAGCGTATAAAGTTTGATAGTCGAGATAAAAAATGTCACGATCGCTGGTCCAAGGATCACACCCCAAAACCCAAATGTCGTGATACCTGCAAGCATCGCAAAGAATATAAGAAGTTCATTTATCTTTGTTGGTATTTTGACCAGCTTTGAGTTTATAAATTTAATGACAAGCGGCTTTAGCAGCGTATCTGCGGCAAATGAGATCACGATAATAGTGTAAAGCGCGATCGTGATAGCGGCTGCTGTATTGCCATTTGCAAACTCATAAATACTAATAGGCGCCCACGCCAAAAAGCCACCAACGACTGGGATGAGTGAAGCGAAGCTAAAAAAGATGCCAGTTAGCACGCCGTCATAGCCGTAAAAACTGGTGATAATGGCAAACAAAAAGCCCTGAATGATCATATTTGCGATGGTTGAGTAAAAAACGACGCCCATCACGTTGCCAACCTCGCTTAGTATCGACTCAGTGTCCTCTTTTTTAAGCGGAAGCGCCTCTTTTAGGTAGTTTATAAGCTCGTTGCCGTAAAGGTTGCAAAAGAAGAAAAAGACCAGGATGATGATCATATCAACGCCAAATTTAAGGCTTAGCTTGCCTAAATTTGCAAGATTAGCAGCGACTTGCGAAAATAGCATCTTGATATCAAGCCCGCCTATAAATTCCTTGATCTTTGGCTCTAAGAAATTTATCGACTCTGGCAGGCTAAAGTCGTAGTTTTTGATAAACTCGATCGTCTTTGTGACGTTGTTTATGTCAAAGCCAGCTGCGTATTTTGCGATCTCTACGACTGCGTAAAGAAGTGGCGCGATAAATAAACAAAGAAGCGCAAATGTCGTAAGACCTGACGAGAGCGTTTTGCGGTTTTTAGTAAGCGTTAAAAATGCGATCTGCACGTTTGCAACAGCCACTGCGAGCAGTGCTGCGATAAAAATGTCAAGTAAAAATGGTTTAAAAAGATAGACCACCAAAGCCAAAGCACAAAACGCAAAAATTCCAAAAAACAGCCTATTATTCATCTCGCTCCCTTAAAATGGGGTAATTATAGCAGATTTATCAAAGCTACTCATTTGCTTGATAAATTTGCTAAAACGCTTCGGCACCAAATTTGCAAAGAGTGGGCTTTTGGCATTTTAGCGTGGCACTGATGCTTAGCAAATTCAGATAAATTTATGCCTTACGTAAATTTTCTAGCTCAAAAGCTTCTATGAATTTAGCCTTTTACGTGCACTGAAAATTTGCTCCGACGACCTCGCACTCATCACAAATTTGCATATAGATCGTGCCCTCGCCGTCTATCAAGCCACCAAAAGGAATTTGCGCTAGATATTTCATCGTTTTACCACATTTTGGGCAGGCTAGATACTCGCTGTCTTGCTGCCACTGCGGATATCCTCCAAGCAAAATTTCACCATCAATCATAGCCGCATAGTGCATACAGACCTCGTTTGCTAGCTCAAATTTTTGCCCGTCAAGCACCGCCACAGCGTCTCTTACATAGTCTTCGCTCTCACCCTCGCCTACCACTTCTGTTTGCACGCTTTTTCCGTCATTTTGGCAAAAGTACTGCACAAAGCCCACGCATGTCGGACAAAATTTAAGCACAGCGTCATTTTTAAGTTCTAGCCCAAATCGCTTTAGGCTCTCTTTTTTGATGGTAAGCTCTAGCATCTCGCCGCTACAAAATTTACATTTTTCATCATTTGATGCTTTAAATTTAACGCTTGCCTCTGCGCTTTGGCTTGGCTCGCAGGTAAAGCACTTATCAAAAACTAGGCTTCTTCTCTTGCCACTGCTATCAAAGCTCCAGCCTGCAACCTGTGCGTATCCATTCATATCAACGTGAAGCTTTGCCTTCCAAGGCTTTGGCGCATTATAAAGCTTAAAAAATAGTTCCCTCACTACCTCATCGCCCTGCCACGCAAGTGCACAGAGGATGTGATTTGTTTTTACAGTGTTTTCAGCGCCACTTAGACTATTTATGAGCTCATCTCTTACGTCAGTTGGGGCGTTTTTATAAATTTCAAATGGATAGTATTCGCCCTGTTTGGTCACTTCTCTTATGATCTGCTCGTCGCAAATGCCGTGTAGGTAGAAAATATAGACAAGATCGCTATAAATTTCATCATATTTACCAATATCCTCTATGTGGGCTAGGACATTTTTTAGCTTTTGTTTGATCTCGTCTTTGTTTAAATTTTCATAAAACTCCAGCTTCTCTTTTTGCCTGCAACAGTAGCAGATCCCGTCAAAGTAAATCGTCCTTTGCTTGCACTTAGGACAAAGATGTGGCTCGCCCATTTTTGCTCCAAATTTAAATTTCGCTACTCAAAAAGCCCTTTTTCGATGTCGATCTTGACGTTAAAGGTCTCAAAACACTTCGCACTTGCGATCCTGCCCTTTGCGGTGCGCTCGATAAAGCCATTTGCAAGCAGATATGGCTCGATGACATCCTCAACCGTGCCCTCGTCCTCACTAAGTGCCGCAGCGATCGTGCTAAGCCCCATCGGACGGCGCCTTGCTTGCATTAAAATTTCTAAATACCTAATATCCATCTCGTCAAATCCAAGCGAATTTACACCAAGCGCATTAAGTCCCTCTTTTGCGCGCTCGTGGCTGATGATTTGCTCGTCATTTACCTCGGCAAAGTCGCGGATACGCTTTAGCAGTCTAAGAGCGATCCTTGGCGTGGCACGTGAGCGTTTGGCGATCTCAAGTGAGGCATTTTTATCGCACTCTTTGCCAAGTTTGGCAGAGGCTATCTGCACGATACGGCTTAGCTCGCTGCTTGTGTAAAACTGCAGCCTAAAGTCCATCCCAAAGCGATCTCTTAAAGGCGCTGAGATCATGCCAGCACGTGTCGTTGCGCCAATAAGCGTAAATTTTGGCAAGTCTATCTTGATAGTCTGAGCTGCAGGCCCTGAGCCTATGATGATGTCTAGCCTAAAGTCCTCCATCGCAGGATAAAGCACCTCTTCGATAGCTGGGCTTAGGCGGTGTATCTCGTCGATAAAAAGCACGTCGCCTTCTTGTAAATTTGTAAGGATCGCCGCGAGATCGCCACTCTTTTCTATCATGGGAGCTGCGGTCATTTTGATGCTTACGCCCATTTCGTTTGCGATGATGTGAGCGAGTGTGGTTTTACCAAGTCCTGGAGGACCGTAAAATAGCACGTGATCCAGGCACTCATTTCGCTTTTTGGCTGCTTTTATAAAGACATCTAAATTTTGCTTGATCTTTTCTTGTCCGATGTAGTCTTCAAATTTTGTCGGTCTAAGCGATACTTCAAAGTCATTTTCAAAGCTTACTTTTTCGATTTCAACGATTCTATCCAAAGTTTTTCCTTCTAAATTTAAGGCTTCATTTTACGCTTTTATGCTTAATTTAAGCTCGTTTAAATTTATAGTAAAAGGTGCTACCCTCGCCGTAGACGCTATCAACGCCGTATGTAATGCCATGTTTTTGGCAAATTTCACTGACGATATTTAGCCCAAGTCCAAAGCCGCCTTGGATTTCATCCTCTCTTACATAACGTTTCCAGACCTTTTTAACGTCCTTTATCCCCTTGCCAAAGTCTTGCACGCTAAGCTTTATCCGGTCATTTTCAAAGCTTAAATTTATTAGTATTTCGCTCTCTTTTTGGCTGTATTTTATGGCGTTTGTTATGGTGTTGTCGATGATGCGCTGAGCTTCGACCTTGCTTAGCATAGTAAATGCATCGCTTTCTAAATTTGTCTTTACCACGATGTGCTTAACATCAGCCACGCTTGAGAGAAATTTCACTCGCTCTATTATGTATTCGCCCAAATTTAGGTGCTCAAGTGGGAATTTTATATAGCCACGCTTTATGAAGTATTCGACATCTTCGTAGGTTATTTGCATCTGTTTTAGGGCGTTTTTGATGCGAGTTATATACTTGTTTTCAAGTCCAAGCATCTCAAGGTTCATGCCAGCTACGCCAAGTGGGGTCTTTAGCTCGTGCATGGCGTCGTTAAAGAAGTTGTTCATATATTTTTGAAACTCTTTATAAGGCTTAACGCTACTTAGATATAAAAAATATACGATAAAAAGCACAGCCACAAGTATGACAAGTAGCATAAGTGCTGCTAGAAATATACTTTTTTCATTATCAAGCTCTTTTTCAACGACAATATAATAAGGCGTTTTATCCTTTATAAAAAAACTTTTATAAAACAAGTAGCCATTTTCTTCAAGTGTTACAAATTTAAAGTTGCTTGGCTGCCTGGAGAGATTTGAAATAATCGGATTAAAATTTACATCATAGATCGCAAATTTATACTTTAAAGAAGGAATTATATTTTCATTTTTTAAAAACGAATTTTTGATAATAGTTTCATGCTTCATCGCGCC
Organism: Campylobacter concisus; assembly: GCF_002914195.1. GTDB lineage: Bacteria > Campylobacterota > Campylobacteria > Campylobacterales > Campylobacteraceae > Campylobacter_A > Campylobacter_A concisus_M. The sequence continues at coordinate 39,024 of NZ_PPAU01000140.1, read as the reverse complement.
AAAAAGAGCTTTTGAAGTGCTATTTTTTTGGCTTAAATTTAAGATCACAAAGCTTTGAAAACAAAAAAGCGACATTATCACAAATGTCGCTATGATCTGGATCTTAAAGCTCTTGTGCATCTATCTTGTAGCCTATACGCCTCTTTGAAGTGATAAAGTCACTAGTTGTTTTGTTTCTTATCTTTAAAACATGCATTCTGATATCAGCGCCTTCTATTTCTTTGTCATTCCAGACAAGATCTCTTAGCTCTTCCATGCTGACGTAAGAATTTAGATGTGAAACTAGACACTCAACAAGTGCGACTTCTTTTGCGCTAAGATCGACCATTTTGCCGTTTTTAAATAGCGCACGCTTGTTTAGATTAAAGCTAAACTCATCATTGATCTTTACTATGTTCTTATCGTCAGTTCCATAGTATTTTCTCATAAGCTCAGCTACTCTAAATTTAAGCTCAGCAAGCTCAAATGGCTTTTTTAGGTATTCGTTACAGCCAAGCTCGTAGCCAATAGCCATATCGCCTATATCAACTAAAGATGTTGTTATCATGATAGGAGCGTTTGGATTTAAACTCCTTATGTACTTGATAACCTCATGTCCATTTACGCCAGGGACTTTTATATCAAGTATAAAAAGATGATAGAAATTTTTCTCTATCAGATCACACGCCTCTTGGCCATCGCTCACTGCTGTAACTTCATAACCAAGCGTCTGCAAAAACTCACAGACACTCTCTTGAAACCCTAAATCATCTTCTAAAAGCAAAATTTTCAAATCTCTCTCCTAAAAAATAAGTCTTATTAAGATTTAGCCCTATTGTAATATTTAATAGGTAAATTCAAAATTAAAATTATTTTTTAAGCATTAAATAAAAATTTGCCCCGCATAGACAATGTAACACCTTAGTAAAAAGACACCACATATTACGAATAATGCGTTGATCACGGCAAATTCGCGTTTAAAATCATGCACCTTTAAAACGCTTAAGTCTAAAATGATAGGCAAAGCCATACCAAAACCAATGACGCCAATATAAAACATCAGCCCAAGAGAATTTACGCTAAGTGCGTTTGCTACGCTCTCCGCACCACTTGTGCTTGCGCTTTTTACAACCATAAATAGAGCGACTATGAGCAAAAACTCGGCAATAATCGCAAAAAAATCAAATTTTAATAAATAGTGTGCAATATCGTTTTGCCTTTTTGCCTTATCTTTTAGCACGCCAACAAGTAACGTAAATGCACCAGCACAGCTCAAGCCTGATACTAAAAATAATACCGGCAAGACTGATGTATTCCAAAGTGCGATCTTGTGAGCCGCGCTTAGCAAAAAGCCTGTATATGCACCAACGCCAATGCCTAGGATAAAAAGCAAAATTTCAAGTAGGCTTGAAAGCTTGCTAGCAAAATTTGCAACCACGTCAAAAAGAGAAATTTTAATCATTGCGATCTCGTTTTTAAATGCACCAAGCGCGTATATAACGCTAAGAGGCGTATAAACTAGAAGTAGCGCAACGCCTATTGACATAACTGAGTCGAAGTTGTAAAGTAAGAGTATCCAGTAAAAGCTAAGCGGCTTGCCAAGATCAAGCACCAAAAGAGCAAGTCCAAGGACGATCGCCACTGGAGCGATAAGAGTGGCTGCTTTAAAGTAGTAGTTCTCTTTGCCATATTTTTTTGAAATGAGCACAGCAACGATGCTAGCACCCGCACTAAGTCCTGCTAAAAATAGATAAACGGCTATCGGCCAGCCCCAGTAAATTTCAGAGTATTGAGCTAGGCTTCCTGACATGTTATTCATGGTATGCTCCTTTTGTATTTGCGATCATCGCAAGTGAAGGTTTTGTGTTTAACTCCGCTTTTGGCAAGTAGTATTTACTCTCTTTTAATTTCTTTGAAATTTTAGAGTTTTCATCATTTACATCGCCAAAAGTTAGGGCATTTGTAGGGCAGACGCTAACGCAAGCTGGCTCTTTGCCCTCTTCTAGCCTACTCTCATAGCAAAATGTGCATTTGCCTATCTCACCATTTGGTAAGACGTAACGAGCGTCGTATGGACAGGCCAGGATGCAGTATTTGCAACTAACACAAATTCTATGATCAAGCAGCGTCACGCCGTCAGCTGTTTTAAAGCTAGCGCCAGTTGGGCAAACCTCAACACAAGGTGCATCTTCGCACATAACACAGCTTTGACGTAAAAAATCAGTCTTTAAATTTGGAAATGTCCCACTCATCTTCGCATGCACCTGTAAGCGGTAAAGTCCCCTTGGTACGTTGTTTGCACTTCTGCAAGCTACCGAGCAGCCTTGACAGCCGATGCATAAATTTTCATCATGTATCATCATATATTTTTTCATTTTCTATCCTTACGCTTTACTTATACTAACGCCAACATTTGTAACCATAGTCGCAGCTACTGGTCCTTCGGCTGGATTAAGAAGCACGCTTGTATTTAGCCCCACGTGATCTATACTCTTAAGAGCTGGAGTGATGTGTCCAAAGCCGTGATAGATAAAGAGCGTATCTTCCCTAATGCCCTCAGTTACCATGAGTTTGCCCTTTTGCTCGCCAAATTTATTTTTCACCACAACCATATCGCCATCACGTAAATTTTTACGTTTAGCTGTTTTTGGATTTATCCAGATAGGGCTATCACTCATAAGATCATGAAGCGACGGCACCGCCTGAGTATGTCCATTGGTATGAATAGGCGTTTTGCCACAAGTTAGACAAAGATCATGTCCGTCAAATGTATCCATATCTTTATCATTTAGCGCGCCATATCCTGCAAACTGCGCCTCAACATCAGGCAAAAATAGCTCTATCTTGCCGCTTTTTGTTTTAAGCTTAGCCATATCATCCATTAGACCATTTTCGCCTACAAATTTAGAAGCAACTGGATATTTAGCGACAAATTTATCGATCATACCTTTTTCTCTAAACAAAATTCCCGGCTCATCCCACGTGATAAAGCCATCTTTTTCCAGCGTAGCAAGTAAATTTACATCTCCGCCAGCTTGCTGCATCCTAAACTCACGTATGTCGTTCCAAGTGTAAAGCTCATCTATCTTCATGCGGCGTGCTAGTTCTCTAAAGATAAACGCCCCATCTCTTGTGTCGCCAACTGGATCAATAACTTTATTTCTTATCATATAAGCTGGCTTTAGACCTGACTTATCCTCTATGCCCTCGTCGCGCTCAAGGTAGCTACTCTCAGGCAAGATAACATCAGCAAATGTCGCCATATCGTTTAGATAAACATCGCTTACCACGATAAAATCAAGCTTCTTCATCGCCTCTATGCTCTTCATCGTCTCAGCAACGTTTATTAGGTGATTAAAGCGAATGTTAAACCAGCCTTTTATGGCGTAAGGCTTTTCGTTTAAGATAGCGTCATTTATATCCATCAAAACGCCATGTTTTCTACTTACAAATTTATGCCTACCAGTCTCGCCAGCAAAGTCTAGTCTAGTGACTTTTGGCACTTTAAATTTCTCATCTGGATTTTTAAGAACTGGGAATTTATCCTCACCGACTAGTTTGTTAAAGGTTTTTGCGTTTTTGCCACCAAAAAGACCACCTTTAACCTCCCAGTTACCCATCATCGCATTTGCCACCATGATGGCCTTTGTCCTCATATATTCAGCTTTTGTGGTGGTTGTCTTATGCCCAAAATCAAAAATAACTCTTGGGGCAGCTTTATAAATTTCATCAGCGATGCGTCTAACATCACTTGCTTTTATGCCAGTGATTGCCTCTTGCCATTCAGGCGTTTTGCCCTCTACGCTTTTAACGATCTCATCAAAGCCAATTGTAAATTTCTCAATAAATTCTTTATCGTAAGTGCCATTTTGTATCCATGTATTTATGATAGCTAGCACAAAAGCTAGATCAGTGCCAGGTCTAACTGGTAGCCACTCATCAGCCTTTGAAGCCACCACGCTAAATCTTGGCTCAAGCACAAGTAGCTTTGTATCTTTTTTGGCTGCAAATTTAGCAAGCTTTTTAGCATCGGCTATGACGATACCTTCAAAGAGGTTGTGACCAAAATTTACAACATATTTTGCGTTTGCAAAGTCTCTTTTTAGCTTAGCTATGCCATACATTTGCTCACAGACCATTTGATATGTGATAGGACAGCATGAAAAGTGTGAAAAGCAGTTTGGCGAGCCATAAGATGAGGCAAAATTTACCATTAGCTTATGTGTTTGCGAGCTTTTACAGGTAAAAATGAAACTTTCAGGGCCATACTTTTGCTTGATCTCAAGCATTTTTGAAGCAACTAGATCAAGTGCTTCGTCCCAGCTGGCCTCGCGCCACTTATTTTCTCCTCTCTCGCCAGCTCTAATCAACGGCTTTTTGACTCTATTTTTGTCATAAAGCTGACTAAAACCAGAGCCACCTCTTGCACAAAGCGAAGTTGCCGTACCGCCAGCTTTTGGATTACCACTTAAGAAGCAAATTTTATTATCAACGACCTTTGCTTCGATGGGGCATCTTGAAGAGCACATCTCGCAAAAGCTATGGACGTACTTCTCATCTTGCTTTGCAGCATTTTCTAAAGCACCACCCGGTAAGGACGATGCAACCATACTAACTCCAGCGCCGAATTTTAAGAATTCTCGTCTATTTAAGCTCATCTTTCTCCCTTTAAAAGATATTTGCCTTTAGTTATTCTAGTATTTAAAGTTGAAAATAAAATTAAATTTTACTTAATATTTATATTTAGATTTTTAATTTTAAATAATTGTTGTTCTAATATCAAAATGAATATAATTCTAAAAATGATAAATTTAATTAATATAATTTTTAGCGCAATCTTATAAAAATTTTTAATATAAAATTTTAATTAAGGATTTTGAATAGAAATTAAAAATTTTAAAGGGATTTAAAAAGCCGAGAGAGATCTCGGCTTAAGTTTGATTTAAAATACTTATAAAAGTATCGGAGCTATCAAAAATCCAAGTGCAACAGAAAAAGCAATAGCTAAAACGCCTGGAATAAAAAATGAGTGATTAAATATATATTTACCTATCCTAGTTGTTCCAGTATCATCCATTTGAACGGCTCCAAGTAGTGTCGGATATGTTGGTAGCACAAACAATGCTGAAACTGCAGCAAATGATGCAACTAAAATATATGCGTCACCGTTATTTGCAGTAGTTAAACCAAGTGCGGCTATAACTGTAGGAATAAGCGCCTTTGCGGTAGCGGCTTGAGAGTAAAGAAGCATACTAGCAAAAAATAGCGCAACAGCTAGCATAAACGGATAGTCTTTAACAAAATCGCCGGCAAAATTTTTGATCGCATCGGTGTGATTTACCACGAAAGTATCTCCCAGCCACGCTACACCTAGCACGCAGACGCACGCGGTCATACCGCTTTTAAATGTAGCTGTATTAAATAGCTTATCGACTTTAACGCCACAAGTTAGTGTGATTAAAGTAGCGATAACTAGCATAAAGCTCATAATGGCGTTATCTCTAGTTAATACCAACGTCTTTGTAGGCTTACCTGGATCTTCTACATATTTTACATTAGTAGTTGAGTCAGTTTTGACTTTTATATCTTTTGCGACAAGTTCATTAAATTTATCTGGACTTTTGGTCTCATAAATTTTTTCATAGCCTGTTACATAGCTTGGTTTTATCCAGCCTACGTTTTTACTAATAGCAGTAGCATATAAAACGACAGAGATGACACCGACTAAGAATATTAAAACAGATAGTTTAGCTCCTTTTGGAAGCTCTTTTTTCTCTTCGATTTTAACATCTTTGATTAGCCCTTCTTTAAGTCTTCTTTGATACTCTTTATCGCTACTTAGATCAAGATTATAAAATATATTTATAACAAGAGCTGTTAGCATACAACCAATAAAAGTTGTAGGTATCCAGATAGCTAATAGTAATGGATAACTAATGCCAAGTCCACCCAAAGCATGCTCACCAGCCATAAATACAACCGCTGCTGAAACTGGGCTTGCAGTAATAGCTATCTGACTAGCAACAACAGCTATACTAAGAGGCGCGCTAGGCTTAATATTTTGTGTCTTTGCAACTTCGGTAATAACTGGAATCATAGAAAAAGCTGTGTGTCCAGTACCGGCAAATACAGTTAGCAAGTAAGTGACAACTGGGGCTAAGAAATTTATGTATTTTGGATGTTTTCTTAGTATCCCTTCGGCTATTTGCACCAAATAATCAAGGCCACCAGCTACTTGCATCGCTGTAATAGCAGCTATAACGGACATAATGATTAAAATAACATCCCAAGGTATACTACCTGCTTTTAATCCAAGTCCTAAAGTTAAAACTACGACGCCAATGCCACCAGCATAACCAATGGCCATACCGCCTAGTCTAACACCCAAGAATATCGCACCAAAGAGCACGATCAACTGTAATATCAATGAAATATCCATTGAAAACTCCTCTATTAAATTTTATAACTAAAATTTTTACTTAAGCGTGTCAGAATTTTGACACGCTTTTAATAATACTTTGCTTAAATTTCTACCTAACCATGCTTGGATTTAGCATATTTTTTGGCTCTAAAATTTTATCGATCTCTTCTTTGCTTAGATAACCTCTCTCTAGGCAGATATCACCAACTGCTTTACCAGTTTGCAAAGCCTCTTTAGCGATGCTTGCAGATTTTTCGTAGCCAATGTATGGGTTAAATGCTGTTACGATACCAACTGAGCCTAGAACTGATTTTAAGCAAGCGTCTGGATTTGCTGTTAGTTTTCTTACAGCTTTTTCAGCTAGTGTTTTCATCGCGTTTTCAAGGATAAATATAGAGTTAAATAGCGCATAAGCGATGCCTGGCTCAAATGCATTTAGCTCAAATTCGCCTCTTTCTGAGCAAAGCATGATAGTTACGTCGTTACCGATTACTTCATAGCACGCTTCGCCTACAACCTCAGCAATAACTGGGTTTACTTTGCCTGGCATGATTGAGCTACCTGGTTGCATTTGCGGTAAATTTATCTCACCAAGGCCACATCTTGGACCTGAGTTCATCAAACGAAGGTCATTTGCGATTTTTGAAAGTCTAACTGCTGCAGTTTTTAACGCTCCACTTACGTGAACGAAGTCTGCTGTATCTTGTGTGGCTGCGATGAAATCATCAGCTTTTTTGAAATCAACACCAGTGATATCTTTTAACTTTTTAACAACTACATTTTTATAATCAGGGTGGCAGTTAATACCTGTACCAATCGCAGTTGCACCCATATTTAGATATGTCATTGACTCGCGTGCAGCTGTTATCTTTTCTATATCGCTCTTAATATAGCTTGCAAATGCGTTAAATGTATTTCCAAGTGTTGTAGGAACTGCGTCCTCAAGCTCAGTTCTACCCATTTTAATGATATCTTTAAAATCTTTTGCTTTTTTCTCAAGTTCGTCTTTTAGTAGATTCATCGCAGCAAGCAAATCAGTAAGTTTTGCATAAGTTGCTACTTTTATTGAGCTTGGGTAAGTGTCGTTTGTGCTTTGTCCAAGGTTTGTATGATCGTTTGGATGGATGTATTGATACTCACCTTTTTTATGACCCATGCTCTCAAGCGCGATGTTTGTAATAACCTCATTTGCATTCATGTTTGTACTAGTTCCAGCACCACCTTGAACCATATCAACCACAAATTGATCTAAAAACTCACCTGCTATTACTCTATCAGCGGCTTTTGCTAGCGTATCAGCGATCTTAGGATCTAAAACGCCAACCTCTTTATTTGCAAGTGCGGCTGCTTTTTTGATTTGCGCAAATGCTTTTACAAAGTATGGATACTCTTTTAAAGTTCTACCGCTCATGTGAAAATTTTCGGTAGCTCTAAATGTTTGGATACCATAATAAAAATCGTCAGAGATTTCCAACTCACCTATAAAATCGTGTTCTTTTCTGGTTGCCATAACCATTCTCCTTATAAAAAATGTATTAATGAAATTATATAGATATTTAATATTTTAAATATTAATTACTACTTATTTTTTTTAAGCTTTGACTTTTAGCCTAGATAAAACGACTTTTGGAGAAAAATTTATAGTAGCTTTTAAGCTATATTTAATAATATAGCTTAGATAAATTGTTATTTTAATAATAATATCACTTTTTTATTATATAAAAAGCTCATAATTAGCTCAAATTTATTTAAATTTTTAAGCTTAAAAGGTAAATATATAGAAAAATAATATAAAATAAATATTAAATCACACTTTTTATATCCAAAAATATAAAAAATAAAGTTAAATTTTATTTCTAATATTACTTTAGAAAGTAAAAACTAAGTAAATATCACCATATCACAAAGTAAATTTATTAATTTTTTAAATAAATCCCTTAAATTAAGCATCGTAAAAATATTATTTAATAAATTTCATTTTATAAATCTTACTAATACTTTAGAAATTTCTTATTAATTTTTTTTCTTATTTATAAAGTCTTTTTATTGGATATTAATAATTTTTATAAGCTATTTTTAATTTATATGGTTAGATTAATATTTGCAAGAATTTGTAGTAAATATAAATTTTTGATCTTGCCCCACAATCAGGAGCAAGAAATAACAAATTTTAGCTCTCAAGCCCTAAATTTGCTCTATACTCTTCGTATGTGCCTTTAAAATCAACCACTTCGCCATTGCCTTTTAGGTGTAAAATTCTATTTGCAAAGGCGTCTATTAGCTCCCTATCGTGGCTCACGCAGATGACTGAGCCGTTAAAGTTATAAAACGCCTCGCCAAGCGCGATGATAGCTTCAAGGTCTAGGTGGTTATTTGGCTCATCCATGACAAGTAAATTTGGTCTATGAAGCATGAGCTGAGCTAGCCTTACTCGGTGTTTTTCGCCACCACTTAGCGCGCCTACTGCCTTTTCTTGCTCAGCGCCGCTAAAGAGCATCCTACCAAGGCACTTTCTGATCTCGTCTATGTCCTTGTTTTTAGCATCTTGCAAGTACTCATAAAGCTTTAGCTCGCCATCTATCTTATTTACCGTATCTTGCGCAAAATATCCTAGCTCGATGGTTGCGCCTATATGTACCTCGCCCGCATCAGGCTTTAGCTCGCCCATTATGATCTTGCAAAGCGTACTTTTACCAACACCGTTATGGCCGATGATGGCTAGCTTGTCGCCCTTTTCAAGCTTAAAGTTAAAATTTTCAAATATCGCCTTATCATCAAATTTCTTACTTACATTTTTAAGATCTATTAGCTCGTTTCCTATCTCACGGTTTGCACGAAAAAGTATGCTTGGATCACGCCTGCTTGATACTGCAATCTCTGCGATATCAAGCTTTTCAAGCTGTTTTGCACGAGAGGTCGCCTGCTTTGCCTTACTCGCATTTGCTGAAAATCTCGCGATAAATTTCTCCAGCTCCTCTTTCTCTTTTAGTTTCTTATCGCGTTCCATCTCATGCTGCTTTGCGATCAAATTTGCAGCCATATACCAGTCGTCGTAGTTGCCTGAAAACTCGCGAATTTTCTTAAAATCCACATCCAAAATGTTTGTGCAAACTCTATTTAAAAAGTGTCTGTCGTGGCTGATAACCACAAGCGTGCCCTCGTGGCGGTTTAGCTCGTTTTCTAGCCATGCGATCGCGTCTATATCAAGGTTGTTTGTCGGCTCGTCTAAGAATAAGATGTCTGGCTTTGGAAATAGTACTTGAGCTAGCAAAACCTTAACTTTATCTGAGTTTTCGACCTCGCTCATTAGCTTATCAAATTCATTTAACCCAAGCGAGCTTAAAATTTTTTCTATCCTAGTCTCGTACTCGTAGCTTGGGTCCTCCTCGGCACTTATCATCTCAAGCTCACTTAAGCGCTCGTTTATCTCATCTGTAAATTCCTCGCTCATATAGAGCTTTTCTTTCTCTTTGACAGCGTCGTATAAGCGTTTGTTGCCATAAAGTACCGCGTCTTTTAGCGTGAAATTTTCAAACGCAAACTGATCTTGCCCAAGCACGCCAACTTTTAGTCCATTTTCTATGATGATCTCGCCGCTAGTTGGCTCGATAGCTCCGCTTAAAATTTTTAAAAATGTCGATTTGCCAGCGCCATTTGCACCGATTAGTCCGTATCTGTTGTGACGATTTAGCTTTAAATTTACATCCTCAAATAGCAAACTGCTTGCAAATCTTTGAGTAAGTCCCCTAACTTCTAACATTATTTTTCCTTGAATTTATTTTTTGCGATTTTGCCTAAAATTTGATTAAAAAGCCATTTTGCTACTTTAGTCTAAAATGACCTGTGATCTTGTAGTTATAAAGTATATTTTCTTCCTGGACGCCAGAGCCGATATTGTGGATGACAAGCGGTGTTTGGCCTTCAAATTTATCTGAGATCACACCGATGTGAGGTAGATTTCTTGGCAGCATCCATGTGACGATATCCCCTGGTAAAAATTTATCATCACTCACCTCAAAACCTTTTCTTTTTAGATAGGTAGCGATGTTTAAAACACGCCTGTGATCGATGTTTTTATCAGCCTTTTTAAGCCCCCATTTTTTAGGATAAACTGAAAAATTTTTACTCATATCTTCAAAAATAAGCCTTTGCAGATCCATATCCTGATAACGCAGTGCCCTTACCACAACGTCGGTACAAACGCCCTTTTTGATATCTACGTCACCCATAGGATAGGCGAGCCGCTCATAGCCTGGATCGTAACTTAGCGTCACACCGATCTGCGACCTAGCGTCATTTACAAATTTACTCGCCGAAAAGGCAAAAATTTGCGTGGCAAAAAGAGCCAAAAGTAGAAATTTCTTCATTTGCTACTTTAAAAGCATGGTTTTTAAGATACGTTTTCCTATCTCAACGCCTGGCTGATCGTAGGTGTTGATGCCTAGCATGATACCAGTGGCCGAGGTTAATAGCTCGTAGTAAAAAATGAGCCAGCCAGCATGAAACTCATCAAGCCTCTCAAGCGTGATCGTATCGACACTTATGCCCTCTTGCACCAGTGCCATAGCCGTCGCGTCGCACTGCAAATTTATAAGCTCATTTAGGCTTAGACCTGCGACAAAATCGCACTCTTCAAGCCCTTTTAGGCTCAAATTTGGGATAGCCTTGTCGCTCGCGTGATCTTTTATCTTTATAAATGTCACGCTCTTATCTTTTACGCCGTCCATGATAAGCTGCAAAAAGCTGTGTTGATCACGGCTGCCGACAAGTCCAACTGGCGTAAGACCGACTCTTTTATAGCCTCTTTTTTTACCAAGGCTCTCCGCCCAAAGCTGCACGTACCAGTCGTTAAATTCAAAAAATCTATCACAATAGCTAAAAATGACATTTATACTGGCATTTCTGCTAGTGGCGTAGTGGTAGGCTTTAGCGACTATTGAGCTATCTTTTTGCTCGATGTATTGCTTTTTACAAGCAAGTGCGCCCTCTAGAAGTGCCTTTATATCGTAGCCACAGATACCAAGAGGCACAAGACCTATCGCACTTAGCACGCTAAATCTCCCGCCCACGTTTTTTGGGATATTAAAAAATTTAATCCCATTTTCTTTAGCGAAATTTTCTAAATTTGTGCCTGGATCGGTGATTATGAGGAAATTTTTGCCTAAATTTTGAGGCTTAAAATCATCAAGCAAGCACTTAAAAATAGTGATCGTCTCGATCGTGTTGCCTGATTTTGAGCTTATTATAAAAAGTGTTTCGTCAAATTTTAGCCCACTAAGCGTGCTTTTGTAGCTGCAAGGATCGACGTTGTCTAAAAATAAAAGCTCTCTTTTTATCCCCTTTGTGCCCTCAAGCATTGATTTTAGCGCCTTTACGCCAAGACTGCTGCCGCCAATGCCAACTAACACGACATTTTTGATATGAGCTAGCCCTTTTTCATACTCCTGGGTCTCGCCAAGTAAATTTTGCCCAAGAGCTGGCAGGTGGTAGTAGCCTATCTCGCCGCTTTCGTACTCGTCGTTTATGCGTTTGGCGTAGGAGTCGATGACATCGCTGCTTGCAAAGTTAAATTTAAATGAAGTCTCTATCATTTACTGCGCTCGTAAAAGAAATTTGTAGCCTCGACAAAGCCGTCGATACTGCCGCAGTCAAACCTCTTGCCCTTAAATTTATAAGCTATCACCATACCCTCTTTTGCCTGCGTTTTTAGCGCGTCTGTGATCTGAATTTCGCCGTTTTTGCCTGGCTTTGTTCGCTCTAAGATGTTAAAAATATCTGGCGTTAGGATGTAGCGCCCGATTATCGCTAAATTTGTCGGAGCCTCGGTAGGATCAGGCTTTTCAACCATATCATCGACCATTATAAGATCATCTTCTATAAACCTACCACTTACGACGCCGTAAGACTTGGTCTGCTCTTTTGGCACTTCCATTACTGCAACGACGCTACAACGATACTTTTCATAAATTTTAACCATCTGTGAAAGCACGCCCTCACCATTTTCATTTATGCATAAATCATCTGCCAAAATGACTCCAAATGCTTCATCTCGAACTAGCATTTTGCCCGTATAAATGGCGTGCCCAAGCCCTTTCATAGCATTTTGTCTCGTAAATGAAAATGTACACGAACTCATTAAATTTCTAACCTCGCTTAGCAGTGACTCTTTTGAGCTGCCTGCGATCTCTTTTTCTAGCTCGTAGCTGATGTCAAAATAGTCCTCAAGCGCCCTTTTTCCGCGTCCTGTGACAAAGGCCATATTATCCATGCCAGCCTCAAGCGCCTCATCAACGCCGTAGTGAATGAGCGGTTTTGTAAGGATCGGCAACATCTCTTTTGGGAGCGATTTTGTGGCTGGCAAAAACCTCGTTCCATATCCAGCTGCTGGAAATAGGCAAGTTTGTATCATTTTAGTCCTTCATAAAAAATTGCAAAATTCTACTATCTTTTCCTTAATAATATAAATTTCTCTGAATTTACAAGGCTTTAATTAGCAAATTGATAAGATTTTTAAAATTTTAAAAAAAGAGCAAATTTGCAGACGATTGATAGGATTTTTAAAGCCCAGCTTGATATAAAAAAGTCAAATTTTTTAGCATTTTTGTGCCCGATAAGCGAATTTAAAAGTTTGCATGAACGCCTAAAAGAGGAGCATTTTAAGGCCGTTCATGTAGTTTGGGCGACAAGGGAATTAAACAAATACGGACAAATCGTTGAAAATCAAAGTGATGACGGCGAGCCAAAGGGCACTAGCGGTCAGCCAAGCCTAAACGCGCTAAGGGGCGCTGATCTTATAAATGTTGGCGTCTTAATAGTCAGGTATTTTGGCGGGATAAAGCTTGGCACTGGAGGGTTAGTCAGAGCCTACTCAGGAGCCGTAAATGAGGTGATAAATGAAGCGATAAAAGATGGTGGCGTGATGAAATTTGAGATAAAAGATGAGATCAAATTTTTTACGCCATTTTCGCTGATGAGCCGCTTTGAGCACTATTTTGCTACTAAAAATTTAAGCGAGTTTGAAAGAGAATTTAATGACCTTGGAGCGATTTGGAGCATAAATTTAAACGAGGCTGAGTTTGCCGAGCTGTTTAAATTTTGCAAAGAATTTGAAGCAAGTGAGTTTAAATTTTTAGCCCTTGCGCTTAGTGGCAAGAGCTTATTCGCTCATCAAAGCTAAATCATTGTAAAATCGCAAAAATTTTAAAAAGAAAGTAAAAATGGAAATTTGGAACGACATTTATAACCACTTTAACCCAGTCGCCTTTAGCGTCTTTGGCTTTAGCGTGCACTGGTATGGGCTTATGTATATCTTAGCCCTTGTTTTGGCGCTTGCCATGGCAAAATATCTCGTTAAAAAAGATAAAATCCCAATCTCAAATCAGCTTTTGGATAATTACTTTTTTTGGGTAGAGATAGGCGTTATTTTAGGCGCTAGGCTTGGCTGGGTTTTAGTCTATTCAGGCGAAGTAAGCTACTACTTGACACAACCTTGGCAAATTTTTAATCCATTTCATAACGGCGAGTTTATAGGAATTCGTGGCATGAGTTACCACGGAGCAGTAGTTGGCTTTTTGCTTGCGACATATCTATTTTGCAAAAGGTATAAACAAAATTTATGGCAGCTACTTGACCTTTGTGCCGTTTGCATACCTTTTGGCTATACATTTGGCAGGATTGGGAATTTCTTAAATCAAGAGCTTTTTGGACGAGTTACGGATGTGTCTTGGGCGATAAATGTTTTTGGGCAACCAAGACATCCTAGTCAGCTTTATGAGGCATTCTTAGAAGGTTTAGTTATTTTTATTATTTTATTTTTATATAGAAAATTTAAGAAATTTAATGGCGAGCTGATCGCGCTTTATGCTATTTTATACACTTTTGCAAGATTTATTTGCGAGTTTTTTAGAGAGCCTGACTCAGGGCTTGGATTTATTATTTTTAATCTTTCAATGGGTCAAATTTTATCACTTATCATGTGTGGTTTTGGAATTTTTATTTATGCCATGCTTTATAAAAAATTTTCAAAGCTCTAATATAAGTGTTTAAAAAATATTAAAGTAAAAATCTGATAGTATTAGCTTTATCAATTAATACTAATATTTAAATTAGTATTAAGAAATGATAATTTATTTCAAATTTCTTAGGAGGGCTCATGACCGGGCTTATAGAAGGTTTTTTGGGAAAACGGTCGGACGACAAAAAAAGTCGCACTCCAGCCGCTTGGGATAGATGGCAAAGTATTACAGGGTTTATTTTGGCCTGTTTTATATTGTGCCATATGGTTTTTACTTCTACTATACTACTTGGTAAAGACGCATTTAACGCTGTCGTAGGGTTTGCGGAGGCTAAATTTTTATTTGGAGAAGCTACTTGGTGGATCACTAACGTCATAGCTGCGGTAATATTTGCCATTTTTATCGCTCATGCATTTTTAGCTATGAGAAAATTTCCAGCAAACTACAGACAATATCTAATGTTTAGAGGCCACAAAGACCGCATGAAGCACCTTGATACTACGCTTTGGTGGTTTCAGTTTTTAACCGGTTTTGCTCTATTTTTTGCAGCCAGCGCACACCTAGTGGATATAGTCTTTGGTGGACACATCACTGCCGACAAATCAGCGGCTGCATTTCATCAATTAGAATTTTTTTACTTCGCGCTACTTGTTTTTATGGTCGTTCACGCTAGTATCGGTATGTACCGCTTGTATGTCAAATGGATAAGCATTGATGGTGCAAATAAGCACGAAATGTTTGCCAAAAGAAATAAGGCAAAAACAATTGTATTTGCCGTTTATGGCATACTTGCTATAATTGCGCTAATCGCCGATTTCGTGTGGATCAGCCATTAAAAAGGAGCTAGAAGATGAATGTAAAATATTATGATGCATTGGTAATTGGTGGTGGTCTAGCTGGTCTTAGAGCTGCTGTGGCTGCTGGAGAAAAGGGCTTAAGCACCGTCGTTTTAAGCCTAATACCTGTAAAACGCTCACACTCTGCGGCTGCGCAAGGCGGTATGCAAGCCTCTTTGGGAAATTCAAAAATGAGCGAAGGCGACAACGAGGACGTACACTTTGCCGACACGGTAAAAGGTAGCGACTGGGGTTGCGATCAGCAAGTCGCGCGTATGTTTTGTCAAACCGCGCCTAAGGCGATCCGCGAGCTAGCTGCTTGGGGCGTGCCTTGGACTCGTATAACAAAAGGCGAGAGAAGCGCTATCATCAACGCTCAAAAAACGACTATCGTAGAAAAAGAAGAGGTTCACGGCCTTATCCACTCACGCGACTTTGGCGGAACTAAAAAATGGAGAACATGCTTTACGGCCGACGCCACTGGTCACACTATGCTTTTTGCCGTAGCGAACGAAGCTCTAAAGCACAACGTCGAAATTCATGACAGAAAAGAAGCTATCGCACTAATCCACGCAAACAACCGCTGTTACGGCGCGATCGTTCGCGATCTAGTTAACGGCGAGATCACGGCTTACGTCGCAAAAGGCACGCTAATCGCTACGGGTGGCTACGGTAGGGTTTATAAACACACCACAAACGCAGTAGTTTGCGAGGGTATCGGCGCGGCCATTGCTCTTGAGACCGGCGTTGCTCAGCTAGGAAATATGGAAGCGGTGCAGTTTCACCCGACTCCGATCGTTCCAAGCGGAATTTTGCTAACCGAAGGTTGCCGCGGCGACGGCGGAATTTTACGCGACGTGGACGGATACCGCTTTATGCCTGATTATGAGCCTGAGAAAAAAGAACTAGCTAGCCGCGACGTCGTAAGTCGCCGTATCATGGAGCATATCCGCGCTGGTAAGGGCGTACCTAGCCCGTACGGATATCACGTTTGGCTAGATATCTCGATCCTAGGACGCGAGCATATAGAGAAAAATTTACGCGATGTTCAAGAAATTTGTGAAATCTTTAACGGCATCGACCCTGCCGATACCGAAGTATATACCGACGAAAACGGTCGCCAACGCGGTAAAGGCTGGGCGCCGATCCTTCCTATGCAGCACTACTCTATGGGCGGCATAAAAACTAAGCCAACTGGCGAGAGCCCGACGCTAGCGGGTCTATTTAGCGCCGGCGAGGCTGCGTGCTGGGATATGCACGGATTTAACCGTCTAGGCGGTAACTCCGTTTCAGAAACGGTGGTCGCTGGTATGATCGTTGGGGACTATTTTGCCGACTACTGCGGCAGCCACGAGATAGATATAAATACCGCAGATATCGAAAAATTCGTTAAAAAAGAGGAAGACTATCTAAAGAGCCTAGTCGAAAAAGAGGGCAAATTTAACGTATTTGAGATTAAAAACAAGATGAAAGACATCATGTGGGAGCACGTGGCGATCTTTAGAACAGGCGAAGGTCTAGCCGTAGCGGTAAAAGAGCTAGAAGAGCTTTATAAACAATCTTTAGACGTCAAAGTTACAAACAAGGCGCTATTTGGCAACCCTGAGCTTGAGGAGGCCTACCGCGTACCAAAGATGCTAAAACTGGCCCTTTGTATCGCAAAAGGCGCGCTTGATCGCACCGAGAGCCGTGGTGCTCACTGCCGCGAGGACTATCCGAAACGCGACGACCTAAACTGGCTAAACAGAACCCTAACCAGTTGGAAGGAGGGCGATACGCTACCGACTATCGTGTATGAGCCACTTGATATTATGAAAATGGAGATGCCACCAGCATTTAGAGGCTATGGTGCGAAAGGTAATATTATTGAGCATCCAGATAGTGCCATCCGCCAAAAAGAGGTTGATGAAATTCGTGAGAAAATGCAAGCTGAAGGTAAGAGCAGACAAGAAATTCAAGAGGCTTTAATGCACTATGATCTTCAACCAAAATACAAAGCACCGAACGAAAGAGCAGGAATAGGATATGAGTAGAAAAATAACCATAAAAGCATTTAAATATAATCCGTTAAGCAAAATTTCAAAGCCGCATTTTGCGACCTACGAGCTAGAAGAGACTGATGGTATGACATTATTTATCGCGTTAAATATGATTCGCGAGAAATTTGACCCAGATCTTAGCTTTGACTTTGTTTGTCGTGCTGGAATTTGTGGAAGTTGTGGCATGCTTGTAAATGGCAAGCCAAGATTAGCGTGTAGAACTCTTACTAAAGATTTTGAAAGCGGAGTAATTGAGCTTATGCCTTTGCCGGTATTTAAGTTACTAAAAGACTTAAGCGTAGACACCGGCAACTGGATGAATGCGATGAGTAGGCGTGTGGAGAGCTGGATACATACAGATCACGAGACCGATATCTCTAAGCTTGAGGAAAAGGTTGAACCTGAAGTAGCGCAGGAAGTATTTGAGCTTGACCGCTGCATCGAGTGCGGTATCTGCGTAGCTGCGTGCGGTACGGCTATCATGAGGCCTGATTTTATAGGTGCGGTCGGACTTAACCGCGTAGCTAGATTTAAAATCGACGCATTAGATAAACGAACCGACGAGGACTTTTATGAGCTTATCGGCGACGATGACGGCGTGTTTGGCTGTATGACGCTACTAGGTTGCGAGGATAACTGCCCTAAACACTTACCACTTCAAAGCCGCATAGCTTATATGCGTAGAAAAATGGCTGCTATAAAGTAGCAAAGGGGCTGTAAAAGCCCCAAATTTACTTCTAAATTTATTAAAAAAGATTGCAAATAGATGCCAAAAGGCATAAAAAGATATCAATAGATAAAAATAAGAAAAATAAAAATATCAAAAATGGGATTGAAAAGAGTGTGCCCATTATATAACCAAGTGGAAATGCGATAAATATAAAGACGATTCCAACACCAGAAACAAAACAAAAAATTAGCGCAAATATCGTAGCAAAGGTATTTACAAATAAGCTACTATTTTCTAAAAGAAAATTTGTTAGGCCAAGACATCTCATGTTTTGATTATAGCTTTTAAGCCAAAAAATTTATATAATTTCAAAAATTTGCTTCATTTAAGGATATAAAATGTTACCAAGCTATAAAGATATGATGCTACCTATTTTAGAATTTGTCGCACAAAAGAAAGAGGCAAATAGAGCTGAAATTTCTAAATTTATAATTGAGTATTTTAAGTTAAAAGACGAAGATATTTTACAAAAAATAAAAAGTGGAACTTTTACATATATAAGCAGGACGGGCTGGGCTTTATCCTATCTGGCTACAACAGCACAAGTAAAATCAAAGCCAGAAAAAGTACCGCTTCAAAAAGTTGGTAGAAGCCTATTTGCCATAACAAATTTTGGCAAATAGCTAGTAAGTAGCAAGGACAAAAAGAGCAAATTTCTCTCTTGGTACGATGAAATTTACAAACAAGAGATAAGGCAAGAGAAAAAAGAAGCCACAGAAAATACTCCAGATGACAATATAGATGAAGCGCTTTGCAAGATAAAAGAAGAGCTAAAAAGTGAAATTTTATCTAGCATTTTAGAAAAAGAGCCAAGATTTTTTGAATACCTTGTAACAAAGCTACTTGAAAAGATGAATTATGGAGCTGGAAACCTCACAAACAAAGGCCCAGACGGCGGGATAGATGGCATCATAGACGAAGATGAACTTGGGCTTTCTAAAATTTATATCCAAGCAAAAAGATACAAAGACGGCATTAATATCCGTAGGCCAGAAATTCAGCAGTTTATCGGCGCTATTTCAAATAAAAATACTAAAAAAGGCGTCTTTATCACTACGGCAAAATTTACTAAAGAAGCTGAAAATTTCGCCAAAGATAATCAAAATTTTAGCGTGGTTTTGATAGATGGCGACAAGCTTGCAGAGCTAATGATAAAATACAAAGTCGGAATTCAGACAAGCCAAATATATGAAATTTGCAAAATCGACACCGACTTTTTTGAGGAAAATAATTTTTAAAATTTTAAGCCATAAAGCACTACTACGTATATTTATTGCAAGTTGCTACTTGGGATCATTTCGGTCTTGCTTTATTTGTGAGTTTAAAAGACAAATTTAAATCTTTACTAATGCCAAAATAGTCTAAATTTACCAGCTTAAAATGCTTTTTAAACCAAATTTTACTCTTATAAACGCCGTCTAAATTTTAAGTGTTATAATTACAGTGAAATAACGATTTTAAGGAGAGGATATGCAATCTCGCATAATCACTGGCGTTTTGATGTTTGTTGCTATTTTAGTAGTTTTTTTTATTGATAATTATATTTTAAATTTTATCTTGCTCGGCGCTGTGCTTTATTTTGCATTTAATGAGTCGCTCAAGCTTTATAATATCGATCACAAACAGCTAGTTTTTGCCGCACTTGCTTTTTATGTGCTTACATATTTTACAAATCCAATTTTCATAGCGATCCTTGCTATCATGCTGGTTGCTTCGATCCTAGCTCACATAAAAAGTGAAAATTTAAAGCTAGTCGCACCTTTTGTCTATCCAACCACGCCTATCTTTATGATGTGGATGCTTTACTCAGAGTATGGCGTAGGCTATCTTGTATGGCTTATTTTAAGCGTAGTTGCAAGCGATAGTGGCGCATTTTTTGTTGGCAAAATGTTTGGCAAACATCAATTTAGCCCAAGCTCACCAAATAAAACAATCGAAGGTGCAGCAGGCGGTGTGGCGATAGGCACTGTAATTGGCTGCATTGTTGGAAATTTTGTAACTGAAGGATTTTTTCAAATTTTATTCTCAAGCTTTTTAGTTTGCGTGTTTGCGGTTTGGGGAGATCTGTTTGAGAGTTACCTAAAAAGACTTTGCGGCGTCAAAGATAGTGGTTCGCTCTTCCCAGGACACGGTGGCATGCTTGATAGGATAGATGGCTATTTATTTGGCGTAGTTGCCCTACTTTGGTCGCTCTCGTGGTAATACTTGGCTCAACTGGTTCAATAGGCAAAAACGCCCTTAATCTTTGCGAAAAATTTGGCGTAGAGGTTGAGGCGTTAAGCTGCGCTAAAAATGTAGATTTACTAAATGAGCAAATTTTAAAATTTAAACCAAAATTTGTCTGTATAGGCGATGAAAAACTAGCTAAAAATGTAAAAAACGTAGAAGCTAAAAATATCTTTTTTGGTGAGGCTGGACTACTACAAATGCTAGAAATTTCAAGCTCAAAAAAGGTAATAAACGCCCTTGTTGGCTTTGCCGGCCTTGCTCCTAGTCTAAAGACACAAGCTCTTGGCAAAAGACTTGCGCTTGCAAACAAAGAGAGCCTTGTTGTTGGCGGCAAATTTCTAAAAACTAGAGAAATTTTACCAATAGACAGCGAACATTTTGGACTTAAATTTCTACTTGAAAACAAAACTGTACCAAAAAGACTCATCATTACAGCAAGTGGCGGCGCATTTTATAAAAAGTCGATCAAATTTCTAAAAGACGCCACGCCAAGTGACGCACTAAAACACCCAAACTGGGATATGGGCGCAAAGATAACGATTGATAGTGCGACGATGGCAAATAAGCTTTTTGAGGTGATGGAAGCTTACTGGCTTTATGGTATCAAGGAGATCGAGGCTGTGATAGAGCCAACTTCTGCGATACATGCCGTAGTTGATTTTATAGACGGCTCAAGTACGATGCACCTCTCGCGACCTGATATGAAGCTAGCTATCGCTCATGCTATGTTTGAAAATATCAGTAAAAATATCGTTTCACATGCAAATTTACTTGATCTAAAAAATATAAAATTTCATAAAATCAGCCTTAAAAAATATCCCATTTTTTCGCTAAAAGATGAAGTACTAGCAAACCCTGATCTAGGTGTAGTGATAAATGCTGCAAATGAGATTGGAGTATTTAGCTTTTTAGAGAAAAAATGCTCGTTTTTGGATATCTCAAGGCTCGTTTTAAGCTCTGTTAAAAATTTTAGAAATATTAAAATTTCAAATATTGATGAAATTTTTGAAGCTGATAAAGAAGTTAGAAATTACGCAAAAAGGATGTTAAATGCAAAGGTATGAGGGTTATAAATTTGATCCCAAACAAAGCTTAATCGGCGTTCAGTTTTTATTTGTCGCCTTTGGTGCACTGGTATTAGTGCCGATACTTACGGGACTAGATGCAAATGTAGCTCTCTTTACAGCCGGTCTTGGCACGCTACTTTTTCAGCTAATCACTAGAAAAAATGTTCCGCCTATTTTTTTAGCAAGTTCCTTTGCTTTTATCGCGCCACTTCAGTACGGTATCGAAAAATGGGGCATAGCCGTGACGATGGGTGGAGTTATATTTGCTGGATTTTTCTACGTTGTTTTAAGCCTTGTGGTTCGATTTGGCGGAGAGAAAATTTTGCATAAAATTTTGCCTCCAGTTGTCGTTGGTCCAGTCATCATGACAATAGGCCTTATCCTTGCTCCAAATGCCGTCAAAATGGCAACATCGGCCACTGAAATTTATACTCAAAATGAGGCGATGATTGTCGCTGGCATTTCGCTAGTGGCTACTATTTTGGTAATGATGCTTGGGCGTGGCATGTTTAGGCTTATACCTATTTTGCTTGGTATTATCGTCGGATACATCGTAGCTTACTGCTTTGGCATGGTTGATTTTGCCCCTATCTTTAATGCACCTTGGTTTAGAATGCCAAATTTCACTACACCAAAATTTGAGTTTGAAGCGATCATTTATATGATACCTATCGCTATCGCTCCAGCGATCGAGCATATAGGCGATATGCTTGCTATCTCAAATGTTACAAAAGAAGATTTTCTAAAAAATCCAGGCCTTAAAAACACGCTCCTTGGAGATGGTCTTGCCACTTCGCTTGCTGCTTTTTTTGGTGGCCCGCCAAACACTACATACTCAGAGGTCACAGGCGCAGTTAGCCTTACAAAAGCTTATAATCCAGCGATCATGACCTTTGCAGCGATCACTGCCATCGTACTAGCCTTCGTTGGTAAGCTAGGAGCGGTGCTCTCAACTATCCCAGCCCCAGTCATCGGCGGTATCATGCTGCTACTTTTTGGCATCATCGCAAGCGTTGGTATGGAAACACTTATAAAAAATAAAGTCGATCTTGCAGACCCTAGAAACATGATAATCGTAGCCCTCATCTTCATCTTTGCCATCGGTGGCATGGTGCTTGACCTTGGAGCGGTTAAATTTTCAGGTATCGGACTTGGTGCAGTTACTGGCATAGTTTTAAATTTGCTTTTACCAAAAACAAAGCATTACGAAGGATATTAATGCGTAAATTTTTACTTTTTTTACTAACCTTTGCCACTGCTAGTTTAGCCAATACTTTAGACTATGCGCTTATCAAAAAAGGTGAGCCAAGCGAAAACACGATGTTGTTAATCGGTGGCATTCAAGGCGATGAGCCAGGTGGATTTTTGGCAGCCTCTATCGTAGCCACCGACTACAACATCACAAAAGGCTCGCTTTGGGTCGTGCCAAATTTAAATTTCCCAAGCATAATCGAGCGAAGTCGTGGCACAAAAGGCGATATGAATAGAAAATTTGCCCATGTCGATAAAAACGATCCTGATTACAACTCAGTAATGAAGATAAAAGATGTCATCACCGATAAAAACGTCACGCTCATCTTAAATTTACACGATGGAAGTGGCTATTACAGAGATAAATTTATAAATAAAGACGAAAATCCAGATAAATGGGGCAATACTTGCATAATAGATCAAAGCACGCTTCCTGGCTCAAAATATCCAGAGCTTGAAAGTATCGCCTCAAGCGTAAAAGATGTGCTAAATAAGCATCTAATAGATCAAAAACACCAGTATCACATCAAAAATACGCATACTGCAATGGGTGATAAAGAGATGCTAAAAAGCCTAACTTACTATGCTATCACTCAAAATAAATCAGCCTTTGCAAACGAAGCTAGTAAAAATTTAAACGCCGAGCAAAGGACTTATTATCATCTAATCGCCATTGAAGAATATATGAAAAAGGCTGGCATTAGCTTTACTAGGCCGTTTAATCTTGATGTTAAAAGCGTAAAAAAGGCAATCGAAAAAGAGATTAGACTCGAGCTTGAAAATTCATACGCGATAAGTCTTAAAAATCTAAAGCCTTTAATAAATTTTGTCCCGCTTAAAAAAGGCGAGTTAAATTACAGCTCACCAAATCCGCTAATAGCCGTCATAAAAGAAAATGGTAGCTTCAAAGTGCAATACGGCAACCGCTTTGTTACTAGATTAAAACCACAATATTTTGAGTTTGCAAAGCCACTTGAGGAAATTTTACTAATAAGCGACGGTAGCGAGTTTAAATTAAAAAGTGGCGATAAATTTAGCGTGAAAAAGAGCTTTAAAATAAAATCACTTAAAAACGTGCGCGTAAACGTCATAGGATATGGCACAAAAAGTATAGATGAGAGCGAGCAAGAAGTGGCTAAAAATAGCCTAAATAAAAGCTATAGCATCGATAAAGATAGCAAAATTTATAGAGTCGAGTTTTATAAAAACGAAGATGGCAAAGAGAAATTTGCTGGCATGATCTTAGCGGAGTTTAAATGATACTTGGCATCGAAAGTAGCTGCGATGATAGCTCGGTCGCACTAATAGATGAACGCACTTTAGAGAAGACTTATTATAAAAAAATTTCTCAAGAGGAGGAGCACGCTATCTTTGGTGGCGTGGTTCCTGAGCTTGCAGCAAGACTTCATACAAAGGCACTACCGGCACTTTTAGAGGATATCTTGCCAAATTTTAAAGAAATAAAAGCGATCGCTGTAACAAATGAGCCGGGTCTTAGTGTGAGCCTAATAGGTGGCGTCAGCATGGCAAAAGCATTAAGCGTGGCTCTTAATATCCCGCTAATCGCTGTAAATCACCTAGTTGGCCACATCTACTCACTATTTTTAAATCGCGAAGTCACCTTTCCACTTGGCGTCCTGCTAGTTAGTGGCGGGCATACGATGATCTTAGAGATTGACGAAAAGGGTGAAATCATTGAGCTAGCAAGCACTAGCGATGATAGCTTTGGTGAGAGCTTTGACAAGATTGCTAAAATGCTTGATCTTGGCTATCCAGGCGGTGTCGTAGTTCAGCAAAATGCCCTACTTTGCAAAGACAAAGAGAGGTTTCATTTTACCATTCCACTTCTTCATGACAAACGCCTTGAATATAGTTTTTCAGGGCTTAAAAACCAAGTCAGAGTTGAAATTTCAAAGCTAAAAAGTATCACACAAAAGGATATCGCAGATATTTGCTACGCCTTTGAAAATACTGCCTGTGAGCACATTTTAAACAAGCTTGAAAAGGTCTTTTGTTTAAGAAATTTTAAGCGTTTTGGCGTAGTTGGCGGAGCAAGTGCAAATCTAAATTTACGAAAAAGGCTTGAGATGCTTTGTCAAAAAAATGAGTGCGAGCTTTTACTAGCTCCACTTGAGTTTTGCTCTGATAACGCCTTGATGATAGCAAGAGCGGGGCGTGAGAAGTACCTAAAAGGCGAGTTTGTAAGCCATAGCGAGCTAAATATAAATCCAAGAGTTAGCTTTAAAAAGCTTGAGTTAAATTAAACTTTTTAAAAAACATAAAATTTTGCGCCTAAATCTTGATAGCTTCGTAAGTAAAAACGTAATAAAATCTAAAAAATTTCAAAAAAAGAATCTTTAATGGACGAGTTTTTAAATCACGCTTGGCATTTAAATAAAATTTACGCCAACACTGATGCGAGCGTGCCTTTCTACCCAGATCTACTGGCGCTTCTTTTATCTTGTGATGAGAAAAATTTAGATGAGTTTATGGCCCTTGCCGAGTTTAGAACTATCTTAAAAAAGCTAGGCGTTGGACTTGATATCTTTAGCATACAAAGTGCCCAGCTAGCTACGCTAAAAGCACTAAATGAGGCAAAAATTTCAAGCGATGAACTTGTAACCCGCTTACAAAAGCTACGTGATGAAAAGATAATTGGCCATGAAAAATTTGATTTTTTAATAAAATTTATAAGCAAAAACTCAAATCAAAATAAAGCTGAAATTTCTAATGCGAAGCCAAAAGATCACTTTCACAAGAGCTTGGATTTTCTAAATGAGATAAATGAAAAAGCAAGCATGCTTGATGAAGATAAAGAATTTTTACTAGCTTTAAAAAACGCTAAAAAAAGATCAAATGAAACGCTTTTTAACATCGCAGTAAGTGGCGTCATAAACTCTGGCAAATCAACCCTTTTAAATGCCCTTTTAAACAAACGTGTTCTTGGTGCTTCAAATGTACCTGAGACTGTAAATTTAACCATCTTAAAGTACACATCAAATAGCCATGCAAAGGTAAATTTTTATAGCCCAGACGAGCTAGAAAAGCTTGGACTTTCAAGCGAAAATTTACCAGCTAGTAGCGTAGAGATCAGCCTAGATGAGATCAAAAACTATACGTCTTCAAGCTCAAAAACAGCAAATCTCGTAAAAAGCGTTGAGCTTTATGATGACTTGGAGCTTTTAAGAGATAATGTCTGCATTATAGACACTCCGGGCATAGATGATGCGATCGTTTTAAGAGAGCAAATAACTACAAATTTTATGAAAGAGTGCGACCTTTTGGCTCATCTCATGAATGCTTCGCAAAGTGCAACGCAAAAAGACGCACTATTTTTGAAAAAATGCCTTAAAAACTCGCACATCGTAAGAGTTGCTATCGTGCTAACTCACGCTGACGAGTTAGACGCAAAGGATATTAATGAAACGCTTAACTACGTAAAAAAGGCGATTGGCGAGCAGATAAATGATATAAAGATAGATTATTTTGTGCTTAGCGCGAAAGCTTATCTTGATGGCGCTTTAAATAGTGGTGTGCCGGAGTTTAAAGAGTATCTTTACGATGTACTTTTTGGCAAAGACTCTAAAAAATCAGCTCTAATTTTAAGCTCATATCAAAAAGAATTGCAAAATATTTTAAAAGCAAAGCTCGAAGTCACAAAGGCTGAAATTTTAGAGCTTAAGGCCTTTGGTTTAGAGCTAGAAGCTTTGCAAAACGAGCAAGCAAATATCAAAAATTCTCTTAATGAAAATTTCACAAAACTTGAAAGGCTTTTAGAAAGCGAGCTAAAAAAACTCGATGATAAAAATGCAAAAGATATCTATAAAATGGGGCTTGAAGCACTACTACAAAATCTAAATGAAAAGCTTAAGAGCGAGATCACTTACTGCAAAAATAAAAGAGAAAATTTAAATCTAAAACGTCTTACACAAATAGCAAAAACTACACTTTGTGACGGAGTTGCGGTACTCATGAGAGAGGCTAGAAATGAAACTTTGGTGCAGATAAAGTCATGCGAGCAAAATATCGCTTTAAGTTTTGATGGCTTTAATGTGAGTGAAAATAAAATTTTTAGTATAAATGACTTTTTAAAGCAAATGGGCGTGGATCTTGATTTTAGTGAGCTTTTAGATGAGCTTGAAGCCAAAATTTTAAGCAAAAATGAGCCAGATGAGGCACTTTTAAGTTTAAGACAAAATTTACTTAACAATAAAAGCATATCGCGGTTTTGTGAGATGCTAGCAGAACATGAAAAAAAGCTGCTAAAAGAGCGAGTAAAGGCTTATGAAATGAGTCAAAAAGAGGCTTTAAATAAAAGGCTTTTAGTTCTCAATGAAAAACTTAATGAGCTAAATTTACAAAATCAAAGCTCAATTTCAAAGCTTAAGCAAAAGACCTCCTTGCAAGATGAAATTTGCTCACTTTTAGAGGATATTAAAAATGTTTAATGAGTTTATAAATGCCTACAAAGCGAGATATTTTAAGGTCTTTACAAATGATTTTAAGGGTGAGCTAGCTAGGCTCGTAAATGACCTAAACGATCCTAGTTTGCATATAAGCGAGCAGATAAAAGATAACTTAAATTTACTAATAGACACTCTAAATGAACCACCGCTAATAGCTGTTATTGGTCAATTTTCAAGTGGAAAATCAACGTTTTTAAACGCACTTCTTGGTCAAGATATCTTGCCATCAGGACTAACTCCAGTCACCGCAAAGGCTGTGAGGCTAAAATTTGCAAAGATGCCACTTCTAAGCGTGAAATTTATAAACGGTAGCGAAAGCCTGCTAGCAAGTAGCGATCTAACCGAGCTAAATAAGCTAGGCGAGCAAGTTTCTGGTATGACGCTTTATGCGCCAAGTGAAATTTTAAAAGAGATAAATTTCATCGACACTCCTGGGTTAAACTCGCTAAGAGACGCTGACACAAAAGAGACAAAAAATACACTAAAAAAGGTTAGTGGCGCTATATGGCTAAGCCTTGCAAATAACGCCGCAAAGGCAAGCGAGCTTGAAAGTATCAAAGAAATTTTAAAAGCCAATGATCTAAAAGCGATCTGCCTAATCAACCAAAAAGATAAGCTAAGTGAGGAAGAGCTTGAAAGTTTGCTAAAACACGCTGGGCAAACTTATGGCGAGCTTTTTGAGGATATCATCGCTATATCATCAAAGCAAGCCCTTCTTGGCATTATAAATAATGATAAAAGCCTACTTGAAGCTTCAAATTTTAATGAAGCTCTAAAGGCTATTAAAGAGTGCTTTTTAGACAAGAGCTTTAAAGAAAATTTCATAAAAGCAAGGGCAAAAAAGATCGTAAAACTCCTAACCAACGAGCAGAAAAAACATCTAGAAATTTATGATAATGCGCAGTTGATTTTAGATGAATTTAGTGGCTCATTAGATGATAGGCTGGAGGCGATAAAAGAGGAGTTTAAACCAAAGATCGCTTTAAGATATAGTCAAATGAGTGAAGTTATAAAACTTGCTGCCGATGAGGTATTTAAGCTACTTAAGCCTTTTTCAAAAACAAAATTTAACGCTTCAAAGACGCTTTTAAACAAAGAAATTTATAAGCGTGAAAATTTTGAGGTAATAAGTCTTGATAGCGACGAAGTCTTTTCAAAACTTATATACGAAGATGTGGTTTTTAATAAATTTTTTAAACGCTACAAAAAAGATCTAAAAGAGCTAGAAAATGCAATAACCTCGGCATTTAATGAGCTTTATAAAAATTTAGAGGATAAATTTTTAATATACAAATCTCGCTATGAAAATTACGCTAGCTTTGATGATCAAGTCTTGGCTTACGAAACAAAATCCATAAATACCTATGCCGGACGGACATATGAAAATTTTTTAAGAGAGTATGAAACGGCTAAATTTAAGGCTATACAAAAGGTCTCTTTGTTCTTTGAAAAGCTTGATATAAAGCTAGCCTCAAACTATGAAAACGCGCTCAAACTCGCGGTTTATTTTATAAAACAAAAGATAGAAAAGACGCTAGAGTCGCATCTGCAGATGAATACGCCACTTTATATTCCAAGTGCAAAAGACGTCTATGAGCGTATGCTTGATGCGTTTAGCCTTTATGAATTTGAAGCTTTAATGTGCTCAAATAGCTCGTTTTTAAATAAAATTTTGCTTGATATAAAGAGCGATTTTAATGAAATTTATACTTTAAAAATAGCAATGCTTGATGACTTAAAAGCAAGAGTTAAAGAGCAAATTTCAAAGATTGAAGAGCTTTGTGAAAATTCATTGCTATTAAGATAAATAAAATTTTTAAAACTTAGAGCTATCCATTTAAGGATAGCTTTTATTTTATGCGTGCATTATGCCGATCTTTGGTGCGTCAAATGCAGTTACACGCTTTGGCACGCCTTTAAATTTCTCGACATCCACAAGGCTTGTGTGAGCGGTGTTGCTCTGGCTCATCTTGCTTGATGGCACGTCTTTTGTGAGCACATTTAAATTTCCGTGCAAGCAAAGGCTCTTTTCACCCGGTTTTTCAGGGTCATACCACGCACCTTCGCTTACTATTACGACATTTTGTGGCACATCCTCGGTCACAAAGGCACCGCACAAAATTTCTCCCCTGTCGTTAAATACACGCACCACGTCGCCCATCTTTATCCCTCTAGCCTCAGCTGTTTTTGGATTTATAAGCACTGGCTCGCGCTCTGCGATCTCGTTAAAGTTGCGAAGCACGGAGTTATTTAGCTGTGAGTGAAGCCTAAATTTAGAGTGCGCGCCGCTGATGGCGATAGGGTATTTTTTATTTTTTGCGCCAAGCCACTCAAATGGCTCAAGCCAAGCTGCATGCGGTGGGCAGTCATCATAGCCAAAGCCAGCAACCGTCTCAGAGTAAATTTCTATCTTGCCAGATGGCGTTTTTAGCGGATTTGCCACTGGATCGTCACGGAATTTCTTATAGTTTGTAAAGTAGCGTTTTTTCTCATCGATCTTGTCAAATCTAAAGTATCCCTTCTCCCAAAATTCCTCAAAACTTGGCATACTCTCATACCCAAGCTCGATAGCCTTTTTAACGGCATCTTCATATATTGTCTTGACCCACTCTAGCTCGCTTTTACCCTCGCTAAATGCCTCTTCCCTGCCCCACTCTTTGGCAATCAGCCTTGCGATCTCGAAGTCACTCTCGCTCTCGCCAAATGGCTTAACAAGCGGCTTCATCGCAAATAGATACTCACTCGTTGAGTTTGCCATCTCGATGTCTGTTCGCTCATATTCAAGCGCAGCTGGCAAGACAATGTCGCTAAATTTAGCTGTACTTGTCCAAAACGGCTCGCAAGTGATGATAGCATTAACGTTTCGCATAGCTTTTATCGCTCTATTTGCGTCAGGATGCCTTGTGAAAGTCGAGCCATTTGCGTTAAACATCACTCTAATCTTTGGCAGTTTATAGCTCTTGCCGTTTCTTGTTATCTCCTTGCCTGGGCTTAGAAGCGCGTCTATTAGCCTTGAGTTTGGCATGTCATAGCCCTTTGTCCTTGGTACCAGCCCGCTATCAATAAATTTTTGAGGTACCTTCGTCTCAAATGTCGCTAGTTTAGGCGCTATGAAGCTCTCATCAGCATTTTTGTGCATGCCGTCATTTGTGACAAAACCACAACCCTCTTTACCGATGTGTCCAAGCATCGCATTTAGTGTCACAAGCGCCCAGTATGCCATCTCACCGTGATCTTGTCTTTGAATGGCGTAGCCACTAATTATCACTGAGTCGTTTTTGACTAGATCTTCGCTAAATTTAGCAAGATCCTGCTCGCTCACGCCACAAATTTTGCTTGCCCAAGCTAAATTTTTATTGACCCCGTCAGTTTTGCCAAGCATATAGTCTTTAAATTTATCAAAGCCAACTGTGTATTTTTCTATAAATTCTTTGCTGTAAAGCCCTTTTTCATAAAGGTAGTTACACATACCTATCATCATAGCTGTATCGGTGCAAGGCACGACTTCAAGGTATTTTGAGTCAAAGTACTTTGCGCTATCGTTGTGATAAACATCGACGCTATAAATTTTCATCTCGCCACTCGCGCCTTTTTTTCTGATCTCATCATAGTATTTATATGAGTTGTGAAGTGGCACGCCAATGGCGATCTTGTTTGAAACGACTGGGTTTGTGCCCCAAAATACGATCGTTTTGGCGTTTTTTAAGATAGCCTCCCACTTTGTTGGCACTAGCGCAGGATCGACAAAGCCAGTGACGTGAGGCATAATGACAGTCGCTGCGCCGTATGAGTAGCCACCTAGCTCATTTACGTAGCCACCAAGCACATTAAGTAGCCTTTTTGCGGTCTTTTGGCTGTGGCCAACTTTGCCAAGGCTACCCCACTGATAAACCTGTCCGTAGATCGCTTCAGCACCGTATTTATCAAAATTTTCTTTTAAAATTTTTGCACTTAGCTTTATGGCCTCGTCCCAGCTCACACGCACAAATTCTTCTTTACCACGAAGCTCTGGTTTTGGGTTGTTTGGATTGGCTAAAAAGCTCTTTCTAACAAATGGATATTTTACTCTGCTCTCGTTTTGGATGTAGTCAATGACTGCGTTATTTAGCTCGTTTGGATAAGCATCGCCCTCAAATGGCACGGTCTCGACCACGCGCCCTGCGATAGTTCTTACGTAAAATGGGCCAAATTTATTTGCGCTTAGTCCGCTTTGTTTGTCAAATAACGCTTGCTCTGCGCTTCCAAGCTCTTTTGCTTGAAGGCTAGCCGCGCCTAATGCGCTTAATCTTAAAAAGTCTCGTCTTTTCATTTTCTCTCCGATTTTGGTTAAATTTATTGTTTTTGATTGGTTTTAGAAATTATAAATTTAGGGTTTTGTATCATTTCATCGTTTAAAGGCCTTGTAATGTAATACGCAAACTTGCATCTAAATTGTGCTATTTTAGCCAAAAATTTTTAAAGGATGGGCAGATGATTGGATTTTATGTAAACTTAAAAATTAAAGCTGGTTTTGAAGCAAAATTTGAAGAAATTTTAAAAGAGATCGTGCCAGCTTCAAGGAAAGATAAAGGCTGCATAAGCTACGAGTGCGGCATGGTTGTGGGCGGTAAAAATGAATACTGCTTTATGGAAATTTGGGAAGATCTTGCAAGCCAAAAAGAGCATATGAAAAGCGTTCATATGGTGAAAAACGCAGCTGCGCTGGAGGCTTGCAAAGAGAGCCAAGAGGTAAAAATAGTAAATTTTGTAAGCGTAAAGGAATAATATTTGCTTTAAAAAGGGCAAAATCCACAAAAAATGAGCGAAGAAAAAATGCTTGAGATGATAAATGCGACTGCTGATATTATATTTATGGCCGTACTTAGGGGACGAGTAAGCTTTGAGGCTTGCAAAAAAGATAGGGAATTTATCGACTCTTTAAGAGAAGAGCTACTTGGCAAAAATCCAAATAAATTTAAAATCGCCCAAAACTCATACCAAATGATCGCCATTTTTGAAAAATACCGCAATAAAAAATAATTCCACTTAAAATTTAAATCCATTTGCCGATATAGTGTTAAAGGATTTGACATGATAAACGCACTAAATGGATTTAACCAAAGCTTTAGCTATCAAGACGCTTTTAGTAAGCGCCAAGCCACAAACACGAATTTAAACAAAGTAGAAATTCCCGCTGAAACTGCGGACATCAAGCATCTACCGCTCTCTGGCTACTCATCAAATGATAAAATTTCTATCTGGGGCAAGATAAATGGACTTGATAGTGGGGTGAACAAAGATGAAATCTCTAGCCTTAAAAATTTCATTGATAGTACGAAGCTTTGGCGACTAAACTCCATCATCACTAGCGAGAAAAACGGCTTTAGCGTAGATGAGTTCATCAAAAATCACAAAATGAACGTAAATAACAAAATAACTAACAATGCTTTTGGTGCTCTTTATCTAAGCCGTGAGGCTACAAATTTACTAGACTCTGATCTAAGTATCGATGAGTTTAAAGATAAATGGCTGGAATTTACCGCCGAAAGGATACTTGGCGAGCATGCAAATGTAAAAATTTCTTTTAAAGACGGGGCTTTACATTACGAGCAAAGCTCGGATAAAAAACGTATAGAATTCTTAGGTCAGCCTATGTTGCACCGCGTAAGCTACGCTGATAAAAATAGCAAAGATGAGTTTTTAAAATTTCTAAAAACAAGTTATGAAAAGGGCGAGAGCATCGCTGATGTGCTTCAAAATATCGCTCTTACGCCAGTTAGAGAAAATGGCGATGAAGAGATAGAAGAAGAGAAATTTAAGCCTATGCAAGTTACCAAAAAGAGCGTAACTTACACAGATAAAGATATCAAACGTGAGTTTTTTGAGGAATTTATCAGGCGCGAGGTCGAAAATGGAGCGAGCTTTGATGATCTAGTACAAAAGCTAAACAAGCTAAAGCCAAAGGATATTCTCGCTTAGCTTTGGCTTTAGGCTGAAATTTTAGGGGCTAGCTTGGCTCTTTAAATTTCTACTTAGATTTGAATTTAAAAAGCCAATTTAGCCAACTAATTTAAAAAGCTAGCTTATCTTAATAAATTTTTACTCGCGTTTAAATTTTAAGAGTCAGCCAGCTGCCCCCAAAATTTCTACTTCGGATTATTTATACTTATCACCATATTTTTCTCATCAAGATATAGCTTTGCAGCCTCTTTGATGTCCTCATTTGTGATAGCTTTTACCGCACTTATGTACTCATCAGCCGTATAAAGTGGCGTGTTAAAAATTTTATTTGAGATGATGAGCTTTTGCCAGAACTCAGGCTTTTCGTAATCTTTTTTTATAGAAATTTCACTCTGTGCTTTATAGTCCTCCAAATGCTTTGGCAAGATCGCACCACTACGCTTTATGCTAGCTATTATCTGCTTTATCTCGGCGATGATCTTGTCTGTATTTGCAGGATCGCAAGTAAAGCTAATTAGCATATCTGAATGCTCAAAAGGATAGCGTGAGAGCTTGGTATTTAGGCTAAAACCGTATGTTTGGCCCTTATCTTCTCTGATCTTTTCTCGAAGCGCTGTTTTTAAAATTTCGCTTAATGCCCTTAGTTTAATCGCTCCTTCAAAGCTATATTTTGCATCAGAATTTATGATGTTTATGCTAACATCGCTTCTTTTTGTGCTTTGATACTCCCTTGTAAATGTATGCTGCCCCTTGATACTTCGCACGCCATCGTCTTTAAAATTTTCAGCCTCGCCAAGCTTTGGCAAAGTGGTAATATACTTTTTAACAAGCGGCAAAAGCCTCTCTTCGTCGGTATCACCGATGATTACAAAAGTATATGAGGCTGCGTTTGTAAATTTATCTTTGATAATCTCTTTTAGCTCATTTAGCTTTAACGCATCGATATCAGCCATCTCAAGCGGCGCGACACGTTTATTGTTTTCATAAAAAAACTTGCTAAATTCGGTGCTAAATTTATATTCAGGCAAATTTTGCTCTTTACTTAGCTCATCTTTTGCTCTTTGCTTTATCCTCTCAAGCACGTTTGCATCGGCTTTTGGAGCGTTAAATTCTAAATTTATAACAGCTAGCAGTGAGCTAAGATCGCTGGTGCTTGATGAGCCATAAATACCTTGTGTGAGCGCTTCTATGCCCTTTTCATAGCTTACGATCTTTCCATTTAGTGCCTTTGAGAGCTCATAGTTATTAAATTTACCAACGCCACTCTCGTTCGTAAGCGCAACTGCAAAGCTACCAAGCTTTGGATCAGTCAAATTTGATGTGCCTCCTTTGCTGACGGCTGCAAACAAAACGCTATCTTTTTTAGTAGCTAGTGGCTTAAAGATAACTTGCGAGCCATTTGACATTTTGTAGGTATAAATTCCATTTTTTTCATCAAAACTTCTTGAGTTTATCTCTTTTGGCTCTAAATTTTCATTGCCTAGGCTCTTATCGTTGTTGCTAGCAGATAGACTTGTGTTATAAGCAGGAGCCTTGGCAAAAAGCTTTAAAAACTCATCTTTGCTAAGCTTATAACCATCTTTGCTAAAAATTCTTACACGTTCATCAGAAATGGCCAAAATTTGCCTAAATCTATCATTCACGTCAGCTAATGTAATCTCGTTTAATAGCTTTAAACTAAGCTCTTTGTCGTCTTCGTCGCTTAACACAAAGCCACCATTTTCTATCATATTTAAAATTTGTCCTGCGTAAGCACTTGATTTTTTAGTCTTTGAGCGTTTAAATTTTGCATCTACATTTGCCGCAAACGCCTTTTTTACATCTTCAAAATCATCTTTATTAAAGCCAAACTCTTTAATGCCTTTTATAACACCAAGCATATCTTTAAGGCTTGCGTTAAAATCGCCTCCAAGTACATTTGTTTCAAAACTATAAATTTTCTGCTTTGCTTGAAGTGTTTGAGCTATAAAATCAGTGCTTAAATTTGATGAATTATTTGCATTTTTTTGCTCATAAAGCATATTTATTAGGCTTGCGATAAGTGCATCTTCTAGATTTCTCTTTGCATCAGCTTCATTTAAAACTGGACTAAATTTATCAAAATAGCTAAGTCTAACTAGCTCCATTCCAGTTTCATTCGAGTCATAGTTAAAAATATTTAAACCATTTTTAAAGCTAATATTTTTTTCTGGATGAATGTAAGAATTTGTATTTTTTGCTTGGCTAAAGCTTTTTTCGATTAAGTTTTTTATCTCATTTTTATCAAAGTCGCCAACAGCAACAAAGCTCATAAATCTTGGCTGATAAAGCCTCTCGTAAAATTCTTGCATGTGCTTAGCATCTACGCTTTTGATGACGTTCATATCGCCTATTGGTACTCTTTTTAGATAGATGCTGCCCTCAAAAATATCCTTTGTTTGAGCCAAATAAAGCCTATATCCTGGCGTATTTCTCTGACGCTCCTCTTCCATTATGACGCCACGCTCTTTATCAAGCTCCTTAGGATCGATTTTAACGCCATCTATCCAATTCGAAAAGACCTTAAACGTATCTTGTAAATTTTTCTCATTTACATTAATCGTTAAGACATAGCTCGTCTGATCGTAGCTCGTCTGTGCATTTAGATCAGCTCCAAATTTTACACCAAGGCTCTCAAGCTGCTTAATGAGCTCATTTTTGCTAAAATCACGGCTACCATTAAATGCCATGTGCTCCAAAAAGTGAGCAAGACCTTGCTCGCCATCTTTTTCATCAGTTGAACCAGAATTTATAACAAGATAAAAAATAGCTGTTTTTTGTGGAAATTTATTCTCTTTGATATAGTATTTTAGCCCGTTTTTTAGCTCTCCATTTAACATATCTTTATCGTTTTGAAGCGCAAAAAGACCCATTACTAGACAAAAAAGCAACAAAATTTTTCTCATTATTTTCCTTTTTAATTTTAATCGATAGACAAAGCAGAATTTAGTATAAGCCTGCAAATTTGCAGGCTAGAAGATTATTTTAGATCGTATTTTTTAAGTAAAGCTTCGTAGCTTCCGTCTTTTTTCATATCATCTAAAATTTGATTTATTTTTTCTATTAACGCGCTCTCTTTTCCTTTATCAAAAGCTATTGAAAAGCCCTCGCTACCATCAACTTCTTTGAAAAATGCTTCGAGTTCTGGATTTTTCTTGATAAAGCCATATCCGATAGAGCTATCAAGGATGACTGCATCAAATTTACCAACTTTTAATCCCATGATAAGTGGCACAGTATCCTCTGAAGGCACTACTTTTACGCCATTTATAGCATTTGCTGCTATCTCTTGGACGGTGCCTTGTTGCACGCCAACTCTTTTGCCAGCTAGCTCTTCTTTAGCTTTTAATGCGTCATTATCTTTTTTCTTTAGATAAAGATTTTCAGTTAGATAGTATGGCTTTGTAAAATCAATCGATTTTAATCTATCTGAAGTCGCACTCATCGCACTTATGATGCCATTTATTTTGCCAGCTTTAAGTGCTGGGATAAGGCCGTCAAAACTCATATTTATGATCTTATATGAAAAGCCTGCACGCTTTGAAATTTCATCGATTAGCTCGATGTCAAAGCCTGTTATTTTGTTATTTTCATCGATATATTCAAATGGTGGGTAGTTCGCCGCTGTGCCAAATTTTAGCTCATTTGCACAAAGAGCAACAAAAGCTGTGAGTAAAAGAGCAAAGATCTTTTTCATAATAGTGTCCTTTAAGGTGATTTAGTGGCTTAATTATCAGTATTTCTATATTAAAAATTGTTTAAATCCGTAATAAAAGAAAAATGCTATAAATAATCGTATAGCAAAGTAGCATATAAATTTTTATAGATAAGTTCTATCCCTTAATTATTTTAAGGGATAGAATAATAGGAGCTCTAAGAGTAAGTCAAAGATTAAAATTTACTTTTTCTAACTTCGTTTACTATTGCCTTAGCCATATCGTCAACATCAGATGTTACTTCATTTGCTTTATTGACAATTACTACATTTTCTTTTGTAAGTGTGTCTATTTGAGCAACTGATTGATTTATCATGTTAATTCCTTCACTTTGCTCTTTTATAGATTCACTCATTTCATTGATTGATTGAGCTAGTACATTTGTATTTGCTTCGATCTCTGTTAGAGATTTTTGAGTTCTCTCTGCTAGTTTTCTAACCTCATCTGCAACAACCGCAAAGCCTCTGCCGTGCTCTCCTGCACGTGCTGCCTCGATTGCGGCATTAAGAGCTAGTAAATTTGTTTGATCAGCTATATCTCTAATAATAGTTATGATGTTTTTAATCTCATCACTTTGTCTAATAACATCAGATGTTTTTTGAGATATTGCATTCATTGAACTTGACATTTGCTCTACTGCGGCAGCAGACTCTTGAAGTGAGTTTGCTTGTACATTTGCGCCTTGAGTTAGTTCTTTCATTGACTGGCTTAAAGCCTCAGCCTTTTCTTCTAGCACATGAGCTTGATCTAAATTTGCCCTTAACATCTTGGCTATCTCTTCACCAAGAGCATTTATACCAACCGCCATTTTGCCATCATCTTCAAGCCTTTTAGTAAAGTCTTGTTTTTTAAAGCTTTCTAGTAGATTTAACACGTCATCGCCATTTTCCGCAATAGCATGTTTAAGTGCGATTTGTAAGTCTTTGAAAGTTTGTTTTAGCTGGCTAAGTGCAGGGTTTGAAGTATCTGCATTAAGCTGAGCTACGTAGTTACCTTTGCCGATTTGATTTACAAAAGTATTTGCTTCTTTAATGAAATTATTTTGCTCAGATAAATTTGCCTCGATTTGTTTGATATTCTCATTTAT
Source organism: Campylobacter concisus (assembly GCF_002914195.1). Taxonomy (GTDB): domain Bacteria; phylum Campylobacterota; class Campylobacteria; order Campylobacterales; family Campylobacteraceae; genus Campylobacter_A; species Campylobacter_A concisus_M. The sequence goes on along the minus strand of NZ_PPAU01000140.1, from coordinate 1,230 downwards.
CAGCGCACTCATCTGTCCGATCTCGTCGCTACCACTACGATCCAAAAATTCAGCTTTATTAGTTTTATTATTTAAAAAGTCAAAAAACTTAACTAAGCCATTTTTAGTCTGATCTATGCCAGAGATCAAATTTTTACCTATCAATGTAGATACTAGCAACATAAGCAAAATACAAATCGCAATCACTATTGAGCTAAAAATAAGTTGGGCATTTGCTTCACTTTTTATATGTTGTGCATCTTTTTGCATACTATCAAGTAGTTTAAGCTCAAGCTCTCTCATAGCATCTATTGAAATGCTTATCTTTGAAAACCAACTCGCTGCGTCATAAGATGCATCTTCAGTAGTAACTACATTTTTAATAATATTTATAGCATCTATAAAATCGGCCTTTTTTCTAGCGATGGCATCAAATTCATCGCTAAATTCTTTTGGATTGTAATCGTCAAAATCCTGCATAAATTTATTTATAACACTATTTAGTGCAACTACTTTGTTATAGTCATCTTTACTTATGCTCTTTTTAGTAAAAATTCCATTTAAAGTAGCACGCAAAATACCAAAAGACTCTTTTATCTCACCAACAATAATGATACGCTTTAGATCATCTACCAAGCTAGGCTCAAGCTTATCACTATATCCATTTATAGCAATGACCTCTTTTCTTAAAATTTTTGTTATACGACTAATTAGATCATTGCCGCTTTTTTGATCTACATTTGAGCGGATACTATTTATCTCTGGAGCTATTTCATTTTTCTCTTCAAGCTTATCAAGCGCAGCATCTACTTTTTTACGCTGCTCTAATAAATTTTTATTATCCCCTCCTGCTAACACACCTGAGCTAAATCCGCGTTCTTTTTGCATCTCATGGATAAAATTATTTTGATTTATGATTGTATCCACGATTTTCTCACTAAACTCTGCTTTTGAGCGAGTCTTTAAGATACCATTTAGCATGTATGCACTCATGATACCAAGGCCAATAAGACTGACGATAACTATCGCCATAATCTTAGATTTAATACCTAGATTATTCATTTTCTCTCCTTTTAGTTTTTCTTAATATCTGCTTCAAAAATAAAGTCGTATGACTTTAATACTTAAAATTTATCAACCAAAAAATACTTTTGGTTATTTTTATAAAAAATATTGATTAACGCATTTATGTAAAATTTTAATTTATATTTAGCTTTATTAAATAGTAGTAGTTTTTTAACAAAGTTATTA
>NZ_PPAU01000139.1:0-643 GCF_002914195.1 Campylobacter concisus | reverse complement strand
AAGCTAAGCACCGCAGAGATCGTGGCGGTTTTGGGGCACGAGCTTGGGCACTTTAAGCATAAAGATATCCTAAAAATGATAGCGCTAAGTGCGGTAATGCTATTTTGTCTATTTTTTATCTTTGGAAACGTGAGCACAAGCGCATACGAGGTGATAGGACTAGGGCAAAATGGTGCTAGCATCATCATCTTTTTGGTGCTTTTCTCGCCTATTTTTAGCTTTCTTTTCTCGCCGATCATCTCGCACTTTAGCCGCAAAAATGAATTTGGCGCAGATAGATTTTCAAAAGAAATTTCAAACAAAACTGACATGATAAACGCCCTAACCAAGCTTGGCAGCGAAAACAAAGCATTTCCGAAGTCGCACTGGCTTTACTCATTTGTCTATCACTCGCACCCAAGCCTTTTTGAGCGGATAAATGAGCTAGAAAATGAGAATTGAAGAGGCTCTAAAAGAGTATAGTATAAGGTTAAGCTCACTTTGCCAAAATCCAATCATAGTGGCCAAAAGTTTGCTTATGTACTATGTTGATCTGAGCATTGAATGGATATTTGTATATCAAATATAAGAATGTAATGAGAGAGGGTATCTTGCTCTCGTTAAACGGTATCAAAACACCAAGGCACTTGACTGTATAACTGCG
>NZ_PPAU01000138.1:0-975 GCF_002914195.1 Campylobacter concisus | reverse complement strand
TTAATATACTTATCATAATTTTATATAATTTTTAAATAATCTTATATAATTTTATTATAACTTTAATAATTATATTGTTTTTTAAATAAAAAACAAGTATTTAACTATAATTTTATTTTTTCTTATTTATTTTTCAATATTTTTAAATGCTCCACCTGATGCGAAGCAAAATAATACGCTATACATCAAAAAAGCCCATATACAAAAGCTTGCAAAAAGAGGCTCTTCAAAGTCAAGTAAATAGCCAAAGCTAAATGCCAAAAAAGCAGTCATAACAAGCAAAATTCCTAAAAGCACTCCTAGTGTAGGGGCAAAACTATTTCTTTCAAACATTTTATTCTCTTTTTTTTTTTAAAAAAAAACTTACGTTTAATCTCGTCAGCACATTTCCAAATATTATCTAGTAGATCCTCTGCGCTCTCATATATTAAAAAATCAAAATCCAATTCTTTTTTTAAGCTGGCCACCAAATCAAATACTTGACAAAATTTCTTGTTTATAAAACTATCGATAGCATTATGAAGCTCAACGTCTGCTATATTATCAAAATGTCTGGCCATTAAACGTCCCAAAACTTCAACAATATCTGTCATGGCCTTATTTATATCATTACTATTTTCGTGATATTTCCACTCGTCAGGCTCTCTCCAACCGCTGCCTATATATTGGCCTTTTCTTACTTTGTAGTCAAAATAATACAAGGGTATTGTTATACCCTTGACTACTTTATTTATCAAAATTTCAGCTCTATCTTTTGTAAGCGTTTTCATAAAAGCCCCCTATTTCATGCTACAAGCATTTTAATGCTGCTCATAGGTATCTCGACAAGTTTCCCAAAATATTGCCTTGCCTCAGCCTCTTTTATATTTAATTCATCGCCTGCTTCAGCTGGACTTCTTAACCAGCCTAATAATCTACCTGCCTCTATGTTGATGGCTTTCATAAGTTCTTGATTAATTTTTATGTGCATATTGC
>NZ_PPAU01000137.1:0-506 GCF_002914195.1 Campylobacter concisus | reverse complement strand
CTATCGCTTAGACTGATTTGTGATTCATTAATCCTTGCGATCTCTGCTGAAACTTCGTTTAGTTCTTTTTTTGCATTATTTTTAAATGCCAGCTTTGCCTCTTCTATCTTATTTTTTGCCTCTTTTATGGTCGATTCGACCCTTGGCACGGCAAGCACAGATGCGTCAAGCTCGCCTTTTAGGTCATTTACGCGTCTTTGAAGTTGGATGTATTCAACCTCGCTAACAAGACCTTTTTTAAAGATAGGCTCCATGATAGCTTTTTCTTTTAAAACAAGGTTGTAGCTATTTTGAGTTTGAGAAATTTTATTTCTAAGCTCATTTAGCTCACTTTGGCGTTGATGGATCTGCTCTGTTAGAATTCCTATTTGCTCATTTATGTGATCGATGTTTGAGTTGTGCATGCTTATCTCGTATCTTACGGCCTTGCTATTGTTCTTATCTCTTGTTTCGTTATAGTCAAATTCTTTATCATTGGCTTCAGCGTCAAGCCTCATAAATTTAGC
>NZ_PPAU01000136.1:0-555 GCF_002914195.1 Campylobacter concisus | reverse complement strand
GATAGAGGCTATTGAGCTCAAAGGCCATCCGTGGTTTGTGGTGTACAGTGTCATCCTGAATTTACTAGCCGTCTAACTAAGCCAAATCCTGTGATATTAGGCTTTATAAAGGCAAGTTTAGAAAACGTCAAATCTTAAATTTAGAGCCATCTGGCTCTAAAAATTCTTTTAAAAATTTTGCTGTTTTTATTCAATTATTTATCAAATAAATCCCACTTCTTGCTAAATTTTTTAAGGAGAAAAATGAAAACTCTAATCATCTTAGCACACCCTGATATCCAAAACTCGGTCATAAACAAACGCCTGCTACAAGAGGCTCTCAAAGAGCCGCAGCGCTTTAGTGTTCATGATTTGACACAGGTTTACGCAGGCGGCAACATCGACGCTGCGCGCGAGCAAGAACTCATCAGAGCCCACGAGACGCTCATGAATCTCGTATGCCGACTTCTGCTTGAATAAAAAAAATCCATCAGCCCCACAGTCATCACTCCCTCTCTTATTCCCTTTATCTGTCTGAATAATCACAAGTTACTCCTCGTTATACTTCACTGTTAT
>NZ_PPAU01000135.1:0-469 GCF_002914195.1 Campylobacter concisus | reverse complement strand
ATGCGTGATATGAGCTACCGCGTTGTAGGTGGCATAAGCGCTGTAAGCAAAAACTGCTACGACTACCATAAATATGCCAAAAACTGCTAGGTCATGCAGAGACCAATTTGTATCGACGTGACAGAAAATTGCTAGAAGCAACATGTCATCTTATGCGGGAGGAGACGGTGGGCGGTAAAGGGCTATGTTTTCTATTTTGAGGCACTTAGCAAGATAGATAAGAGCTTGCTTGAAGGCTGGGAGATAAAGAGCGCAGGCAGTGATAGGCAGAAGACGGAACTAAAAAAAATGGCGTCAAATTTATGGCTTAACATCAGTTTTCTAGGTCACATGGGCGAAGTCACAAAGCTTTATAGTGAGGCAAAAATTTTTACGCTTAGCTCAAGAAGCGAGGGGCTTTCAAACGTACTAATCGAAACAGGCGCTTTTGGTTGCGCTAGGCTAAGTAGCGACACTGTGGGCGCAAGAG
>NZ_PPAU01000134.1:0-449 GCF_002914195.1 Campylobacter concisus | reverse complement strand
TCTTTAAGTTTTATGCTGCAGCTTTTTGCTATAATGTGACAAAATTTTTAACCAAAAGAGTCACTTTACATGAATGAATCAGTTTTTAAAAAAATCAAAGCGCTTCCGCCACTAGACGACACTGTCATACAGATCCAGCGCCTACATGCTGACGAAAATAGCTCGATAAATGATCTCACAAAAGTGGTCGAAAAAGACCCTATGCTAACAGCAAATATCTTACGTTCAGCAAACTCACCCCTTTACGGTTTTTCTCAAGAGATCACAACTATCGCAAGAGCCATTTCACTTTTTGGAATGGCTACTATCCGCGGTTTTGCGCTATCAAGTGCTATTAAAAAGACCTTTTCTATAAATTTAGAGCCGTATGACATTACCGCACAAGATTTTTTAAATATCTCAATCATGCAAAATGCTTTGATGTACCACTGGTACTCAAAGATAAAACC
>NZ_PPAU01000133.1:0-3186 GCF_002914195.1 Campylobacter concisus | reverse complement strand
TAACTATATTCTTTTTCTGTAATGACACGGAATGCAAAGAAGACTACAACATCCTCTTCGTCGGCAGCGTCAGATGTGTATAAGAGACAAGCTTTAAAGGACATCACTGAAATACAAAATTTCTACTACCAAAAGGGCTACAACGATGCTAACGAGAAATTTTAAAAAGCTGGCTATGAAAAAGCAGTGCTTGATCTAATCAGACAAACTCAGAAGTATAGATCAATAATTGATAGCTATGAGGCTGGTAAATACTACATGGAAAGCAATAAGATTACTTTCCCAAGAGTATATAGAACAAGAAATGCCGAGGGACAATATATTATCCAGATGGAAGCTCCAGAAGTAAAAGAAAGACTTTCAATAGAGGATATATTTATTTTACCTGAGATCGAACAAGCATCTCAGACAAACTACAATACTATAAATGGCAACAACAATGGTGTCGTCGCACCTTATAGCCCAAGCGAGATAGGAGCTGGTTCGCAAACTCAACAGCCATTATATAATTCAATATTGCCAGTGGCTGATAATTCAATAGAAGCTACAAGCCCTATATCTATTATGAAAGAAAGCTCTCAAACTTTCCCAAAAACTGAGAGAATAAAGAGAGTGCTTGACGCTTCAGGTATGAAATATGCCGAAACTCTAAGTGGATATAAGACATATTTTAAGAACGAAACAGATTATAAAACTTTTTGTAAAAGCATTTCGGGGGACGAAAGATGTTCAAATCTACTTCAAAAATAATTTTATCGGTTGCACTACTCACAACCCTTTCATCAGCTAGTATGTCAGATTGGGCAAATATGGGTAGTAGCACTATTGATAAGATAGGCAATATTGGCGGCTCAACAAGCGACATGGTAGGTAATATATTAAATGGCGTTGGTGGGCTAGGTGGCCTAGGTAGTGGCGGTATTACCAACACTATAACAAATTTACTCAATAATAGTCTAAGAAGCCAAACCACGAAATATGGCGTTGATCACCTAAAGGCTACTTGCTCTTTACCTGATTTTAATGTTGGCAATTCTGGCATTTGCGGTAGCGCAGCAGGGGCTTTGACAAGTGGAGTAAATAAGCTCTTAGGAATTTTAAATAACGGCCTTGATCTTGGAGTTTGCACCGTGTCAGCTGATTTGAACGTCTGCCAAGATAACTTCTTAACCGAATTTTGTAAGATGTTTGATGAAAAAGTTGATGAAGTAATAGGTGATGGCAAAGAAGAATTTGGCAAAATGACTGATGAAGCCAAGAATAAAGTAAAAGATGCGGTAAGAAATAGGGTTCAAGATCCATTAAATAATATTCTTACTGGATCAGACAAGTATTTCCCTATTACTGGCGGAGATATCCACACTGGTAGCGATAATACAAAATCTGACAACAAATGCTTCTTAGGCTCTGGCACCAAGAACAGAAATCAAAAAAATGCTTATGGTGAATATACTAATGAGAGCATGGATAATTTTTCTCTTATCTATTCAAATTTTATCGATGCTAAAACTGGAGAGAGTTCGGCCGCAGCTGATGTAATTGCTCAGTGTATGAAGCAGTTTCCGCTAACTGGGCTAAAAAATCTTGATGATAATAATGTAAAGCGCAAGTTGCAATACTATTATGATATATGCTCGCCTGCTAATCAGACAAGACCTACGGAGTCAGAAATTTTTGACAATAGGGTTAAAACTGCGCAGCAATTATCTAAAGCAACATCGCCATCTTTTGCAAAATCAACAACAATAGAAAGTGAAATTACAAGCGATTTAGTAGCGAATACAAACTGCTACAAAGAAACATCACTTGAAAATGCTAAAAGATGTCAGCAAAGATATTTTGCTAGTCAATCAGGAAAAACTGGAAGCACAACAGCACAAAGCTTAGAGGCTAACTATGTTAAAACAGCTGAGGAAGAGGGTGCTATGATGCTAAGTGCGCTAGAAACAATCTATCCAGACAAGATTAAAGATACATCACAAAACGCGCTCAATAGATTATTGCCTTCAAAGCGTGGTTATTTTATTGCAGAAGCACAAAAGCAAGATATGAAAAATTCTCTAGTAATGTCTTACATGACCAAAATCACTGAAGCTAAAAAAGAGCTAGCAAGAATATCTTTTGCAAAAATAAAAGAGTGTTCTACACCATTTTATGCGACAGCTGCTTTGGCTGAAATAACTAATTCAGTAAAAGATGCAAGACAAGAGGCTAGTAACGTCGTAAATCAAATCTTAAATAGTGGTAGCACTGGCACTGGCACTGGCACTGGCGATGTAGGTGGCGTATCAGTTCCTGGAATTTAATATGAAAAAGATTGTTCTAGTAAGTATTTTTTTGGCGAATTCATTGTTTGGTGCTTGCACTATTAATAACTATAATAGTGCAGCAACATGCGCCCAGGTGCAAACAGCATTAGAAATGGCAGTAAAACAAACAGAACAATACTTTAAGACCACAAGAAAAACAAACATAGAAACTCCAACTAGAATTCTATCAACCAAGATGGAACAATATTCAAAACTGGTTGGAGTTTTGTATAGTTACAATAATGCTATTTTGGCATTAAGGCAAAACGTAGCCTTTTTAAGAACGGCTATTAGCGACTATGCTCAAAAAGAATTTGCTGTTGAAAAGATCATATCTGATAGCAAAAAGCTAGAAGGCGATATTTTAAGCATAGAAAACGAGTTAAATTTAATGCTTTCAAAGCAAGAATAAGGTTTTGCTTTGCTAAACACCAATAAGCCAAAATCTACTGGTAATTTTTTAGACTATTTGATCGAGCAATCATACATTGGAGCAATAGTTAAGGACGGATTAGATTTGGCAACCCTACGAGGTAATGTTTTAAATAAATATGATGCTCAAATTGTAGGGTATTTTAAAAGTATTGGCACCAGGTCTAATACTTATCCTATTTTGCTCTTATGCTTCTATATGGCACTATCTAGGGCAATAAAAATAAAAAACAATCAACTAGATACAAAAATTGCTGACGTGCAAGATAGCAATGATCAAGAAAATTTATATTATTACCTTGTAATGTTTAGACCATTTTTTTTATTTCATATAGTCTATTCAAAGCTAGATGGACAAGATAATTCTGATTATAAAGCCTTTTTTGAAGAAAATTATGGCTTTATAAACGAGCTTGGAAAGGATTATTACACTATTATCTATTCC
>NZ_PPAU01000132.1:0-65750 GCF_002914195.1 Campylobacter concisus | reverse complement strand
AATTTTAACTAAAAAATTTAAAATCCCTTTTTTTGCGATATATTTTCAAAATATAAAAAATAATATTTTGAAAAATTTTATTTTGTTTTGATGAATTTTCAATATTTTAAGCATATTATTCTGAAAGTAAATATCAACTATAATTTTTAAAAATTTAGCATATTTAAGGCGAGAGAAATTTTTGAGATATGAATTTTTAAAAGCCCAAACGGGTTAAATTTAGGCTTTTAAAGTTGCATTAAAATGGCCAGATAGCTTCCATAAGCCTTGTGCCCCAAGGTTTTTTGGTAGATTTGTCTAGCTCGCCCTCGGTTTTATACAAAATTTTGGCATCAGCTATATATTTTGAGTCGATTTCGTTGTTTTGTGAGATGTCGTAAGGTCTGATAACGCCGCTTACTTGCATGATCTGCTTTTCGCCGTTTATAAGTAGCTCGCGGCTACCTTCTATGAAATAGTTGCCGTTATTTAGTATTTTTATGATCCTGGCTGAAATGGTTGCGGTAAATTTCTCGCTTCTGTTGCTCGTGCCACTTCCTGTAAATTTATTGCCGCCACCTGCTTTAAAGCCGATATCGCCGTATTTATTTAGATTATCAGCTATATTTGAAAGTGGAGCGGCTCCAGCCGTAAATACACCGCCACCAAGCGAGATAGCGCTATCTTTATTTGTACTTTTACTTCCAGTTGAAGTTTGGCTTGCATTTTCTGAGATGATGATCGTCACGATGTCATTTACATTCATCGCCTTTCTATCTGAAAAAAGAGGATTTTCGCCCTTGCCAAAGAGGCTACCGGCATTGCTTTGTCCGGTTCCACTATCTTTTGAAGGAAGTTGCTCGACATAAACTGGAGGTTTCATATTGATATGAGGATCAGCGCTTGGTGTGCAGCCAGTGCAAATAATGCCCGCAGATAAGACGAGCCAAATCGTTTTATGATTCATAAAAAATGCCTTAAAATAAGTATCTTTGTGCTAAAATTAAGCAATTCAAGTTCCTAAAAAGGTCGCAAATGAAAAGTTGTTACGTTTTTACAGACAAAAATTTAGCACATCTGCAAGAAATTATAGCTACAAAATTCAAAAAAGTTGAGATTTTTAAGATAATCCCAGATGAAAACGATAAAAATAACTTAATAAATTTAAATGAAAAAGAATTTTTTCTAAAATTTATAGATAAATTTGAAGAGCTAAAAGCTAAAAGCGACTTTGTCATAGTTCTTGGCTGTGAGAGCTTTAGTGTCTTTGGCAAAAGCGAGCTAAATTTAAAGCTAGCAAGAAATTTAAACGCACCAGTTTTTGATGAAAACGCAAGCGAGCTAAGGGCGTTAAATCTAAACTCAAAGCTTCTAATCACCGATAAGATCGATGAAATTTTAAACTATCAAGCAGATATCATCACACCATTTAAATTTCAAAGCTTGCTTCTAAAAAGAGCTAAAGTTGCAAACAAAACCGTTGTTTTACCAGAGAGCGACGATGAGAGAATTTTAAAAGCAGCTCACATCGTGCTAGAAAAAGGTGCAGCAAATATAATATTGCTAGGACTTGAAGATGAAATTTCAAAAAAAGCGACCGCTTTGGGGCTAAATTTAAGCAAAGCCAAAGTGATCAATCCAGAACAAAATGAGCTGACAGACGAATTTGCAAAGAAAATTTATGAGCTAAGAAAGCACAAAGGCGTGGACGAAGTCAAGGCAAACGCACTTGCTAAAGATAAAATTTACTTTGCTACGATGCTAATTCATGAAGGCATAGCCGATGCCTTGGTAAGTGGCGCTACGATGAGCACGGCTGATACGATCCGCCCAGCTTTGCAGATCATAAAAACAAAGCCAAATGTAAGCGTGGTAAGTGGGGCATTTTTTATGGCGCTTGAAGAAGAAATTTTGCTTTTTGCCGACTGCGCCGTCACGCCAAATCCAAGCGCAGATGAGCTAGCTAGCATAACGCTAAGCAGCGCTCAAACGGCAAGCGCCTTTGGTCTTAACCCAAAGATCGCCATGCTAAGCTACTCTACGGCTGATAGTGGTAGCGGGCCTGATGTAGAATTTATAAAAGAGGCTGCCAAAAAGGCGAGCGAGCTTGATGCAAATTTAAAAATCGCAGCACCTATTCAGTTTGATGCAGCTATCGAGCCAAGTGTCGCTAGCAAAAAGATGCCAAACTCTGATGTAGCTGGGCATGCAAATGTCTTTATCTTTCCAAATTTAAACTGCGGAAATATCTGTTATAAAGCAGTTCAGCGAAGCGCAAACGCTCTAGCTGTGGGTCCAATACTTCAAGGATTAAAAAAGCCAGTTAATGACCTAAGCCGCGGTTGCCTCGTTGAAGACGTGGTAAATACTATCTTAATCAGCGCCATACAAGCAGGAGAATAATATGAGAATTTTGGTTTTAAACTCGGGTAGTAGCTCAATAAAATTTCAACTTTTTGCAATGGATACCAAAACCAGTCTAGCAAGCGGTCTAATAGAGCAAATCGGTAGCTCCAGCTCAAGAGCGGTGCTAAAAGCAAATGGCGAAATCTACGAGATAAAACGCTTTATAAAAGACCACCATGACGGACTTGAGGCGATGAACGAGCTCTTTGTTACTTCACACACTCTGCACGATCTAAGCGAGCTTGACGGCATCGGACACAGGATAGTTCACGGCGGCGAGAGCTTTTTTAGCTCGATGATCGTTGATGAGAGTGTCATCAAAAAGATCGAGGAGATAAGCCCACTTGCCCCTCTTCATAACCCAGGACACCTTGCTGGCATCAAAAACGCAATGAAAGAGAGCAAAAACGTACCTCACGTGGTCGTTTTTGACACGGTATTTCATCAAAGTATGCCAGAGTATGCCTACCGCTACGCTCTACCTTATGACGTTTGCAAGACTCATCACATAAGAAAATACGGCTTTCACGGCACTTCGCATAGATACGTCTGTAAGCAAGCGGCCAAAATGCTTGACATAGAATTTGATAAATTTAATGCCATCTCGCTTCATCTAGGAAATGGCGCCTCAGCCTGTGCAGTACAAAATGGTAAAAGTATCGATACCTCGATGGGTCTTAGCCCACTTGAAGGGCTCATAATGGGCACAAGAAGCGGCGATATGGACCCAGCTGTGGTCATTTACCTGCTAAATATCGGCGTTTTAAAGTGGAACGAGATCGATAACTTTTTAAATAAAAAGAGCGGACTTTTTGGAATTTGTGGCTCAAGCGACATGAGAGAGGTTGTGGCTAAAATGCAAAATGATGAGCGAGCAAAGCTTGCTTTTGATATGTTTTGCTACCGAGTAAAAAAATATATTGGCTCATATTACGCCATTTTAGGACGCGTTGATGCGCTCATATTTACCGGCGGTATCGGCGAAAACGCACCAAATACAAGGCAAAAAATCTGTGATGAATTAAAACATCTTGGCATTCACATAAATCACGATCTAAATTTCCAAGACATGCGAGGCGAGAGATGCATAGACGGGGATGACGCTAAGATAAAAACACTCATCATCCCAACAAACGAAGAGTTAGAAATCGCAATAGAAACGGCTAGAGTAATAAAAGAGAGCAAAGCCAAATAAATAGATGTTTAAAATAAAATAGTTATTTTGTATTTTGCCAGATTTGATATATAAATTTTAAGCCTAATTAGTTTTAAAATAGAATTAGCATTTTTAGGCTACGAGATAAAAAGCTTTTGCGATTTTAAGCTCGCAAAAGCTTGCAATCAATTCTTCTTAAAAAATCTCAAAATTTTTGCTTGGAGTTTAAACTGATCTGAAAGCTCCATTATCGGATAAGCTCCAGCGTATTTTTTGCCGCCAGGTAGGTCTTTGCTAACGCCTCCACGTGCAGCGATCTGCGCGAAGTCACCCACTTTTACATGACCAGCTGAGCCGCTTTGTCCGCCCATTACAACGTTTCTGCCTAGCACTGTTGAGCCAGCAAGGCCAGTTTGTGAGACGATTAGGCAGCCATTTCCAAGCTCGCAGTTATGGCCTATTTGAACGAGATTATCTATCTTTGTGTAGTTTGCGATCACTGTGCTTTCAAAAACACCACGATCTATCGTCGTGCAAGCACCGATCTCGACATAATCGCCTAAAACAACATTGCCATTATGATAAATTTTTACATGCTCGCCAGTTTTTGTATGTGCATAACCAAAGCCATCGCTTCCGATCACACAGTTTGCCAGCAGATGACACTCGTTACCGATGACGCAGTCGTTATAAATGACTACGTTTGGGTGGATGATGCAGTTTTTGCCGATAGTCACATTATCGCCCAAAAATGCCCCACCCATTACTATCGTATTTTCACCAATGCTCACATTTGAGCCTATGTAGACATTTGGCATTATCTTTGCACTCTTGGCGATATTTGATGGCTTTGGCTCACAAAAAAGCGGCTTAGCATAATCTTTACTAAGCAAGGCAAATGCAAGGTGTGGGTTATCGCAGACAAGTGCGACCATGCCAACTGGCACCAAGTCTAAAAGCGATTTTGTCACCAAGATGGCTCCAGCGTTTGACGTACTTATAAATTTTGCATTCTTCTCGCCGTCGCAGTATGTTAGCTCAGCTTTATTTGCATTTTTTAAAGAATTTAGAGCAAAAATTTCTATATCTTCTCCGCTAAAAGTAGCATTTACTTTTAAGGCTATTTCACTTAGTTTCATCATATATCCATTATCACAGATCCGCCACGTACGACGTCAACTGGGTTAAATTTCTTTATCGATTTTAAAAAACTCTCTATCCTACTCACATCGTCAGCCACCATGACAACGATATAGTTTTCATTTGTGTTTGTCACGATGCCGTTGTATGCCTTTAGTATCGCTTCAAGGCCAGCAAAATTTTCACCAAGCGGAATTTTCACAAGAGCCATCTCTTTTTCGACAAATTCGCCACTTTCTATGACTTTATACGTTGGTATGAGCTTATGAAGCTGTTTTACGATCTGCTCTAAAACTCTCTCGTCGCCACTAGTTACGATGCTCAGCCTTGAGAAGTTGCTCTCAGGTATCGGAGCAACTGTAAGCGTGTCGATATTGTAGCCCCTACCTGCAAAAAGCCCAGAAATTCTAGCCAAAACGCCATGTTCATTTAAAACTATAACCGAAATCGTTCTTCTGATACTCATTTTTCTTCCTTGCTCTTTAATATCATATTATAAATCGCAGCTCCAGCTGGAACCATAGGAAGCACGTCCTCAAAGCGGTCGATCCTAACATCAATCATCGCTGATTTTTTGCTATCGATCGCCTCTTTTAAAGCCTTTCTAAACTCATCCTTGCTCTTGCAAACAAAGCCAATACCGCCAAATCCTTCAGCGATCTTTACAAAATCAGGCTGTAAGCTAAGATCAGTTGATGAGTAGCGTTTTTCATAAAAAAATGTCTGCCACTGACGAACCATGCCTAAGAAGTTATTGTTTAAAATTATGTTTATGACAGGCATATTTATCTCATGAGCCGTCATTAACTCTTGGATATTCATAAGTATTGAGCCATCGCCTGTAAAATTTATAACAAGATTGTCTGGTTTTGCACATTTTGCGCCAATCGCTGCAGGGAGGCCGTATCCCATTGTGCCAAGTCCGCCACTTGTGACAAGCTGTCTTGCTCGGTTAAACGGATAAAACTGCGCCACCCACATTTGGTGCTGTCCGACGTCTGTTGAGATTATCGCATCAGCTCCTGCTATCTTTGCGGTCTCTTCGATGACCCATTGTGGCTTTAAGACCTTGTCGCTATCTGTGTAGCCAAGTGGATTTAGTTTAGAATATCTATCTAAAATTTCTCTCCAAGGTGCGTAGTTTTCAGGCTTTGCATTGACTTCTTCATAAAGCTCGGTTAGCACGTTTGTAAGATCACCAACGATTGGATAGTGAGCGTTTATGATCTTTGAGATAGAGCTTGGATCGATGTCGATGTGGATAATCTTTGCATGTTTGGCAAACTCATCCGTCTTGCCAGTGATCCTGTCACAAAATCTAGCTCCAAGCGAGATAAGAAGGTCGCACTCGCTAAGTGCCATATTCGAAGCGTAGCTACCATGCATGCCTGCCATGCCTAAATTTAGCTCATCTTTTGCGTCAAGCACACCAAGAGCCATCAGTGTCTCAACCGCTGGGATACCAGTTTTTTTCATAAATTTACGGATAATATCACTAGCTCCAGATGCGATCGCACCACCACCGATGTATAGAAGCGGCCTTTTAGCTTCATTTATCGCAACTGCTGCTTTTTTTATCTGTTTTGAGTTGCCCTTATAGGTTGGTTTGTAACTTGGAATAGAAATTTCTTTTGGATAGACAAAGTCACCAAGTCTTGATGTGATATTTTTTGGGATATCGATATGAACCGGTCCTGGACGGCCTGATCTTGCGATGTAAAACGCCTCTTTTATGATGCGAGGTAGCTCTTCAACGCTATTAACTAAAAAGTTATGCTTAACACAGGGGCGTGAAATGCCGACCGCATCGATCTCTTGAAAAGCATCTGTACCGATCATAAATGTTGGTACTTGACCGCTTATAAGCACGATTGGAATACTATCACTATAAGCTGTTGCAAGGCCTGTGACAGCATTTGTAAAGCCAGGACCACTTGTCACAAAAGCAACGCCGACTTTACCGCTAACTCTAGCGTATCCATCGGCTGCGTGAACGGCTGCTTGCTCGTGGCGAACCAAAACGTGTTTAAAATAAGTCTGCTTGTATGTTTCGTCGTAGATATTTAAAGCTGCACCGCCAGGATAGCCAAAAACTATCTCAACACCCTCTTCGTGCAAGGCCTCGCTTATCATCTGTGAACCAGAAATCTGTTTTATCATCACTTTAGCCTTTTGATAAATTTATCGCAGATTATATCCCAAAGCATTTTAAATCCATTTTAACTTTCTAGCGAATTTTAGGTATTGCTTTGATTTTCTTGAAAAATTTTTAACTAGTTTAGAAGAATAATACAAAAAATTTTACATAAAATTAAACATATTATTTTTAGTAAAATCGATAAATTTAAGTGAGCAAAGACTATAAAATTTTAAGAGCTAAAACTCATTTGTATAAATTTTAGGCTTAATTTTTTAATTAAACTAAGCCTAAAATTTTGCTTCATTTTTTATATCATTTAGCTTTTTAACAGCTTCGTCAAAGTCGTTATAATTTATAAAAACATTAATATCTTTATTTTTCTTATAGACTTTATCGTAGTATTTTGTAAGTAAAATTTCAGCTACTTTGGCAGTGTCATTTTCATTAAATTTAGCTATAGCTTCATCTCTAGCTTTTTTATCAATAAATGGCGAAATTTTCTTCATACACTCGTCAAAAAAAGCTTTATCCACACTTTTATAGTCATCTACTATACAAGAAATTCTTTTTTCTAAACTTGCGCTCACTTCGACATTTATACCATTTCGCATCGCCTCATAAAGGCTCTTTGGAAGAGTAAGTGAGCCGATCCTTCTACTCTCTCCTTCGATAAAGCAAATTTCATCTTTTAGTGTAATAAGTTTTTCAAACAACGCATCTTCAAAGCTTTTTTGGCTTGGCTGCGCGCCATTTATCGCTCCAAAGACAGAGCCTAAATGATTTGCCATAGCTTCAAGGTCTATTGACGGGCTTAGAGCCCTTATGAGCTTGCTTTTGTAGCAGCCAGTATTTCCAAAAAGAGTGATAAATTTTGTACTTAAAGGTCGATTTAGAAATTCTAAAACGTGATTTCTATAAGCTTTATAGCCACCACTAAGCCTAAAAACTCTATATCCTATCATGCTTAGCACATAGCCAATAGAATTTGATCTAAGCCCACCTTTAGCGCAGTAGATGCCAATAGCTGAACCAACCTTGGCTCTTTTATAAACCTCATCAATGATATTTTGTAAATTTTTGCAGATATATTTTGCGCCAAGGCTCTTTGCTATGGATCTATCGCTTTTATAGAGCGTGCCTACCTCTTTATGTTCTGCATCATTTAAAGCATATAAATTTATAGCATCTTTTATGTGTGAATATAAAAATTCATGCGGCGATCTTGCGTCTATTAAAATTTCAAAAGAGCTTCTTTTTTCTAGCCACTGGTCTACATCAAGCTCAAATAACGGCACTAAATGCCTTTTTTAGTTTCTCAAAAAGCGGATGAAATGGCGTGCCATTTACTCTCACATCAGAGATGGTGGTTATAAAATTTGTATCCCCGCTCCACCTTGGCACAAGGTGATAATGCACGTGCTCAGCTATGCCAGCTCCTGCGGCCTTGCCTAAATTCATACCTATATTTACGCCATTAGCATAAAGCTCTTTTTTTAAAATTTCAACTCCAAGCCTTACAAATTTACTCATCTCAAACCAAGTCTGCTCATCAAGCTCTTCGATCTTGTCGGTATGCTGATTTGGTATTATCATAAAATGACCTGGAGAATACGGATATAAATTCATAATCCCAAAACAATGTTTAGCTCGAAAAAGCACACCATTTTTATCATCATCATCTGAGTTTATAACATCACAAAAAACACAGCTATCTTTTTTAGCGCTAAAGTATTCGCTTCTCCAAGGGGCACAAAGGTGCTGCATTACTCGCCCTCCTTTATCTTTTTGACGGCATTTTTTATATCATCTTGTCTCATAAAATGCTCTCCTATCAAGAAGGCATCTACGCCTATTTTGCTTAGCTCTCTAAGCTGTTCATGCTGGTAAAGACCGCTTTCAGCGACTATTATCTTGTCATTTGGCAAAAGTGGTATGAGCTTCTCGCAAAGGCTCATATCCATCGTAAAATCATCTAAATTTCTATGATTTATGCCTATTATATTTGCTCCTGCAAAGATAGCCTTTTTCACATCACTCGCGTCGTGAGTTTCAACCAAAACTTCAAGACCTAAATGATGAGCGTAGTCTAAAAGCTCTTTTAGCTCATTTTGAGTTAGTGCTTTTGCGATGAGCAAGATAAAATCCGCCCCATAAACAAGAGCTTCAAGAATTTGATACTTATCAACGATAAAATCTTTTCTAAGGATCGGCCTTGAGGCGTAGCGGCGGACTTGAGTGATATACTCGATGTTGCCTTTAAACCAATGTGGTTCAGTCAAGATACTAAAGGCATTTGCGTATGGCTCGTACTCCTGAGCGATTTTTATTGGTTCAAAGTCTTCTCTTATCACACCTTTGCTTGGGCTTGCTTTTTTGATCTCGGCTATGATTTTTATCGGCTCATTTTGACTTGCTCTAAGCGCACTTAAAACATCTCTTGGCACGTATGGATTATACGCGAGCGAGCGGCCAAGCCACTCCTCAGGGAAGTCTGCCTTTCTTTTTTCAAGATCATCTTTAGTTTTTTTAATTATCTCATCAAGTATCATTTTTTAAGCCTTTTGTTTAAATTTATTATACAGCGCTCTATTAGGTGCAAATGCTCTTTTGCCTCTTTTGAAGCTCTAAAATCAACATCTTTCATCGCATGCTGCATAATGCCCTTTGCCTTTTTGCACTCACCAAGCTTAAAATATCCCCACGCTAGCGAATCCTCGTAATAAGGTGACTCAGGCGAGATATCAAGCGCTTTTTGCACAAGCTCTATACCCTTTCTAGGGTCAATATCATGATCTATCAGCAAGTAGCCATAATAGTTAAAAAACATATCATTTTCTAGCTTTGGCACGCTAGCTTCAAATTTGTCTAAAATTTCAGACATTTTTTGTTTGTTCAAGGTATCTTTATTCATCTCGTATTCGTAAATCGCGGCTTTTGCTAAAAAATTTAAATCCCTGCTATCGTTATAAATTTTAACAGCAAGTATGTATGCGTCACCAAAATTACTAGTCGCCGCATAAAGATCCATAAGTGCCACATCGTTGTAGCTATATTTTTTTAAAATTTCAATTGCTGCTTTGTAATTTTTATCATAGATAAAAAACTGCACGATCTTATCAATATACGAAGTGTCGTGATTTAGCTCATAAAGCTCTTCAAAGAGCTCAATCACTTTTGGGAAATTTCTTTGCTGGGAGTAAATTTCAGCCAAAAGCTCGCAAGTCTTTAGCGTGCAGCCTTGTTCATCTCTAAATTTTTCAAGATATTTTGTAGCATCTTTTATCTTATCCATGCGATTTATCAAAATATCAACGATACGGAGCAAATTTTCTTCTTCTTGCTTTAGCGAGTATGCCTCTTCAAAGTATTTTAGCGCAGTCGTTGTTTCATTTTGCATCATACAAATAGTGCCAAGCATGAGTAAATTTTGAGCATTTGGCTCTTTTGTAGCAAGCTCTTGCATTAAGCTTTTAGCCTCATTTAGCTTTGAAAGATTTACTAAATTTGCCACCTTTATACGGATAAAATCGCTATCGTCTTTTAAGCTTTTTTCACCTTCATTTATCAAAGCATCTAAATTTTCATTTTTTGTAGCAAAGGCGAGTTTGATCGCCTCTTTTAAATAAGCTTTTTGATTTGTATCTTTAAAAATGTTTGAGTAAGCTTGAATGCTAGCATTCACATCTCCGCTATCTTGAAACAATAAAGCCTGCATTAGACGTAAATTTATACTTTTATTATCGTCAGCCAAAAGTAGCTGCGAGTTAAAAAATACGCTCATAAAAAATACTAAAATTTTACGCCAATACATTCTGCTTTTAGCTCCTTTAAATTTTTTTTAAAATAATTCCAAAACGGAAAGGTCCTACACTGCTGTGGCCTTAGCTCATAGACTGAGCAGTTTTTATTTTTTTCATCAAAAAATACACAAGCAAAGCCATCTTCATAGGGCTTCTCTTTTATGCTACACCTTAGCCCAACTCTTATTAAAAACTGCTTTTCAAACTCATCTTTACTCATATTAAATGCTGTGCAAAATTTTGAAATTTCTTCTTCGTTTATCCAAATGTAGCCACTCTCTCCCGTGCAACACTTGCCACCACAGCTCTCGCAAAAACTCGCATCAAACTCATAGTTAAAGCCTTGCACCCTCACGCTAGTTCCTGATAATCAATGCTGTTTGTATTAGCTTTTTTAAAAATTTCAATCGCCTCTTTTGTATGCGAGCCATTTTCGCTCATCACTAAAGGTGGGAAAATTTTTAGCTTTGAGTTTGAATTATTTCTTACCTCAAATAAGGCTAAATTTGCTGGCTTATCAGCCTTTGTATGAATAAATTTTAGGCTTACTAAATTTAGTTTAAACTCTTTTAGGCACATTGCGATCCGACTAAGATCATCAGGTGCGTAGCAAAAAAATGCCCTTTTGTGAGGTTTTAAATTTATGCTTACGCCTCTTATAAAGTCTTTTAGACCCAAAGAACTTGTGTATCTACTAGCTTTTATATGCTCATCTTCGCTTTGTTTCGTACCCTCGTGATAAAATGGCGGATTTGATACGATGAGGTCAAATTTCTCACTATCTTTAAAATCTGCAAAATTAGCATTTATAATTTCTGCCTCCAAGCCATTCTTACTGGCATTAAATTTAGAAATTTCACCATTTATCTGCAAGATATCAAGCAAGCTTAGGCTGGAATTTTTAAAGTCGCGTTTAAGCAAAAGCCCAAGTACCCCGCACCCTGCGCCAACGTCTAAAATCCTGCCTGAAAAATTTTTCAAACTTGATCTTATAAAATCATAAAGTACCAGCGTATCGCTGTTGTAGCGATAGCCACTTTTTAGCTGAGCCAAGATCATCTATAAACCTTGATGATAAAGCCACGCGTGACATCTTTTACGATCACTTCTGAGCTAAAGCTGATCCTTGCAAAATCGCCAAATTCTTCTTTTATAAGCTCGGCTGCTGCCTTTGCGCGCTCTTTACCAACGCCATAATTTACATAGTTATTTAGCCTGCCAAGATCGTCTTTTTTGATGCTTTGAGCCACATTTGACGGGATGACAAAATTTTTCTTATCTACGATCGGAATTATCTCATAAAGGTAGTTTGAGTTAAATCTTTGCAAAAATTCGCTCACTCTATTCTTGCACATCACGCTAACCTTATCTTTCGCGTCCATGTCATCACACTCAAGGCTAGAGATCAAAACTAGCTTTGTTGGCGTCTCTGGCTTAGTTGTCGCCTGCAAGATATTTTTTAAATTCACATTTTCATTTTCAAG
Source organism: Campylobacter concisus (assembly GCF_002914195.1). Classification (GTDB taxonomy): domain Bacteria; phylum Campylobacterota; class Campylobacteria; order Campylobacterales; family Campylobacteraceae; genus Campylobacter_A; species Campylobacter_A concisus_M. Next base: position 53,645 of record NZ_PPAU01000132.1, on the reverse strand, counting down.
CTCATCTTGCCTATTTAAATTTTGCTCGATATCTTTTTGAAGTTCGATAATTTTGGCATTTACTGGACTTCCTTTTACGCTAGATGAGCTAAGTTCATTTATTTTAGAATTTAACCTCTCAATCGTCTTATTGCTCTCGTTTAACTTATGTTTTGCGCTTTCAAGCTCATTTTGTAAGCTTAGTAAATTTTTACCACCACTTTTATTGCTATCAGCAAAAAGAGCTGACGTATCGGCTATCTTTTTTTGCAAAATATTTATTTGCTGACGCAAAATTTCATAATTTTGCATATCGATCTTTAGCGTCCTTTTTTGAGCTTCTAGCTCACTTTGCTTTGCTGCTAGCATTTGGCTTGTTTGCGTGAGATTATTTTCCAGCTCTTTTATCTTTTCATCTTTTAAATTTATCTTTGCACTTAAATTTTTTAACTCACTGTCATTTAAACCAAGCTTTTGGGTCTGCAAAGAGATAGTTTGATTTTGCTCAAACAAAGTTTTTAAAAATTTATTCGTCTTTATATCAAGCGTCTTTAGCTCATCTCGTGCATTTTTAAGGTTCTCTTCACTTAAATTTAGCTTTTTATTTAGCTCACTTAAACTTGCATTTGCATCTAAATTTTGCTTCTCTAGCTTTTTATTTATCAAATTTACCCGTTCAAGCTCTTTTTTAAGCGAGCTTATATTTTCATTTGCGAGTTTATTTTCCTGCTCGCTTTTAAGATTTTTTTCTTTTAAATCATTAAAACTTTTATGAAGTGCCGCAAGAGAGGCGTTTAGCTCTAAATTTTTACCATTATAGTTTTCAACTGCCAAATCTTTTGAGTTTAAATTTTTCTTTATCTCATCAAGCTCATAAATTCTGTCTTTTAAGGCGGTCTTGCTTGACTCAAGAGCCTCCTCAAGATCAATTATCTTATTTGCCTTTTTTGAAAGCTCATCCTCCATAACACTCTTTTGCGTTTCAAAGCCATCAGTTAGTACATTTATCTCTTTTTCGTAGCTAAATTTTTGTGTCTTAGCGTCACTCTTTGCTCGCTCGATCTCCTCTTTTAAAAGCAAAATTTCTTTTTTTTCGTTTTTATCTTTTTCATTTTGAGTATTTTCATACTCTTTTATTAGCGCGTCTTTTTGAGTCAGTGTCGTATTTAGCTCTATATTTTGCTCTTTTAAAGCCGTATAATTTGCCTCAGCCGCCTCTTTAAATTTAGCAAAATTTGCTTCGATATCTTTTACCTTACTTTCATCGCCATTTTTCGCCTCATTTATCGCATTTTCAAGGTCTATTATCTTTTTTTCATAGGCTTTTGAGCTCTCTATCATATCAGCTTGAGCTTCATTTAGCCGTTTTGTGAGAGTTTGTATATTTTCAAAGTGTTGTGTTTCAAGCTCGCCAAGCGTCTTTTGATTTTTTTCAACTATCTCATTTTTTTCATTTTCGATATTTTTTTTCATCTCTGAAATTTTGCTTATAAAGTCTAAATTTTTCTCGCTGATATCAACATTATCAGCAGCTAAAATTTTATTTTTTTTACTTAGCTCACGAACTTGTTCTTGAAGTTCATTTACATTATGTGATAAATTTTGATCGTTCGTTTCAGTAAAATTTTGGATATAGCTTTTTGGAGTTATATATCCGCCATATTCGTAAAGATCGTCTTTACTGATGTATTTTTGTCTCTCTTCTTCTGGCAAATTATCAAAATTTATAGAATAAATCGTTTGATTAGCATCTTTTGATGTCTCATCTTCTTTTGGGGATTTAAAAAACGATAGGCAAAAGCCAGCTATCAAACAAAAAATAGCTAGTAAAATTTTATTTATCAAGCTTATGCCTTGCCCTTTAAAATGTCTTTTATGACGTGATGAGCGTGATTTAGAGCAACGACTATTGAGCCGCCATTTTTTAGCACGATGTCACCGCCCACATAAAGTCCTGGCACGCTACTTTGGTAGTTACTATCAACTATTGGAGTACCTTTTTCATCGATTTTTATCTGACATTTTTGTAAAAAATCAACCGGACTTGAGCCGCCTATTGCATAGACAACTCTATCATAAACGCGAATTTTGCCATTTTCGTAATGTACTCTAACTTTGCCTGATTCGTTATCTATCTCTTTTATATCGTGATTTAGTCTAACTTTTATCTTACCGTGCTTTTCTAACTCCCAAAGTGCGCTTAAATTTGTCTCATTTACGCGGCTAAAATTATCTTTTCTATAAGCGATTGTGGTTTTATTGTATTGGCAAAGCTCGATCGCATACTCAACTGCTGAGTTTCCGCCACCTACAACAAGCACCTTTTCGCCGTTCGTACAGCTATCAAGGTTAAAATTTACAACCGAGTTTAGTGAAGGCGGGATTTTATAATCAGGCTTATTTGGTCGTCCCATTTTGCCAATTGATATCATCACATTTTTAGCTTCATAGACGGCTTTTGAGGTAGTTACTTTAAAAATTTCTCCATCTTTTTTCACACTCTCTACTTCAGAGTTAAAAAAAGCCTCAATCTTTTCAGTATCAAGCAGCTTATCAAAATAATCAAGCGTGCTCTCTTTCGTGCCATCCTCAAATGAAACTACGCCATGTATCGTGCTATCTTGCCCTTTATACTCTTTATCTACGCGTTTATTATCTTTATAAAATTTTCTTATCGTTTGGCTGTGATTATCACCTTTTTCAAGAAGCAAAACGTTATTTAAGCCATTTCTTTTTGCCTCAACTACGCTAGCAATTCCACAGGGTCCGCCACCAACAACGATTAGATCATAAACATTTACCATCTTTTTCTCCAAATTTTATAATTTTAAGCTTTTTTAACTAGATCAGCCATCAAAAACGCAAGCTCAAGTGCCTGATCAGCATTTAGCCTTGGATCACATTGTGTTTCATACCTTTGCTCAAGCGAGCTTTCAGTGATATTTAATGCCCCACCCGTGCACTCAGTCACGTCTTGTCCTGTCATCTCAAGATGTACGCCGCCAGCCCTTGTGCCCTCAGCTTTGTGAATTTCAAAAAAGCTTCTAACTTCGCTTATTATCTTGTCAAATTCTCTAGTTTTGTAGTTATTTGAGGTTTTTACGGTGTTGCCATGCATCGGATCGATACTATAAACGATATTTAGCCCTTCTCGCTTTAGCTCTCTTAAAATTTTTGGTAAATTTTCGCCTATCTTATCAGCACCCATTCTGATTATCACGTTTAGTCTGCCAGCTTCATTTTCTGGATTTAGCTTATTTGCAAGCGCGACGACATCTTCAGCCTTTGCACTTGGTCCGATCTTTACGCCGATAGGATTTTTCACACCACTTAAAAAATGTACGTGAGCGTCATTTATACCACGCGTTCTTTCACCTATCCAAAGCATATGAGCCGAGCAGTCGTACCACTCACCGCTAAGACTATCAACCCTAGTCAATGCCTCCTCATAAGGTAGTAAAAGTGCCTCGTGAGATGTATAAACCGCGGTTTGATTTATGACTGGCGTATTTGCTGAAGTGATACCACAAGCTGCCATAAATGAAAGCGTCTTTGTTAGCTCATCAGCTAGTTTTGCGTATTTCTCGCCGATCTCTGGCTTTTTGACAAAGCCTAAATTCCACTTATGCACTTGATGAAGATCGGCCAAACCGCCTCTTGAAAAGGCTCTAAGTAAGTTCATCGTAGATGCGCTTTGATAATACGCCTCTATCATACGTTTTGGATCAGGTACTCTTGCCTTTTCGTCAAATTCAAAGCCATTTATAATGTCACCTCTATAGCTTGGAAGCTTAACGCCATTTATCTCTTCAAAATCGCTACTTCTAGGCTTTGCAAACTGCCCTGCCACGCGGCCCACTTTGACCACTGGATAGCCACCAGCAAAGGTTAAAACTATCGCCATTTGAAGTAAAACCTTAAACATATCTCTGATGTTGTTTGCATTAAAATTTGTAAAGCTCTCAGCGCAGTCGCCACCTTGAAGCAAAAATGCCTCGCCATTGCAAACTTTTGCAAGTTCTTCTTTTAAGCTTCTAGCCTCGCCAGCAAAGACCAAAGGAGGAAGTGATTTTAATTTTTCTTCGACCTCTTTAAGCTCTTTTAAATCTGGGTATTTTGGTTGTTGCAAGATATTAAATTCTCTCCAGCTATCGCGGTTCCAAGTCATTTATTTTCCTATCTTTTTTACCTTAAATTAGACGCTGATTATATCACGGCAAACTTAAAAAATAAAAGCCATTAATGGGTTATTAAAGATATTTTGCATACAATCGCTACTTTAAATTTACCCAAAAAAAGAGAAGATTTTTTTCATGATAAAAGGCATATTTTATTCGCTTTTGGCATCTGTTTTGTTTAACTGCATCTACTACATGTCGGTGCTCATGAACCCCATCAGCACGCAAGCTCTTATTGGATACCGCATGATCTTTGCCATGCCTTTTGTCATCGCCGCCATTTTTTTGTTAAAACAGCAGCGAAATTTCAAATTTTTACTTCTAAAAATAAAGCTAAAACCTAAAATTTTACTAGTTTTGCTTGCTACCTCGCTCATCGTCTCATTTCAGATGTGGCTTTATCTCTGGGCGCCAAGCAACGGCTCGGCACTAAAGGTATCAATAGGCTACCTCATCATGCCAATAGTCATGGTCCTTTTTGGACGGATATTTTTTAAAGAGCACCTCTCAAAAACAAAGCTAGCCTCGATATTTTTTGCAGCCCTTGGCGTCTTTAGCACAGCTATACTAAGCGGCGGCATCTCGTGGGAGAGCGCTGTAGTTTTTTGCCTTTATCCAGTCTATTTTGCCATTAGAAAGTACTACAACCTTGCAAATTTCTCAAGCTTTGTTATAGAGATAATTTTTATGTTTTTATTCTCATTTTATTTTGCGCTCACAGCCGATATGAACTACGTGATGAGCCAAAATCCAAACATCTACTATCTGCTCATCTTGCTTGGTGCTATCAGCGGCATAGCCCTCATCGCCCAGATCCTCTCAAGCACGCTCGTGCCGATAAATGTACTAGGTTTGCTTACATATTTTGAGCCTATAATGATGCTTTTTGTCTCATTTGCTATCGGCGAGAGACTGGAGAAAAGCTCATACTTTTTAATGATCTGCCTAGCCATCTCGGTCACACTTTTGATGATAGATAGTATAAATTCTATAAAAGGCGACAAAAATACCAAGACTAAATGAGAGCCAAAAAGGCGTTATTCTCGCGCTTAGCGCCTTTTTTATGTGGGGGTTTTTGGCGGTTTATTTCAACCTCTTTAGCAAAGATGTCGATGCTTATGAAATTTTAGCCCACAGAGTCATTTGGTCATTTTTCTTAATGGCTGGAGTGCTTTATTTTAGTGGCAAAATTGGCGAAATTTTTACTTTACTTAAAGATATTCGTTCGCTAAAAATCCTATTTTTGAGTGGCATATTTATCACTACAAACTGGGGCGTTTATGTCTATGCAGTTAGCAATGGCAAAATTTTGGACACAAGCTTGGGCTATTTTATAAATCCACTAATAAGCATGCTCCTTGGTGTTATCATCTTTAAAGAAAGGCTAAATAAAAGCGGAATTTTAGCCATTTGCATAGTCGTTTTAGCCATTAGCGTACAAATTTATGCCCAAGGTGGATTGCCATTAGTTTCCATTATCTTGCCACTTTCATTTGGATTTTACGCAGCAGTTAGAAAGATGGCAAAGATTAGCGCATTTAACGGGCTGTTTATAGAGACATTTTTTATGTTCCCATTTGCACTTGCTTACGTTTTTTACATAGCATTTTTAGGTAAAAGCCACTTTGGACTAAATGAAGACTCACTTTTAATGATCGCCTCAAGCATCGTAACCATCGTGCCACTTGTCGCATTTAACGCAGCTGCAACAAGGATAAATTTAACCACGATCGGCTACTTGCAATACATTTCGCCGACCATCGCGATTCTTTGTGCGGTCTTCATTTACGGCGAAAATTTAGACGGCTACAAGGTCATCTCGTTTTGTATGATCTGGCTGGCACTTGCGATAATTAGCATAGATAAATTTAGAAAAAGGAGTAAAAATGAATAATGTGACGATTTATTTGCTACTTGCGTTTTTTGCAGCGCTTATTTTATATTTTCAGATACAAAAACTAACCAGAAAGCTCGACGAAGAGGGAGCGGTTCCAGCTTATCAAAAGGCTGCGCAAGAGGTTTTAGAAAATTTAAGCAATGCTGAGAAATATCCAAAATTTTGCAATGTAATATTAAAAAAAATAAACTCCTTAAGGCAAGATATTTTATTTGAAGATGCGCTAAATAGTGAGTCTGAGAAGGATAAAGCATTAGATGCCTTAGAGCAAATAAGAGAAAAATTAGAAACTTTATCAAAGCAAGAGAATTTAAGCTGGGAGAGCGAACTCTTTGCGATCTTGGACGAGCTTGATGGCTTTATAAAGATAAATTTCAAAAACGGTGAAAATAGAGCCGAAGAGCTAAGAGACGAACTAAAAAGAGAATTTGATGAGTTGTGAAAAGATATTCAAAAGGTCTAAAGCTATAAAATAACAAAAAAACTAAGGATGGGAACATGATAAGCGATAGTTTAAAAAATGAAATATTAGAAGGATTTGATTTTTACAAAAATAGATACGCCAAAAATACAAAATACAGCTCGGACGACAAAATAACGTATGATAAGTTAAGTAAATTTCGTAAAAATTTAATAACTTTTTCTGATGATATTTTTAATAGATTTAAAATTATAGATCATGGAAAATGGCAGAATAGTGGAAATATTTCAGAGTATATATGGAATAGATACAAGCCTTTTGGAATTCGAGATGATATAAATTTGATTATTTGTTTTGCAGTCTTGGCCAAGCCTGCCAATTTTTATATATCTATAGATCTGATCAAAGATAATATAAACAATGAAGAAAAAAGACAAAAAGACGCAATATATGAGTTTTTAGAAACCGAATGCAAAAAGATAAATGTGGAAGGCTTTAAGCTTGGTAAATTCTCATGGGAAAGAAATATATTTTTTGCTATAGAAAATATAGAAAATTTCACAACTCTTGACTACACAAGCTTACTTAAGGCATTAACAAATGTATATTATCTAACATGTGAAAAATTTTATAAAAACATAGAACACAACAGACAAAATAATAGTGATAAAAAAGGATATGAAATGACCGATGATGACAAAAAATCAACTAGTCCCCTTAATCAAATTTTATATGGCCCTCCAGGCACAGGAAAGACATATACCACAATAGCAAAAGCTATCGAAATAATAAGAGGGAAAAAAGTTGGTGAAGAAGAAATCAACGACGAAGAAAAAAGGAAAGCTCTAAAAAAGCAATTTGATGAATATATACAAAGCGGACAAATAAAATTTGTAACATTTCATCAAAGCTATGGGTATGAGGAATTTGTGGAGGGAATAAAACCTGTTTTTGACAAAGAAAGTCAAGGTAAAGGACTGGAATACAAAATAACAAATGGTATCTTTAAGGATATTTGTAAAAATACTATTTTTAACATAGGAGACACAATAGAAGGCTATACGATCTCTTATGCCGGGACCGAACTTATAAAACTAAAGAAGAAAAATATCCCAGGAGAAATCCCTGTTCCGATTTATCTTATAGAAGAATTAGTGAGATTATTAAAAAACAGATCTATCACAATAGAAGATATTAAAAATAAGAGCGCGGCAGACAAAAATCCAGAAATACTTGAAAAATACATAGTAAACGGCTATACAAATTTGTTCACGTACTTGGTTGAATACTATATGGAAAAATCAAATAGAAAATTAGAAAAGCGAGTATTGATCATCGACGAGATCAACCGCGGAAATATATCTAAAATTTTTGGTGAGCTCATAACTCTTATAGAGCCGTCAAAAAGGATCGGAGCAGATGACGAGATAATAGTAGAGCTGCCATACTCAAAAGAAAAATTTGGAGTGCCCTCAAATTTATACATAATAGGCACTATGAATACAGCAGATCGAAGCATAGCCCTTATGGATACAGCACTTAGAAGAAGGTTTGAGTTTGTGGAGATGATGCCAGAATATGACAAACTAAACAAAATAAATATCGAAGGTATAAATATAGGCAAAATGCTAAAAATGATAAACGAGCGCATAGAGTATCTTTACGACAGAGATCACACGATAGGACATGCTTATTTTATAAATGTGTCAGACATGGAAATGCTTGCAAATGTCTTTAAAAACAAAATTTTACCGCTGCTACAAGAGTATTTTTATGACGATTGGGAGAAAATAAGACTAGTTCTGGGCGATAATCAAAAAGATGAGGATTTGCAGTTTATTAAAGTCAAGAAAAATATGGTTGTAAAAGAATTATTTGGATCAAAAATCGACGATATAGACGATAAAGTCTTATACGAGATAAGCGACCAAGAAATTTTCAACAATCCTCAAAGCTATATAAAAATTTACGAATGAAAAAAAACGCAAAGCAATGACCAAATACTTAATAGAGTTTGAAAAATTTCGCCCGGAAGACGACCAAGACCTATTTAACGCAGTAGATGCATTTACTAGAGAAAATTTTGCCACAGTAGAGTTTCTAAGGCCCGGCAGAGACAAAAAGGGCGATTTTTTACAAGCTCAAAACTACGTCGGTATCATCCAGACAAAAAGTGGCGATAGCCTTGAGATACTTCCAAAAATCCATGATAACGACAATGGCAGCAATAAAGAAGCGGTAGAAAATTCTAAAAGAATTTTACTGAGAATGTTAAAAACTTTAAAAAATCATCCATTTAAAAATATAAACATAGCGAATTTAAAAAGCCTAAATTTACCGCTTTTTGAAATTTTTATATCAATGTTCCTCGACGAAGTATCAAAACTCATAAAAATAGGAATAAAAAGCGACTACATAGAGCTAGAAGATAACCTAAAATTTTTAAAAGGAAAGCTTAAAATCTCGGAGCAAATACGTAAAAATATCGTCCATAAAGAGAGATTTTACGTTTGTTATCAGGAATTTTCCATAGATAGAGCCGAAAATCGCCTCATAAAAAGTACGCTCGAGTTTTTATACAGACGCTCAAAATCAAGCAAAAATCAACGGCTTATTAGGGAATATTTATTTATTTTTGATGAAATTTTATCTAGCTCCGATATAAACGCGGACTTTAGCCGCTTAAAACTAAATCGCCAAACAAAACACTATGAGCAAGCGCTTTTATGGAGCAAGATATTTTTACAAAACAAGTCGTTTGGCCCGTATAGAGGTAACGATGTGGCCTTTGCTTTGCTGTTTGATATGAATACGCTTTTTGAAAGCTATGTCGGAAATTTCATAAAGAAAAAGCTTCCAGATATTATATTGCAACACTCAGAAAAACACCTCGTAGAAAATCCAAGGAGCTTTAGACTAAAGCCTGATATATTTTTAGAAAGCAAATTTATAGCTGACACAAAATGGAAGATCATAAGCTCAAGTAATAATATCTCACAAGCCGACTTGTATCAGCTATATGCTTACGGAAAAAAGCATCAGTGTGACGGCAAGCTATACCTCATCTATCCAAAGATAGACGGCATACAACAAGAGCCTATGAAATTTGAATATGAAAAAAATATGCAACTTGAAATTTTATATTTTGAACTTGAAAAAGATGAAAATAACGCAAATTTACTAACATAACTTTAAAAGTCAAATTTAAAGCTTCGCTTTTAGAGCCATTATCCTCTTGTATGAAGCGTCTATTCGCTCTTTGCTGATCTTTTTCTCATTTACAGCGTCAATTATCATCTGAGTAACTAGATCAGCCGTTCTTTGGTTGTTTATCTTAAACTCACTAAAAAGTAAGATATCGCCTCCAGCGTTTATAAATTTCACCACCTTTTGCGCCAAAGCATCGTCGCCAACGCCTTTCATCAGCATATCATCGCTGATAACTACGCCATTAAATTTAAGTTCATTTCGCAGTAGATCGGTTATTATTTTTTTAGAAAGTGTAGCCGGATTGTCCTCGTCAATACCTTTTACAAAAAGGTGCCCTACCATGATGATCTGCGCTCTACCTGTGCTTATGGCGTCTTTATATGGTAGTAGCGCATCTTTACTTAGCGTGATCTCACTCTTATTTTTATGCGAGTCCTCTTTTGAGCTGCCATGCCCCGGAAAGTGCTTGATCGTAGTTATCACACCCTGCTCTTTAAATGCGTCCATAAAAGCATCAGCATAGATCACCACCTTGCTTGCATACTCGCTAAACGCCCTTTGCTTAGCGGCGATGATCGGCGAGTTTTCATCGTGCAGATCGACCACTGGAGCGAAATTTAAATTTATGCCACACTCTTTTAAATTTATAGCCATTTTCGAGTAGAGATCGTATGCGCTTTTGATGTCAAGCGTACTTGCAACCTCGTATGCGCTAGGATATGGACCGTTAAAGCTACTATCCTTCATGCGACTTACATTGCCGCCCTCTTCATCAATAGCGATAAAAATTTTAGGACTTTTTTCTTTGATTGCTTTTATGCTAGCTTTTAGCTGGGCTTTGTTGGTAACGTTTCTGCCAAGTAGCATCACACCGCCAAATCTCTCATATCCAGCGTCGCTTAACATCGCGCGAAATGCAGCATCTTTTGTGCTAGCCCCATTAAAGCCAACCATTATCATTTGCGAGACTTTGGCTCTTAGGCTCACTTCTGCGCCATTAAGCCCCAAAGCAAAAATAGCCATAAAAAGTATAAATTTAAAAGCTCTCATCTTCTTCCTAAAAGTGATTTAACGCTCTCAAAAACATCTTTGCCATTTAGCATATTTTCAACCTCGCTAGCGATCGGCACATATATGCCCTTTTCTTTGGCGATCTTGCTAATTGCCTTTGCTGTATCTACACCCTCGGCCACCTCGCCAAGCTCATTTAAAATTTTTTCTAATCTCTCGTGCCTTGCAATGCCAAGACCTACGCGGTAGTTGCGTGAAAGTATCGATGAAGCGGTCAAGAATAAATCCCCTGCGCCGCTTAGCCCCATAAATGTCTCATCTTTTGCGCCAAAAAATTTGCCAAATCTAGCCATCTCGACAAGCCCACGTGAAATGAGGCTCGCCCTTGCGTTATTGCCAAGGCCAAGGCCGTCACAGATGCCACCAGCTATGGCGATCACGTTTTTATACGCCCCACATACTTCAGCGCCGATCACATCATCTGAGGTGTAGGCTTTCATGTAGCTTGGGAAAAATGAGGCAAATTTTGAAGCTAAATTTTGGTTTTTAGAATTTACTACCAAGGCGCAAGGCAGCTTTTGCATGATCTCTTTTGCAAAGGTTGGTCCCGAAAGAAAGGCTAAATTTTCTCTATTAACAAAGTCTTCATAAATTTCATTTAGAAATTTAAGATTTGCCGTGTCTATGCCCTTGCTGGCGACTAGGATCTTTTGACCTTTGTTTTTGTAGTTTTGCTTTAGCCATAAATTTGTAGCTTGCGTTGGGATCGTGCAGACTAGGTATTCGCACTCCAAAGCTTCATCCAAGCTTACAAAATTTGGCATCTCTCTTGGCGTTCTTGAGCTGATGACGCACTCGTTATTTTCACTAAATGCGTGAAATAGCGCGCTGCCCCACTTGCCAGCTCCGATGACTGCTATGCTCATTTTAGCCCTTTTTTAGCCTATTTTGGCCTTTAAAAGCTCATTGACCTTGCCTGGATTAAAGGCACCCTTGCCCTCTTTCATCACCTGACCCACAAAGAAGCCAAATATCTTATCTTTGCCGTTTTTATACTCTTCGACTTTGTCGGCGTTCGCAGCTAAAATTTGATCTATGATCGCGATGATCGCTGAGTCGTCGCTCACTTGTTTTAAGCCAAGCTTTTCGATGACGCTATCAACGTCCGCGTCATTTTCCATTAGATAGTCTAGCACCTCTTTTGCAGCTTTGCCGCTTATCGTGCCATCTTCTATGCGTTTTAGTAAATTTATCATCTTAGCGCTGCTAACTGGGCTTGTCTCGATCGTTACGCCGTTATTTAAGCGACCAAGAAGCTCGACTATGAGCCAAGTAGTAGCAAGCTTTGGTTGAATTCCAGCGGCGATCAGCTCTTCAAAATATCTAGCCATCTCAACGCTTTGAGTTAAATTTAGCGCATCACTCTCTTTTACGCCTAGCTCGCTAACATATCTTGCGACCTTTTGCTCGGCAAGCTCTGGAATTTTTATCGCTTCGTTATACATCTGCTCTGACACTTCAACAGGCAGCAAGTCAGGGTCAGGAAAGTACCTATACTCCGCGCTATCCTCTTTGCCACGCATAGATCTTGTCACTAAATTTGTCGTATCAAACAGCCTTGTCTCTTGATAGACTTCTTGGTCGTATTTGCCGTCTTCCCAAGCTGCGCTTTGGCGCTCCACCTCGTAATCGATCGCTTTTTGGATAAATTTAAATGAGTTTAGATTTTTTATCTCAACCCTTGTGTAAAGCTTGGTATCGCCTTTTGGACGGATAGAGACGTTTGCGTCGCAGCGAAAGCTGCCCTCTTGCATATTTGCATCACTTATATTTAAAAAGCGAAGGATCGAGTGCAATTTTTTAAGATAAGCCACCGCCTCATCACTGCTTCTAAGATCTGGCTCACTAACTATCTCAAGAAGTGGCGTGCCGGCTCTATTTAGATCAACCAAACTCTCGGTTTCTTCATGGATGTTCTTTCCAGCGTCCTCTTCAAGGTGTGCTCTTGTTACACCGATACGTTTTTTAGTACCATTTACGTCGATTATTAGCTCGCCACCTTCTACGATAGGGATCTCAAACTGGGAAATTTGATATGCCTTTGGAAGGTCTGGATAGAAGTAGTTTTTTCTATTAAAGACTGATTTTTTATTTATCTTAGCGTTTATCGCTGTGCCAAAGCTGATCGCCTTTTTAACGGACTCTTTGTTTAGCACAGGTAGCGCTCCAGGTAGAGCTAGGCAGGTCGGACAAACGTGAGTGTTTGCCTCGTCGCCAAAGCTAGTCGAGCAAGAGCAGAAAATTTTAGTTTTTGTATTAAGCTGAGTATGAACTTCTAAACCGATAACGACTTCAAACATATTTTTACCTTTAAATTTATGCAAATTTTTAAGGCGTATTTTAGCGATACTTTCTTTTAAAATATCTAAAAATGAGCGTTTTGACTGGAAAATAAAGAAGGTGATTCAAAAATTTAAATAGTTTAAAAAGGAAAAAGCCATATAAAAATATGGCTTTAAATTTTAATGCTCGTGCTCACTAATAGCAACAGCACCAGCTAAATAAACGTAAGTTAGCATCATAAAGATAAATGTTTGCAAAACAGCCATAAGCGTTAGAAGTGCAAAAGCTGGAAGTGGAGCAAACCAAGGTGCAAGTGTAAGCATTGCTAGCAAGAACAAATCATCTCCCTTGATATTACCAAAAAGACGAAATGATAGCGAAACTACACGTGAAAGATGCGAGATGACTTCAACTGGAAACATAATAGGAGCTAGAAATTTATTCGGCCCCATAAAGTGTCCAAAGTATTTAAAAAATCCATTTTCTCTAATGCCCTCAAAGTTATAATAAACAAATACAACTAAAGCCAAAACTAGAGTTAAATTTAGACTTGATGTTGGTGACTCAAATCCAGGAATAATACCTACAACATTTGAAAAAAATACGATAAAACCGATAGTTGCAACAAGTGGAAGATATTTCCTTGCTAGTTTTTCACTACCTAAAGTATCTCTTCCCATAGATATAACGCCTTCTAAATAGGCTTCAACTATATTTTGAAGACCTCTTGGTACAAGCTGCATCTTACTCCTTGCTATATAAGCAACTATGATAACAATCAAAGCTACAAGCAGAAAGTGAAACGCATAGATAAAGGCGTGGGAGCTATTTAGGAAATTTGAAAATAGAAACAAATCTTTCATTAATTTACCTTGGATTTAGAATTTTTCGTGATTGTAACAAAATTATTGTTAAAACATTTTTAATTTTAAACTCTGAAATAATCGAAAATCAATTTACAAATAGTCACTGCAACTACCACTAAAAACATTGTTCTAATAAATTTAACCTCTTTTTTAATGACAAGATTTGATCCAAAATATGCGCCTAAAATTTGACCAACTGCCATTAAAAGTCCAACAGCCCAAAGCATCTGTCCACCAGCTATAAAAATGCCAAGAGCAACGATATTGCTAGTAAAATTTAAGAGTTTTGTATGAGCGACAGCCTTTTTTAAATTTAGCCCAATTAATGCCACTATCGCAAATGTCCAAAAAGAGCCTGTTCCTGGACCAAAAAAACCATCATAAAAGCCAAGCATTAGTCCAAAAACTACATAAAATAGCTTTTCATTCATCTTTGCGGCTCTATCATTTTCGCCGACTTTTGGCATAAAAAGCGTGTAGATGAAAATAGCAATCAGCAAAAATGGGATAATTATCTTTAAAAAATTTGTATTTAAAAATAGAATAACCACTGCTCCAATGATAGCTCCAATGAAAGTAAAAACGATACCTACAAAGCACTCTTTATAATTAATTAATCCCCGTTTTGTGAAATTTAGAGTCGCTGTAAAGCTACCAAAAACTCCTTGAAGCTTATTTGTACCAAGTGCAAGGTGTGGTGGTACGCCCATCGCCATAATAGCTGGAAGCGTTATAAGCCCACCTCCACCAGCGATAGAATCGATAAAACCACCTAAAAACGCAGCTACAAAAAAAACGACATAGCTAAGTAGATCAAATTCCATTTTTTGCTCTTTTGATAATTGAAATAAAAGCAGATTGTAATTTATTTGTACTTATCTTTTTGTAAAATTTTTATATTTAAAATGAGAGATTTTTAAAATTTATAAATTTAAACGAGCCTTTAGATCTAGCTCAAAGACTCGTTTATTAAAGTGATTACTTAATAACGCCACAAAGCATTCTAGCGCCACCACCGCCAAGTGCTTTTGGATTGTCGCTGTGATTGTCGCCACCAACATGAACCATTAGTGAGTGACCTTTTAGCTCGTCAAGATTTTTTATCTTTGGGGCTAGTACTGGATAGTTCGCATTGCCCTCAGCATCTACATAAAGTGCTGGCAAATCACCTTTGTGACCTTTATCATCCCAGGCAAAAGAGTGCATTTTTGTGCCAGCTGGATCCCAGTGGCCACCTGCTTTCATGCCAAGACCTTTTTCAGTCGCACCACAGTCAGCATTTTCATGGATGTGAAAGCCGTGTAGCCCTGCAGTAAGTCCTTTTAAATTTGGAAAAAATGCAACGCCGTAGTTTGTCTTAACAGCTACTACTTCGCCGACACTCTTATCGCCCTTCTCGCTTAGCTCATTAACAGGTATAACTAGATGCTCTCCAGCCTTTGGATCAAAGTGATGGCCTTCGTGAGCAAAAAGCAAAGTTCCTAAAACTGCACTTAGTAAAACGATTTTTTTCATACAAGCTCCTTATGGATAAAATTGTATGGCAAGTCTACCCTAAATTTAAAAATTTAGCAATAATTTTTATTGATTAAGATTTTTTATGATAGTTTCTAACTCTTTACTCTGCCCTATTCTATAAAGCGCAAAGTCGTATTTTATCGGATCAAACTCATCAAATTCTCTAAGTTTTTTTGTAAGATCCATGACTGCTTTGAAATCGTAGCTCTTTCTGTTTATAAGTCCTAAATTTAAAGAAACTCTATGCGTATGCACGTCAAGTGGCATCAAAAGCCTATCTTTTGGTAAATTTTTAAACAGTCCAAGGTCAATGTCGCTATCCCTTACCATCCAGCGAAGATACATATTGTAACGTTTATATGGGCTTTGTGGCTCTTTGTCAAAACTCTTACCAAAGAAAAACTCATATCCGTCAGAGCGGTAAGAATTTAGCTTATATATAAATTTTATAAGCTCATTTACGCCCTCTATCATCTCGCCATTTTTTGCAAGGCCTTGGCGTAAAATTTCCTCTATTTCGCCCTCTTTTTTAAGGCGTGAGAGAGTGATGAAAATTTCTTTTACATCATTTTCATTTTGAAAGCGATATTTGAAATTTGATAAATTTTTCTTGATATTTTGCTCGCTCTCATCAAGCAAACTAAAATCAAGTAAATTTAGAAATTTCACTATCATTTTTGCATTACCATAAGCAAATAACGCACAAATGAGCGCTATGTTTGGCTCTTTAAATTTAGTGGCTACCTGAAGTGGATCTGGGGCTTCAAACAGCCCCAAATTTGTATTTTTGCTAAGTACGTGTGAGTCTAAAAGGCTCTTTAGTTCGATCATTGTTTTAGTGAAAGAAGCGTGTCAAGCATTTGATCAACTGTCGTGATGATCTTTGCCGCTGCGCCGTAACTTGCTTGAAAGCGGATCAAATTTGTAAGCTCTTCATTTGTATCTACGCCACTTGTTGATTGAAATTCTTCTTCAGCTGTCTTTTGCAAAGACGTATTTGTGTCGTGGATAGTATTATTTGCCTCTGTATCACTCGCCATGTCAGTCGTAAGATAGCGGTAATATCCCTCGATCGTTTCATCTCTATCAAGCGCTATGCCACTTGAGTAAAAGGTCTGCTTTTGATACTGAAGCTGGATCATTTTATTTGCAACTTCATTATTTCCGATAACTGGCTTTGAGTAGGCACGAAGCTTTGTGTGGTCTTGGGTAAAATTTTGATTTATACCGATACTATTTGAGTCAGTACCTGAGAAAAATCTATTTATACCAACAGCACCTGGGAAATTTGTGCCGTGATCGACTATTGATATGCTATAAAGCCCTTGAGCTTGTTTTGGAATGAGAGAAAATGTGCCTTTTTTAGTATTTTTATCATAAAAATATGACGCCTCAAAAAAGTCATCAACGTCATTTAGCATATTATTGTCTTTATTGTCATCTGAGTTTGAGTTAAAGTCTTTGACGATAGAGTTGCCATATCTTGTATCATTCATCGTCGTCGTTCCATTTACATTTATAGTTTTTCTGGCCACGACATTGCCTTTGTTATCATAAACAATAGCTTCAAAACTTCCGTTTCTTATACTATTATCATGATTCATCAATGTCTTATCACCTTCTAAATAGCTTATCGGATCTGAGTTAGAAATTTCAACTGCAGATTCGGCATAGATATTATTTGTACTTGTTATCAAGGTTTTACTAAATGTATTTAAATTATCAATGTATTTTTGGATCGTTCCGTCGCTAAATTTATCATTATCTGGCTCGTAGTTTCGGCCCCTAAGATCAAGTGCAGCTCCGATTTTACCACCTATGATCTTTTCTTCCATTGGGATTCTTCTGCCATCTTCTCTTTCATAATAAATTTTTGTATATCGTCCACTTTCAGTTGAACTCATAGAAATTTCATGAAAATTTACACCATCAACGATACTTACACCGCCAATATTTAGATTGTAGTATTTTCCTTGATCTGTTATTCCTGTATCTACCCTAGAATTGCTCTTTAGATCGCTTTTATAAACAGCTGTATTTACTAGCTTTGACATAGCAAGTTCTAATTCATCACGTTTATCACGAAGATCATTTGCATTTATTTTTATACCAGCGTCTGCGCCTGATTCTATTCTTTGGATTTGCTTATTAATGTTTGCTATTTGTCTGCCTAGAGAATTTATCTCTTTTATATTTATTTTTATTGTTTCATCAATCTTTTCATGCATATCATAAAGCATCTTTGATGAGCGGTTGATACTTGCAGTCAATACACTTGCTTTATTTATCAAATTTACTTTCTGAGCACCAGCATTAGGATTTGAAGCAAAGTTATTCCACGCGGAAAAATACTCCTGAATGTCCTTCACCATTCCATTATCTTTTAGATCAGGAAAATATTTTGTAGCTTCTTGCAAAATTCTTTGTTTATAGGCTGTATTTTCTAAATTTGATGATGAGTATTTTAATCTTGAGTAGGCAAACTCATCATGAAGTCTTGTTATAGTATCTACTTGTGTGCCTGTACCAACTCCGCCAGGGACTGTATTCATCGCTGGAGATGCAGATTGGACAACACGTTGCCTTGTATAGTAGTTGCTATCGGCGTTTGCTATATTATTTCCGGTTGTACTTATTTGAAGCTGGGCTGCATTTAGTCCCGAAACACCCGTGCCTAATGACATAAAAATATTAGCCATTTTTTAAACCCTTGATTTATAAAAATTATTATCTATGCTGTTTCCATCTTGGCCGTATTCACTTGTTTTAGTGCCAAAAATTTTTTCATTAAGTGAGTCAAAAAATTCTTTAACAGCAACGACATGCCTTGCATATTCTTTATTAACTTTATGTAAATTTTCAAGCTTTGAACGCATAAGTACAAGCTTTGACTTCACTTCATCGTCTAAAACACTAGCAAGTGTAGTCGTACCGCTCTCTTTTGATACCTTTAAAAGCTCTTTATCTAGTGCTCTTTTTGTATCTTCAAATGCACGAACTAAGGCATTTTTTTTCTTTACACTCTCATCAACGCTTGAGTGTTTAGCCTCTTTTATATTTGCGATATCTTGTATGGTTAAATTTATAAGCTCATCAAGCTCGCCTATAGCCTCGTCCAAAAGCTTTTTAATCATTTAAATTCCTTAATTACAGCAACGCATCAGCCACAGCCCTAGCCGTTTTTGAGATATCAACCTGATAAGTGCCATTTGCTATGGCATCAGCTATCTCTTTTAGCTTTGCGTTTTCGTTTGTTCTTACTTCTTTACTCTGAGTTTCGACCTTGGCATCGCTATTTTTATTTAGCGTATTTGCCTGAAAATTTGGTCTTTGGTTCAAAGGCCTTATCATATTCATACCTCTTAAAATAAAATGTTTATATCACTACATCGGCAGAATATAAATTTACTTAAGAGTCTCTCTTTAAAAAATCGTACAAAAGTTCTGAAAAACCAAGATTTCCACTCAATGCTTTACTCATTGCATCGTTATACATTGACCTATAAATGTCGCTACCAGCAGCTTTTGGATATAGCGAGTTGTGCTCATCTTCTTTTAAAGCAATATCAAGCACAGCCTTTACCATATAAGCCTCAAATGCATCAGTTTGCTCTTTTAAAAGAGCATCTTGTTTAGCATTTGCGTTTTTTATCTTATTTGTAGAAATTTCATTGTATGAATTTAGCGCTAAGGTGTTATCTATTTGCATTATATTATCTCCAAATCAACTTGTATCGCACCAACTCGCTTTAAATTTTCAAGTATCGATATGATATCACTTGGTGTTGCCCCAAGCTTATTTAGCGCTCTTGTTACATTTGCAACGGTTGTTTTTTCACCTGAAATTTTAAGTAAATTTTGACTAGGTGCGACCGACGTATCGCTTCCTATATTTACATCATTTTGCGCTGCCTCGTCATAGCTATTTGGCTCTATTTTTATTGTGATTGCACCATGCGTTAAGACAACTGGGCTAACCACAGCATTTATGCCGCTTACTATTGTGCCAGTTCTTTCATCAACCACTATCTTCTCATCTGGCTTATACTCCACATCAAGATCAAGCACAGCGCTTGCAAGCTCGATGATGCTAACATCATCTGGCTTTTTAACGATGACCGTTCTTGGATCGATCGCCTTTGCAGTATCGTCTGAAATGTTTGCATTTATGGCGTTTTGGATATCAAGAGCGGTTTTAAAATTTGTATCTTTTAGGCTTAGTCTTATGCTATCTTGATTGTAAATGTCATAAGTAACTTCTCGCTCAACCAAAGCTCCATTTAGGATAGAGCCAACGGTCGGGTGATTGCCACCTGATCTACCCACGCTTTTACCACCGATGCTTAAAGCACCCTGAGCCAAAGCGTAAATATCACCATCAACGCCTTTTAGTGGCGTCATGAGAAGAGTACCACCTTGCAAACTTTTTGCATCGCCGATAGATGAGATCACGATATCAAGCTTATCGCCATGCCTTGCAAATGCAGGAAGCTTAGCTGTTACCATAACAGCAGCTGCGTTTTTTGACTTGATATCATCTGGATTTATCTTTACGTTTACACCTTGAAGCATGTTTGATAGAGACTGTATCGTAAATTTTGACGTTGAGCCATCACCTGTGCCGTTTAGTCCGACAACTAGGCCGTAGCCTATTAGCTGGTTATCTCTTACGCCAACTATGCTTGCAAGCTCTTTTATCTGCGTAGCAAAAGCTGAAGTAGCTATCACAGAAGCTGCTACAAAAGATAAAAATTTTTTCATATTTTTTCCTAAAAATTAGCTATTTTTAGGTTTTTAAAGCAAAAGATGTTCCAAATTTTTATAAATTATTGGAAGTAAGAGAGCGAAGTAGCTCCAAATTTTTTAAATTTTACAAGTTTATATGTAGAAATTTCATCGCAAAATTTAAAGTCGCTGTTGTGTTCAAAAACTATCATATAAATTTTCTCTTTTTTTAGCTGTGAGATTAAATTTACAAGCTTTTCGTAGATGCCATCAAAGCCAGCTCTTATGTCAAACGGTGGATCAAGGTAGAGCAAGACTTTGCCACTTTGAGAATTTATAAGATCAGGCAAGACAGAAAAGGAATCACCATTTATCGCTTTTAAATTTGAGCACCCTAGGCTAGCAAGATTGCTTTGTGTGATCTTAAAAGCGGCTCTATCTTTTTCGATAGCGATAGCCTCACGTGCTCCGTTGCTAATGGCCTCGCTTGCCATCACGCCACTTCCACCAAAGCCCTCTATAAATGTAAGCGAGTAAATTTCATCTCTAATGACGTTAAAGAAGGACTCTTTTACGATGCTTTTTGTGCTTCTAGTCGTGCTTAGGCTTGGCAGTTCAAGCCTTTTACCTTTAAATTTACCACTTGAGATTTTAGTGTAGAGTTTCACTGGTTTGCCCTTAGAATTTCAAGAAGATCGGCTTTAAATTTATCTATCAAAAGTGAAATTTTCTCTTCTAAGCCCTTTTCATTTTTAGCTTCATTTAGCTCATTTGCTTTTGAAATTTGCATAGCTGAGTAAAATTCTTCAAGCGTATCAAGAAGTGCCATTTTGGTAAAAGGATGAGAAAGATGAGCATTTTTACCTATTATAAATAGTGGTTTTTTTGTCGCAATCTCGCGGTCACTTACTACAAAATCACAATCCTTATGATGAGCAGCTAAATTTCCACAAAAAAGCAGCAGTGTCTTTTGAAGTAAAACACACTCGCACTCAAATGAAATTTTCATATCTCTTCCTATAAATTTTTGCTCGATTTTAGCCTAAATAATCAAAAATTTATATAAACACTAAAGGATTTTAAAATTTTACCGATGTAGAAGCTAACGTAAGTTTTAAGGAGTAAAACTATGGAAATCTTTAAGGCAGCAGCAAATCAGGTGCTAGATACGAGCATGAGCACATCTGCTCAGCGTCAAATAGATAGCAGACCTATTGAGCATTCTGATGTTAAATTAAGTGCTGATAAAAACAATGAAACCAAAGATGTTAACGAGCTAGACGGACTTAGCAACGAAGAGCTTGCCAAAAGAACAAGAGAGGTCACCGATAGACTAAACTATCAAATGCAGCAGCTCGATACTAATGTAAGATTTGCTTACAATGAGAAGCTAAATTTAATGGTCGTGCAAGTAAAAGACGCTAAAACTGGCGAGGAGATAACACAACTTCCTAGCAAAGAAGCTATAAGAATAAGCGAGTATTTCAAGGAAAGTATCGGAATACTTTTTGACAAGGAGAGTTAAAAATGGCAGTAGGTAACGTAACAAATTTAGGAATCGGTACAAAAAATAGCGGACTAAATGACGATCTTATCAAGAAATTAAAAGAAGCAGATGAAGCAGGACAGATCAAGCCTTTAACAAAAAGACTAGAAAGAAATGACCTAAAGCAAAAAGACCTTGCAGCGCTAAAAACTCTAGTTAGCAACGTAAACGTAAGTGGTAAAACACTTGGCGGAGAGGCGCTTTATCTAAAAAGAACTACAAATAATGCTGGCAAAAGCGTAACAGCCTCAGCGTCAAATGGTGTTAGCGTACAAAATTTTAGTATCGATGTGCAAAAACTTGCTCAAAAAGATACATTTCAAAGCTCAAATTTCAAAAACGCTTCAAACTTAGTAGGTGCGACAAATAACGGCTCTTTTGATGTTGAGATCGATGGACAAAAATTTTCTATTAGCGTAACTAGATCAACCACATATCAAGATATTGTAGACAAGATAAATGATATCAGTGGCGGCAAATTACAAGCTAGAATTTTAAATGTTGGCGGAGATAAGCCAAATCAAATCATGCTTCAATCAGGCAACACTGGCGCAACACAGACTATTAAATTTTCAAATGATACGGCTGGTGTTTTAGATAAGCTTGGCTGGGATAGTACGCAGTTTCAGGACAAAGATGCAAATGGCACTCTACTAACAAATCCTGATGGCACACCAAAGATGACATCAAATTTTGAAAAGAATAGAATTTTAAAGGCACAAGATGCGGAATTTACATATAACGGAGTAAATGTAAAAAGAAGCAAAAATACCTTCAACGACTTAAGACCGGGAATTTCTATTACATTAAATGAAACCGGCAAAACAAACGTGAGCGTTTCTCAGGATACAAAAGAGGTAATAAAAGCGGTTGAAGAATTTATCAAAGACTACAACCTAATGACCATGAACCTTGGTATAGCCACAAAATATGACGAGGAAAAAGGAGCTGGCACTTTCCAAGGCGTTAGCGAAATTTCAAGCTTAAGATCAAATATTGGTCGTCTTGTAAACGGACAAGATAGCGAAGGCAAAGCATTAAGCAAATATGGCATAGTACCTGATAAAGACGGACAGCTTCAGCTTGACCTAAATAAACTAAATGCAGCTCTTAGTAAAGATCCTGAAGAGATTCAGAAATTTTTCATGGGATCAAGCAAGATCGAGCCAATAAGCTATATGGGAGCATCGACTGTTAGCGCTGGAGCACTGGACATAAAAGCTGGTGATCTTACGATAAACGGCAAGTCAGTTACATTCTCAACTACTGCCACTGCCACAGCCGAAGAGAATGCACTAAAACTTCAACAAGCTATAAATGACGCTGGTATAACTGGAGTTACAGCTAGTCTTGATAAAAGTGGCAAAAGAATCGTCTTAAAAAGAAGCGATGGTGAAAATATCGAAGTAAAAGGTAAAAATTCAGCCTTAACAGCTCTAGGCATGAATGAAGCTACCATAAATCCAGTAACCAAAAAGACAGATGGGCTATTTACAAAGCTAGCTAAAATGCTTGATGGTGTAGTTGGCAAAAGTGGCACGATGGTTGCTATGCAAAATCAATTAAAAGACGAAAACGAGTCGATCACAAAAAACAAAGAGAGCACACAAAAGCTTTTAGATGAAAAGTACACAACAATGCAAGAGCGTTTTATAAAGTACAACGCTATCATCGCGAGTTTAGAAAATCAGTTCTCGACACTAAAATCAATGATCGATGCAGAGATAAATAGTAGAAAATAAGAGAGAAAGATGAATCAGAGTGCATATAGTGCATACGCACAGTCTAGTTTTGGGGGCATTGAGTCCCCAACTAAATTAATAGAAATGCTTTATGACGGAATTTTAAAATTTATATTTCGTACCAAAAAGGCGATAGAAGCTGGAGATATAGAGAAAAAAGTTTATTATATTAATAGGACAAACGCTATTTTTGTTGAGCTTTTAAATTCGCTTGATTATTCTCAAGGCGACGTAGCCCACTATCTTAGCGGCCTTTATACAAGACAGATGCAGCTTCTTGCCATGGCAAATATTCAAAACGATGTTGCAGCTTTAAATGAAGTAACCAATGTCGTAAAGCAACTATCTGAAGCATGGAGAGAGGTAACATCAGGTGAATAGTTGGATTAATGAATTTAAATTAGCATTGATAAACGAAGATACGAGCAAGATAGCTGCTTTGTCAGAAAATTTTAGTGAGGATATGTTTACAAATCTAGCTTTGGCACAAGAAGCACAAGCACTAATTGGCGGAGCAATAGAGCTTTTAAAAAGCAAGTCTTCACACATCCAAAATGAGCTTATAAAGCTACAAAAAGCTCAAAAATACGTAACAAACTAATCAATTTTTATAAATTTAAAGGCACGGCGTTAAGCCGAGTTCTGTCTTGAGCGATCATTTATCTACGCTTGCTTTTACAAACAAGCTCTAGCGAAGGGTTTTAATATAAGACCAAAACCATCCCTTCTTGCTGCAGGTTGGGTTTATATGGCCACGCAAGTTACCAAGCGTGCCGGTGGGCTCTTACTCCGCCGTTTCACCTTTACCGCCGAAGCGGAAGTCTACTTTCTGTTACACTATCCCTTAGGTTTCCCTAGCCATCCGTTAGATGGAACCTTGTCTTATCGCAGCTCGGACTTTCCTCTTTTGCAAAAACAAAAGCGATCGCTTACCGTGCCAGAGCAAAATTATAGCGCCTTTGGCTTAAATTTCTAGCTTTAAAAGCTTTAGACTTTTAACTTTATGTTTTTTATTTAAAAGGCAGATTTGCAAACAGATAGAGTGCTTTGAGTAAATATTTAGCGTATGTTTTGTTAAAAATTTATCTCAAAGCGCAATAAATTCAGCATTATTTATAGGTCGTAAATCGTACAAGTTCCCAAATTTCTCCATTATCTCGTGCGTGGCCTGCGTAAAAGGCTCGCAGCCAAAGTGCGGCACAACGCAAAAATCAACCAAATTTAACCCTGTAAAATCACTCGTTTTCGCGCTATTTTCATCCATCAGTGTAGCATATCTAGTATCTGGTGCAGCCACGGTCGCTCCCGCCGACTCGCCGATATAAATTTTGCCCGCTTTGACTGCATTTTTTATAGCTTGCCAGACGCGCGATTTTCGCAGCTCGTTAAGCAGATAAAATGTATTTCCACCGCTAACGTAAATGATATCACACTGACTAATGGCAGATAAAATTTTATCTTCACAAGATGGCTCATCTTGGCTAGATACTAGCGCTGCCGAATCCTTGGCGCAAGAGACGTCAAGGCGTATTAGCTTCGCGCCAAATTTTTCTAAAATCTCCACCGCTTCATCTACGTAAAAATTCACCTCTTCAAATTTTGCTGCCGTATCGATAAAAGCAACGTGCTTACCTTGAAAATCTATCATTTCATTGATCTTACTCGCAACCTCCGCAAAATAAGAGCAAAGAAAAATATTTGCCATTTTTAATCCCTTTAAAATATAAATTTGTAAACGCATTATATCTAAACGTTCCTAGAAACGCTCGCGTTTCACGTCGCTCGCGTCTTGCTCCACGGATAAATTTTAGCGATTTTAAGATATGAATCTTGGTATAAAAATTTGATAAATTTTGCCTCAAATTTGAGCTTAAAACGACAAGGCAAAGTTTTTGCTCCGTTTTGCTCACAGCTTTTAAAGAGCATTAGGCAAGGCAGATTTTGATTTGAGAAATTTAAACAAAAAAGTTAAGTTGAAGTCTTGCGAGATGGTTTTAAATGTTTTCTACATCGCTATGCTCGTAGCTAAACAAAAGAAATAAATTTCGTCCAAAAATAAGGTATACAGCCTATCGCGGAGCGAAATTTATACTCTGCTTGCACTTACGAGCATAGACACAAAAATCATTTAAAAGCGCTCACAAGACGAGTCGCCGCCCTATTCAAAGATGTTTTTATGCAAGATTTCTTCTAGCACCACCGTTGCGTAGCTACCTTTTTGCAGCGTAAAATTTATCGTAAAGTGCGCTTTTTCTTCGTTGTATTTGTAGCTTGTATCCTCCAAGTAGCACCACGCAAAGCGCCTAGATCCCGTCATTTTAGCTTTGTATTCATTTGCCTGCGCGAAAACTTGATCCTCTACCATTCTCGCCGCCCCCTGCGCCTCATACGCCTTCGCGCCCGCGATCAGCCCGCAGCTAGTGATATCTCTAGCGTCAAAGCGTGCGCCCTCCGCGTCCAAATCCTCGCATAAAAAGCACTTGCCGTGCGGGTAGTGCCCCAAGACTTCGCCCCCTATCAGCTTAAAAAATCTCTTTTGTGATTTTAAATTTTTCAAAATCGCGTTATCAAGATACGGGTAAATTTGAGCTAGCTCGCCTAGGCTAAAATCCTGCGCAAACTTCGAAATCTCCACGCGTTTGCTAAGCCAACGATTAAAAAGATCACTTTGATATGCCGAGATCAAAAAGTCGTTTAGCTTTGGATTTTTGCTCTTTTTGCCGTTTATCGTCCCGTTTTTAAGTAGCTCAAGCCCAGTTGCAGCGTTGTCGCCAAATTTACCAAAACGCTGATAGCCAAAATAGTTTGCATAGCCCATTTTATCGATGCTAACAAATGCTTGCTCTAGCTTTTTGGCATTACTTGGTAACACCTTTTTTAAGCGAATGAAAAAGCTATTTCCCTTTAGATGTCCGATGCGAAGCTTATTTTTATGCGCATTTAGGCTTAAAATTTTAATCTTTTCGTGACTAAAATTCGCTAAATTGCTCTCAAATTTACGTGGCATAGAGATAAACTGAGTCGTCATACCTTGCTTGTCCTTTAGCCCAGCGTAGCCAAAATCACGCATCTTAGCTCCTGTAACCTCGCTTAAGACATGCAAGGCCTCTTGTGTCGTCATATCTTTTTTAGAAATTTCAACGATTAAGTGCTCACCGTCACCGCTAAACTCATAAAGTGGTATTTCGCGCACGACAAAATCATCTGAATTTTTAGAAAAGTAGGCCTCGATAGGCGCATGAGTGAGTGCATAAAGTGGCTTAAAAGTGGTGGTTTCTTGCATTTTGTTTTAACCTTTTATTTGAAATTTTTGCAAAGACGTTAATCTTTGTCCGTGTTTTTGCGGCAATCCTTTTGATAGCGTTTAAATTTTTAGGACTAAAAGTAAATAAAATTTCATACTCTTCACCGCTACTAAGCTCAAATTTACTTAGCTTTTTTGTAAATTTAGCACCCTTTTTGTTAGCCTTTAAAAGCTTAGCAAAATCTGCATTTAGCCCATCTGAGATATCCATAGCGGAGTTTACAAGATGAGCTGCTTTGTAGAAAAATTTATCTCTTAAAATAGGCTTTTTAAATCGTGAGTTTTTTGAAATTTGGCCAAGCCTAAGAAGTGAATTTAGCCCCTTTTGACTACCTCCAAGCTCGCCAGTAAAAGCCACCAGATCGCCGTATTTTGCATTTTTCCTAAGCACAGCTTTACCATTTAGCTCGCCAATTACACTAACGCTTATATTTAAAATTTTACTACTTATCGTATCTCCACCGATAATCTTTACACTAAACTCCTCGCACGCTCTATTTATGCCGCTACTTAGCTCTTTGATTTGTTGCGGTGTGAAATTTTTTGGCAAGCTAAGTCCAAGAAGGACAAATTTTGGCCTAGCATTCATCACGATCGTATCTGAAAAATTTACGATCATCGCCTTATAGCCGATCTCTTCAAGGCTTAGCCAGCCATGCTTAAAGTGCGAGTTTTCAGCAAAGATATCCTTGCTAAAGACCTGCTTGCCAAGCACGGCCGCATCATCGCCAATATAAGCGTTACCAAAGCATTCAATCGTAAAATTTTCTTTATCCATCGGGCCATTATAATGAAACTCCTTTTAATTTTAGGATAAAATAAGCCAAAAAAGGAGCCAAATGCAAAAAATAGAAATTTTTAGATTTAATGCAAAAAAGGATATTTTGTCGTATTTCAAACCATATTTTTTAGAAATTTTAGATTACGCAAACCTTGACGAGCTATTTTTGCATATTAAAAAGATTGATCCGTATTTTCAGCCAACAACTGGCTTTGTGAAAGTAAATGATGTCGTAGTGAGCACCGCTGAACCATTAGTAAATTTATATGAGAAATTTGCAGGCAAACTTGTGATTTCGCCACTTGATGAAAAAAGAACGGTTTTAGATCTTGAGATAAATGATGACGACTTTTGGGAGAAATTTAAGCCATTTGATAAATTTTGCAATCAAGCAGACAAAGATTTTTATGCAAGCTTAAAGCCATATTTTTATGCTGATTTTGTGAGAGAATACGAGCCAAATTTTATAGGTGCAGCGGCCATCATACTAGCTCATCATCTTTATAAAAAAGAAAAAAATGATGAGATCATGAGGCTTATCAACAATGAAAATGGTATTTTAATAGCTTGCAAGATTGATGATTTTATCTTTGGCGGAAGCGAAATTTATACCGAAGCGATTAGGTTTTTTAAAGAAATTTTAGGGATAAAAGAGGATAAGACCTCAAAAAATGAGCTTGAAAAGATAAAGAGCTTGGATAAATTTAAAGAGTTCAAAATAGCCGTAAGCGATAAAATCCCTGCAAATTTAGATAAATTTAGAGCAAATTTTATAAATCTAAACATCAAATTTCCTTGTGGATTTGAACTTTTAAAAGTAAACGAAAAGCTTGCATTTGCACTTGCAAGCAAGACCATCTTTAATGCATTTGATAGTGGGGCTGATTTTTTAATAGCTAGCAATGAGGCTGAGTTTTATATGTTTGAAACGCTTTCAAAAAAGCTTGAAAAATTTACAAACAGAAGCTTGCAGGATTTTTATGTTTTAAGAGTTAGCGAACTGATCGAGCTTGAAAATGGCAAAATTCCAGCAAGCCTAAAAGAGCATACGCTAAAAGTAAATCTAGTCTAAAACTAGAGAATTTATTTTTGCGAAGTCGTATTTTGCTCGCTTAAGGCTTCTTCTTTTTCGTCTTCTCGTCTTATCTCATCGTACCTTGCTTTGGCATTTTCATAAACACCAGCTGGTAGGCTTATGTTTAAATCGTCCTTTAAGCTCATCACATCATCACAAGCATTTTGGTAGCCAAGGTCGCAACTTTTCATATAATAGCTCACACCAAGCTCAATATTTGAGTGTTTTTTTAGATCACTATCCATTTGTTCATTTATCTCTTCATTTACAAACATATCGCCCAAAGCCTCGCACGAAAGCACATCTTTTTGCTCGCAACCATCATAAAAAATTTCATACGCAGTTGCGTAATCTCCGGCATTTAGTGCCTCAATGCCTCTGTCATAATCATCGATGTCAAAGCTAAATGCTAAATTTAAAGCTAGGATTAAAAAAACTATCTTTTTCATATAAAGCTCGGTGCGTCATTTGAAAATAGTATGAGATCGCCAGCACGCGTATTTTGAGCTAGAATTTCTTGCATTTTATTTTTATCCTTTAAGATGATGATCTTTGGCTTTATGATGTACTTTAGTAAAACTTCAGCGTTTAGCGAGCTTGTGATGATAACAAGGTCAAAAATTTCATTTATCACCTTGGCTAAATTTGTATTTTGCTCCGCATCACTCTCGACAATGCCTGGTGTTAGCAGCACTTTTCTGCCAGCATAGGTGCTTACAAGCTCGTAGCTTGCGCTCATACCTGAAAAATTTCCATTAAAGCTATCGTCAATTATCAACTTACCGCCAGCCTCGATCTTGCTTAGGCGGTGCTCGACGTTTTTCATCCTAGATAGCGCTTTATCTACCGCTTCATCGCTCATTTTTAGGTATTTTGCCACCTTTATACAAACTGCTAAATTTGTAGCGTTAAATTTGCCAAGCAGCGGCGAAGCGTAACTCTTGCCATCAAGCATAAATGAAATTCCATCTAAATTTGCGTTTATATCTTTTAGGCTCTCATCGTAAATTTCTAAATTTTGGCTTGGCTCTTTTTTTGTCGAGCTATGTAAAAATGCCATTTGCAAACGAGCGCTTTGAAGTGCTTCAAGCTTGGTAGAGCGGATATTATCAAGCGTTTTAAAATACTCAATGTGTTGCGCACCTATCTCACCTACGATGACGATTTGTGGGTTTAGAAATTTAGTGATCTCTAAAATGTCGCCCTTTAGCCTAGCGCCTGCTTCTACGATATAAATTTGCGTTTGCTCACTTAAGTTTTCATTGATATCTTTGATGATGCCAGCCATTGTATTTACGCTGCGAGGTGTTTTGTAGCAGACAAAGTTATCTTTTAAAATTTCAAATAAGAAATTTTTGATACTAGTTTTGCCGTAGCTTGCTGTGATCAAGATGATTTTTAGATCTTTGTTTGCGCCAAGTTTTTTAAGCGCCTTGTTTTTAAATCCTTGAAATTTTATCTTTTCTAAAATTTCACTAAAAAATAGGCTAACAACCAAGACAAAAAGTGGCATCGGAGCTAAAAATACCTTGTGAATGATAAAATTTAGAGCGTAGTTTAGGATAATAGCGCAAGCAAGGATCACAAAGAAGTGCTTGACCCTGGCGGTAAAGACTAGCTTTTTATCAAGTTTTTTGTGCCAAAGATAAAGAGCTGGCAAAAGCGCAAAGTAAAAATAGATAAAAAACCACTTACCAGTCGTGTAAAAAAGCACCAACGGCACAATAAAGAAAAAGACGTGCCAAACAGGCTTTGTGAAGTGAAAGAGTACGCGCTCAGGCCTATATGAAAACCACTGAAAGCAAGTAATCACATAAAAAGCGAGTGCAAAGATAAATAAAACTGTGCTTATGCTTAAAAATATACTCATCTTATCTCCTCGATCCCGCTCTCATCATCATCTAGCACGACATTTTTAGCTTCATCTAGCTCAAATTTTAGCCCTTTTTCTATCTCTTCACTTATAAATTTAGCGTGAAGTAAAAAGAAAAAATGATCACCGCTAAGCGGAAAAAATGAACTATTTTTAATGAGCTTATGTATGCTCTCTCCGCTTGTTATAGGCGTTGCTTTGTCATTTTCTCCCCAAAATATAAAAGCCTTGCCACTAAAGCTGGCAAAATGCTTCGTAAAATCCTCATCAACTACGTTTTTTAGGGTCTCATACATCACTCTGCTCATACCGCTCACATCTTTTGTGGCAAAGAGTTTATAAAATTTTCCAAATCCAAAAAACTTAAAAATTTTAAAAATAGCGATCTTTGCGCGCACGATAAATGGCTTTTTGACAACTATGCCAGCTGAGCTTAAAAGCACAAGATGTAGCGGCTTTAGAAGTGTTGCGACCTTACCACCAAAGCTATGACCTACGATGATATCTGGCTTTATGCCAAGCTCATCACAGAAATTTTCAACGATTTTTGCATAATCGCTTGTTTTTAAAGGATCAGTAATTGAGCTTTTACCAAAGCCTGGCATATCGATATAAACGTGACACAGCTCGCTCAAATATGAACCAAAAGCCTTTTTCATTATCTCTTTATTAGCGCCCCAGCCGTGCAAGAAAAGCACTATTTTTTTGCATTTTGGATTTACTACTTCGTAGCTGATCTCATACTCGTCTGAGCTGTATTTTACCATCCTACTCGCCATCGTTTTCTCTTTTTTTTGCAGTATAAATGCTCTCAAGCACGCTCACTGCTTCGCAAAGGCGCTCATACTCTTCCATATTTAAAAGTACAGCTTCAAATTTATTATTTTTAACAATGACCGCTCTTTTTAATTCATTAGCTCCCACGCGAGAGAGCACTGAACTAAAATTTCTAACCACTTCAGTTGCCGTATAAATTTCGTCTTTTGTAAAAGTTACCATTGTCGCTCTTTGTGTAAAATTTTACGTAAAATATCACAAACTACTTTATAATCTACTAAATGGCCTAAATTTTTCCGCGACCTTTTACTGAAGTGATCGAGTTTATGAAGCTATAATCGATCTTTATATTACGCTCTCTTGGAAGTGAGTTTGCAAGAGCGTTTAAAGTGCTCTCAAAATCCTCAAATAGATAGTTTGCAAGGCTTCCTGGATTTGGATTTATCTCGTTTAGATAGACCTCATCATCTATCACAAAAAAGTCGCATCTAATGATCGCCCCATCAAAACCGCAATCATAAATTTTAGAAAAATTAAATTTGAGCTTTTGTTTTAGCTCCTCAGAGATATCGGCCTCTTTGACCTTGCTCTCGTTTGAAAAGCTAAGATACTTTTGCTCGTAGTCTAAAAATTCTTTCTTTTTTGGCTCTTCGATGATAGAAAATTTTATCTTTCCATCTATCTTACAGCCTGCAAGGTTGTACTCTTTTACTCCCTTTATAAAAGGCTCGACAAGCACATCCTTATCAAACTCAAATGCCACATCTTTTGCATAAGCTAGCTCGCTGACGTCATGCACTATATTTACGCCGATGCTACTTCCAAGTCTTGCTGGCTTTAAGATAATAGGATAGTGAAATTTTGGCTGGCTCTCACGAGTTAGCATCTCATAATCAAGCGCCTTTACACCAGCTTTTTGTGCTAGAAATTTAGTAAGCTCTTTGTTGTAGCTAAGCGCACTTACTTCAAGCCTTGGACCTATATATTTTATGCCGTAAAAGTCAAAAAGTGCTGCTATCTTGCCATCTTCGCCGTCCATGCCATGGATCAAATTTATAATGACATCACACTCTACTTTTTTATCGCCAAAAAGAGAGTGTATGAAAAATCCGCCTTTAGATAAAATGAGCTTTTTTGAATTTTTGTATTTGCCAGAGCTAAAGAAATTTGCTCTCATATCTTTCTCTTCGATCAGGTAAAAGTCCCTATTTGCATCGCAAAATATAAATTTTAGCTCTTGCTTTAGGATATTTTTTAAAACTATCGCACTAACTATGCTTATCTCATGTTCATAGCTCTTTGCTCCAAATATCACACCTAAATTCATCTTTTTATCCTTATCCTAATTTCTTTAATGCTTCTTTTATAAGATCACTTGTATTTTCACTCTTACACTCAGGCAAAATTTTCACTATCTTCTCACGTTTAAAGCCAAGCGCCTCAAGTGCCAAAAGTGCCTCATTTTGGTAGCTTGGCACACTCTCATCACTTATTAGTTTTGCGTCGCTTAGCTCAGCTATGATGCGTCTAGCAGTCTTTGGTCCGATACCTGGCACACTTTTAAAGGTGTCTGCATCACCGCTTATTATGGCATTTGTAAATGCCTGCGAGCTAAGGCTTGAGCAAACTGCCATAGCCGTGCTAGCTCCGATGCCATTTAGCTTTATAAGCATCTCAAACATCTTTTGCTCATTTGCGTCTAAAAAGCCGTAGAGTAAATTTGCGTCCTCTCTTATGATCTGCGTTATGGCAAGCTCAACCTTTTCACCTTTGCTAAGCTTGGCCGAGCAAAAAAGTGAGATAAAAATTCCATAGCTTATGCCGCTATTTGTTTTAAGTATCACAAATGCGGGATCTTTTCTGCTGACGATACCTTCGATCGCTTTTATCATCATTTAACCTTTTATTCTTAAAAATTTGTATCTGTGTAGTCTTCTAATTTATTTGACTTTTTGATCTTATACTCAGCCTCATCGCCATCGCCGATCTTCTCTAAAGTAATAGCATGAGCGGTCTCATTTTGCTTTGAGATATAAGTAACATTTTGCGGAGGATCAACGATAACAAATCTAATCTCATTTAGTTCAACCCAGTTGCCTCTATTTATCACTTTTGCAGAAAATATTCCATTTTGCATGATCTCAAGCTCATCTTTTAAAGTAGCTAGCAACTCTTTTTTATCTTTAAAAATTTTTAGCAAAGTGTTGTATTCATTGACTAGACCTTGATACTCTTTTAGCTTTTTCATAAAGGTAACTGGCGGTATCACTTTAGCTTTTGAGAGCTCTTCTACCTTTGCTTTTATGGTATAAATCGAGTCTTTATTTTCATTTATAACATTTTTCTTTGTTTCAATATTTTTTAGAAGTGAGGCAAGCTCTGCTTTTGTATATTCGATCTTATTTAATTGCTCTTGCGTAGCCTCAGCACTCTCAGGCATTTTGCTAGTATCGATTATAAATTTATTATCAGTGCCTCTTAAATATCTTACGTCTATTAAGTGTGAAGCTGTGATAGTGCAGTTTGAGCCAAGTGTACTTATTTGGATATTTTGAGCAGTTATAGAGCCACCAACGACGCTATTTATCTTAACTCTTTTTGCTACGACATTTCCGCCTTCTAGCCTATCTATCTCGACATTTTCAGCTTCAACCTTACCGATGTGGATAGAAATTTTTGCATTCTTTGCATAAATTTTAGCCTTTTGGTGTGTTTGACCGCCGATTATTACTTCATTTGCTTTAACCATCGCATTTGCACCGACGTTTCCCTTAACCTCGATCTCGTCAGCCTCCACGATGATGCCAGTGCCGATGGCGTCTTTTATAGTATCAGTTTCCCTAACTACCAAAGTCACATTTGTATCAGTGCCTGCTTGAATAGAGCCAGTTGTTTTAAAATTTGCTTCATTTATCTCTATACGCTCTTCGATGTCAAATGAGCCATTTTTCTCAACTACATATCCTGATTTTTTAGCTATGTATATTATGCTATCGTCATTTTCTACTCTCTCTATATTTTCGCTTATACTTATCTCTTTGCCAGTATCTTCTTTTGGCTTTTCTACTGCTAATAATTTACCTCTCGCATCACGGCCACTTTGCCCTTCGTGAGACTTTTTCTCTTCCATTATCACTTCATCTTGTGCCACGCCAAAAACAAAACCTCTATCAGCGTAATCAACCTTATCTTCTTCTTTTATCGCATCAAGTTTATCTTTGTAGTAGTAAAGTATCTTTGCATCGGTAGCTTTTTTTGGATTTATACCTTGTGTTATGTTTAGTATGTAGTCTTTATCAAGTTCGCCCTTTACATGCACAACTGAGGCTATTTGTTTTAGCTCGTCTTTTAGTTTACCGATCCTTATACCTATTAAAATTTGAGCTTTCATAAGCTGTTTGGCGATATATTCAAAAAGTTTATCTTCGTAATGCTGTTCGTATTCACAATCTTTTGTAGTTTTTACCTTTGCGACTACTTTTGTAACTGTTGAATTTACACCGATTTCTATCTTTGGAAGCTTTGGCACAGCATTTAGCCTAACATCAAAAAATTCCACGTCATAGACCTGCTCGATCTCTAGTGTCTCATCAAGATAAAAAGCATTATCATCAAAAAAGTTTAAATTTTCTTCAGGGACAAAAATCGGCTCTTCATTATCTTTATTTTTATAATAAGTCAAAATATCTAAAATTTTAAAATCTATAAATTCTACCGGTACGCTGTGTTGCTTGCTTAGCTCTTTAAGCGATATATAAGGCGTTGAAGTTTGAATTTGCGTTGGCGGTAAAAATCTCTCGTTTTCTTGCACGTTCTCGCTCAAAATTGATCCATTTCACATAAAATTTGGCTCTTATTATCGCCAAAATTTTATTAAATTTGGGTTATGTAAGCTTTAAAGCATCTTTTGTTACTATTGCGTTTTCAAATTTAATTTAGGTGAGCGATGTTTATAAAAGGTTTTTTTTCAAACTCAGTTGGCATTATGGTTTCAAGAATTCTTGGACTTATAAGAGACCTTTTAACAGCTTCTATCCTTGGAGCTGGCATATTTAGTGATCTTTTTTTTATCGCTTTTAAAATACCAAATTTATTTCGCCGTATCTTTGGAGAAGGTGCCTTTACACAGGCATTTTTGCCAAATTTTACAAATAGCAAGAAAAAAGCGATCTTTCAGGCTGAAATTTTCATCAAATTTCTACTTTTTATAGGCGCATTAACGCTTCTTGTAAATTTATTTACGCCCTACTTTATAAAGATCATCGCAAGCGGTTTAAGCGAGCAAAATATCATAGACGCAGTGCCACTTGTGCGTATAAATTTCTACTATCTAGCCCTTGTTTATATCGTCACTTTCATGGGTGCATTGCTTCAGTACAAAGGGCACTTTGCCACGACTGCGTTTTCGACCGCACTACTAAATTTAGCCATGATCGCATCGCTACTTTTGGCTCGTGGCAAGAGCGAAAGCGTGGTCGCACTTTATCTTAGCCTTGGCGTCGTTACAGGCGGCATCTTGCAGGTTTTGGTGCATCTAATCGCTATGAAATTTAACGCCTTAAATAAAATTTTCTGGGGCGGTTTAAGAGGATATTTTAAGGGCAAAAGAGCGCAGAGCAAAGGCTTTTTTATAAATTTTTATCACGGCTTACTTGGCTCAAGTGCTATGCAGATAAGCGCATTTATGGACACTTGGCTAGCTAGCTTTTTGGTAAGTGGCTCGATAAGCTACCTTTTTTATGCAAATAGAATTTTTCAGCTTCCGCTTGCTATCTTTGCGATCGCGCTCTCTCAAGCACTCTTTCCAAAGATTACCAGACTTTTAAAGCAAAAAGATGAGACAAACGCCCTAGTTTGGACGAAAAAGAGCTTTTATCTGCTACTTAGTGCTCTGCTAGCCGCCACGATCACAGGCATCGTGCTAAGTGAGTTTATCATCTGGCTATTGTTTGAGAGAGGAAATTTCGTAAGGGTAAATACTATTGAGTGTGCGAAGGTGCTAAGTGCCTATTTGGTGGGGCTTACGCCATTTGGTCTGGCTAAAATTTTTTCACTTTGGCTTTATGCAAACATGAAGCAAAAAGAGGCAGCTAAAATTTCTATCATCTGCCTTGTGATAAATTTGATCCTAGCAGTCATTTTAATGCAGAAATTTGGAGCAGCCGGCCTTGCATTTGCAAGCTCACTTGGGGGATTTTTACAGCTTATTTTATACATAAGAGCCTTTGGAGCTAAGCGATTTTTAGCTATAATCGAGCCTAAATTTATAGCCGCCATCGCTGTTTTAGCGGTTTTGCTCTATTTTGGTTTAACATTTTTAAAGGATATATTTAATGCGAATTTTTGATACTTCTAAAAGAGAAAAAGTAGAATTTAGCCCGATAAAAGAAGGTGAAGCTAGCATCTATTTGTGCGGTCCAACGGTCTATGATGATGCACATTTAGGACATGCAAAGTCAGCCGTTAGCTTTGATCTTTTAAGAAGGGTATTAAAAGCGCTTGGCTACAAGGTCAAATTTGCAAGAAACTACACCGACATAGACGATAAAATTTTAAATAAAATGGCGCAAACTGGCCAAAGCCTAGAAAAGATCACAAACAAATATATAGCGCATTATGAGAGTGACATGAACGCTTTAAACGTGCTTGATCCAGACTTTAAACCAAAGGCTACGCAGTGCTTGGAGGCGATCATTAGCTACATCAAGGTGCTTATGGATAGAGGTGTGGCGTATAAAACCAGCGATGGAATTTACTTTGATACGAGCAAGGATAGTGGATATTTTAGCATCAGCGGCAAGGATAATAACACCGATCTAATCGCACGAGTGGCAAGTTTTGGTGAAAAAAGAGATGAAAAAGACTTCGTGCTTTGGAAATTTGATGAGAAATGGTACGAGAGCCCATTTGGCAAGGGTCGTCCTGGCTGGCACACCGAGTGCGTAGCTATGATAAGGGAGTTTTTAAGCGACAAAGAAAACGAGGAATTTGAGATCGACATCCACGCTGGTGGCATCGACCTGCTCTTTCCACACCACGAAAACGAAGCTAGCCAGTGCAGATGTGCCTACCACAAAAATTTAAGCAAATACTGGATGCACAATGGCTTTATAAAAGTAAATAACGAAAAGATGAGCAAGAGCCTAAATAACAGCTTTTTCGTAAAAGACGCCCTAAAAAACGTTCATGGCGAAGTGCTTAGATTTTATCTTCTTACAAGCCACTACAGGGCTCATTTTAATTATTCAGATGAAGACTTAGTGGCTTCAAAAAAGAGGCTTGATAAAATTTACCGCCTTAAAAAAAGAGTTGATGGCGTGCAAGCAGGTGCAATAAATGAGAGCTTTAAAAATGAGCTACTTGAGGCACTAAGTGATGATCTAAACGCTTCAAAAGCACTTGCAAGTGTTGATGAGTTTGTAAAAACAGCAAATGAAAGGCTTGATACAAATCCAAAAGATAAAGCCTATAAGGCAGAAGTAGTGGCGAATTTAGAGCTTATAAGTGAAATTTTAGGCATTGCCAGCACAAATTATGTTGAGTATTTTCAGTTTGGTGTAAGTGATGAGCAAAAAGAGCAAATTAAAAGGCTTCTTGATGAGCGGACGATAGCTAAAAAAGAGAGAAATTTTGCAAGAGCTGATGAGATAAGAGACGAGCTAGAAAAGATGAA
This sequence comes from Campylobacter concisus, assembly GCF_002914195.1. Lineage (GTDB taxonomy): Bacteria > Campylobacterota > Campylobacteria > Campylobacterales > Campylobacteraceae > Campylobacter_A > Campylobacter_A concisus_M. Next base: position 15,726 of record NZ_PPAU01000132.1, on the reverse strand, counting down.
TATCTCTATCATGGATACACCAAACGGCGCAGTTTGGGAGAAAAACAATGACTAACTTTGGCTTAAAAGATGTACTAAAACGCTTTGGTCCATATTTTAAAGACTACATTCCGCACTTCATCCTAGCCTTCATTGGCATGGGGCTTGCAAGTGGTGGAACGGCGGTGAGTGCGTACCTGGTGGAGCCAGTACTTAATAAAATTTTCGTTGAAAAAAACGAAACACTGCTTTATTTGTTACCATGTGCGATCATCGCTATTTATGTGTTAAAAAATATAGGCACATTTATGCAGGCTTATTTTACGGCATATATCGGCCAAGATACGATTAGAAGATTTCGTGAAAAGATGGTCGAAAATTTACTAAATTTGGACATGAAATTTTTTAATGATTTTAGAACAGGCGAGCTAATAAGCAGAACCACGAACGACATAGAGCGCATAAGATCTATTGTTTCAAGTTTCATACCTGAGCTTATTAGAGAGCTTGTAACTATCATAGGTCTGCTTTGTGTAGTCATATACCAAAGCCCTAAATTAGCTTTTTTTGCACTTGTTGTTATGCCAATAGCGATTTATCCGATCTCGCGCCTTGCTAAAAAGATGAAAAAAATCTCAAAAAAATCGCAAGAAAAGACATCTGATATCACTTCAGCCTTGAGTGAAATTTTTACAAATATCGAGATCATCAAGGCAAATAATGCCCAAAAATACGAGCACTCACGTTTCGTTGAAGAAAATAACAAATTTTTTAAGTTAAACCTTAAAACCGTAAAAATCGAGCAACTAGTAAGCCCACTAATGGAAACAATTGGCTCAATAGGCGTGGCAGCTGTCATCATAATAGGCGGCAAAGACGTCATTGACGGAAATATAAACATGGGTGCTTTCTTTTCATTTTTAACTGCGCTTTTCATGCTCTACACTCCTCTAAAACGTATCGTAAATATATACAACAAAATGCAAGATGCGATCGCTGCGAGCGAGAGGACATTTTTCTTGATGGATAAAGTAAGCGAGATAAAAGATGGCGAAAAAGTGTTAAGCGAAGAGATAAATTTGATTAAATTTAATGATGTCCGCCTAAGCTACGGCGACAAAGAGGTTTTAAAAGGTATAAATTTGGAGGCTCGTAAGTCAGAATTTATAGCCCTAGTTGGCTCAAGCGGTGGCGGAAAAACCTCGCTCATGAATTTACTTATGAGATTTTACGACGTAAATGGTGGAGAAATTTTAATAAATGAGACAAATTTAAAAGATATCAAAATCTACTCACTTCGCCAAAACATCGGTCTTGTCACGCAGCGTGTCTATATCTTTAACGACACGATCGCTAAAAACGTGGCTTACGGCAGAGAGTTTAACGAAGATGCCGTGATAAATGCACTAAAAATGGCAAATGCTTATGAGTTTGTAAGCAAACTAGATGATGGTATCCACTCTATCTTAAATGAATTTGGAACAAACCTATCAGGCGGTCAAAGACAACGCATCGCAATAGCAAGAGCGCTTTACCAAAACCCACAAATTCTTATCTTTGACGAGGCCACTTCAGCACTTGATAATGAGAGCGAAAAAGAGATCACAAAGGCCATAAACAACCTAAGAAACAAAAAGATCATCTTTGTCATCGCTCACCGTCTAAGTACGGTTGAGAGTGCTGATAAGATCGCGCTTTTGTGTGATGGAAGGATAGTTGATATCGGAAGCGATGAAGAGCTTAGCAAGAGAAATGAAATTTATGCAAAACTTAAAGGCAAAGCCTTAGTTTAAGGCGATTTTTGCTAAGATTTGCAGAAATTTTAGGCATTTTAAAGAGGTTAAAATGAGCTTAAACTACGAAACTTTAAAATCTATATTTTTTAAATTTGATCCTGAAACTGCCCACAAGATCGCAGAACTTGCAATGATCGGAGCAAATAAAATTTTTCCAGGATCATTAAGCTTTGTAGCAAATAAGTGCGTGGTCGATGACAATGCACTAAAACAAAATTTATTTTCAAGCACCTACCACAACCCAGTTGGTATAGCTGGAGGCTTTGATAAAAACGCCACGATGTTTGAAGCGCTCACGGCTCTTGGATTTGGGTATTTAGAATTTGGTACATTTACTCCAAAACCTCAACCTGGCAACGACAAACCAAGACTTTTTAGGCTTATAGACGAAGAGAGCATCCAAAACGCGATGGGCTTTAACAACGAAGGCTGTGAGGCTATTAAAAATAGAGTCAAAAAACTTTATCCTTATACTTTACCTATCTGGGCAAATATAGGCAAAAACAAGGTCACACCAAACGAAGACGCAATAAAAGACTATGAAATTTTAGTAAGAGAATTTAGTGAAATTTGCGACACCTTCGTCATAAATGTCTCATCGCCAAACACGCCAAATTTAAGAGCATTGCAAGATGAGAGCTTTATAAAAGAGCTTTTTAGCGTCATTTTGCCGCTTACTAAAAAACCAATCATCTTTAAAATCGCTCCTGATATGAGCCACGAAGATGCGATCAGGCTTTGTAGCTGCGCTGTAGAAAACGGCGCTAGTGGCGTGCTTGTTTCAAATACAAGCGTTGATTACTCGCTCTCTCACTCGTCAAATTTAAAGGATTTTGGCGGACTAAGCGGCAAGGTGATCGCTAAAAAGTCAAAAGAGATCTTTAAAGCCGTTGCAGACGAGCTTTACGGCAAGACGACGCTTATCGCATGTGGCGGCATAGATAGCGGCGCAGAGGCATATGAGCGCATAAAAATGGGAGCAAATTTGGTTCAAATTTTTACAAGCTTTATCTTTAAAGGGCCAATGATCGCAAGAGATATAAATTTAGAAATTTTAGAACTTTTAAAAAGAGATGGCTTTGCCTCTATTAGCGAAGCGGTCGGCATAGATGTTAAAAAATAAAAGGCAAAAGATTGATAAAATTTAATAAAACAAAACTAGAAAACGGACTTGAAATTTATCACGTACCAGTAAATTCTGGCTCAAAAGTGATAAGTGTCGATGTCTTTTATAAAGTTGGATCAAGAAACGAAGTGATGGGCAAAAGCGGTATCGCTCACATGCTAGAGCATCTAAATTTCAAATCAACCAAAAATTTACGAGCTGGCGAATTTGACAAGATAGTAAAAGGCTTTGGCGGCGTAAATAACGCAAGTACAGGCTTTGACTATACCCACTACTTTATAAAAGCTTCAAATGAAAATTTAGACAAAACGCTTGGTCTTTTTGCCGAGCTTATGAAAAATTTAAGTCTAAAAGATAAAGAATTTCAGCCAGAGCGCGAGGTGGTGCACGAGGAGCGCAGGTGGCGAACAGACAACAACCCTATGGGATACCTCTACTTTAGACTCTATAACCACGCATTTATCTATCATCCATATCACTGGACACCGATAGGCTTTATAAAAGATATCGAAAACTGGAATATCTCCGACATAAAAGAATTTCATGCTACCTTTTATCAGCCAAAAAATGCCATTTTAATGATAAGTGGCGACATCGGCAAGGATGAAGCATTTAAACTGGCTAAGAAAAATTTTAGCGGTATAAAAAATAAAAGAGCTATCCCAAAATCTCACTGCAAAGAGCCTGAGCAAGACGGCGCAAGAAGAGCTATTATCTATAAAGATAGCCAAACACAAATGCTAGCGATCGCTTATAAAATCCCAAATTTTAAACACACTGATCAAGTAGGACTAAATGCGATCAGTGAATATCTAGCCACTGGCAAAAGCTCTGTTTTACAGCAACGTCTAATCGATGAGCTAATGCTTGTAAATCAAATTTACGCTTACAATATGAGTTGTGTCGATGAAAATTTATTTATATTTTTAGCAGTTTGCAACCCAGATATCGAAGCAAGTGTGGTTGAGGCTGAAATTTTAAAGATCATAGATGATTTAAAAAATAAACCAATCGACAAAGATGATGTTTTAAGAGTTAAGAATTTGATAAAAACCGATTTTATTTACTCATTTGAGAGTGCAAGCAAAGTTGCAAATTTATATGGCTCATATCTTGCTAGAGGCGACATAAAGCCACTTTATGAGCTTGAGAAAAATATCGATAAGATTGATGCTAAGCTTTTAAAAGAGATAGCAAATAGATATTTTAATGAAAAAACCAGCACAACAATCATATTAAAAAAGGAATAAACGTGGAAAATTCGCTTCAAGGTGCGATGACCGCACTCATTACGCCATTTAAAAATCAAAAAGTAGATGAAGTCAGTTTTGAAAAGCTAATAAAAAGACAGATAAAACACGGCATAGATGTCGTTGTGCCAGTTGGAACCACTGGCGAGAGCGCAACACTAACGCATGATGAGCATAGAATTTGTATCGAAATAGCCGTTGATGCATGTAAAGGCACAAATGTAAAAGTACTAGCTGGCGCTGGTAGTAACGCCACTCACGAGGCTATTGGTATCGCTAAATTTGCCCAAGCTCATGGCGCTGATGGTATCCTATCAGTTGCGCCTTACTACAATAAACCAACACAAGAAGGGCTTTATGAGCACTATAAAGCCATTGCAAATAGCATTGAAATCCCTGTGCTTCTTTACAATGTTCCAGGTAGAGTTGGTGTGGATATCTTACCAGCGACTGTTTTTAGGCTTTTTAAAGAGTGCAAAAATATCTACGGTATCAAAGAGGCTACAGGCAGTATCGATAGATGCGTCGATCTACTGGCTCACGAGCCAAATTTAGTAGTCATCAGCGGCGAAGATGCGATCAACTATCCTATCATATCAAATGGCGGCAAAGGCGTTATCTCAGTTACTGCAAACCTCTTGCCAGATCAAATTTCACAGCTTACGCACCTTGCAATGAACGAAGAGTACAAAAAAGCAAAACTAATAAACGACAATCTATACACGATAAATAAAACACTCTTTTGCGAAAGTAATCCGATACCGATCAAAGCAGCGATGTATCTAGCTGGACTAATCGACTCTTTAGAGTACCGCTTGCCACTTTGCAAACCAAGTAAAGAAAATTTCAAAAAGATAGAAGAAGTAATAAAAAATTATGAAATAAAGGGTTTTTAATGAAGGATACACTAAACGAATTTAAAGGTAAAACGCTAGTTATAAGCGGTGGCACTAGAGGTATCGGTAGAGCCATAGTTGAAGAATTTGCAAAAGCTGGTGTAAATATAGCATTTACCTACAACTCAAACGAAGAGCTTGCAAATGAGCAAGCAAGAGAGCTTGAAGCTACTTATAAGATAAAAGCAAGAGCATATGCACTAAATATCCTCGAGCCAGAGACTTATAAAGAGCTATTTTTAAAGATAGACGAGGATTTTGATAGGATTGATTTTTTCATCTCAAATGCTATCATCTCAGGTCGTGCAGTAGCTGGCGGATACACTAAATTTATGAAGCTAAAACCAAGAGGCATAAACAATATCTTACAGCAACCGTAAATGCCTTTGTCGTAGGCACTCAAGAAGCTGCAAAACGCATAGAAAAAGTGGGTGGTGGTAGCATCATCAGCCTATCATCGACTGGAAATTTAGTCTATATCGAAAACTACGCAGGTCACGGTACAGCAAAAGCAGCCGTTGAAGCCATGGCAAGATACGCTGCTACTGAGCTTGGCGAGAAAAATATCCGTGTAAACGTCGTAAGTGGCGGCCCTATCGAGACAGACGCACTAAGAGCCTTTACAAACTACGAAGAGGTGCGCGATATGACGGCAAAGCTTAGCCCGCTAAACCGCATGGGACAGCCGACTGATCTAGCCGGAGCATGTCTATTTTTATGCTCATCTAAGGCTAGCTGGGTGACTGGACATACATTTATAATAGATGGCGGCACAACTTTTAAATGAGAAGATTGAAATTTTAAGCATAAAGGCATATTTGTGAGTTTAAATTTACCAAACGCATTGGCATTTTTTAGGATACTACTGGCTCCGCTTATGTTTTTTATGCTCGTAAATGCGCCAGGAATTTTTACACAAATTCACATAAGCTGGATAAATTACTTCGCAGCTCTTATTTTTGTGATCGCCTCGGTGACTGACTTTTTTGACGGCTACATCGCCAGAAGCTGGGATCAAAAGACCAAGCTTGGAGCGATCCTTGATCCACTGGCAGACAAGATGCTAATTCTTGCTGCATTTTTAGGCCTTATGATGCTTGGTAGAGCTAGTGCTTGGGCTGTTTATCTTATCTTAGTAAGAGAATTTTTTATAACCGGCTTTCGTGTCGTTATGGCAAGTGATGGGGTAGAGGTCGCAGCTTCGATGGCTGGCAAGGTAAAAACAGTCTCGCAGATGTTTGCGGTTGGATTTTTACTGATGAGCTGGCCAGGCGGTGAGCTTTTACTCTGGATCGCTGTTGCGCTCACACTTTATTCTGGATTTGAGTATATTTTTGCCTATGTAAAGGCGATGAAAAAGAGCTAAAATTTCTTTTGTTTGTAAGACCCAAAGTTTTTACTTGCAAAATTTATATAAATAATAAAAACTTCATTTTCTAAATAAGTAAAATTAAGTTAAAAATTTCTCCTAGCTAAAAAATTTAGCTAAACGCCGTTTGAGAGTAAATTTATAAATTTTGGCTAAAATCTCATCAATTTTTCAAAAAAAGGTAAGTTTTGAAAGGCATTCTCTTCACGCTGGCCCTGCTTTGCCTTGGGCTTTATGCGTATTCGTTTTATTTTTTAGTGACCGTTTTAGCCATTAGTTTTCTCATATTTTTTCACGAGCTTGGCCACTTTTTAGCAGCAAAATCGCTAGGCGTCAAAGTAAATACCTTTAGTATCGGCTTTGACGAGAAAATTTACACCAAAAACATTGGCGGCACCGACTACTGCCTAAGCGCTATCCCACTTGGCGGATACGTGCAGCTAAAAGGGCAAGACGACACCGACCCAAAAGCCAAAAACTACGACGCGGACAGCTACAACGTGCTAAGTCCGATAAAGCGGATCTACATCCTCTTTGCAGGGCCATTTTTTAACTTTATCTTGGCATTTTCCATATACATTTTGCTTGGATTTATCGGCATTGAGAGGCTTACTCCAAGTGTTGGGCACATAGCTGAGGGCTCAGCAGCTGAGAGCGCTGGCATAGCAATAAACGATAAAATTTTAGCAATAAATGGCGTAAAAATAAACGAGTGGGACGAGATCAGCAAAAATGTGAAATTAGAGCCAAGTGTCATTTTGATAGATAGAAACGGCTCAATTTTAAGCATAAATTTAACACCAAAAATAGGCGAGACGATAAATATATTTAATGAAAAGATCGAGCGCCCACTAATAGGCATATCTCCAAATGGCGAAGTGGTGAAAATTTATCACACAGGTTTAGAGAGCCTAAAATTTGCCTTTGGCGAGACGATCGAGGCTTCAAAACTCATCTTTAAAAGCGTTACTAAGATAGTAAGTGGAGCCGTGCCACTAAAAGAGATCGGCGGTATCGTACAGATCGCTGATGTCACTTCAAAAGCCGCTCAGATTAGCCTTAGCATGCTGCTTCTCATCACAGCGCTCATCTCTGTGAATTTAGGCGTATTCAATTTATTCCCGATCCCAGCGCTTGATGGTGGGCATATTTTATTTAACATTTATGAACTAATTTTTAGACGCGAGGTAAATGAGCGAGTGCTTATCATGCTCACCTACTGCGGTTGGGCGCTACTACTTGGCATAATGGTACTTGCGACCTTTAACGACATTATGAGATTAAGCGGAGGTTTATGATGATAGTTTTAAAAAAGCTATTAGAAAAGATAGAAAATTTAAGTAAAAACGTGACACTAGTCGCTGTTAGCAAAAATGTAACAAGTGCCGAAGTAAAGGAGCTTTACGTACAAGGACAGAGAAATTTTGGCGAAAACAGAGTCCAAGAGCTAGCCAAAAAAGAGCTAGAACTGCAAAATTTTACTGATATAAAATGGCATATGATCGGCCGCTTGCAAAATAACAAAATAAATCAAATGATAAGTCTAAAGCCCACACTTTGGCAAAGCTGTGATAGCTTTGAAAGGGCCGTGGAGGTCGATAAAAGACTCAGCTACAAGCTCGATACCTTGCTTCAAATAAACTCGGCTGATGAAGATGCAAAGCAAGGTGTAAGCGTAGCAAACGCGGCAGAAATTTATGAACATATCCAAAGAGAGTGCAAAAATATCAATCTAAAAGGTGTGATGAGTATCGGAGCGCACGTGGATGAACCAAAAGAGATTCAAAAGAGCTTTGAGCTAACTTATAAAATTTACGAGAATCTAAAGCCAAAAGGTGCAACTATCTGCTCGATGGGTATGAGTAGTGACTTCGAGCTAGCGATAAAATGTGGCTCAACTATGATCCGCCTTGGGACAATGCTTTATCTATAAATTTATTGCTTTTGTCTGATTTGCCTCTACTGCTGGGGCTCAATAGATTTTTACTAAAAAAGACTTGAGCAAAAAATAAAATTTTAATATTTAGCGTCAGCCAAAACTAGAGCAAAAAGTACTTTTACGCCAGCTTTTTCTAGAGTATTTCTAGCCTCAAGTATTGTAGTGCCAGTGGTTACAATGTCATCTACTAAAATAACTGGCGCAGTGATCTTTTTTAGGATTTTAAAATTTCTTGGGTTATTTTGCCTAAATTGTAAATCCTTACCACTATAGCTGATCTTGCTTGTTGCATGCAGTGCATGAAATATGGGCTTTAGATTTTTAGCCCTTAGCGCATTTGCCAAAATAGCCGTATGCGAATAGCCGTGATGCACTCTATCATCTATCGGCAGAGCATAGACTTTCTCCGGTAAGCTAAAGCTTTTAGCAAATTGATTAAATGCAAATTTGGCTAAGTTTTTATATATAAAATATCCGTGCATTTGGTGCTTGGAGTGGATGAGTTCTTTTATTTCAGAGTAGCCGTAAAAGCTGTAAATTTTAAAGCCCTCTAGTTCTCTTACTATCGGGCTTGGTTCGCTTAAAATTTGTGAGCAAATTTTACAAAATGTATTTAGCGTAAAGCTCTTGCAAAACGCACAAAACATTAGCTATTTAAAATAGCAATTGCTGTGCGTTTGACTGCATCGTTTATAATATCAGTTAAAAATGGCTTAAATGCTCCACCTGTGCGAATCAACTCAAATTTGGTTTGATTATTTGAAATGTTTTTAACGATGCTTTGATCGCCTTTTTGGATCTTAAGTGTGATCTTAATATTACCTTTTGTATTATCAGTGCCGTATCCGCTCATATTTGCTTCAAATTCGTTGATAAAAATTTCAACTACAACGCCACCCATGCCATTTACATTTGCACCGCGCGCCACAAGCTCTTTTTTGAGCGAATCGCTAAAATAAGTAGCAAGATCGTTTTGAAGCACGACATATTCTTCTACTGTGCCTTTGCTATCAGTGATCGTAGCAATGGTACTTTTGTTTTTGCGGTTATCATGCACTGCGCTTATATAGGTTTCAAAGCCGCTATTTTGTTGGCTTGAAGCAGCCTTATATGGATCAAATGCGACAACACTTTGGCTTGGCGCACAACCAGTTAAAAATAAAACAAAAAGTCCAAAAATAGCTAAAAAATTAAATTTATTCATCGTTTTTCCTTTTAAAGTTTAGTGATCTCATCGGCTACTTTTATTGCGGCTTGTTTAACTAAAAGTGCGATAAAAAAGTCAAACTGACCAGACTCTGACGCTTCTAACTTCTCCACATGGTGCCTAGTCGAGATAGGTAACGTTTTTTTGAAATTTATATTTGAAAGAATAAGAAGCCCATTTAGATGTCCATTTAAAATTTCTGAACTTCCCGAATAGCTTCCTCTAAGCTCGTCAAATCTAAAATCAAGCCTGTACGTATAAGGTGATGTTTGAGTATCGACAACAACGATTCCGCGAGAATTTAACTCACGCTGCAAAAACATGTAAAAAAGCACTTCAAGGCGCGGATTTGAGTTAAAAACTGCAGTATTTCCTTCAACACCTGTGTAATATATCGATCTAGCGCTACTTCTAGCATCGACAATCCTGTGAAAATAAACCTTTTTTAATCCAACATTAGTATCGATCATATTTTTTTCCAAGCAGCAGTTTATTGCTACATCACTTTTGTATCTAACACCATTTATAAAAAGGCCATCGCCCCTGCCTTTACAAGCGCTGCAGTCAGCCGGTATCCTCATAACCTCTTCAAAATACATCTTATCTTCGCTGTTTATGCTCGCACTTTGCACGCCGTCTATTCCTTCACATGATAGACAAAGGCTAGCTTTAGCCACGCAGCCAGTTAGAAAGATAGCTGCAAAAACTGCTAATAATGTCGTTCTTAGCATTTTACTTCCTTTTGCTCTTTTTGTTTTTTGCGGAGATTTTTTACACTCTCACCTGCGATGCCATAGTTATTCGTATCGATCTCATCGATAATGACAACGGTATTTTGAGCGCTTCTACCTAAAATTTCGCTTATTAGCTTTGTAACTCCACTTATCATCTTCTCTTTTTGCTCAACACTTGGGCTATCGCCCTCTTTTGTCACACAAATTTTCACAAATGGCATAATGCTCCTTTTTGCAAATTTAGTATTTAAAATTTAATCAAAAACAAAAACCGAATGCGGTAGTATCGCCACCTCGCAATAAGGCGAAATATTTTGTGGTGATTTTGAAAGAGTTAGTGAAATTTTGGTGCGGATAGAACATGCAGTTCATCAAGCCAAAATTTCACTAACTCTTTCAAAAGGACACAAAAGATAATCCGCTAGTCTATTTTTAGGACGGATAAAAACGCTTCTTGTGGCAAATTCACCTTACCTATCGCCTTCATACGTTTCTTACCCTCTTTTTGCTTCTCAAGCAACTTCCTCTTACGAGTGATATCGCCGCCGTAGCACTTGGCTGTGACGTTTTTACCCATTGATTTTACGGTTTCTCGGGCGATTATTTTATTACCGATGCTAGCTTGTATCGCCACTTCAAAAAGCTGGCGCGGTACGATCTCTTTCATTGCCTTTACAAAGTCCCTGCCCTTTGTTTGTGCCTTGCTCTCAGGCACGATGATAGAGAGCGCATCGACCGTCTCGCCGGCCACTTTTACATCAAGCTTCACTAGATCGCCCACGCGGTAGTCGCTAGGCTCATAATCAAAGCTTGCGTAGCCTTTTGTGCTTGATTTTAGTTTGTCATAAAAGTCCATAACGATCTCGTTCATCGGTATGTCATACTCAAGCAAAACACGATCAGTCGTGATGTAATCCATCTTTGTTTGTATGCCACGACGGTTGTTTAAAAGCGTGATGATGTTGCCCAAAAACTCGCTTGGCGTGATGATAGTAGCCTTTACGTATGGCTCAAGGATCGAGTCTATTTTATTTACAGGCGGCAACTGGCTTGGGTTTTGAATTTTTAAATTTAGCCCATCAGTTTGAATGACTTCATAAGTCACAGTTGGCGCTGTAGCGATGAGATCAAGGTCAAATTCACGCTCCAGCCTCTCTTTGACGACCTCCATGTGAAGAAGACCTAAAAAGCCAACCCTAAAGCCAAATCCAAGTGCGACCGAGGTCTCTGGCTCGTAGCTAATGGAGCTGTCATTTAGCTTTAGCTTATCCAGCGCATCACGCAGATCTTCAAATTTATCAGTTTCAATAGGATAAAGTCCCGCAAAAACAAATGGCTTAGCTCTCTCAAAGCCGCCAACTGGCTCTTTTAGAGGATTTATTGACTGCGTTATCGTATCTCCAACTTGCACGTCGCTAACGTTTTTAAGCCCCAAAACAACGATGCCGACCTCGCCAGCACTAAGCGTTTTGGTCTTGATCGGTGCTATAGGATTTGGATACATGAGGTCTAGCACGATGTGTTTTTTGCCTGTGCCCATGACCAAAATTTCATCATTTTTTGAAATTTCACCATCATAAACGCGCACAAGAGCAAGCGCGCCAAGGTAGTTATCAAACCAACTATCATAAATGAGCGCCTTTGTAGGCTTGCTTACGTCGCCATTTGGCGCAGGGATCCTTGTGATGATCGCTTCAAGCAGCTCTTTTATGCCAACGCCTGTTTTTGCGCTCACTTCGATCGCTCCTGAGCAGTCAAGTCCGATGATGTGCTCGATCTCGTCTTTTACCCTAGCAGGGTCAGCCGCTGGTAGGTCGATCTTATTGATCACTGGGATGATCTCTAGGTTATTTTCAAGTGCGATATATACGTTTGCGATGGTTTGCGCCTCCACGCCCTGGCTAGCATCCACGACAAGTAGTGCGCCCTCGCAGCTAGCTAGGCTACGGCTCACCTCGTAGCTAAAATCAACGTGTCCTGGGGTGTCTATCAAATTTAGAACAAAATTTTGCCCATTTAGTGCGTAGTTTAGGCGGACAGACTGGGCTTTGATCGTGATGCCACGCTCTTTTTCGATGTCCATCGTATCCATGATCTGCGAGCTCATCTCACGGTCACTAACGGCGCCACACTCTTGAATGAGACGGTCAGCAAGCGTGCTTTTGCCGTGGTCGATGTGAGCGATGATGCTAAAGTTTCTAATGTTTTTCATGAAATCCCTAGTTAAATTTTAGGCGATTTTATAAAAAAAATCGTTAAAGTTGAGTAAAAATGAGTTTGCTAGGCTAGCAAGGCTTAAATTTAAAGCTCAAATTTAGCTTTTAAAATTTTACGCAAAGCGCAGAGCACAACGCAAAGTGAATATAAAAAATAAAAATAAGCAAGAAGCGGCAAAAAAACAAGAAAAGCTGAAGCATAAACTAAAGCGCTAAGCCCGTATGTCGCAGGTGCAAGCACTGGCACGTAATAAGTCCAAAGCTCTGGTTGTTCGAATGGGGCATCTATGGCATTAAAATATAGAGCAAAATTTAACGCCAGCAACAAAACAAATATATAGCCCTTTTTTATACAAAATAGAGCGCAAACCAAGGCTACTGCAAAATTTACTGCGATAAGAGGAGTCTTATCCATAAAAATACCAAGCAACCCCAAAGCCACGACCATTAGATATTCATTTTTTATGCGCAACATTAAATTTAAACCTTTTGCGTCAAATTTTAGTGATGATGCCCGCAGTGATCATCTTCGTCATTTAACTCGCAGATGAGACCATTTTTGTGTCCAAGGCTCTCGCTCTCAAACTGAAGCGTGACGTGACCGATGCCTGCGTGAGAAAGCTCGTGCTCGATGTGCTTTATCATATTTGAAATTTCAGCCACGCTTAGCGCATCATCCACCACCACGTGGGCTATGAGCGCATTTGTGCCAGCATTTATCGCCCAGATATGCAGGTCATGCACGATTTTAACGCCATTTACGCCCTTTATAACGCCTAAAATTTCATCCATATCAAGCTTAAGCGGCACGGCTTCGATCAGGATATTAAAGCTATCTTTTAGCAAGCTAGCGCCGCTTTTTATGATGAGCAGCGAGACAAAGATACTTGCGATGCTATCGGCCTGCGTGAAGTTAAATTTCATCACAAGAAGCGCTGCAACGATGGCGCCAACCGAGCCAAGCGTGTCGCCAAGCACATGCAAATATGCACCTTTCATATTTAAATTTTCTTTTGTATCAGCGCTTTTATGCATATAAACAGCCACGACTAAATTTATAATAAGCCCCAAAATACTAACAAAAAGCATTGTCTCAGCTTTGATCTCTGGCTCGTTAAAAAGCCTAATGATGGCTTCAACTACGACAAAGATAGCAAGCACAATAAGAGCTATGGCATTTATAAAAGCAGCGATGATCTCGACTCTCTTGTAGCCAAAAGTCTTTTGTAAATTTGCTCTTTTTTCGGCGATCTTAAAAGCAACTAGCGATAAAAAGAGCGCTGCGGCATCTGATAGCATGTGAAATGCGTCGCTGATGAGTGCAAGCGAGTTTGAAACGAAGCCAAAGACCGCCTCAACTATCATAAATGTGAAAATTAGAAAAAATGAATTTCTTAAAACAGTTTTATTGCTCGTGTGAATGTGCATACCGCCATGCTCGGCATGAGAGTGATGAGAGTGGGTATCTTGCATCTAAAATGATCACCTTTTACTGATAAATTTAAACATCCATAGCAAGCTCTGGCGCCACCTGACTAGAGGCTAAGCAAGCTAAAAACTGTATAAATATGCCCTGCATCTGCTTTAGTGCCGCTTAAAGATTGAATTTTAAAAATGATAAAAATTTTGTTGTAACTCTTGACATTACAACTAAAAATTATTATACTTCGCTCATCGGTTGTAAATAAAAATATTACAACACAAAGACAAGGAGAACAAAATGAAAAATTATCAAGTTGCAAAGATCGCAAACGAGCCAAGAGTCGAGCTAAAAGAGGCTTTAAATTTAAGTGGCTGTGAAGTTTCTATAAATGTACTTCCAGCAAATGTTAGCGTGCCATTTGTCCATGCGCACAAGCAAAACGAGGAGCTTTACATCATCACTGATGGTGATGGCGAGCTTTTTATTGATGGCGAAGTGATAGCAGTTGGCAAAGGAGACGCGGTGCGCATAGATCCAGATGGCAAAAGGTGCTTTAAAGCTGGCAAAAACGGCATCAAAATGATCTGTATCCAGGCAAAACGCGGTAGCCTAGAGCAATACACAATGAGTGACGGCGTGATAGTTGATGACGTAAAGCCAAGCTGGCTGTAAATTTAAAAACAAAATTTAAAGGAGAAATAATGAAAATAGCAATCATCGGAGCAAACGGCAAAAGCGGTACAAATTTGGTGAACGAGGCTTTAAGACAAGACTACGATGTCACAGCGATAGTTAGAAATAAAGAGTATAAAAATGACAACGTTAAAGTCATATATAAAGATATTTTTGATCTAACCAAGTCCGATCTAGCAGGCTTTGGTGCAGTTATCAGTGCATTTGCCGCTTGGACACCAGAGACCTTCCCGCTTCACAAAAAAGTGGCCGCTCACCTAGTAAATTTACTAGAAGGCACTAGCACAAGACTCATCGTAGTTGGCGGCGCTGGTACATTATTTGTAGATGATAATGGTACAATGGTCATGGATACGCCAGACTTCCCAGCTGCATATATGGGTGTGGCAAAGGCGACTGCGGAGTCTTATTTTGAGCTAAAAGGTAGGAGCGATTTGCTTTGGACATATGTAAGTCCAGCAGGTAACTACGCAAATGGTGCTCGTACTGGCAAATACGTGCTTGGTGGAGACAATCTAATCTTAAACTCAAAAAATGAGAGCTATATAAGCTATGCAGACCTTGCGCTTGCGATCATAGACGAGCTAAAAAACAAAAAATTTATACAAAAACGCTTCACAGTAGTTGGCGAGCGAGCATAAAAATTATAGATTTGACATAGTTGGCACAAAAAGCTGGCTTGTCAAATCTAAACTAAAAAATAAACTGCTTTTAGTAAAAATTTAAAGTATAATCAGAGAAAATTTCAAGGATGATCATGCAAGTAGGGATCAAATTTTCAACCGCGATCCATATAATTTTAGCAGCTTGTTTTTTCAAAGACGAGAAAGTCACGAGCGAATTTATAGCAGGTAGTATAAACACGAATCCTGTCATAGTTAGGCGTCTGCTTGGCACTCTAAAGGCTGCAGGACTCGTGAATGTCGTAGCTGGAGTTGGTGGTGTGAGTCTTGCGAAAGAGCCAAAAGATATAACCCTCCTTCAAATTTTTAACACAGTAAATGATAAAGAAAAACTTTTTAAGATCCACTCTGACTCACCCAAGGCCTGCCCGCTCGGTAGCAAGATCGAAGGTCTCTTAACCATCCCCCTCCTAAA
>NZ_PPAU01000131.1:0-16019 GCF_002914195.1 Campylobacter concisus | reverse complement strand
GGTTTTAGTTTTATTTATTAGTTTGTCTAATCTATTATAAATTATAAAATAATAGACTGGCTCAATCGATCACTTGTTTAGATTTCAAAGATTGACTAATAGTTTAACAATTGTAAGTTAAAAGAACAACGATAAAAAGAAAAGGCTTTATTAACCAATGAAGTTAAAGGTGGTTTCTCGTTTCGTGAGCTGGAATTATATATGAGCAATACTTAAAGATAGTTGAAATATTTAGGGAATTTGAGAAAATTTTATTAGGCGCTTGAAAATTTTAAAGTATGTATTTTTATTATAGGTTTATAGGGTTTAGTTTTTGAAATATAAATTTGGAGAGTTTTTTGCTCTCCATTATATTAAACATTAGATTATATAAATTTTACACAATATCTATTAATAAGCTGCGATAAGCTCTATTTCCACAAGTGCATCTTTTGGCAAAGTCTTAACGGCTACTGTACTTCTAGCAGGATAAGGCTCTTTAAAAAATTTAGTATACACAGTATTTACTTTAACAAAATCTGCCATATCTGCTAGAAATATTGTAGTCTTTACAGTATTATCAAAAGTAAGCCCTGCCTCAGTCAAGATATTTTTTAAATTTTCAAGCGATTGCTCAGCTTGGGCCTCTACGCTACTACCTGCAAACTCACCCGCTGGTGTGACACCAAGCTGACCTGAGATAAATAAAAATCCATTTGAGCTAATAGCTTGAGAATATGGCCCGATCGCTTGT
Source organism: Campylobacter concisus (assembly GCF_002914195.1). Lineage (GTDB taxonomy): Bacteria > Campylobacterota > Campylobacteria > Campylobacterales > Campylobacteraceae > Campylobacter_A > Campylobacter_A concisus_M. The sequence continues at coordinate 15,286 of NZ_PPAU01000131.1, read as the reverse complement.
GGAGCATTTTTTGTTGAGATTTGTTTTTTCATATTTTCTCCTTTTAAAAATTTTTAAAATCCTACTATAAATTTTCTAAATTTTTAGTCTCCAAAAGCTATAATGGGCAAAATTTCAAAAGGATGAAGATGCAAAATATACTCGCACCAAATGAGTTTTTAGATGATTATGTGCTCGGTGCTGAATTGGCTAAAAATGCCGGCATCTCATCAAATGCTTATCTTTTTTGGAAAAACGTCATAAGCGCTAAATTTGAAAACTCAAGAATAGTTTTTCTTAGGAAAAATAGCATTCCAGTCAAATTTCAAAACATTATAAAAACTTGCACGCCTTTAAATGGCCTTATTCCAACAGGCGTATTTTGCTCTTTTACCTCGCTTTCTCCTTCTCATCTTGTAGCAAAAAATGGCTCTAAGATCTACGAGCTCTTTAAATTCTATGAGATTTGCGGCATCAAATTTATAGACTTGAAGAAATTTTATGATGATTTTAATCTTAGCTATTCTTATAGAATTTACATTGAAAAGTGTAAATTTTTCTCACCTGCTCCATTTGAAAAACGCATAAAATTAACTGAAACGATGTGTCTTGGATATTATTAAAGTCCGCTAGCTAGCTTGCTAGCGGGATAAATTTATATCTTTTTGTAAGGTGCTTGACCGACTTCATAGAAGTTATTACCGTCGCAGTCAATGGCAACTATTGCTGGGAAATCCTCAACTGTAAGCCTAGCAACTGCCTCTGGTCCTAGTTCTGGGTAAGCCAGCACTTCATATTTTTTGATGCTTTGGCTAATGAGTGCTCCGATACCACCGATAGCAACCATATAAACACAGCATGATTTTTTCATAGCCTCGACTACTGCGTCACTCCTGTAGCCTTTACCGATCATACCATTTATACCAACTTCATTTATCATAGTTGGGGTGTATTTATCCATTCTGCCACTTGTTGTTGGGCCTGCTGCTCCGATAGCTTGGTTTGGCTTGGCTGGAGTTGGTCCGACATAGTAGATAGTCTCACCCTTTAGCTCAACTGGCAGCTTTTCACCACGTGCCAATGTTTCAGTAAGTGCCTTATGTGCAGCGTCACGAGCTGCTATGATAGTGCCTGATATTAGGACATTATCACCTGCTTTTAGGCTCTTTACCACCTCTTTATCAAATGGTGCTGTTATTCTTTTTACTTCCGACATTTTCTCTCCTTAAAGCTCGGCATCTGCGTGGCGTGCAGCATGGCAGTTAATGTTTATAGCAACAGGAAGACCTGCTATGTGGGTTGGATACCACTCGACATTTACTTTAACAGCAGTGGTGTCACCACCAAGTCCTTGAGGACCAACACCAGTTTTACAAGCAAGCTCTAGTAGCTCGTCTTCTAATTTGGCATATCTTGCATCGGAATTTTTACTATCTACTGAACGAACTGCTGCTTCTTTTGCCAAAAGTGCTGCCTTATCCATCGTACCGCCTATGCCAACGCCTATTGTTAGTGGAGGACAGGCATTTGGTCCAGCGTATTTTACAGCCTCCAAAAAGACTTTTTTTACACCTTCTATACCATCAGCTGGCACAAGCATTTTTAAAACTGATTTATTCTCACTACCAAAACCTTTTGGAGCTACTTTTATCTTTAGCTTATCTCCTGGTACGATCCTAGTGTGAATGACGGCTGGAGTGTTATTTGTGGTATTTTTTCTCTCAAAAAGTGGCTCAGCAACGACTGACTTTCTTAGATAGCCTCCAATGTAGCCTTCCGCAATGCCCTCATTTATCGCATCTTCAATATATCCACCCTCAATATGCACATCTTGGCCGATCTGCACAAAAACAACCGTCATGCCTGTATCTTGGCAGATAGGTGCAACGCCCTCTTCCGCAAGCTTAGCATTTTGTAAAATTTTGCCCAAAATGTCTTTGCCTAGCGACGAGCTTTCGCTACTTTGAGCCTTTGTAAAAGCAGCCTTTAAATCTGGCGTCACGACATAACAGGCCTGTTTGCAAAGCTTAGCAACGACTTCTCTTATATCCTTTACATTTATTATTCTCATCTTTACTCCTCGTAAAAAACAATTTTTAATTATATTAACTATATTTAAAATTTAAGATTAAATTTTACTGCTGGATATCTACTCGAAAAAATTTATATGAGTTTATTTTGTTTGGCCACAACTAGAAGACTTGTCTAAAACAAAAATTTAATGAAATAAGCGATGGTGAAATTGAGTCTAGAGCATCACAATATTGATAGAAATTTAAATAACATGGCTTATTTAAGCCATAAATATATAAATTTAAGATTGAATGCTCTCCTCTTCATTTTTTATCTTTTTTCTAACTTTGACTCGTGATATGCTAGCTCCATCCATCTTTCTTACTTCGTAGTAGCAGTTTTCGTCCTCGATCTTATCACCTACAACTGGCAAACGACCGATTAGGTTGAAGACATATCCACCGATTGTAACTTGATCCGTCTCTTCGTCAAAGCTTATACCAAGAACCTCTTCAACGCTCTCTAGATCATATCTACCTTGAAATTCGTAAATATTGTCATTTATCTTTTTATAGTGCTGATCGACCTCGTCGTGCTCGTCGTTAAAGTCACCAAGCACCTCCTCCATGATGTCCTCCATCGTAAGAAGACCAGCCGTGCCACCATACTCATCAACGACAAGTGCAGCTGAAATTTGCTCTTTATTCATCATTACAAGCACTTTTGAGATAGAGAGGCTCTCAGGCACGATGACAAATTTACGCACAATCGCGTCAAAACTCTTCTCTTTGTCTTTGCTAAAGTGAAGTTGCAAAATATCTCTAATGTGTATCATGCCCAAAATAATATCTTTTGAGCCATCTATATAAGGAAAGCGAGTGTATTTTGACTCAAATACAACTTGTAAATTCTCCTCAAAACTCTTTTGTTTATTTATGCAGATCATATCGCGTCTTGGCGTCATGATCTCTTTTGCGACTGTGTCGCTAAAATCAACTGCATTTTTAATGATCTCAGTCTCAAAACTATCAAGCACACCGCCCTTTAAGCTCTCACCAACGATGATTTTTATCTCTTCTTCAGAGTGGGCTAGCTCATTTTCTTTAGCTGGCTGGATGCCTAAAATTTTAAGTCCAATGGTCGCTAAAATATCAAAAAGCTTAATTACAGGCGAAAATAGCACCCAGAAAAAGTGAAGTGGACGAGCAATTTTTAATACTGAAGTCTCGGCCTTTGCTATAGCAACTGACTTTGGCACAAGCTCACCCATTACAACGTGAAGTAGCGTAATAAGCGTAAATGCGATCGCAAAACCAACCGTATGAACTAAGATATCACTAAAGTTGAAGAAATTTTTAAGTGGAGCTTCTATAAGTCTTGCAACCGCTGGCTCACCGATCCAACCAAGAGCAAGTGAGCTTAGTGTGATGCCAAGCTGAGTGGCACTAAGATAAGTATCAAGCTTGTTTGACATCTCAAAAGCAAGCTGAGCGTTTGGCTTTTTCTCCTTAATAAGCTCTTCAAGTCTAGACTTACGAACTTTAACAAGAGAAAATTCTGATAAAACAAAAAAGGCATTTAGTAAAATGAATACAATGGCAAGTATTACCATTAAAAGCGAATTATCGCTACTGGGGTTCAATTATGATCCTTAAGAGTTAAAAATTTTTGCCAGATTATAGCAAATTTATATTTAGCGGTCAAATTAATCGCGCTCAAAAGTAACAACATTTCTTAAATTTAAGATTTATAAAAAGTTCTTAAATCATATTTTGATAACATTATTTTCATCACTAAATTTATGGATTTTACAATGAGCAAAAAGAATTTTTCATCGCGCTGGGCATTTATATTGGCCTGTGTTGGATCAGCAGTTGGCATGGCAAATGTCTGGGGCTTTCCTTATAAACTTGGCACAAATGGCGGTGCAGCGTTTTTACTCATCTATGTTTTTTTCATAGCTCTTTTTTCATATGTTGGTCTAAGTGCAGAGTATGCGATCGGTAGACGTGCAAAGACTGGTACGCTTGGATCATATAAATATGCTTGGCAAAGTAGAAATTTAGGTGTATTTGGCAGTATTATTGGCTGGCTTCCGCTTGCTGGTTCACTTTGTATAGCCATCGGCTATGCAGTCATCATCGCCTACATACTAAAGGCCCTTACTCAGGCACTCACTGGCTCATTTATGAGCGTTGATACGAACGTTTGGTTTAACTCATTTGCACTTCAAGATTACTCAGTCTTACCTTATCATTTTATCATCGTTGTTGGCACGCTTCTTACACTATTTTTTGGGGCAAAAAGTATCGAAAAAACAAATCAAATAATGATGCCACTGTTTTTTGTATTATTTAGCATTTTGGCTATAAATGTTGCGATGCTGCCAAATGCATTTGATGGGTATAAATTCCTTTTTATTCCTGACTTTAGTAAGCTTGCAGACCCGATGGTATGGGTTTCTGCGATGGGTCAAGCCTTTTTCTCGCTCTCTATCACAGGATCTGGCATGATAGTTTATGGAGCGTACCTTTCAAAAGATGAAGATATCGTTGAAAGTGCTAAAACTACGGCTTTTTTTGATACTATCGCAGCTCTTGTGGCCGCTCTTGTTATGATCCCAGCAGTCTTTGCCTATGCTATGGATCCAGCCGAAGGTCCAAAGCTACTTTTTGTAACGCTTCCAAAAATTTTACAAAATATGATCGGCGGACAAATTTTTGCGATCATACTATTTACCGCAGTCATCTTTGGTGGTATCACTTCGCTTCAAAATATGTTTGAAGTAGTCGCCGAGTCACTAATGCATAAATTTCCGCTCCTTAGTAGATTTTGTACGCTCACGCTACTTTGTGCAGTTTGCTTTGGCATAGGAGCATTTATGGAGCCTATTAGCAGTTGGGGACCTTGGATGGACTTTGTGTCGATCTATATCATTCCAATCGGCGCGGTAATCGGGGCTATTTCTTGGTTTTGGATTATTAAAAAAGATGAAATTTTAGACGAGATAAATTCCGGAGCAAATAAATCTTATGGTAATTTCTGGTATTTTGTAGGCAAATTTATCTACGTTCCGCTAACATTTTTACTTTGTATCATAGCCGTAAGTAAGGGAATTTCTTTTTAAATTTAGCTCGCCAAAAAATGAGCTAAATTTAAAAATTTTGAAGTTATCTTAGTTTTTTTGTGCCGATGTAAGTGGCAAAAATTTCTTGTGAGCCATCTTTTTTAAAGAGTATGACGTCGTATTGCTCAGCTTTACTGCCTTGCTCCATACCTTGGCTCTCCATCGGCATGCCAGGTACTGAGATACCAACTACGTCTTTTGGCTTAAGCTCTAGTAGGCGCTTTACCTCATCGGCTGGGACATGACCTTCTATGATATATCCATCAATGATTGCTGTATGGCAGCTTGAAAGCTCTAGTGGCACATTAAATTCTTTCTTAACTTTAGCTATATCATCTACTTTTATGACCTCTTCGCTAAATCCAGCTTTCTGCATCGCCTCACCCCAGCTAGTACAACATCCACAAGTTGGGCTTTTATAGACCTTCATATCAGCCGCGAACGCAAGTGTTGCAAAAAAGCCAAGAGCCAAAAATGCTATTTTTTTCATCATTTTCCTTTACGTAAAATTTGCAAAATGATATAGTTCGCATTTAAATTTTATATAAATGCTTAATATTGCTTGCTATAATTCGCCAAAATTTACAAAAGGCACTTTATGTTTTCATCATTTTTTAAAGATAAAAAATGGGCACTCTGGGCTTATGGCGGAGCGATATTTATCATCTTGCTTCTTGTTTATCAAACACACCTAAATGTCCGTATAAACGAGTGGTATAAAAATTTCTACGACATCGTGCAAAACTCAAAAGATCATGATGTAAGTGAGTTTTGGCGAGAAATTTTTAACTTTATAAAAATTGCTATGCCTTACGTCGTGACTTACACTGTGATCTCGTTTTTTGCTAGCCACTGGGTCTTTCGCTGGAGAGAGGCGATGACGTTTAGATATCTAAAATTTTGGCAAAACTGCGAAAGTGATATCGAGGGCAGCTCACAGCGTATCCAAGAAGATATCTACCGCTTTGCCAAAATAATGGAAAGCCTTGGCGTGCAGGTTTTAAGGGCAATCATGACGCTAATTGCCTTTATACCAGTACTTTGGGAGCTAAGTAAGAGCGTGAGTTTGCCTTACATCAAAGATATCGAAGGCTCGCTTGTTTATATCGCTTTGATAATTAGTATCGGCGGCTTAATTATTTCGTGGTTTGTGGGCATTAAACTCCCGCATATCGAGTATAACAACCAAAAAGCAGAAGCAGCATTTAGAAAAGAGCTGGTTTATGGCGAGGATGATAAGTCTAAATTTTGCCGACCAAATGTGATGCTGGAACTTTTTACAGGTGTCAAACTAAACTACTACAAGCTATTTTTGCATTATGGCTACTTTAATCTCTGGCTTATCTCCTTTTCACAAATTCTTGTCATCGTGCCTTATATCATAATGGGAAACGGCCTATTTAGCGGTGTTATAACGCTTGGTGTGCTTATACAAGCTAGCAATGCCTTCTCGCAGGTCAGAGAGAGTTTTAGCGTCTTTATCGATAACTGGACGACGATAACGGAGCTAAGATCGGTCAATAAGCGTTTGAGAGAATTTGAGAGAAATATAAACTATAAGGCGTAGGCGTAAATTTACATACCAAATAAACTCTAGTAAATTTTAAAATTTCATGAGCGAGTAATTTCGGCTCTAAAATTTGAGCTAAGCTATAAGCGAAGCCAAATTTTAGTAGTCAATTCTTGCGAGTGAATGAGATTTTAAAATTTGCAAAAAAGCTTTATTAAATTCGTAAATTTCTTTTTATTTAAAAGGGAGACAAGGGGACTTGAATTACGAAGCCGTCCCCTTATCCCCCTTTTTGAATCCCCTAAACCCCTCGCACGTTAGGAGTGGCATGCAATCGTGCTGGCGCACTGCATGCGTTTTATTTTAGAAAATTTCTGACAAATTTTAAAATTTGTAAGCCGTTTCAGCTCCAAAAATTAAATTTTCCCCTCGTTTAACAATGCATATCTAGCTCAGGCTATAATACGCAAAATTTTAGTCCAAAAAGGATAAAAATGAAAAAATTTCTACTTACATTGTTAGCGACTAGTTTGCTCTTTACTGGCTGCTCAAGCGTTACAAAAGCAGGCGTTGTTGGTGCTGATCGTAAGCAATTTATGCTAGTCTCATCAGAAGCTATGGAGCAAAGCTCAGCCCAAGCCTACGTCAAGACGCTAACAGCTGCTAGAAGTAAAGGCGAGCTAAATGTTGATCCTATCCTTACAAAAAGAGTTCAAGATATCGCCAAAAGGCTCATCGCCCAAACTGGCGTTTTTAGGGATGACGCTCTAAAATGGAAGTGGCAAGTAAATGTCATTAATGAAGATACGCTAAATGCTTGGTGTATGCCAGGGGGAAGGATAGTCGTTTATAGTGGCATTATAAAAAGGCTAAATTTAACAGATGCGCAGCTAGCTGCGGTCATGGGACACGAGATCGCACACGCTCTTAGGGAGCACAGCAGAGAGCAAGCAAGTGCTGATCAGATGAAAAGCATAGGTATCTTTGCAATAGCCACAGCTACTGGCCTTGGCGATCTTGGAGCTAATGCTCTAAATTTAGCTAGCGAATACACCATATCTCTGCCGTTTTCTCGCTCGCATGAGACCGAGGCTGATCACATCGGTACTGAACTAATGGCAAGAGCCGGATACGATCCAAAAGAAGCGGTCGAAGTCTGGGTAAAAATGAGCAAGATGAGTGGCGGAAAGGTGCCTGAAATTTTAAGCACTCACCCATCAAATGAGAGCAGGATCAAGGACTTAAAAGAGGTCGCAGCAAAGCTTGAGCCAGTCTATCAAGCTGCCAAAAGAGGCTAGGCTTTAAAAAATTTGAGCGATCTTGAAATGGTTGCTCAAATTTATAACTAGTGCGTTTTAGAAAAACTGCAACTGATAATATATAGCTAGTTGACATGAATTAGCAAGAGCCTTGGCTTAAAACTCACAACAACTCTCGCCCAATCTTTATCTATAAAGAAAATGGTGAAATTTTAGGCTGGTGTTTTGCTTAGTAATTTTAATCCTAAAATAAGTTTAGAAATAAGTATCTATGCAGCCAAAAAGGCTCTTGGCATGGGCATTGGCAAGTAGCTTTTAAGTCAAAGTCTAGATGAGGCAAAGAGGCTAAATTTAAAAAATTATCGCTCTAATATTTAGTGAAAATGAAGAAACTCTTAGGCTATTTTTAAAATTTGGCTTTAAAAAATGGAATGAATTGCCCAGCATTTGTCTGATGGATAATGAGTACAAAAATGTCGTTATCTTGGGGCCAAACTTTAAAAGCCAAGCATTAAGCAAATAAAGATATAATTCCACTTCTTCATGGGTAGATGTCCGAGCGGTTTAAGGAGCACGCCTGGAACGCGTGTGTGGGGCAACTCACCGAGAGTTCGAATCTCTCTCTGCCCGCCATAAAACTATCTACAACTTAATGTCTACTGACCTTTATTTTATTGCTTAAAACATTGACACTAAGCAAAAACCACTTTATAAATCTTGCCAATTATCTTTTACTTTTGTCATAGTTAGGCATATAACTAACATTAAATTTTGCTCCATTTTAGGAGTAATTTTAACTATATTCTTAAATTTAGATTCTATTTGCCTTATCGACAGTTACGAATGCCCAGTGCATAAATTCTTGTTTCGGTTTATATTTACCGCTGTTAAAATACTCCGCTAGCCGCGCCTCCTCAGTTTTGCTTAGCTCGCCGCCAAGCCCCCAGCGCGTCTTTTGTATGAGCTCCTGCGCGCTTGTTTCTGGGCCCGCATGACACTTGGCTTTTATATAGCTTAGGCTTGGCAAATAGCCCATTTGAAACAAGATGTTTAAAAGATAGACGAAGTCGGGCTTTTGCTCCACCTTGCGCCCTATCGCATCCAAAATCTCCTCATCTACGAAGCTGCCACCGACCTTAAACGTGATATAAAGCGATTTTTTGGTCTTTGAAAGAAGCTTGTTAAGCGTAGTTTTAGATCGTCCATCTCAAGGCAGCGCGAGGCCAAAACCACGTCGCACGCTGGCACGTCCGACCAGTCGTCCTCAAAGGCTTTTTGCGCAAATTTAATGTTTTGCGCGCCGTAAATTTGAGCGTTTTGCCTGGCAAACTCTAGCATCTTAGGCAAAAAGTCGTAGCCGTAAATTTGATCCGCTTTTTTAGCCGTCAGCACGCTTAGCGCGCCCGCTCCGTACGCAAAGTCAAGCAGCGTAGAAACGCCCGTAAAATCGACCTTATCTATAAATTCTTGCGCGTAGGCGCTTTTCATCACGCCCTCGTTGAAGCTAGGCGCCTTTTTGTCCCAGTCCTCTGCAATTTTTTTGCCGAATGAACTTCTCGCCTTTTGCTCTTTGTAAAGCTTGTTAAAGTCGATCTCGTCGTAGTTTGAAGGTAAAATCATAATCTATCCTCGTACTTTTCGTAGTTTATGCCGTATATTTTATCGATATTTTCGGCATTTATGAGCTGCTCGCTGCGCCCGAAGGCTAAAATTTCGCCGTCTTTTATAAACAGCGTCAAGCTTGAGACGAATTTCGCGTGGCGCGGGTAGTACGTCGTCTGCACGAAGGTGTAGCCCTCGTCGCCTAGCGCCTTTATCATCTCGAGCAGCCTAATTTGATTGCCGAAGTCCAGCCCATTAGTCGGCTCGTCCATAAAGATCACTTTCGCGCCTTGAACCAGCGTGCGCGCGATGTACGCCAGCTGCCGCTCGCCGCCGCTGACCCTCGTATAGGGCGCATGCGTCTGCGGCACATAGGCGACGAGTGAGACGAGTCCCTTTTTGCCGTAGTCGCGCACGCTTTTGCCTGCGATTAGCACCTCTATCAAATTTTCTCGCATCAAAAGCTCCTCTTGGCGCGGCGAAGCACGATGATAAACATCGGAATGCCAAATAGCGAGGTCACGATGCCGATGGGGATCTCAAAGGTAAAGATGAGCCGCGAGAAGCTGTCGCAAAAGAGCAGAAATATCGCGCCGATCATCGCCGAGCTAGCCAGAACCGCGCGGTTGTCGGCACCGAAGATAAAGCGCGCGATGTGCGGCACGATAAGCCCGATCCAGCCGATGATGCCTGCGATAGTCACGCTAAGTGCGCTAACGAAGGTCGCGACTAGGATGATAAAAATTTTAACCCACGTCGTGTTTACGCCCAGGCTCTTTGCCTCCTCTTCGCCAAGGCTTAGCGCGTTTAGGTATTTGCCGCTAAGCAAAAGTAGCAAAACGCCCGCGCACATCGGCAGGATCGAAATTTGGATGAAGCTTTTGGACGCAAAGCCGAGGCTTCCCATCAAAAAATAGGTGATCGCAGGAAGCGCGTCGTTCGGGTCTGCGGCATATTTTAGCACCGAGAACAGCGAGGTAAAGAGCGAGCCGCTGATGACGCCGCCAAGAACTAGCACGATGACGCTACCGCTGCGCGAATACAGCGCTGAACCAGGTATCGCAGCTGTTTTCAAAGACGATATAAAAGATACGAAAGAGCTAATAAATTTTGGCAAAAATGCAAAAAATATGCTCCTAACCACAAAGCAAGCTTTTGAGATAGCTATGGCGCAAAATGTATTTTTAAAAGCTCTTACGCCAAATGCCAATGGCGTTATCGGCGCTCTTGCTGGTATAGGTCTTAGGCTTAGCGGAAGTGACGGAAAAATCAGAGGCAAATTTAAAATAAATGAGTCAAAGCTAAGCGTTGCTAAGCTTACAGAGCTTCCATTTATCGAGGCGGTTTTGAACGAGAATTTTAAAGAGCTAGCAAAAGATGAGATGATAAATTTAGGTGGCACTTTAAAGCCTATATTTTGGCATCACAAGGCAACTTTACTTGTGCAAAAAGACAAAAATGATGAGTTTAGAAATTTAAATATAAAAGAGCTTCGGGAATTTTGATGATGCAAAATTTCAATGAGAAAAATGAGTTTAAATACGGTAAATTTAACTACGAAAAAGCTCGCCAAATAGCCCAAGACTGCGCTAATTTTAAGCTAGATAACGACGAAGAAGAGATGGCTTGTAGAGGTGAGAGAAGCTGCTATGACTGCGCATTTAGGCACTGGAGTAAAGATAGCTTCATCTGCATGGCACAAGCTAGCAAAGGCTAAGCTAGCTCTATGCGACCATTTTTTTATCTTTAAGTTTTCCGCCACGTTTATACTTTAGCTCGCCGCAAAATCTCTTGCCAAATTTCGCCTCAATGATAAGAACTAGCACGAAAAATATCTTTTCATCATTCATTCGTGCGATCTGGCGTAGAGTTTGGCTAGCGTCATTAAATTTAACCCCATTTTTACGTAAAGTTTCGCAAAAAATAGCCTCGTCAAAGCCCAACATTTGCGAAATTTCAGTTATGCTGTATGGCTCTAGTGAGGCGATGATTCGGTCCATATTACAAATGCTTGGATTTTTACTGCGCGTTAGCACATCCATTGTTTCATTTATTAGTTTTACTAGCTTCTTTCTGCGATTTATAACGTGAAGTATTGCAGCAAGCAATATTAAGAAACCTGCGATTTTATGGGCATTTAGTAAGTACTCATTATATTCGCCAAGCGCAAAATTTACACCAGAAAATGCGAGCATACAAAGCCCCAAAATAAGAACTAAAACAAGACAGAATTTATAAATAACCTCTACTTTAAACATGACACTCATCCTAAAATATATTTTTCTAATTATACACTTTAGGAGTTGAAAGTTATCACCAGCTTATTTGGCTGGTGATTTAATTAGATTAAAAATTATAGTTAAAGCTTAGATTAAAGGTGCGTGAGTCACCATAAACCATCATGTTTTTGCCGATGCCCTCGTAGTATTTTTTATTAAATAGATTGTCGATATTCAGCTGCACGTCAAAGTTTTTAGCAAATTTATAACCAAGCATTAAATTAGCCAAAGTGTAGCCTTTTTGTGTGATTTTATCTGCGTCTTTGTAAATTTTACTCTTATACATAGCTCCAGCTCCTACTCTAAAGTCCCTAAATTCATACTTTGCAAATAAATTTGCCGTGCTTCTTGATGAGTCGGTGGCATACTTCTCACCTTTGGCATCTTTTGCGTTAAAGTGCGTTGCACCAAAGCTTAGGCTTAAGTTTTTAGTGATCTCGCCGTTTATATCTAGCTCGACACCCTTGCTTGTGACGCCTTTGCCAGCTTCATATATATCGGCATTTGTCGCTGGATTTTTCCTACCAGTATTTATGCCAAGCTTGTCTTGTACGATCTTAAAGACGCCAAGACTTGCTTGAAGCGCCCCGTCAAGATACTCGCCTTTGATGCCCACTTCATAGTCCTTGCCTTGGATCGGATCAAGATACTTGTCATTTGCATCCTTTGCGTTTTGAGGTTTAAATATACTCGTGTAGCTGGCGTATAGAGTGTGGTTTGCTCCGATATCATAAGTGATGCCAAGATATGGCGTGATCTCATTTGTGAAATTTCTATTGCCTTTGCCACCCTCGATCTCGTATTTGTAGTAGCTCACCCTGGCACCTAGCAAAAATTTAAGCTCATCAGTGATTGATAGTTTATTTGCCGCGTAAAATGCCTTTTGTATCGTTTTGTCTTTATTGTTTTGATCGGCGTAAGGTAGCTTCGGGTCGTCTAGGTGCAGGTTATTAAAATCTATCCTAGTGCGCGCCGCATAGGCTAGGCCTGCCGGAGTCGTGCGGCTATTCCAGTAGCTACTGACCTTATCGGAGCTGTTTTGGTAGTTGTTATACATCGCGCCAAAGACAAACTCATGAGATAAATTTGCTAGCTCGTAAGGGATATTTGCGTATGCATCTACGTTGTGGATATTCTCCTCTCTTTTGTTTGCATAGGCGCTAAGACCACCTATGTTGCCGGTGTCATCTAAATTTACCGCTCCGCCATAGTAGAGTAGATTTGAATCAGTGTTTGCCCGTCTAAATGAGTAGCTTAAATTTAAGCTCGCTTCGTTTTCAAAGTAGTGCTTAAAATCAGCGTAAAAATCAAGCGTTTTTATATCCCATCTAGTCCAAGGCTGAGAGAAAATTTCATTTTTACTAAAATTTGTCCTAGAGCCATCTGAGTAAAATGCTGGCATACCGCCCCATCTAACCCCGTGGCGTCTTAACTCTTGATAAAATGCACCAAGACTAAGCCATGAGTTATCACCTATGTCGCTATCGACTACGCCATAAATCGCACTATTTTTGCGGTTGTAATAATTCATATAAGAGTGCGACTTCTCATGCATAAAAGATAGCCTTGCTCTAACGCTTCCGCCCTCATTTACTGGCGTTTGCACATCGCCATTTACGCCATATCTATCGTATGAGCCAGCGCTTACGCCAAAATTTCCTTTTAGCTCCTTTGAGTCTGCTCTTTTTCTTATGAAATTTAAGCTTGCAGCTGGGTTGCCAGCGCCTGCAAGTAGGCCATTTGCCCCTTTTACCACCTCAACTCTTTCATAAGGCAGCAAGCTCATATCATTTGCGCCAAGACTAAAACCACCAAAGCTAGGCATCGAATCAAGCAAGCAATAATCTATCTTAAAGCCACGAGCCGTCGGATATGCGCGCTCGTCCATTTTGTTTAGCGTGACGCCTGGGACATTTCTAAGAAGCATGATAGTCCTTGATGCCTTGATCTTTTAGCCTAGCCTCTGTTAGCACAGTTAGCGACTGGGGCGTTTGACGAGAGGTTAAATTTAGCCTAGTTGTGCTCTTTACAAGCTCTTTTGCAAAGTAGTTTGCATCGTCTCTTCGCTCGCTTTCTACGACATCAATTGCCTCTAAAATTTTATCGCTTTGGCTAGCAAAATTTGAGGTTGCATCAAATTTAATGCAACCAAACTAATTAAAATTTTTTTCATTTTTCTCCTTTTGAAATTTCTTTTAATCCACAAATAAAGCCCTGAGATACTTAAAATAAGCGGTGAAATACCAACCAAAAACCAGATAAATTTTGTGAATTGGTTGTAGTTGCCAAAGTACGATTTTCTAAATGCTGAGAGAATTTCTTCGCTTAGATTTGCATTTTTTATGTCCAAAATACTTACTAATTCACCGCTATTTTTATCGTAAATTAATATGCTTGAATATTCGTTATGTAAGAAATTTTGATCTTTTACATAGCCAAAAAGGCGTATATTTGCTCCTTGCATAAAAGGCAGTGAGATGAAGTGTGGCTCAAAGCCAGCAAGATCATTTTTTGAGCGGGCTACCAGCTCGTCAAGAGATAGGCCTTTGTTATAAATTTTTGCATCTATAACGAAGTCATTTTTAAACTCTGGCATGCCTGCCATCTGAAATTCCCACCAAACACCATTTATGCAAATGAGCAGTAAAATAGGCGTAGAAAAATTCCTATCATTTTATGAATGTCGCTCATAAAAATATTTAGCCTATTTACACGAAGCCTAAGTAGTGTCAGCCAAAATTTTCTATAAATCACGAAACCACTTATGCAGATAAAAAATGTAAAAATAGCGGTTAAAGTAAGGATAACGTGACCGCTCTTTCCTAGAAATAGCGACTCATGAAGCTCGGTTAAAACTCCAAAAAATCCCTCATCATGTGCGAGTGGTCCGCTCTTTATCTTACCGCTAAAAGCGTCAAAATAGATAAATTTCCACTCTTTTTGGCTGTCATTATGCTCGATTAACCAAATTTTGTCGCATTTTTTAAGGTTTGTATCGATGTTGATGCCGACCATCTCGTAGCCGCCAAGCTCGCTTGCGATGATCTCTCTTTGCTCATCAAAGCTGATCCTTTTGCTTAAATTTTCTTTGTTTAAATTTACATTTACGACATTTGGAGCAAGAAGGCTGTTTAGCTCATCTTTATAAACGAGGATCGCACCGCTAAAACAAACTACTGCAAGTGGAATAAAAAATAAAAGAGATAAATAAGTGTGCACTTTATAAAAAAATTTTTGATTTAGAAATTTCACTTTCTTTTAAAGCCTTTTAATAGTAGGTTTTGATAATGGCTCGCAATCTTACACAAAATTTACTTTGATAATATTTAAAACTATTATCAATTATGATTTCAAAAAAGAAAAATTTTTATAGAATGTAAATTGAAAAAAAATAAATAGATTTGATTTTTAAAAGAATAAACAACTCCTCTTTGTGTATACGAAAAGCCAGAAAAGGGGGAAGCAAAGACTTATCAGTTACAAAAAGGAGGGTCCATTTAGGACGATGAAATAGTAT
>NZ_PPAU01000130.1:0-1704 GCF_002914195.1 Campylobacter concisus | reverse complement strand
GCATTATAAACTGGTGGGTTATTGTCAAGATTTTCTAGGTCATACCCTTTTTGTTTATAGGCTTCTAAATATACATATTTGTTAATTTTTTCTTCATCAGTCAATGAAACATCGTCGCCTTGTGGTATTGATCTAGGAGAACTCTTTATTTTTCCATTATTAATGCTTGTGGTATGAAATGGAATAATATCAATTCTTGCATCATTTCTAGTAAGGGCATTTACAACATCTAAATAGTATTTCTGATTTGTTACAAGTTCATGCTCTAGCCTCATAATTTTTGCTGATTTATCTTCAATACTTAGAAAATCTGATTTTAAGCTAACTGGACTAATGTTTAAGAGCTTGTCTAACAAATATCTATTGTGTATATTGCCCAAAGAAGCATTAATGCTATTAAAGACCTTGGTATCGATGGTTTTTTCAGCCTTGCTATGCGCAAGACACAATTCTTTATCTGCTCCTAGTTTAATGCTGGAGAGCTTGACTTTAGATCCAAAGCCTGCTTTTGCCACAATAAATCCATTTAGTCCTGATAGTAATGTCTTGGCTTCACTTGTAGATAGCTCTAGGTCACTAATATCATAGTATTGTTTTTGCTCTGCATCATAAGAGCGGCCTAATTGATAAAATAGATCGAAGTTCTCTGAAATTTCTTGCTCAGTTTTTGGTTTTGTGACAAGCTCAACTGATCCAAAATTTCTACTTTCTAGTTCGCTTGTATTGTTTGATAAAATACTAATGTTTTGGGTAATACCAGGCGTTGTTGATAAAGAGGTTTCTAGCTCAGTTTCGCTTAATTTTAATCCCTGCGGAATAATTATCTGGTTGTTTTGTGAAGATAAATTTAAAACATTTGCAAAAAAGTTGCCCAAATCGCTTTTTGATCTCATCTCTTTATTGACTTTTTCTATACTAAAATCTCTTATAAAGTCTATGTATCGTTCAAGCGTTGGTGAGCTTGCAGGATTTTCAATATAAAAAGTTACAAAGTCTTTTAAAGAGCCTGGAAAATCTATAAAATCTTTGTTCTTATTGACGAGTGTCTCAAAAAGTGAAATCCGTCTTGTATCGCTTGAAATGTTTGAGGTTGAAAAAATTTCTCTATGAATATCAGCATATATGCTCTTTGCTGTTTCGCCCCTTGATATTCTTGTTTCAATATTATTTATAGTATGTGTCGCTTTTATAGTAGCTTCATGCTCTTTATAAAATTCATATTGCTCTTCTATCGCTTGCAGTCCGACAAGGTGGATAATGTTTTTTAAAAGTTGTGTTTTTAAAAGAAGCTCTTTTTGGATATTTAATACTTCGATCAGTGTATTAAATTTTTCTTGGTCTAGCTGCTTACCCAAAAAAACACTTTGTCCCATTCTTTTAGCTTCTTGGTGTCCTATATTTGAATTTAATGTAATCTTTTTTAATGATTGACTATCGAAAAACACATCCAAATAACCACCGCCTACTCTATGTTGCATAAAACTTACATCCATTTTTATATTATGCTGCTCTTCTAGGTAATCTAATATAGCAATAACTTCTTCTTTTAGTTTAGGAGAATTGACAGAGAACATATTTTCTCTTGTTACTGTTATTAGTGCAAATGGAGCATTGTTTGTAGTTTCGGTCGTCTTTATTGATGTTTTTTCGTTTATTGTTTCAAATTTAAGATTGCCTACTTCATATTTTTTAATACCATTAGAC
>NZ_PPAU01000129.1:0-451 GCF_002914195.1 Campylobacter concisus | reverse complement strand
ATATGAAGCAATGCTGGACAAGCTATCTTTTGATGAAAGATTAAGTTTAGTTAAACCATTAAACACGCTCTATACAGATGCTGGCAACCTAGTTAAGGCAAGTCCAGAATTGAAAGAGAATGAGCAATACTTTTCGGCAAGCATATCTTATGAGCTTAGCCTAAAAACGCTTACCGAAGATCTTAAATTTAGAAAAAAGGACGTTGAGAGCCTTTTGTGGAGCTGCAAGGAACTTTCTGCTCAATGTGATCAAAACTTTGAGTATATGGGGCAAAAGAATACTAGCAAGAGCATATATATGAAAAACGATGTTTTTACTGACTTACGTTCAAAGGAATTTGATGAATACTGCATAAATGTATTAGAGCAAAAAGAAATTTTAAGCAAAATTGAAACAAATAGTATCATTAACAATATATCACAAAATAATAATTATAATAAGAGTCCAAAA
>NZ_PPAU01000128.1:0-447 GCF_002914195.1 Campylobacter concisus | reverse complement strand
GCAAGAGATTGAGCCATATTCATATATTGAAAGCATAATAAAAAAGATTAAGTCGCCCCAGGCAATAGAAGATGCTTACAATAGCACAATCAAAAGCTCTGATAACCCTGATGTAATAGACGGCAATGAGGTAAGAGAAGCTATTGCTATAAAGCGATTTTTACAAAGTCGTCACATAGCAACGCTTATGGCCATTGATGTTTTTATGCGATCAATAGATAATAAAACTGGCCACTCTAAGCCATTGTTTTTGCCAGCTGAGATAGTCAGCGTATTATATTTGCAATATGAATACTCTAAAATAATTTTAGATACCAAACGAACTGAAGAAATTTTTGGAGTTACTGAGGGAGATGATGTTTTTGAAAAGCATTTTAAGGACTTCGTGCTAAAAATACTGCGTGAAATTTCCTATACTACGAAGCCTGAAGATATTCAGTTCTTGAT
>NZ_PPAU01000127.1:0-512 GCF_002914195.1 Campylobacter concisus | reverse complement strand
AAAAAACAAGATATTTGCCCAGCGCGATAAACCATTGATCTGGTATATGTGAAAGTGGTATTTTCGTATATTGTTTAGAAAAATCAACCATAAATGTATGTTTTTACGCTAGTTGAAATGCCAACAATATCTCTTGGTAGCTTTTTTTCATCGTAATTATTGGCAACCATACAAGCTCTTACCTCTTGCGGTCTTTTTCCAGTAGCCTTCATAAAAGCATTTATAATAACATTGCTAGTTTTTGTAAAAAAGTCAATTTCTTGCATGACTAGATCATTGTTGTTATTGACAATATTTAAGCTTTTGTTGTCTAGCCTCTCTTTTAGCAAGCTAATTTGGTTTTCAATAATAGCAAGTAGCTCAATATAAAAATCTACCGCCTTTTTACAATTTTCATAGTTCCAAATAGTATTTTTTTCAAAGCTTTGAATTATTTGCTTTATTTCATTATTATGCTTCATCTTATCCCTTTACGCCTATATCTCCATATCCTACTCCAAGCGGAATATATT
>NZ_PPAU01000126.1:0-2178 GCF_002914195.1 Campylobacter concisus | reverse complement strand
CACCCATAGAGCGCAGTAGAAAGCGAATGTAGTAAAACCACCATCATTGCCATAGGTTTTAAAAACTAAAAATACAGTTACCAGTAAATTTAAAAACATCCCAATAAAAAACAAGCCCTTGTTCAAACCTAGCTTATAGGTCGCAATATATAGTATTGCAGTTACAGACATAAAAAGCACAAACTGAGATAGTATCCCTGCTCCAAAAAACATACCCCATGAGAAAAATAGCGTTAAAGCGATTAGGGCAAAAACATCTCCCGCAAAAAATAAAAATTTATGTATGCCCCTTAGTTTTTCTAGCTTATTAAGAACTATATTGCTGTTTTTTGTTTCTAAAGTCCATATATTGTCTTCGTGCATTAAGGTCATGTTTATAGCATTATTGGTCTTCCAAAGCGGAATATACGCTATGGTATTTGAGTATATATCTCTAAAGTAGTAATTGTTAATCATATTGCCTCAATCACATTATTTGTTTTTTCTATTTTTTTTGAGCTTGTAGCATTCTTGCTCAGCGTATTTACTATAAATGTAAATGTGCTATTGCCGTCGTTGTTCTCAACGCTAAAGTCTTTATCTGCGTTTTGTGAAAGCTCTTTTATTGCCAAAATTTTTCTAAAATTCATAAGCGGCAAATTTGCCTCGTTTTTTGTATTGTATCTTTTAACAAAATTTAAAAAATCAGCTTCCAAGCCTTTGTAGTCAATGTATGCTTGGACTGATTTAAAGTCTTGTAAGGCCACATATCCACCATCAGCAAATGGCATTCTAAAAATCATTTTTTCATCGATGCCAGCTTCTAAAAGCTCGTCTTTAAAGACGTTCGCCATATACTCACCTTGGATGTCTGCATCAAAGCCAATTATGAAATAGACTTTAACTCCATTAGAGTTATTCTCTTTATAGCAATTCATCACATCGATAAAAACATCATTGTCTTTAAGTGAAGTGTTGTTTATATAGCTATCTTTTTGATCACTGCTTTGCTTTACATTTATTGGGATATTAATACAAAAGCTTTGCACGCACTCTTTAAGGTTGTGGTTACTGTGTGTGCCGATAAGTGACTCGCTAATTAGTATATAAAGTGTCTTCATAGCTTACAACTTCTCGCAAAATTCTCTTTTTCAATGATCATTGCTTGTGATTGTGGATTAAAAACTACTATGTATCCATTTTGCTCGTAGTAATCAACTGGCAATACTTTGCCTTTATAAAAATTATATATTGGTTCTGTCTTATATGATCCATCAGCTTTTTTGATGAGCTGCGTTCTAATACCAGATAATGGTCTAAAATCACATTTTGCGCTATTAGTATGAGAGTTAGAAGCAGATTGCGCTTGGGTTTGACTAGACTGCTCGGTTGGAGCTGATGGCTGACTTTGCTCTACAACTACTTTAATAGGTGTAGTTTCTTGACCATTGTCATTAGAGGCTTTAGGAGTAGCTTTTATAATGGTCTTACCCTCTTCCGCCTTTGCTGGGTCAAAGAACAATTTGTCTTGTGTTAAAAAATTGCCACCTTGTGGAAATGCTATTTTAGCATTTAAAGCCTCGTTGCTGACATCTGCAAATTTAATAAAGAAGTTAAGATCCTCTCTCCACACCTCTTTGATTTTAAACTGACATCCACCATGAACAAAGGTATCTCCAACACCATAAATTTTATTTTTATGTTTAAACTGCAATGTTTCTAAATTAAATAACGCTTTTTGCTTGATTGTCTTGACAACACTACCAAGGCATCTTCTATCAAGTTCCTCTTGGGTAGGTTTTGGTTTTTGAGCAACTGCTTTTGGCATTTGTGCCACTCTAGCACTAGCTGGGGCAACCCTGGCTGGATGTTTAGCTTTTGGCCTTGGTGCTACTGCTGGTTTTATTTCTTCTACTTTATAGTTAAGAGTATCAGTTTTACCGCTATTAACAATAGGAGTTTCACATTGATTTATATATCTTATCTTCTCTATTGTTACAACTCTAACTGGATTTGACATAAACTGATCATCTTGTGGTTTGATTTTTTCTTGCAGGTAGTTATAAAAACCAAATCTATTCTCTTTATTGTGAAGTATGGTGCTTCCGACATTAAAATTATTTAATTTTTCATTTAACTCATGCGCTGGCTGTTCTTGGCTAAAAAATGAAAAAAATCACGCTCACGATATCATCTCGC
>NZ_PPAU01000125.1:0-47952 GCF_002914195.1 Campylobacter concisus | reverse complement strand
AAATAGTATTATTTAAGCATAAATTTTAATAAAATTTTTAGTTAATAAAAAAGAAATTCCAAGTAATACTAAAGTAAATTTAACTTTAAAGAAACTATATTTAAGAAATTTCTTTTAATTAGTACAAGCATAAAATTAGGCTAATTTTTAGGCACAAGCTCTAATACATTACAAGCTCGCTTACTGCCCATCTTGCAAGCTTTATCAAGAGCATTTGCAGAAAGATCAAAGCTTTGCTCAGTGCCATTTCCTTGAAGATACTTTATCGCTAGCTCATAGCAAGCCTCACTACTACCGTCATCACAAAGCGATTTAAATATCTCAAAAGATTTTTGCGTATCTTTTTCTACGCCAAGGCCGCGTCCTAGCATATCTGCATAGATAAAGCAAGAAATTTTATCTTTATTTTCACACTCACTTGAAAGCTTTTTTGTAAAACTCTCGCAAGCTTTAGAGTTGCTTTTATTAATACACTCTTGCATATTTATATCCCAGTTTGCATTCAAAGATAGAAGAGCAAATGCTAAAAATAAAATAGATTTTTTCATAAATTTCCTTGGAAGAAGTTAGCCCCCTTTGGGGGAAAGGGAGCTATTACAAAAAGGAGGTTTCTTGTTGGACAAGTGGAATAATACAAGTTTCGTCTAAATTTAAAACCAACTTTTCTTTAACAAAAAACAATCTCAAACCAAATCTTTTTTGCTAAAGGCAAAATAGCCACAAACTAGCAAAATAATGCCTAGTAAGAGCGGATAAATAATCGCATAAGCTACAAATGTCGTCTTTGGAAAGGTGCTTAAAATAAAATAAGATGCGGTACCGATAACTGCTAAATTTGGATCAAAAAGACTAAGCGCTGCTATCCTGAAAAGTTCTATCGGATTTAGTATAGCAATAGCGTAAATGACGTACTCATCAACCGAGCTTCGCATAAGAAGTCCAATTAATGCTAGATCAATAAATGCAAGCATTATAAGCCAAAGTAAAAACGCTACACCTTGGCCTGTCTCTTGATTTTTAATCACGCTTGAGATAAAAAATCCAAGCGATAAAAAAATGATGCTTAAGCTAAAAAGTAGTCCAAAATAAAGTGTTAATACACCCCAAGGTATCGCAACACCTTTTATAAAACCAACGATCACGCAAAGCAAAAGAGCAAACAAAAGTGGCACAAAAACAACAAATGTACGGCCCAGTGCCTTACCAAAGTAATACTCTCTAAGGCTTAGTGGGAAGCTAAGGATGTATTCAAGCAAATTTGTATCTCTATCTTGATTTATGCTTCTTACGGTTGAGATGAGAATAAAAATAGGCACAATGATGACGCAAATTTGAATAAACAAAAGCAGTGCTCTAGTAAGCCCAGAAAAGCCAAGCACACGTGAGTCAGTTACACCACTAAATAAAAATCCTATCATCAAAGCAGAAAAAAGCGCAGCATATATCACAAACCATCTTGAGCGAAAAGACTCTTTTACATCAAGCTTTGCTATTAAAAAAAGATTATTCACTCTTGCTCCTTAAATTTTCTTCTTTGATTATCTTACCAAGGTCCATATAGACGCATCTATCTAATAAATTTGCTATCTCATCGATACGGTGTGAGATAAAAACAAGTGTTTTGTTCTGCGTGAAGTTATCAAGTAAATTTTTAAAAGAAAGCCTTGCTTTCACATCAAGATTTGCCGTTGGCTCATCAAACATCAAAATTTCACTATCCTTAGCAAATGCAATGGCTATTAGCATCTTTTGTTTCATGCCGCCAGAGAGCTTATAAAATGGCTTATTTAAATTTGCATGTAGATCAAGCTCTAAAAGCTTGCTAAATTTCTCAATCTCTTCAAATTTTACATTTGAGCTTTTGCAAACAAACTCACAAAGCTCACGTAGATTAAATTTAAGCGGTGGTGGGGTTTGTGGCACAAATGAGATAAATTTCAAAGCCCCTTTTCTATCTTTTAGAGTATTTACGCCATTTATCGCGATACTTCCACTATTTGGGATAAACTCGCCTAAAATGATACGCATGAGCGAGCTTTTGCCAGCTCCATTTTGTCCAAGTATTGCTATTTTTTCACCAGATTTTACGTTTAGGCTAACACTATCAAGTATCCTTTGCGAGCCAAAAATTTTCGTTACTTCTTTTATATCTATCAAAAATTTTTCCTTATATGAGTTTTTTAAAGCCATTGTCAAATTTTAGTGCGTCTTGATGACACACATCAATACACCTACCACAAAGCGTGCAATCAGCGCCAGCTATCCTAAAGATATTTTTGCTCTCGTCAAGCTTTGCTCCCTTTTTTGTCATAAAAAGTACGTGAGGCACTAGACAAACATCAGTGCAAACTAAGCAGTGATCGCACCTTTCTTTATCCCAGCTAACTTTTATGGCATTTGGTTTAGCTAGCACTGAGTAAGTAGCTCCAATAGGACAGACATACCTGCACCAAGCTCTACGTGAGAAGAAAATTTCAACCATAAGCATGGCCACAACGAACCAAATAGCATGAAAATAGCCATAGATAATAAATCTTGAAAAAATCCCAACAACATTAAAAATTTCAAATGTAAGGCTTGCACTAGCAAAGCTAAGGGTTAAAAATAAAATAGTAAAAACATATCGCCACTTTGTGTCAAAAACTCGTGGCCTTACTATCTTTTTAGCACGTAAATTTTCATGGATCTTCTCAGCTATTTCGCTTATCAACGAATAAGGACAGATCCAAGAGCAAAAGCCTCTACCACCAAAAATGATATAAAAGGCCAAGATACTAAGTGAGCCAATTATTAAATTTACATGGATTTCATGTGTCGCCAGAAAAACTTGCAGGCTCATAAAAGCATCTGCCAAGTGAAAACCAAATATCCTTGACGCACTGATGTCGCCTTCTAAAATTTGTATATCAACTCTATATGAAAGCACAAATAAAAGATGAACTAAAATGATGGTAAATATGCGCCAAAAACGTATACTAGGACGCTTCTTGCCATCTTTTGTAGTTGTGATTAACGTGCTTAGAAAGCTTACATTTCTAACCGTCGCACGAGTGTTATATTTGTCCATTTTTACTTTTTAAATTTAGAAATTTCATCTGCAAGGCTTTCAAGCTCGCTATCACTAACATTTGTGAGTAGCCCCTTCATAAGTGAGTTTTGCACCTTGCCAGCTTTATAATCAGCTAGCTTTTTAAGTAATTCATCCTTACTTAGGTGTGTTATATCAGGAGCTACGACGCCTTTTGCATTTGCACCATGACACGGGGCACAAGTTGTTAGATATTGCTTGCTAACGCCTTCATTGTGCACTTTAGCCACACTTAGACTTAGCTCTTTTACCTTTTTTAGCTCATCTTCGCTAGCAAATTCTTCACTAGACTTTGGCTGCTCTTTTGTAAAATTTTGCTCTACTTTTGGCTGAGCATTAGTTGCTGCTTTTTCCTTTTTAGGCGGAGTCTGGCTTAACATAAATACCATGATACCGCAAATCGCTACTGCTAAAATAATGGTTATAATCTTTCCTACTTTCATTATTTGCTCCTAAATTGTGTATTAAAATCACTGATTTCTTTAGCTAAATTTCTGATTTCACTATCATCCATTTTTTTAACAAGATCTCGCATTAAAACATTGACTTTTTCTTTATTTTTATAAGCATTTATCATTGTATAAATTTCATTTTCGCTTTTTGTTAAAAGTGATGGCCCGATGATGCCATTTGCGTAATCATCGTGACAAGCTGAACATTTTGTAATGAAATTTTTGCTAAGTCTGCCCTTTATAAGTCTTAAATTTATAGTTTGAAGAGGGGTTCTTACCATTGCTAAAGCACCGATTTGACGGCTTACGTTATTATCTTCAAGTCCAAATTTTACGCTCTTTTCGCCGTGCATATCGTATTTTATGAAGTCATTTTGTTTATTTGTACTTTGATTATTTTCTTTTTTTTCAACCTTTATGCTAGCACTCGTAGCTACATTTATTGGTTGCTCGCTAGCTGCTTTTTGCGCTTTGTCATCACTCTTTTCACAGCCGACAAATAGCAAAGCAGCAGCCACTAAAGACATTATTAATCTCATTCTTTCTCCTTATAAATTTCATCATAACTCATTTTTGGGGCAATATTTATAATTTTTACAGGGCAAACCTCAGCACACACCCCACACCCAACACAGCCATGCTTTATGAGTGGTAAATTTGCTTCACTCATTACTATTGCACTATCGCCAACTGGGCAAATGCTGACACAAAGGTCACAAATTTGACCGATTTTGCCTTTTATCTTATCTTTTTCTGCCTCTTCTCTATCGTTATAAACTTTGCGGACAAGCAAATCTTCAACGCTATCTTCGCTTAGTTTTTCTCTTTTTAGGCACATACAGGCATTTGCATTACTCAAGACAGCAACGCCCATTTTCACATCATCAACGACTTTTGTAGCATGATCTAACGCACCACTTGGACAGGCGAGCACACATGGAAAAAGATCACATAAATAGCAACCTCTCTTTTTAGGATCGATGTATGCTGTACCATTTGAATATCCATCTTTTATATCAAGCAAACTTATACTGTGATAAGGGCATACCTGCACACACTGACCACATTTAACACAAAGATCATCAAAGTCATCAACCGCACCTGGTGGTCTAAGATAGAGTTTATCGCCGCTACTTTTTGGCAAAATTTTACCTATGCCATATCCTGCGGCAGCTGCGACTGAGCCTAAGATTATAAAATTTCTTCTATCCACGCTTTGCCTTTAACGCGTTAAAATTTGAAGCATCAAGTGGTTTTATCCTTGGCGTGCTATCTTCAAGTAGCTTTACTGGCTCAGAAAATGGCGCGAGTTTGGCTAAAAAATTTAAGATACTAAAGACACTTGAGCCATAGAAAAACTGCAAATTCGGATAATACTGCCAAAGCTGATCGGCATACGATAGGTGCATAAATGGCGTATCGCCATAGCCATCTTTATCTCTATCAAAGCTCTCATACTCATCATAATAATTTTTACTCCACCGATTTAATGCCATTTTATCACCTGGAGTATCGTTCGCAACGATATCCATATTGCCTATAAAATCATTATTTTCAAAGATGCTTGTCCCCTGGGTAGCGTGAAAATATACGCCAACTACGTTGTGTAAAATTTTATTGCCTAAGAAATTTATCGTTGAGTCTGGCTGAAACGGCGAGTTGTCAAGCAAAATTCCTCTCGCATTATAGATAAGTGTATTATTTTCGATAGTAAAATTTGAAACATCCTTTAGACCGATACCGATACCAAAAGCGCCGTCACTATCCATAACAAGATTATTTTTTATATTTGAGCCAGCTGAATACATAAAAAACATTCCGACCGCATTGCCGATAAAATCATTGTTTTCGACTAAATTTTGATTTGCATACATAAAGTGAAGCGAGTATCTACCGTGGATCGCTTTATTTTTTAAAAATTTATTGTGGCTCGCATACCATGCAACCATATCGCGGCTATCATAAATATAATTGCCTTCTATTAAATTTTCATGGCTATACCAGAGTCTAACCGCATCACCTCTAAAGCCAAGACTGGCCCCTTTTTTAGAAGTGATGTTATTTTCAGTGATCTTTGAACTACTGCACTCTTTAAAATCAATCCCAAAAAGCACATCACTCAAGTCATTTTGCGTAACCAAGACATTATTTGCTTTATCACAGCCAATGCCAGCATCTAGCTCACCAAGGTCATTTCCGCTACCACTTATCTTTAAATTTCTAAGCGTAACATTTGAGGCAATAATCTTTACAACTGTGCCTTTACCATTTCCTTTTATGTGAGCATTTTTACCCTCACCAACGATACTAAGCGGCTTATTTATAGTTATGCTTCCTTCATAGATGCCGTCCCCTAGCTTTATAACATCACCAGGGTTAGCGTTATTTATTGCATCTTGAAGAATATTTGCAGAGCTAAAAATAGGCAAGAAAGCAAGGGCGAAATTGAAAATTTTACGCATTTAGCTCTTTTTTCTTTGAAAATACTGCAAGTATGCAAAATACACTCATAGCAATCATAACCCAAAATCCAATGCTTGGATAAGAGTGCGTTGTAAATTGTGCAACGCTACCATCGCCTAGAACTGTTGGCATAAATGGTTTAATCTTAAATGCGCCCCACTCTTGCATATTGTGTCCATACCAGTAAAGCCATCCTGCAAATGCGCTCATAAATAGCACAGGCGCGATAATCGTTGGAACCATAAGAAGTGAGTTAAATTTGCCATTGTAATACAAAAATGCAAGCATACAAAGCGTTGAAATAAGCAAATAATAAGGCGCTATCGCTCGCTCTAAATTTCCGCCATGCTCCATAGGATACATACCAATGTAGTGATTTATCGTATTCATCTCATGCACGTCACCACTATATCCATCTACGTGAAAATATACAGGAATTCCATCAGGAAAGGCTGATTTTGGATAATTTGGAGCTTCAAGAGAGACGTACCAGATAGGAAAAGATGGCGTACCAATCTCTGCTTTTTGTTCGATCATCTTATGAAGATCGCTTGCTACATCTTTTGATAAAAGGTGATTTTTATACTGAAATGAGCTATAAAGATTATAGATACCGTAAGTATAAGATGGTAGTTCATCACCATCAGCTATACGCTCTTTTGCTCCGTGCCAACCAAGAACAGGCAAAGTAAAACAAACAGTCATTAAGACAAGTGCAACAATGGTATAAATTTTATATTTACTCATGATCTCTCCTTTAAATTTTAAAATTTCATCTGCTAAAAATAAAATTTTAAAATTTAAAAAGGGGCAAAACGCCCCTTTAAAAACTACATACCAGCGTTTTCATCTACCCATTTTAGGTATTCGATGATATTTTTGATCTCTTCATCACTCATATGCTGATTTGGCATTCTAAGGTTAAAGTAATCAATCATTGATTTAATGTAGTCATCATTATAGAACTTAGCAGGATCTTTGATAAATTCTGCCACCCATTTTTCGCCATTTTCATGTCTTAGTAAAACACCTGTTAGGTCTGGACCTGAGCTTACTTGACCGATAACGTGGCAACCATTACATCCGCCTTTTAGATAAGCCTCTTCACCTTTTGCAGCAGCTGGACTCATCGGAGTTGCGATCTCTTTAGCTAGGTTATTTTTAGCTCTTAAGCCAACGTCAGCTGTTTTAACCATGTATTGCCATACTTGGTACTCCCAAAGGATAGCACCGTTTACGTCGCCTTTTTTGTAAGCTTCGTCAGCTTTAGCTTTTACCTCTTTGATGTGACCG
The DNA here is from genome assembly GCF_002914195.1 of Campylobacter concisus. Lineage (GTDB taxonomy): Bacteria > Campylobacterota > Campylobacteria > Campylobacterales > Campylobacteraceae > Campylobacter_A > Campylobacter_A concisus_M. The sequence continues at coordinate 40,656 of NZ_PPAU01000125.1, read as the reverse complement.
TATTGATCAAGTGCGTCATCAACTAAAGCTTTTACTTTTGGATATTTCTCATAATGTTTCTCTTTTAGGTATTTAACAACCTCTTGGATAACATCATCAGTTGCCTTATTAGTTGCGATTACTTTATCGTATTCAGCTTTTAAAGCTTCTGGGCTTAGAGTTTTTAGCTTATTATTTTTTGCAGATTCATATTTTTTACTTGGATCTTTAACAAGTAAATAACCCATCATCTCTAGGTGAAGTGCTGAGCAAAACTCCGTGCAGTAGTATGGGAAGACACCTTCCATATCAGCTACGAAATTTACTGAAGCAGTTTTGCCAGGCTCTAGTGACGCGTGAATGTTGTAAAGGTCGATGCCAAATCCGTGAGTCTCATCTTGAGCGCGCTCTAGGTTTGTTAAGTGAATTGTTACATTATCGCCTTTATTTACCTCGATGTGCTCTGGGTTGATGTGACTTCTGATCATTGTCGCATAGACGGTTACATTTTTGCCGTTTCTTTCAACTCTTTCTTGACCAGCTAGAGTTGCATATGGGCTAGCCTCGCCTGTTCTTGAGTTTGTACCCATGTTGTAAGTAAGCGCTGGACTTAGTTTACTAGCAGCTATTGAAACAACATCGTGTGGCTCGCCAAGTGGTATTGGCATATCATAGATTAGATCCATTTTTGCGCCAGTGATGTCTATTAGCTGGTGATTTTGTGGATGAAGTGGGCCAACTGGGCTAAAGCGATCAATTGAAAGTTTATCAAGAGCGATTGCATATTTGCCAACTGGTTTTGCTGATTTGCCTTCCATTGTATCAAGGTGGCCGATATTGTAGTGAACATTTATCTTATCAAGCACTTTTAAATTTTTATAGTCCCATTTTACGATTTGACTATCAACGTAAAGTGAAGTATAAAGTACGCCATCTTGTGAGTCAAATGATGTATGCAGTGGTCCAAGGCCAAGTTCGACTTGTCCGTGCATTGTCTTTTCTCTATCTAAGATAGGTATGCCGTATGGGTCAGTGCCAGCATACTCTTTTTTATCGATTAGCTCTTTGATCTTTTTAAAGTCATAAACTGATGCGTGAGTATCAAGCTTACCGCCAATAATGATATATCTACCATCTGGAGTTACGTCACAACCATGTGGGCTCTTTGATTCTGGGATCAAAAATAACGCACCTGCTTTTACAGCAGCGTCTATTGTAACTACCTTGTGACCATTTATAACTTTGTAGTTTTTCTTGTCTTGAACAAGTTTTTCTAAAATTTTCCAGTTATAAACGTGTAAGAAGTCAGTGTCATTTCTACTTGCACCTGCTTCAAATGGAGGGAGGCCTTTTTCGATACCGCCAGTATACATCTCAGTATTTATTGAGTTTGTAAAGCCCCAGCCGTAGCTCTCGCCCTTACCAGCATCACTTAAATCTTGCCAGTATGGTGGAAGCTCAAGAGAGAATGACTCTTTCTCATCGATCTTGCCTTTTGGATAGTCAAATTTCCAAAATGTTACAGCACCTCTATAAACTGCTTCATAGTCGTCTATTGAGTGGTAGTTGTTATCAAGTGGAGCTGCATATTGGCTAGCTTCGATAACATACTCGCTATTTGGAGTGATGAAGCTGCCGCCATGCTCACTCTTCATGATAGGGTTTACAACGATTTGAGTTGTCTCAAAGTCATGCAAATTTATAACTGCGATTCTTGGGTTAGCCTTATCGTTGATAAATAGATAATCACCAACATACTCACCATTTTTCTCACTAAAATTTGGGTGGTGTGTATCGCCCCATGTTATCTCTTTGCCTCTGATATTGCCTTGTTTCAAAACAGCTTTTGACTCATTGTCATAGCCATATCCTTGCCAAGGCTCTGGTGTGAAAACGCCGATGTATTTATAAATTCTCATCGACGGAACGCCATAAACTAGCACTTGACCGCTTTGCCCGCCAGATGAAAAGACGATGAAATCATCTTTTTTACCGCTAGGCTGATAAGTTTTAGCAGCTGCAAGGACATCTTTTTCGCTTAGCCCACGCTCTTTCATGACTTTTTCAAGGTCACTACTAGCAGCACAAGCAGTCGTTAAAGATAGCCCAAGCAACGCAGCACTTGCGACACAAAATAACTTTTGCATTTACTCTCCTTTTTAAAATGAATTTATCTCTAAACTCTTTATCTCATTGTCTAAATTTACACCATTTAAGACGCCTTTGTCTATAAAAATTCTTTTTATCTCATTGCTAAAAAGAGCCTTTTGTCCTTTTAACTTAAGATCTTTATCAAATTTATAGACTACTCCATCCTCATCACCTATGAAAATTTCATCCTCCATACACGCAAGAGCTGAAATTTTAGATTTTAAAACTTGCTTTTTGATTCCACTTTTAAAATCTAAAATTTCTCCATCTCTAAAGCCAAGCAAAATATCATTCCCTTTAAATTTACAGGCACTAAGTGGAGCAAAGCCAACACGCTTTTTCTCTTTTAAATTAAGCTCTTTATCAAGCAAAAATGCTTTGCCATTAAAGCTCGTAAAAAATAGCTCATCATCAATTGGCAAAAAGCTTGAAATTTTATAAACATCTTTATAATTTTTAGTTAAAAGTTTATTTAGATTTTTATCAAAAACGCCTATGCTGACTTCATTAGCCATATCGCAAGCTACGTAAATTTTATTTTTAATTGCCACAATTTGTGAGATTTTACAGCCAACATTTGGCATGGCAAATAAAAAATTTCTCTCATTTGCCACTTCAATAATCTCATTGTTTAAATTTGCGATATAAAAGAATTCTCCATCATTTCCGCACTCTTGATTTTTATAAATCGTCTCTTTTAGATCCAAATTTTTAATTTGTCCATCTTTTATAAAGACGATGCTTTGGTTACTTTCATTAATAAAGCAGCCTAATTGCTGGGCAAAAGCTGTTATCAAAAACAAACTTATACAAAGCAGAAATCTCATGATCCAAGGCACTTTCATCATAAATTTATTAAGCAAAAAAACTATACATACTTAACTCTTAAAAGCAAATTAGCGATTAATTTATTTTTTTAAGCTTTTAAAGAAAAATATCAATAAATTTTTTTAAATTTTATTATTTACATTATATAGACATTATGATTTAATCAATACTAATATAGTTTTAATAAAATTTATTATCTATAAAGCTCTTTATTTTAGGTATTTTATGCATTAAAAATTAAATTATAAATAATTTATTAAAAAAATTATTTAAATTAAATAATTATATTAAGGAATGAGAATTCTCTTTGGTATTTAAGTAAAAAGCTAGATTTTATGTATTTGTTATATTTTTAGCTTAAACCTATTGGTAATTTAAATTTGTTTAAATAGGCTATAATCCGCCAAAAAAGGAGAGATAATGCTAACGCATTTAGATGAGAAAGATCGTCCAAAAATGGTCGATGTAAGCCCAAAAGATCCTACAAAAAGAGTGGCAACTGCTAGCGGGATCATCAAGATGAGCAAAGAGGCCTTCAAGGCAATAAAAGAAAATACTGGCAAAAAAGGCCCAGTCATCCAAACGGCTGTCGTTGCTGCGATAATGGGTGCAAAAAAGACAAGTGAGCTAATTCCGATGTGCCATCCACTAGCTATTTTAGGTGTGGATTGTGATATCGAGGAGCTGCCTGAAATTTGTGCTTTTAAGCTTTATGTGAGTGTAAAAATAGAGGGCAAAACAGGCGTTGAGATGGAGGCATTAACTGGCGTTAGCGTGGGGCTTTTAACGATTTATGATATGGTAAAAGCTATAGATAAAAGCATGGAAATAAGTAATATCGTATTAGAGAGTAAAACAGGAGGAAAAAGTGGCGAGTATATGCGATCTAAATAACAAAAAAGCAAAAATCGATTACCCAACACATTGGGAATATAAAATAATATTTGATGTAGATGTAAATGTAGAAGAAAAGGTAAAAGAGATAGTAAAAGATAGAGAATTTAAACTAGTCTTTTCAAAATTTAGCAAAGATAAAAAGTACGCAAGCTATGACCTAGCCGTGCTAGTTTTGAGCGAAGAAGAGAGACTCGAGATATTTTCTGCACTAAAACACGAAGCAAAATACGTTTTATAAGGTAAAAGATATGAACAATTTAGAACAAAATTTACATGATTATAAAAGCAGCGATGGCTTATTAATAAGCATAAAAGCTCTTTGCAATAACTTCTTTCAAGATGCTGCAAACAAAGATATAAATGCTTTGCCAGAAATTTTAAAGGCTAAAATGAACGAGCTTTATGACAAAATGAACAAAGAAGATCTCATAAACGCAAAAAATCTAAAAAGTGCTATGGAGGGAATAAATCAGGCCATTGTCGGCACTGAAGAAAAGGCACTTTACGAGCTTCTTGATAAAAAAGATGAGCTAAGTCGTGCAATAGAAGCAAAACGTGAGGAGATAAAAAATAGGCTCAAAATTTCATTTGAAGCAGCTGAAGAAGTCGTAAAAGATAGAAATTTTAGTGAAAAAGAGGAAATTTTAGAGCTTTTAAATAATGCGATCATTAGAGAAACAAGGCTTCTTGGTATCTTAAAAGAGAGTGCTCAAATCGCATTTTTAACAACTCTTGAAGGTGCAAAAGATGTCGAGGAAACAGCTGGTGCGATAGCTAAAAATATGACCTATGTTGCGATAATTGGAGGAGAGTTTAGCAAAGAGCGGATACTTGAAATTTCAAAAAACATCATCATAGCAGCGGCAAATTTAGCAGACGAGGGTCATATCTTTGCAAAAGAGTTGATAAGTGGAGCGATAAGTGGTACAAGAGATGGCATTTTAAGAGCCATAGAAAAGCTCAAAGATGAGGCAAAATTTGCTCCGGATGAGCTTAGGCTAAACTCGCAACTACTAAATTTAAAAAATATTGATGAAGAATTTATAGCCTTGCTTAGGGAACTTGAAAAAGAATTTGAAGGTGTAGCAAGAAATGAGATCGAAAATGTGATAAATAGCGAGCTAGATACAAATCTAGCAAAATTTAAACGCATTAGCGATCAAGCAAGAGAGCAGATTATTTCAAGGATAGAAGAATTAAAGTCAAATGGTATGGCAAAGCTTATGAGCGAGGCAAATAATAAATTTGAAGCCCTAAAACAAGAGCTAAATGACAAGAGTAAAAAGCTAAAACTAAATTTTGATACAAACGACAAAATCGAAGAGATCAAACAAGAGATCGCTAATCTTGAGAAAAAAGCCAATGAAAAATTTGAAGACATTAAGCAAATAGACATCAAATCAGAAGCCAAGAAATTTGGAGATAGAGCTTATCAAGCTGCAAAAGATCTGTTAAATGTTATTAAAAAAGATAAAAAAGAGGATTAAATTATCAAGCTTATCTTGAAATTTTTCTTGAAAGATACTCACGCTAAATATTCTTGCCAAGTGTGAAAATTTTCCACACTTGGCCTTTACTTTTTAAAGCTTTAAATCATAAAAATAGATAAAGTAAAAATGCTCCTAAAATCAAGCGGTAGATGACAAAAGGAAGCATCCTAATCCTTGAGATAATCCCCATAAATAGCTTAACGCAGAGATAAGCACTAACTGCACTTATGATGACTCCAAGGGCGATATCGCTCCAAGGAAGCGCATTTGGGTCTTTTATGAGCTTGATGCTCTCAAGTCCACCGGCTAGGATGATGACTGGGATCGACATCAAAAATGAGAAATTTGCACTACCCTTGTGGCTAAATCCTAAAAAAAGTGCTGCTGTCATCGTTATGCCTGATCTTGAGACGCCAGGGATGAGCGCCACAGCTTGAGCAAGGCCGATAATAAGTGCAAATTTTATGGTCATTTCATATTCGCTTTTATTTGTCGAGCGAATATCTGCAAAGTAAAGCGCTATGCCAAAGACGATCGTAGTAATAGCGATCACAACGCCGCTTCTTGCGTACTCTTCGATAATGTTGTTAAACAAAAGCCCAAATATCCCAACTGGAATGGTAGCAAAGCCGACACACAAAACAAGCAAGCTATCGCCCACCATCTTTCTTTGTACGATCGAGGCAAAAAAGTCACGAAGTAGCTTAAAAATCGTATCTTTAAAATAAAAAAGTATCGCACTTAGCGTACCAACGTGCACTGCCACATCAAAGGCAAGCCCCTGATCTGGCCAGCCAAGTAGCTTTGGTACCAAGATAAGATGAGCCGAGCTAGATATCGGCAAAAACTCGCTTATACCTTGCACCAAGGCCAAAACGATAACGTGAGAAATTTCCATAAAATACCTTTTTTGATTTTAGATTGCAGTTGGGGATTTTACTCCCCAAGATTAAATTTATATAAGTTCGCTAGCAAAATTTGCAAGTTTTTGCGGAGTAAATCCAAAGTGATCAAATAGCTCGTTAGCCTTGCCACTAGCGCCAAAGCTATTCATACCATAAACTGCGTCGGCAAATTTATACCACTCATAGCCAGTTGCAGCTTCAACTGCGATGATGGTTGTATTTTTGTCTAAAATTTTAGCCACATACTCATCTGGCTGCTCGCAAAGTAGGTCAAAACAAGGTGCCGATACGATATTTGCACCGATGCCCTGCTCAGCTAGAAGTGCGGCTGCTTTTACGCAAAGTGAGACCTCGCTACCGCTTGCTATAAATGTTATCTTTGCTTCTTTTACCGAGCTTAGCAGATATGCGCCGTTACTCACCTCTCCAAATTCGCCTTTTTCAAGTGGATCAAGCCCTTGACGGCTAAGCACAAAGGCACTTGGAGCGTTTAAATTTAGAGCCACTTTCCAGCTAGCTGCATTTTCGTTGCCATCAGCTGGGCGGAAAGTGTAGAAATTTGGCATCGCTCTAAATGTGCTAAGCTGTTCGATAGGCTGGTGCGTCGGACCATCTTCGCCAACGCCGATACTATCGTGCGTGAAGACAAAAAAGTGTTTTATGGCCATTAGCGCTGCTATCCTCGCACTTGGCTTTAGATAGTCGCTGAAGATGAAAAATGTCGCTGAAAATGGCAAGAAAAGGCCGTATCTGGCGATACCGTTGTTGATGGCCGCCATGGCGTGCTCTCTGATGCCGTAGTGGATATTTTTGCCATTTGGGAAGTCGCCCATACCCTTTAGCTCAGTCTTATTTGAAGGAGCTAAGTCAGCGCTGCCGCCGATAAAGCCAGGTAGTTTTTTAGCTATCTCATTTAAAATGACATGGTTTGTATCTCTTGTGGCTAGCTTCTTGCCGCTAAAGTCTGGAAATTCGATCTTACTAAAGTCTGGATTAAGAAGCGAGTTTAGTAAATTTTTGCCTTCAATGCTTAGTGCCTCAACCTTTTTGTTCCACATCGCTTCTTCAAGATCGCCCTTTTCAACTGCGCCTCTAAACCTTAAAAGCACGTCCTCATCAATGGCAAATTTCTTCTCAGGATCAAAGCCAGCTGCGGCCTTTGCCTTTTTGATGATCTCTTCGCCAAGTGGTGCGCCGTGGCTGTGGTGGCTGCCTTCAAGCTCCATTGCACCACGTGCTATGCGTGTATTTGCGATGATAAGATATGGCGACTCTTTCTCGTTTGCCTGCTCTAGTGCAAATTCGATCTGGTCATAATCGTGTCCATCGATACGCGCGACCTCCCAGCCCTGCGCCTCAAACCTCGCTTTTACATCCTCACTAAAAGCTATCGCCGTGTCGCCCTCGATCGTAATGTTATTTGAGTCGTAAATGAGCACAAGGTTATCTAGTCTTAAATTTCCGGCTACCGAACATGCCTCGTAGCTTATACCCTCTTCAAGATCGCCGTCGCCGCAAAGGCAGTAAATTTTATGATCGATTATTTTATTGTCTGGTTCATTTAGCACGTTTGCAGCGTATTTTTCTGCCATAGCTAGACCTACTGCATTTGCTATACCTTGGCCAAGTGGGCCAGTAGCAACCTCAACGCCTGGAGTGTGAATTTCTGGGTGTCCTGGAGTGTTTGAGCCAAGTTGTCGAAAATTTTTAAGCTCATCAAGGCTTAAATCGTAGCCGCTTAGGTGCAAGAAGCTATAAACCAAACTTGAAGCGTGACCACCGCTAAAAACGAGCCTATCTCTATTTAGCCATTTTGGATTTTTTGGATTGTGTTTTAAAAAGTTGCTTAAAACCACCATAATATCAGCTAGACCCATAGGTGCGCCTGGGTGTCCGCTGTTAGCGTTTTGCACCATGTCAGCGCACAAAAATCTTATAGTATCGGCTTGTTTTTTTAGCATATGATCTCCTTTTATTGCGCCAGATTATACAAAAAAGTGATTAAAACTTGCCTTGCGTTTTGGTTTAAAATGTCTAAAAAGTGATATAAATTTTCTAAATTTTTATTAGCAAAAAGCTAGAAATTTCTAGCTTTTATCTAAGGTGTTTATCCGTAAGCTCCAAGATCATCTTTGCGATATTTGCATCTATCTGTTTTAGCGCCTCTTCTATCTCGCAAATTAGCTCGTCTTTTTTCTTTTTTGCGCCCTCAAGGTCAAGTAAATTTGTAAATGAGTTTTTAGCTAAGTCGTTATGCACAGGCTTTCCAGCGGCCGCCTCATCGCTTGTAAGATCGATGATGTCATCTTGTATCTGAAAAGCAAGGCCGAGCTTTAGTCCGATATCATAAATTTTCTCGCACTCTATCTCGTCTAAATTTACTATCACAGCGCCCATTTTTAGGCTAGCAGCGATGAGCTTTGCAGTTTTGTGGATGTGTAAAAAGACTAGCTCATCAAGGCTTAGCATCTTGCCAGAGAGGCCAAATTTAGCCTTTGCTATTTTGATGTCCTCTTTGTTCGTATTTTCAAAAAAACAATCCAGCGCCTGACCTAACACCATGCCGCTAACGCCAGCATTTTCGCTTAAAATTTCTACGCATTTTATACGCGTGTCGGCTGGTAAATCGGCATGTGAAATTTCATAGAAAGCATGCGTATTTAGCGCATCTCCTGCAAGTATCGCAGTAGTCTCGTCGTATGTGACATGAAGTGTTGGTGTGCCACGTCTAAGGCTTGCGTTATCCATCGAAGGCAAGTCATCATGGATAAGCGAGTATGTATGCATCATCTCAAGCCCCAAAGCCACTCTCATGGCCCTTTGCGTGAGGCTTTTATCTACGTTTTCCACCACACCAAGAAGCAAAAGCGCCCTAAAGTGCTTGCCTCCAGCCTTTAGCATAACGCCAAGCGCCTCCTCGTAGTAAGGATGAAAGCTAGGCGCCTTTGGTAAATTTGCGTTTAGAAATTTTACAAAGTCCTCAAGTAGGCTCATTTTGGCACTCTTGCAAAGAACTGAAAGTCATTTCTAGTAAATAGAAGCGTAAAATTTTTTAATTCACCAAGCTTCTCTAAAAGCTCTTCACGACTACTCACGCTCTGTTTATCAAAACCCAAAATTTTATCACCGATCTTGATGCCAAAAATTTCTGCATTCGACTTTGGCTCGACCTTGGTAACGACTAAATTTTTATCCACTGTGATACCATAATCCACCAAAATCTTATCATCAAGCATTGTTTGTGCTTCTTTTGGCATGATGTTGAAATTTGGTATATCAAGGCTTGAAGGGGCGTCTACATCGAGGCTTTGGTTAAATTTCACATCCCCGCTTACTGGCACTTGAAAGAGCATTTCTTGCTTATCGCGCTTTACGATGATGTCAAGCTTTGCGCCCTTTGGAGCAAAAAGCACCATCTCATTTAGCTCTCTTAGGCTCTTTGGCTTGATACCATTTACACTCACTAGCTCGTCATCAACCATCATCATCTTGCCACGGCCCAAAGGGTCAACAAGACCCACAAAAAATTTATCCTCTTTTTGTAAAAATTTCACGCCGATGTCACCGTAATAGACGTCATCATAAGATACAAAGTGCTTTAAATAGCGATTTGGTATAAACTTATCAGCTCCAACAGCTATGCCTATCATTTTGCAACAAGGTGTGTTTATCTCGCCAGTCGCGTTATACTCGAAGCTTAGCGTATCAAAGTCGCCTAAATTTTGCCCCAAAGACTTGATGTGACCCATGACGGTGTTGTTTGCGTCATTTAAGATGCCAACCCAAGTGCTCTTTTTGATGCGCTCCTCGTTGGTCTCATCAGCCATCACAACAGGGCTTAGCTCCTTGCTAGAGCGGACCAAAAAGAGCTGCAAATATGGGTCGAATTTGACATATTCGCCAAGTGGGGCTCCCTCGCTTTTTGGCACTGCGATCAAATTTTTAGTGATAGCCACACCAAAATGTTTATTTACCGAGACGATTGAGTTTTTGTTCTTTTCAAAGCAGGCGTTAAAGTCCTCTTGCGTAGGTCTAGGATCGGCGTTTAGGCAAAGCGCTGATAGCAAAAAAGCAAGGGTAAATTTATAATTTAGTCTCATTTTATCCCCATAGAAGCAAGGCCACCAAGCATCCTTGAAGCGGTGTTTTTCTTATCAGCTTCAACAGATTTTAGCACGTCATTTACGGCGCTTATTAGTAAAATTTGCATACTCTCTTTATCTTCAAGCAAGCTATCATCTATGCTGATATCAAGTATCTCGCCACTGCCGTTTGCCCTCACGCTTACAAGTCCGCCGCCACTTTTTGCGCCAAATTCTTTATTTTTGCTCTCTTCTTCCATCTGCTTGGCTTGCTTTTGCACATCCTCAAGCATCTGCCCCATCTTTGAAAAGTCAAATCCCTCAAACATCGCCTACTCCTTTATGATCTCGTTTTTGTTATTTACATGCACGATGGTTGGCTTAAATTTCTTAGCCTTTTTAAATTTCATGCTAGCATAAGCCACGATGATGACCACGTCGCCAACGCAGACCTTTCTAGCAGCTGCGCCGTTTAGGCAAATTTCGCCTTTTTTGCCCTTTATCACATATGTGGCAAATCTCTCGCCATTATTTACGTCTAAAATTTCAACCTTTTGATTTTCTATTAAATTTGCAGCTTTTATCAGCTCCTCGCCTATGCTGATCGAGCCAACATAGTTTAAATTTGCGTCTGTTACGACGGCTCTATGGATCTTGCTAGCTAAAATTTCTATATTCATTTTTACCTCTTTAAAAGCTCAATTACAACTTCTTTATCGCTAAATGGGTGCTTGACGCCCTTTATCTCTTGATATGGCTCGTCACCTTTGCCAAGTATGACAAGCGCCCAGCCAGGCTCTAGCTTGCTAATGGCTAGCGCGATCGCCTCTTTGCGGTTGGCGTTTCGTATCAAATTTTCATTTTGGCTCATGCCAGCGCAAATTTCATCAATTATGCTCTCTGGCTCTTCGCTTCTTGGATTGTCACTTGTGACGATGCAAATTCTTGCGTATTTTTGAGCTATCGCTCCCATTTTTGGACGTTTTGTCCTATCCCTGTCACCGCCTGCGCCAAAGACCGCTATCAAATTTAGATGTCTAAGCGAGTTTAGCACCTTTTCTATGCCATCAGGCGTATGGGCAAAATCCACGATGACTAGTGGATCGGTACTTACAACCTCCATCCTGCCGCTAACTCCTTTAAATTTACTTATCGCTTTTGGAAGTATAGCTGCGTCTGGACGCTCTAGCAAGCAAACAGCACCAAGTGCTGCAATTAGGTTGTAAAGATTAAACTCGCCTTGCAAGCTTGAGTCTATCTCCACATCGCCATTTGGCGTCTTGATAACCGCGTCTATGCCGTCCTTTAAACCATAAACTATCGGCGCAAAGCTGGCTGGCTTTTTGAGCGAATACGTATAAGCGTTTTTTGGGTTAAATTTAATGCCATTATCATCAGCATTTATAAGCTTCATGCAATCATCATCAAAAAAGCTCGACTTTACCCTAGCATACTCCTCCATGCTCTTGTGGTAGTCGAGGTGGTCTTGAGTCAAATTTGTAAAAATTTTAAGAGCAAATTTCAAGCTCTCTATACGCTTTTGAGCGATCGCATGCGAGCTAACCTCCATCACGAAGTACTCGCAGCCTTGCTCGCTAGCTGCTTTAAGGTATGAAAGAGTCCTTAAAATAGCACTCGTCGTAAGCGCTTTGTCATCTATCTGCTTGCCCTCTATAAATGCCCCTCTTGTACCACTTAGGCCGCATTTTTTGCCTAAATTTCGCAAAATTTCATAGATAGCAGCAGCCGTTGTGGTCTTGCCATTTGTACCTGTGATGCCAACTATCTTTAAGCTTTCATCGATTTTTAAAAGCTTTTTACACTCTTCAAGGCTGATTATCTTTGCGCCATTTTTTACCGCTACCTCTGCAAATTTTGCGTTTGCAGCAGTTTGCACGAAAAATGAGCCCTCTTCGCACTCGTTTGAGTCATCTGTTATGAAGCTATTTTCTACTGATATTTTCATCGTTTTGTCTTTTTTGTATCTCTTTAAAAAGCTGATCTATACGCTCGTCACCGCCAAACATCACCGCCGCACTCTCAAGATAGTTTATACTCATTTCTATGAAGTCATTTTTTATCAAATTTCCCAAAAATTCTAAAAAATCATCTTTGTTTGAGATCATTACCTTGGTTGAGAACATGATATTTTCAAAGACCTTTTTGAAGCTCCCGTCCTTATAAACAGCCTTTTTAAAGTCCTCGTAGCTGATCGCGTCTTGCTCTTCAAAATACTCATCGCTAGCCAATCTTGATTCTAAAATTTTTAAAATTTCATCCATTCCTTCATCATCTTCGCCAGCTCTTAGTTTATCCATAAAATAGTCAAATAAAAGTTTTGCTTCCTCTGCATTTTTCTCGCCAAGGGAGCAAATTTGTATCAAAAATAGTAAATTTTTATCCTGTGTCTTTTCGTAAGCTAGAGAGAAGTAAAAGATCGCTTCTTTAAATTTTGAGCGTTTAAAGTGTTTAATGCCTATTTTTTTATAATCTATCAATGTCAAATTCCTCGCCAATCGGGATATTTACGACCTCAAGCTCTGGGTGAATATCCATACGAAGTTGTCTTTCGAGTCCATATTTTAGTGTAGTTGTGCTAGCTGCACATCCATGGCAATGCCCTGTAAGTCTTACATAAATTTTGCCGTTTTTTATGCCAAGTAGCTCCATGCCACCGCCATCATTTTCAAGCATCGGTAATACCTTTTGCAAACTCGCACTGACTGGTTTTAAAAGTTCTTCATCGCTAAATGGGATCATATCTTTTTCCTATTAAATTTTTGGGCTATTATAGCAAAATAAAAATGCAAAAAATAATGGCTATATTTTTGCTTAGTGCTAATTTTGCTTTGTAATGTAAACCTTTTTGATACGCCTAGTCAGCTTTAGTTTTTAAATATTTGAGCTAAAATTTAGTAAATTTTTGATTATTAGTTTTAGGGCAAAAGGGCAAATTTTGTCCTTTTTGTTTAATCTATTAGAAGAGATTTTATATCTACTTTTTGCTCGATCATCTTGCTCTCAAGCATAAATTCTTGCGTAGCTTCAAGTGCTTTTATATCTTCAGGCGTGATCTTTGGACTAAAGTCATACTGCGGATACATACTCTTTACCGCCTCTATGCTAAGCCCAGTCTCTTCAGCTGTAAATTTTAATGCCTCTTCCTCATTTGCTTTCATAAAAGACAAAATTTCATCTTGAGCCTTTTTAAATTTTTCAACTAGATCTTTATGCTTTTTGTAAAATTCTCCGCTTGTGGCAGTGACGATGACTGGAGTGATGACGCCCTTGCCTGTTGTTACGACACTAAGTCCTGATTTTTTAGCATTATAAGCAGCTGGTCCAGCAAGAAGTGCTGCATCGACACTGCCATTTTCAAGTGCAGCTTGTGCAGATGGGATGCCCATAGAAACGAACTCTACGTCATTTATACCAAGTCCGCTAAGAGCAAGATACCTAACCAAAAGCTCATTTAATATCGTACCTTTTGGCCCTGCTATTTTTTTACCTTTTAAGTCTTTAGCGGTTTTTATGCTTTTATCTTTAGCAAATATTGCAAAAGCTTCAGGTGCTCTTGAATATGCACTTATAATCTTTATGTCAGCTTTGTTTGCCGCAGCAAGTATGACCGAAGTTCCGCCCACGCAGTTTAGAAACTGGAGCGAATTTGAAGCTAGAGCTTGAGTCTGCTTTGCACCTGAGGTGATCTCGGAGTACTCGACTGGCACGCCAAAAGATTTAGCATAAAAGCCTTTAAATTTATCGACGATTGAGGGGACGTTTAGCGGCGATTTGACGTAGGTCATGCCGATCTTATCTAGCTCACTTGCGTTTGCGACTAGACAAAGCAAAGAGGCTGCACACAAAATCTTAAAAAACTTTCTCATATTTGCTCCTTTAAAAATTTTCCAAATTATATAACTTTTTGCTTCGTTTTGGTTTTAATTATCATTTTATAAAATGCTAAATTTCACTTAAAATTTTACGCTTTAAATTTATTAATTCATTGCAAAGCAAATCTCTTGGCTTGGCTAGATTTGATAGATCATAGCTTGATTTCATCCCGCCTTTTTCAAGCAAAATTACCTCATCTGCTAAATATAGGGCTTCATCGACGTTATGAGTGACAAAAATGATGGTTTTGCCGGCTTGGAGCTTTAAAATTTCAGCCTGCATGCTGGCTCTCGTAAAAGCATCAAGTGCCGCAAATGGCTCATCCATAAGGATCAAATTTGCTTTATATGCAAGCACTCTTGCAAGAGAAACACGCGAGCTCATACCGCCAGATAGCTGCGAAACAGTGGCGAATTTAAACTCATTAAGCCCTATCATTGATATGAGCCTATCTATCTTTACCTCGTCTATCTCATACTTTTTAAGCGCAAATACGATATTTTCATAGACATTTAAAAAAGGCATGAGCCTAGGCTCTTGAAATACAAAGCCGATCTTTGCTTGCTCTTTAAATTTTATCTCACCTAGACTTACGCCCTCAAGTCCAGCAATAAGCCTTAAAAGCGTAGTTTTACCGCAACCACTTCTGCCAAGTATAACGGTGATCTTATCTTTTTTTATGCTTAAATCTAGCTCTTTTAAAACGTCGATACGCTTGCCATTAATAAAAAAATGCTTGGATAAATTTAAAATTTCTATCATTTTTCACTTCGCAAAAGGCTAAATTTAGATATCAAAAATAAAAATATCCTATCTATGAGCACACCGCAAATTCCTATCGTAAAAATGCCTACAAATATCCTATCTGCACGCGAAAGCTCCTCAGCGTCAAGTATGAAATAGCCTAGCCCACTAGAAGCTGCGATCATCTCCGCCCCCACAATCGCTCGCATAGCGTAGCCAAAACCTATACGCATACCGACAAAGATATCCTTTATGGCATTTTTTAGGATGATTTTGTAAAAAATTTCAAATTTGCTAAAACAAAAAATTTTACCAACTTCAATAAGCTTCACATCGCAGCTAGTTAGCCCTTTTGAAATGCTTAAAAACATTGGAAAAAACGATGCTAGGATGATAATAATAATTTTTGGTGTTTCGTTTATACCAAACCAAAGTACCAAAATAGCAATAAGGCTAAGTGGCGGAACATTTCTAAAAAACTCTAGTATCCACTCATAATAAATACTAGCTTTTGGAAATAGCGCCGCCACTCCACCAAAAACAAATGCCAAAACAAAAGCCAAAATATAACCAACAAATATACGCTTAAAGCTAATCATCACATGCGTTATTAGCTCACCACTTAAGCTCATATCAAACATTGTTTTAAGTGTCGTAATAGGACTTGGCAAGATATAAGGTGTGAAAATTTCTAGCTCGCAAACGACCTGCCAGAGAGCAAAGATCGCTAGGATCAAAACGCTCTTTTTTAAAATTTCTATCACAGCCCATCTCCATTGTGACAGCCGTTTTCGCAGTATAAAAGCTCGATGATCTGATAGTTTTTAAGCTCGCTAAATTTGTATGAAAATGCGTTTTGTATCTTTTCTTTGCTACATAAGCTTAGTGTTTTTATGCCTAAATTTTCAAAAAATCCAGGTGGAATCGGACTTGACTCTATTTTACTTGTTTGTAAATTTATGTCGTTTAACTCTTTAAAATTTTTCCATGTTAAAAATGTAGTTCGCTCTAGCTTTAAAGAATTTCCAAGCTCAGCCAAATCCTCACAAGGCGTTGTTATATAAAGCCACTCATCTTCTTTTAGCTTCGAGCTAAGTTCAATGGCGCTTTCAATTAAAATGGGATTTAAGTTTGAAATATTGTTTGAAAAATCTTTGAAATTTGATCTTATAAAATTTACAGCTCTTGGACAGCGACTATCTAAGACCATGCCTTTAGAGCATAAATTTTTATATGAATTTTTGACATCACAAACATGATCTTTTTTGCACTCCACTATGTTAAAGCCCTTGTTTTGCAAGAGCTCTTTTAACGCAGAGAAGTCATACATATTTTTTACAACGGGATTTAGCCAAAGTAGCTTTCTCACGAGTTCTCCGTAATTTTAATAATAGAAATCAAGATTCTATCATTTAAAAATTTAAACCAAGTAAAAAGAGCCTCTTATGACTAAAATCATAAAGATAAGCGGTGCAAAAAACTAAATTTAGCCTACACTTTTATATCTAATTTCTGTTTTTGCTCCACTTTTTCCATTAGTTTTAGTATATCAACTCCGTTTTTCTCAAGTTGCATTAGCTCCTTAAGATAGGCAAATTTCTCATCTTTGTTGATGTTGTAAGTAGCCAGTTTCTCACTTCGTCCGATCACTGAGGCATAGACCTTATTGCCATCAAGTTTGTCTGTATTTTGTACATTATAAAGCGAGAGCACGCCCTCTACCACCTCTTTAAAATCCGCCCCACTCTTCATGCCAGCTTTCATAAGCGTAAGAAATCTCTGTCTGCTCTCTTCGTCAGTGAAATTTATATTTTGTAGCGTCTGGTACTCGATTGGTGGCTTATTAGTGCTTGTTAGCATAGAGATAGCCTTTTTGCCTATCGTAATGCTCTCCACACCGACTCTTTCACCAAGATACTGCCTAAGTGCATAATCAATCCACTTATCCTTAAATTCATCTATGCTTAGGTCCTTATCAAGTATCTCAAACCCTTCCACGTGACTCTTGTGACCAAGTCCAAGAAGTGTGTTGCCATCAAGTTTTGATGTGTACTCTTTTGCAAAGAGATCGACATCTGTTGGATAATATCCTATGATCTCTTCGTGAGCTCTGCCAAAGCCAAGTGCTTTGGTCTCGTTGATAAAATTTTTGAGATCATTTATCTCATCTTGGCTGACTTGTTTGTCGTATCCCATGAGCTTGCCCCAGATGCTTATCTTGCCATTAGCAGCTATGCCCGAGAGTGAGAAATTGCTAGCAAATGTTAGATTCTCGCTATTTTTTTGAAATTTTATCGTATTTGTTTCATTTAAATTTATTGGCCCACCTATAGTATCGGTATGACTTTTTCGTTCATCAACTAAACTGCTAGATAAATCATTTAAAGAATTTTTGTCTATATTGGGTTTAGTATTTTTAGTATCAAGCTCTTGCGCTCTACTACTTTGCGAGCCAACATAAAAATTTGTCCCAACTCCATTTACACTACCTATCATCTCAAATCCTTTGAAATTTATTAGATGCCTGAAACAAATATCGTCTTTATAAAATAAAATTTTAGCATAGAGCCCAAAGATAAAAATTTAAAATATATGATTTTAGATTAGAAAATTTGCAACTTTTAACTAGAAATTTTATGTTTTTTGGTTAATAATTTTGGTAGATAATTAAAGAAATTTATAGTTTGAGAAAGCTTTTAAAAGAAGGATTTTATTTTAAAAGTGGGGGTTTTATATAAAAAATAAAAAAGAGAGCCGAAGCTCTCTAATAATTATTCAGCTACTAGCTCTATATAAGCCATCTCTGCCGCATCGCCTCTGCGAACACGAGTCTTGATGATTCTTGTATAGCCGCCATTGCGCTCTTTAAATTTTGGAGCTACTTCGGTAACTAATTTATTTGTTGTTTCTTTATCTTGCAAAGAAGCAAATACTGCTCTGTGAGCGTTAGAGTCACCTTTTCTAGCTCTTGTGATTAGCTTCTCAACATAGCTTCTAAGCTCTTTTGCTTTTGGTAAAGTCGTCTCTATCTTTTCGCTTTTGATGATAGCTATCGCCAAATTTTTAAGCAATGCAGATCTATGAGATGACGTTCTACCAAGTTTGCGATATCCGTGTTTATGTCTCATCTATTGTCCTTTTATTCTTTTACACTCATTTGTGCTTTAAGCTCGGTTATTTTCTTTCTTAGTTGCTCTTTGCCATCTTTTAACACATCGGCACCAACTGGATAGCCTATCTCTTCCATAACCGCTTTAATCTCTTCAAGAGATTTTTTACCTAAATTTTTAAGCTCTTTAAGCTCGTTTTCGTCCATTAATGCAAGCTCGCCAATAAATCTAATATCGGCCTTGTCAAGGCAGTTAAAACTTCTAGCACTTAAATTTAGATCTTCTACACTAGAAAGTAGCTTTGAGAACTCGCCGCTTGCACTTGAACTAGCAACTGGGGCGCTAACATCAATATCCAAAATTCCTTTAAATACTGACATTTGTTGATACATAGCTTCTAAACAATTTTTAAAAGCCTCTATCGGACTAACTTGACCATCAGTTGTTATAGTAAATACGATCTTTTCATAGTCTGGATCATCCTCAACCAAGACATTTTGTATATCATAAACCGCTTTTTTAACAGGTGTAAAAAAAGCATCAAGTGCGATATAGTCGTCTTCAATCTCTTCTCTGATCTCTTCACTAGGAACATATCCGATACCTTTTTGAATGATAACTGAAAAATTTAACTCAGCATCTTCGTTTATTGTAGCAAGGTATGCATCTGGGTTAACGATCTCAACTAGATCATTATTTAGATCAGCCCCGGTTATCTCTTTTGGTCCTTTAAAGCTATACTCTATAACTTCGCGCTCACTAGTGCTTTTTAATTTAAATCTGATTTTTTTCAAATTTATAATAAAAAAAGCTACGTCTTCTAGCATACCACGCATACTGTCAAATTCGTGGCTAACGCCTTTTATCTTTACACCAATAGGAGCAAAACCTACTGTGCTTGTGTAAAGAAGACGACGCAATGGATGAGCCAAGGTAACAGCATAACCTGCCTCAAAAGGATATGCTGTAATGTTAGCAACATTTTCGCTAACACTTTTAACTTCAATTTCAGTTGGCATATAAGCTGATGTAGTAATCTTTCTCATCTTTATACCCTCTATTATTTTGAATAAAGCTCTACTATAAATCTTTCCTCAACAGGAATGATAACCTCTTCTCTTTCTGGATTTCTAGTGAAAATTCCAAATTTTTTCTCTTTTTCAACATCTACCCAAGCAACAATACCAGTTTGCGCTGTAAGATCTATCGCACGAACAATTTGTGGATTGTTCTTAGATTTTTCAACAATCTCTACTTTTGCACCAGGTTCAACTCTGTAAGATGGTATATCTACTCTTTTGCCATTTACTAAAATATGTCCATGAGTTACTAGCTGACGAGCAAAACGACGAGTTGTTGCAAAGCCCATTCTATAAACAACATTATCTAATCTTTGCTCTAATAGTTGAACCAAAAGAGCACCGGTATTACCCTCACGACGTGCTGCTTCTTGAAATAATCTTCTAAATTGTTTCTCAGAAACACCATACATAAATTTAGCTTTTTGCTTCTCGCGAAGTTGTAAGCCATATTCGCTTATTTTTGCTCTTCTTTGTCCATGTTGTCCTGGCGCATAAGGTCTTTTTTCAAAAGCACTTTTACCAGCAAGTCTTCTTTCGCCTTTTAATGCAAGAGACACACCAAGACGTCTTTCTAATTTTTCAACAGGTCCTGTATATCTAGCCATAATAATTTCTCCTATTTTTCTCTAATTATACGCGGCGGCGTTTTGGCGGTCTACAACCATTGTGTGGTAAAGGTGTAATGTCTTTAAAGAAAGATACCTTAATTCCTTCAACAGTTCCTACACTTTTAACAGCCGTTTCACGTCCGCTACCTGGACCTTGAACCTTAATGCCAACTTCTTTAATGCCGTGCTCTTTTGCTTTTGTTAAAGCATCTTCAACTGCTTGTTGAGCTGCGTAAGGAGTTGATTTTTTACTACCTTTAAAGCCTAAGCCACCTGCACTACTCCATGCAATAGCATTTCCCATTTCATCAGTTACAGTTACCATAGTATTGTTAAATGTTGCACTGATATAAACGATACCTTTGGCTATACTTTTTCTAACTACTTTTTTCTTAACTATTTTTCTTTTTGCCATTTATTATCCTTTAACCCTTGCCTTACTTAGTAGCCGCACCGACAGTTTTACGTCTGCCTTTTCTGGTTCTAGCATTAGTTTTAGTCTTTTGACCACGAACAGGAAGACCTTTTCTGTGGCGAAGACCTCTATAACTTCCAAGATCCATAAGAGCTTTGATATCCATAGCAACTTGTTTTCTCAAATCACCCTCAACGACGTGGTGCTCTTGAATTTCTTTACGGATAGCTGCTGCTTCGTCTTCGCTAAGCTCGTAAACTCTCTTGTCGTAAGAAATTCCAGCTGCGTCAAGAATTTGACGAGATTTATAAAGACCTATACCATAAATATAAGTCAAACCATACTCGATTCTCTTTTTGTTTGGTAAATCTACACCTGCAATACGTGCCATGCCTTATCCTTGTCTTTGTTTATGTTTTGGATTTTCGCAGATAACACGAATTATGCCACTACGTTTGACAATTTTACATTTGTCACACATCTTCTTTACAGAAGGACGAACTTTCATTTTAGTCTCCTAAAAATTTATTCCACTTTTTTAGGGGCTGCATCAGGTCTAAAGAAAGAATTTAAACCAACTATTTTCAAAATAAGTGGGGAACTTTGAAAATAATTCTTCATACAGCTTTTCGCAAAGTTTGGATTTTATCCAAAACCAGCTTTAAATTTACTTAGCATATTTGCCAAGGGGTTAAATTTACTTATATCTATAAGTGATCCTGCCCTTGTCTAGGCTATATGGCGTAAGTTCTACTTTTACGCGGTCGCCAGGCATTATCTTTATATAATGCATTCTCATTTTTCCGGCGATATGACATAAAATTATATGTTTGTTGTCAAGCTCAACTTTAAAAGTTGCATTTGGCAGTGCTTCAACAACGTTTCCATCAATCTCAATGACATCGTCTTTTGCCACAAATTCTCCTTTCTCTAACTTTTTACTCTATTTTATGCTTGGCTTAAAATTTCGGCTTTGCCATTAACTATCGCCATGCAATGCTCATAATGGCTAGTTCTCAAACCATCTTTTGAGGTTACTTTCCAGTTATCGCTTCCTAAAACTGGCGTGCCGTCTTTTTGGCAGATCATTGGCTCTATACAAAAAACCATTCCCTCTTTTATCTTTGGTCCAGCTTTTGGGTTATGCCCCTCAAGGTAGTTTGGAATTTCTGGCTCTTCGTGTGGCCTTTTTCCTATACCGTGACCGCAATATCCACGTAAAGGTACATAACCTCTACCAAGAATAAATTTCTCAAGCTCGTAGCAAATTTCTTTAAAATGCATACCAGCTCTTATGATATCAATCGCAAAATATAGTGCATCTTTTGAGCAAGCGATCAAAGCCTCATCTTCTTTTGAAATTTTACCAACTCCAAATGTCCTAGCCGAGTCACCAAAATAACCATCCAAATTTGAGCCAATATCAACACTAACGATATCGCCCTCTTTTAGCTTGTATTCATTTGGGATTCCGTGGATCACCACTTCATTGACACTTATGCAAGCTGCATTTGGAAAGCCATAAAGACCTTTAAAAGCAGGTTTTGCCCCAGCAGCCCTTATCATATCTTCACAAATTTTATCTATCTCAAGAAGTGAAATTCCAGGTTTTATGATCGTAGAAATGTGATCAAGAGTTCGAGCGACGATCTTGTTCGCCGCTCTCATTTTCTCTATCTCAGCTGGTCTTTTTAGCGTGATAGCCATTTTATAGACCTACTGCACTTAGAGTTTGGTATTTGTTTGTATAAGACTGAGCTTCTATACGCCTCATCGTATCAAGTGCTACTGAAACCACGATAAGCACTGATGTACCACCAAAATAAAATGGAACACCCATAGTCTTTACAAGTACCCAAGGTAGTGTTGAAATGATACCCAAGTATAAAGCGCCGCCCAAAGTTAGCCTACCAGCTACTTCATTTAGATAGCTAGCTGTACTCTCGCCTGGTCTAACACCTGGAATAAATCCGCCTTGTTTCTTTAAATTTTCACTTATATCTTTTGTGTTAAATACGATCGATGCATAGAAAAACGCAAAGAAGATAATAAATAAAAATGTTAAAAAGTTAAACATATAGCCATTTGGACTTAAAAAGTCGTTGATAGCTTGGATGATCGGATTTGTACTAGCTTGTAAAATAGTACTAGGAAACATCAAAATCGCACTAGCAAATATCGGTGGAATAACGCCACTTAAATTTACTTTGATCGGTATATAGTTCATTATACGTTTGTTTTGATTTTCCATTATCACTTTTCTTGAGTAAGAAATAGGGATACGCCTTTCGCCCATCTCGACAAATATAATAGCACCAATAGTAGCTAAGATAATCACCAAAATAGCGATAACTGTTAGGAAATTCATCTCAGAAGTATTTACCAAATTTACAGTTCCACCGATCGCACTAGGTATACCAGAGACGATACCAGCAAAGATGATAAGACTTATGCCGTTGCCTATACCACGTTGTGTTATTTGCTCACCTATCCACATAAGTAGCATAGTTCCAGTTAGCATAGATACAGCAGAGATCGCGATAAATAAATTTATATCTATCATGATAGCTTGTTCGCCACCGCGTCCGCTTAAGCTTTGAAGTCCGATAGAAACACCAATTGATTGTACAAGAGTGATAACGATGGTTGCATAACGTATTATTTGCATATACTTTTGCATACCGTCACGTTCTTTTTTCATCTGGCCTAATTTTGGAAATGTTGCTGCTAAAAGCTCCATAATGATCGAAGCTGTAATGTAAGGCATAATACCTAAAGAGATGATACTTAAACGCTCAGCAGCCTTACCACTAAACATATTAAACAGACCCAAGGCATTGCTATTGTTTGAATTAAAAAATTCTTTAATTACGTCGACATTAACACCAGGAACTGGCACATAAGCCAGTATCCTGTATGCGAACAAAAATGCCAACGTGATTAAAATCTTGTTGGTCAGTGTTTTATCCATTATTTTGTTCCGCTAACGCTAACGTTCTCGTCTTTGATCTTAGAAGCAAGAGCTTTTGCACTTGCACCGATTAGTTTTATCTTAGTAACGCTCTTTGAAATTTTATGAACGCTAGCTATTGTTGCTATTGAAATTTCAGCAAGCTCTTTTATAGCTGCAATTTTCTCGACATTAATAACATAAGGTTTTTCAAATTTAGAAGTAAAACCTACTTTTGGAAGACGTCTTTGAAGTGGTTGCTGTCCGCCCTCAAAACCTCTTTTCTCATTGTAGCCTTTTCTTGCTCTTTGACCTTTATTACCTTTGCCAGCAGTTTTGCCATTGCCACTGCCTTGGCCACGACCTATTCTTTTGGTTGCATGAGTTGAACCTGCAGCAGGTGTTAATTTTTCTAATGCCATCTTAACTCCTTTCTCTTAGCTTTTTAGCAAACTAAGTGCTTTTATAGTAGCACGAACGACGTTTGCTGAGTTGTTTGAGCCAAGTGATTTAGTAAGGATATCCTTAATACCTGCAAGCTCGATAATAGGACGTGCACTACCACCAGCGATAACACCAGTACCCTCGCTAGCTGGGCGAAGTAGCATTCTACTTGCGTTGTATTTTACCTCTACATCGTGAGGAATAGTTGTGCCCTTGATCTTAACATGGATAATATTTTTAAATGCATCGTCAATCGCTTTTCTCATCGCATCTGGCACCTCTTTAGCTTTGCCATATCCAAAGCCGACTAGGCCATTTCTATTACCAACAACAACTAAAGCTGTAAATCTAAATCTACGACCACCTTTAACAACCTTTGTAACCCGACCGATATCGACGATTACTTCTTCAAATTCTTCTCTATTATATTTTTCCATCGATTTTCCTTTGGGTTATAGCTTGATGCCATTTTCTCTTAAAGCTTCAGCAAATGCTGCGATAACGCCATGATACAAATAACCATTTCTATCAAAAACTGCAACATCTATCTTCTTAGCTTTTAAAGCCTTAGCAAATTCTTTAGCTAAAGTGACCGCACCTTCTTTGTTTGCTTTTATGCCTAATTTTCTACCATCAACTGCAGCTAGTGTAGTAGCTGTAACGTCGTCAATTGCTTGAACGTAAATAGTTCTATTTGATTTAAAAATAGAAACTCTTGGGCAAGTTGCAACACCAGAAATTTTACCTCTGATTCTTCTTTTTCTCTTAATTCTAAGAGCGATTTTTCTTTTTAGTACTTTTGCTGTCATTTACCGCTCCTTACTTCTTAGATGTCTTGCCCGCTTTGCGGATGATACGTTCTTCTATATATTTAACGCCCTTGCCTTTGTATGGCTCAGGTGGTCTAAATCCTCTAACTTGAGCAGCCACTTGGCCCACTACTTGTTTGTCATCACCTTTGATAGTAATAACGTTTTTCTCAACACTAGCTTCAATGCCTACTGGTAACTCATAGTTGATAAGGTGTGAAAAACCAAGAGAAAGCTCTAAAATTTTACCTTTTGCAGCTGCTTTGTAACCAACGCCGTTGATCTCAAGCTGGCGAGTGAATCCCGCAGTGATACCAGTTACGATATTATTAGCAAGTGCTCTATATGTTCCCCAGTAAGCTCTACTTTGGCGATCTTCGCCCTTTGGAGCAAAAACTATATGACCATTTTCTATCTTGACATCAACGTGACCTTTTGTGTCAAGCTCTTTTATATGATTGCCCTTTTTAAATTTTAGGACATTATTTTCAACGCTAACGTCTACACCACTTGGGATAGCGATAGGCTGTTTTCCAATACGTGACATTTTTTTCCTTTACTTGTCTAGGGTGTTCCTACATTTACGAATAAACACCACAATGCCGTAAATTTTATCGTCAAATTTGACGAAACCTTTATTTGAATTTCTAAATTTAGCTTTGGCAAAATCTAAAATTTTACCAAGCTAAAAATTTAACCTTAAAATCATAAGGTTAAATAGCGTTTAATGCAGTTTATTACCAAACTGTACAAAGAACTTCGCCGCCAACGCCAGCTTTACTTGCTTCAATACCGCTCATAACGCCTTTGCTTGTGCTAACGATAACTGTTCCGTAACCATTCTTAAAACGCTTAATGTCGTCTTTGCCTTGATAAACACGGCGACCAGGTTTTGAAACCCTTTTAAGCTCGTTTATAACGCTTCTGCCGTACTCATCATACTTTAAAACTACGTTTATAAATTTCTTGTTACCTTCTTCGATAACGTTGTAGCTCTCTACATAGCCTTTTGCTGCAAGGATAGAAAGAGTAGCCTCAACAACCTTAGAATGAAGCAATTTCGCAGTTTCAAGCTTTCTCATACTTGCATTTCTAATGCGTGTTAATCCATCTGATATTAAATCGTTTAACATTTCTCTTCCTTACCAACTTGCTTTTTTAAGACCAGGTATTAGGCCTTCGTTAGCCATTTTTCTTAGACAAACACGGCAAATTCCAAAATCTTTATAAACAGAGTGCGGACGACCGCAAATTTGGCATCTAGTATAGCCACGAACCGCAAATTTTGGCTTGCGTGCAGCTTTTGCTATCATTGATTTCTTTGCCATTTTACTTTCCTTTTGCAAACGGCACACCAAATAGCTCTAGCAATTTGAATGCCTCTTTATCGTTTTTAGCCGTAGTAGCAATCGTAATATTCATACCATGAGTTCGTAAAATTTTATCATACTCAACCTCTGGAAACATTAGCTGCTCGCTAAGACCAAAGTTATAGTTTCCACGTCCATCAAAGCCATTTTTTGGAAGACCACGGAAGTCTTTAACTCTTGGAAGAGCAACACTGATTAGCTTATCTAAGAAAGCATACATTTGCTCTTTTCTTAAAGTTACTTTGATACCAACAGGAAAACCTTCGCGAACTTTAAAGCCAGCAACTGATTTTTTAGCATCAGTGATAACTGCTTTTTGTCCAGCGATAAGTGAAATGGTATCAGCCATATTTTGAAGCACTTTCTGATCTTTCGCAGAGTCTCCAGCACCTACACTGATCACGATCTTCTCGAGTGCAGGGATAAGCATTGGATTTTTGATGTCAAATTCTTTTACGAGAGCTGGCTTGATAGTTTCGTTAAATTTATCTTTTAATCTACTCATATCTCTTATCCTTCAACTTTCGCGACGTTTGATATGTCAATTGGCATCTCTTTATTTACGTGACCACCATTTGGAGTTTTTTCGCTTGGTTTGATAGCTTTTTTAGCTACTTTGCATCCCTCAACTACAACCTGACCTTTTTTTGCAAGAACTGCTAAAATTTTACCAGTTTTGCCTTTATCGTCACCAGCGATGATCTTAACAGTATCGCCTTTTTTGACTTTAAATTTTACATTAGCCATTATAAAACCTCCGGAGCTAGCGAAACAATCTTCATAAAGTTAGCATATCTAACTTCACGTCCAACTGGTCCAAAAATACGAGTGCCGACTGGCTCTTTTTTGCTATCAAGTATAACAGCTGCATTCTCGTCAAAGCGGATTAGCGAACCATTATCTCTTTGAACCTCTTTTTTAGTTCTTACAACAACAGCTTTTACAACTTGTCCTTTTTTGATCTTACCATTTGGAAGAGCTTTTTTAACAGAGCAAACTATGATATCGCCAAGTGTAGCGTATCTTCTTTTGCTGCCGCCAAGAACTTTTATACACATTAACTCTTTTGCACCACTATTATCAGCAACTGCAAGTCTTGTAAAACTTTGAATCATTACTCAACTCCCTTTGCCAATACAGCTTTTAAGCGAAAATTCTTGCGAGCTGAAAGTGGTCTGCACTCGATCGCAACAACCGTATCGCCTGCTCTTGTCTCATTTTTCTCATCGTGAACTAAATATTTTTTAAAGCGTTTTACAAATTTATGGTATCTTGGATGCATAACGCGTCTTTCTACCAAAATAGTAGCTGTTTTATCTCCAGCTTTTTGTAAAACAACACCTTGAATTTCTCTTTTTAATGCCATTTTACGCCCCTTGTCTTGTTGCACTAATTGCAGTGTTGATCTGAGCTATCTCTTTGCGAACAGCACTAATCTCATTAGGGTTGCTTAACTGCATAGTTTTTAGCTTTTGTCTTAAAGTAAATAAAAGCACCTTTTTCTCTTTTAGCAACGCGTTTAATTCTGCAACGCTCTTATCTTTTAACTCAGTATATTTCATTTTCACTCTCTCGCGTTACAAATTTTGATTTGAAAGGAAGTTTGTGTAAAGCCAAAGTTAGAGCTTCACGAGCCAACTCTTCGCTAACACCAGCCATTTCAAATATTATACGACCAGGTTTGATATTCATAACCCACTCTTCAACTCCAGCCTTACCTTTACCCATACGAGTTTGTAGAGGTTTTTTAGTAAGTGGCTTATCAGGGAAAACCCTAATCCAAATTTTAGCCTGTCTTTTTACATGACGAGTTAGAGCTTGACGAGCAGCTTCTATTTGGCGAGAATTTATTCTACCAGCTTCAACAGCTTTAAGTGCAAATTCGCCAGTTGCTAAAGATGCTCCACGAGTCGCATAACCACGGTTGCGACCTTTCATTTGCTTACGAAATTTCGTTCTTTTAGGCATCAACATAATTATTTACCTCTTCTTGCTCTACGTGTTTTCTTAGGCGCCTCTTCTTCAGTTTTCTCAGGTTGAACACCTTTTTGAAGAACCTCACCTTTAAAAATCCATACTTTAATACCTATGTTTCCATAAGTCGTATGAGCCTCAGCTACACCGTAATCGATCTTTGCTCTAAGAGTATGAAGCGGAACGCGACCTTCTAGATACCACTCGGTTCTTGCCATCTCAGCACCACCTAAACGACCAGCAACTGAAATTTTGATACCTTTAGCACCTGATTTTTGAGCGCCTTGGATAACTTTTTTCATAGCACGTCTAAATGCGACACGCTTTTCAAGTTGCATAGCTACGTTTTCAGCAGCAAGTTGAGCTGAAGCTTGAGCTTTTCTTTCTTCTTTGATATTTACATTTACTTCTTTACCGATAAGTTTGCTAACTTCATTCTTTAGGTTTTCAACATCTTGACCTTTTTTGCCGATGATGATACCAGGACGAGCTGCAACTACGGTTACACGAAGTTTTTTAGCCGTTCTTTCGATTAGAATTTGGCTAATTCCTGCATAGTAAAGTTTTTTCTTTAAAAATGCACGAATTTTGTAATCTTCACCGATATTTTCAGGAAGACTTTGTTTGGTTGGAAACCATCTAGATTCCCAGTTGCGGTTAATTCCTAGTCTAAGACCTATTGGATTTACTTTTTGTCCCATATTATGCTTCCTTCTTTTCAGGTTTAGATACTTCTACCATTACATGAGAAGTAGGTTTGCGAATTTTGCTCGCTGTTCCTCTTGCTCTTGGTCTAAATCTCTTTAATACAGGACCAGCGTCAACGCGGCAACTAGTTACTACAACCTCTTCTGGCTCAAATCCGCCATTTGCTACTGCTGAGCTAATAGCGTTTGCTATAAATTTAGCACCACGATTTGGCATAAATTGCAAGCTTGCAAGTGCTAGCTCGGCATTCATGCCTTGAACTTCTCTTGCTATAAGTCTTGCTTTTGTAGGAGAAAGTCTTACGAATTTTATAATTGCTTTACTCATATTATCTCCCCTTACTTGCCGATTTTCTTTTGCACTGAGCCTTTGTGACCCTTAAATGTGCGTGTTGGAGCAAATTCGCCAAGTTTATAGCCTATATGATTTTCTGTAACATATACAGGAATAAAGCTCTTGCCATTATGAACGTTAAATGTTAGTCCAATCATTTCAGGTACAATCGTGCTACGTCTTGACCAAGTTTTGATTGGTTTGTTATCGTTTGCATTTTTTGCGGCAATAACTTTTTTCATTACATGATCATCTACGAAAGGACCTTTTTTGAGTGATCTTGCCATCTCTATTTTCCTTTCCTTCTTGAAATTATAAGCTTATCGCTAGCTTTTTTACGGCGAGTCTTAGCACCTTTAGTTGGTTTACCCCATGGAGTAACTGGGTGACGGCCTGAATTTTTCTTACCTTCACCACCGCCGTGTGGGTGATCAACTGGGTTCATAGCAGAACCACGTGTTTGTGGGCGAACACCGCGGTAGCGATTACGTCCAGCTTTACCGATAGTAATGTTAGCCCAGTCTTCGTTGCCAACTACACCGATACTTGCCATACACTCAGCTAGTACTTGTCTCATCTCGCCACTTGGCATTCTTAAGATAACATACTTCTCTTCTTTACCCATTAGCTGAGCATAACCACCAGCTGAACGAGCTATCTGAGCGCCTTTACCAGGTTTTAGCTCTACGTTATGAACGATAGTACCAACTGGGATAAATCTTAGTTTCATAGCGTTGCCTGGCTTAATATCTAGTGAACCCTCATCGATAGATGCGATAACATCGCCAACATTTAGGCCATTTGGTCTAATGATATAGCGTTTTTCACCATCTTTGTAAGCTATAAGAGCGATACGGCAGTTTCTGTTTGGATCGTACTCGATCGCTTCAACTTTACCCTCTATACCAAATTTGCGACGTTTAAAGTCGATGATACGATAAAGTTTTTTTGCACCTGCTTCTTTGTGTCTTGAAGTTATACGACCATTATTGTTTCTACCACCAGTTGCAGGTAGTTTAACAAGCAAGCTTCTAACGCTTGGTTTAGCTGTTATATCTTCAGAGCTTAGTCCAGTCATATATCTACGACTAGGTGTATATGGTTTATATGATTTTATAGCCATCTTACGCCTCCGTATTTTCTAGGCTTACGCCTTCAGGTAACTTAACGTAGAATTTCTTTATCTCGTCACGTTGGCCTGCTCTTCCTCTAAAACGCTTAACCTTGCCGCTAATTCTAAGTGAATTTACGCGAACAGGCGTTACTCCAAAATACTCTTGTAAAACCGCTTTTAAGCTGTTTTTTGTAACTCTTGGTGAAGTTTGGATAACAACAACGCCTTGTTCTTGAAGGCCTAGAGTTTTTTCTGTATAAATAATTGTTTTGATATCAGTTATATCCGCCATTTTAGCCCTCTTTTGTTATAGTTTTTAGTGCAGCTTTTTCAATGATAACCGAACTAAATGTAGAGACAAGATAAGCATTTACCTCATTTGCATCTACTACATAGCAGTTTGCTAAATTTCTAAAAGCAAGTAGTGTTTTATCGTCTAGTAAATCTTTAACGATAAGTGCGTCTTTTACTTTTAGATTTTTGATGATATTAGCTGCATCTTTTGTCTTTCCAGACTCGATTGAGATGCTATCTACTGCGAAAATTTTACCATCTTGTGCTTTTACTGCCAAAGCGTACTCAAGAGCTAGTCTTTTTTGTTTTTTATTGACTTTTTGAAAATAGTTTTTCTCGTTTGTTGGACCAAATGCAACTGCACCGCCTACCCAAACGTTAGTTCTAGTTGAACCCGCTCTTGCACCACCACGTCCTTTTTGTCTCCATGGTTTTTTACCACCACCGCTTACAAAAGCACGGCTTTTAGTATGAGCCGTATTTGCTCTTATACCAGCAAGGTAAGATTTTACATAAAGATATAGGTTGTGCGGATTTACTTCAGCGTAGCTTGCAGGAAGCTCTAACTCGCCTGAATTTTCAAATTTATCGTTTAATACGTGAATTTTACTCATTTTACAATCCTTATTTTACCCATTGCACCATTGTGACCAGGAACGCAACCTTTTACAACTACGATGCCATTTTGAGCGTCAAAGCTTATTAGCTCGTTTTTAACAGTAACTTTCTCATTGCCCATGTGTCCTGCCATTTTCATACCTGGTTGAACACGACCTGGCCATTCGCAGTTACCGATTGAACCGTGGCGTCTGTGGAAACGTGAGCCGTGGCTTTTTGGACCACCACCGAAACCATGTCTTTTTACCACACCTTGGTAGCCTCTACCTTTTGAGTTAAAGCTAACTTTTAAAATTTTAGCCTCATTTAATGGCGTAAAGTCTAGGTTTCCAACTTCGCTATTGGCTACTTCAAGCGTAGCAAATTTGTTAAATTCTGCAGTCAGATTGTATTTCTTTTGCTGACCAGCGATAGCTTTGTTGCTTGCTTTAGTGTGGGCATATGCTACGATAGCACGTTTGTTTTCGTCGATCTCACATACTTTAGCCTCAACTAGCTTAAGTAGTGTAACTGGCGTACTCTTCGTGGCAATCGTTCTACTCATGCCTATTTTTTCTACAATATATTCCATACTCTTATCCTTTTGTCCGCTTATTTCATCGCACGAACTTCGACATTAACTTCTGGAGCTAGGTCGAGTTTTGTTAGGCTATCTACAGTTTCTGGAGTAGCAGCTACGATGTCAAGCATACGAGCGTGTATTCTCATCTCAAACTGCTCACGTGAGTCTTTGTTGATGTGTGGAGATTTTAAGACTGTATAGCGTTTGATCTTTGTAGGCATTGGTACCGGGCCACGAACGTCGGCACCTGTTCGTTTGACAGCTTCTACGATTGCTGCAACAGTGCGGTCTAGAACTCTATGGTCGTAAGCTTTTAGCTTTAACCTGATTCTTTCCATGTGTTTTCCTTTAAAAAGAACTTGTCGCAAACTCGCGACCTCTTTACATCAAAATAACCCGCATAGGATCAAGCGATCGTACGAGCAAGACATAGGTCTTTCGTAAAGAGATAGGGATTTTACAAAAAAGCCATTATAGTTGTCAAGAAAAACGTTATTTTTTGATGAATTTTGATTAATTATTTCCTTTTAATAAGGAAGCTTTTATAAATTTAGAGGAAAATCTGAAGCTAGAAATTTAAATTTTATTTTTAATAAATTCGAGCTGGTTTACCCGAGTACAAATCTGACTCGGGTAAAATTTGGACTATTTTAGCAATTCATACATATCGCAAGCTTCTTGTAAATCTTTTTTTACGTCAGAATCATTCTTCTTTATAAGCTCGCAAGTTTTCTTATAGTATTGTGCAGCTTCGTCATTTTCGTGATCATACGTGATCATATTTATAAAGAATTGTAGCTATATCATTGCACGCATACGGATATCCGTCGTCGCAAGACTTGTCATAATACTCTCTACTTTTTTCTCCATCTTCGCGCACTTTTCTAAAACTATATACATCGTACCCTCTAAAATACATCTCTCCTAATCTATAATACAACTCATCAAGCTTGCCGTCATAAGCCGTGTTGAATAATTCAAAAGCTTTTTTATCGTCTTTCTCAACGCCTAGCCCTTCAAGATACATATATCCTAGGTAAAAGTAAGCCTCTCTAACAAAAAACTTATCCTCTTTTTTAACGTTATCTTTTTTGCAAGCTTTTTCAAGGAAAAATTTTGCTTTTATATAATCCCTAGGAATATTATCGCGAGAGCCAAAATCTCTACCAAAAAGATAGCTTTCGCCATAACTAAGACAAGTATAGACACTTCCGCCCTCGCACTCCTTTTTATTCTCTGAAAAATTTTCTCCTCCTGCAGATACTAAATTTGCCAAAACCACCAAAACTAAAATAGCTTTTTTCATTTTTATCCTTTGAAATTATTTTTGCACCCAATGCGCCAAACACGCAAATATAAGTATTACTACAAGCAATAAGCCTATCAAGATAGGAACCCCTATCTTTTCATCTAGTTTATCGCGGCAAGTTATCACTTTGTGAATGATATAACCGACGACTATAATAACTACAATGCTTAAGCACGAAACTTTTCCGTCTAATATATTTGTAGCTATACCGCCGATAATACCGCTAAAAATCGACAAAGAAACCTGAACGAAAGCTTCATTTTTTTTGTCATCTTTTACGTTTCGTGTTTCGCCATCTTTCTTGCCATCCTCTCCGCCTTTTTGGGTAGAGGCTTCGTTTTCATTGACTGAATTGTCCGACACATTGCTCCCTTAAAATAAATTTAATACATTCTATCCCCTTCCTACTTAAAAATCATTAAATTTGTCCTTGTTTTTTGGCGCCAAATTTTAATTACTTTCCTCTTTACAAGGAAACTTCGCTATAATTTTCCAAATTTTAAAGGCTAAAAATGCAAACTCTAAACGCGCTTTATCAAAATCCGCCAAAAAACGTCAAATTTATAAATAGAAAATTTGAGATCACCGCACCCAAAACGCTGATAAAAGGCGGCATAGGAAGCGGCAAAACCTCGCTCGTCACGGGCTTTTTATCGGCATTTGAGAGCAAAGAGTATTTATATGTAAATTTAGGCGACCTTCGCATAGACGCGGATGATATTTTGTCAAATTTGCCCGAGTTTTTACGCCAAAATCCGCAGATAAAAATTCTAGCGATCGATGATTTCGAGCAGAAATTTTGGGATAAATTTGGGCCGATTTTAGAGCTAAATTTGCAAAATTTTATCGTCGCCTCTGGGTTTAAAGACGCAAATTTAAATGGCTTTAGCGAGCTAAATTTGGATTTTTTAGACTACGAAGAGTTTATCGCATTTTTTTCAAAAAAGATCGATCCAGAGACGCTTTTTAGCCACTTTTTGCTTCACGGCAGGAGCCCCGCGTCGGCCTTTTGCGACGCCGAAAATGTTACGGTAAATCTACAAACCGCGCTAAAATCCTCACTCTCCGACACACAGCTAGCCGTACTAAAAGAGTGCGCGAAAGCTCAGGCGCAAAACGTGAGCGTTTTTGAGATTTTTAGTACGCTAAAATCCGCCCGCAAAATCTCAAAAGATAGCGTTTACGGCGCGCTTAGCGAGCTGGAAAACATGAGTGCGGTTAGCCTAGTAGAAAAATTTAACGAGCCAAACGCCGCGAAAAGGCTTTATTTTAACGACTTTGCATTTAAAAGCGCGATAAGCCTAAAAAAGGACTTTGCTAAAAATTTTAACAACACTGTTTTTTGCGAGCTAGCCAAATTTAACGAGCAGATTTTTTATACAAAAGATATTGATTTCTTCCTTAATAAAAGGAAGATTGCGATCATCTGTGTGCCGTTTTCTGCACCAGAGATCATCTTTTTGAAATTTAAAAAACTCCACGCAAGCTTAAAAGAGCTGGGTGTAAGTAAGCTTCAAATAATTAGCGTCGCAAACCAAGCTGAGCTTAGCTTTGAGGGCATAAAATGCGAAATTTTGCCATTTTCTAGGTGGAGTCTAGGTTTATGAATTTAAACCTTTATTTGATTATTGTTTTAAAAGCTTAAAGTAAAGAAGCTATAATCAACAAAACTATGAAGGACGGACATGAGAGCATTTATTGGGATTTTTATACTTATAGTAAGCTTATTTGGCTATGAGATAAATCACGAAAACTGGGCAAAATTTTATAAATTTATTGGTGAGGCAAATGGTATAAAATTTGAAGTTTATATGAACTATTTTAAAGATGAATTTGAAAATTTCAAGCAAAGCAAGAGCTTTAAAGTGCCGGCCAAGATAAGCGGACATATCTTTTTTGATGGTACAAAATACGACTACGAAAAAGGTAATCTTGAGCAAAATAGCAGTGAAATTTCATCGCTAAATGCTGTATCTGATAAGATAAATTTAGACGTTAAAAATGAAAATGGCGAGCTAAAGGGCAAAATAATCGTTAAAAACAAAGCCTATAATGCGACTATCAAAAAAGAAAAAGAGTATGAAATGCTAAATATTGGCATACAAATGACCGAAGCAAACGGCACGAGATACGAAGCTATAATTAACGATATATTTGCCAAAGAATCGGCTAAAAAAAATAAAAATAAATTACTCTCGATACTTTATGACCTAAAAAGTGAGCGTAAAAAATGGCCAAATAACCAATTTGAGAGCCTAGATAACATCTACTATATAAATGACAAAATAAAAAGCATCTGCACCTATAAAAATAATAAAACTAGCTGCGATGTCGTCTTACTTAAAACCAACAAAAAGCTAAAGTTAAAGCAGATTTTTAAAGATATGAACGACCCTCATCTAAAAGCAATCCTCGCAACAGCAGGTGTTAGCGAAAATTTTGTACTTTCGCCACTTGGGCTTACCTTTTTAAACGAGGAGCAAATTAGCGTGCCACTTGATGAGCTAAGACCTTACTTTAGCGATGAAATCGGGCTTTAATGGTAAAAATTTGTGGCATAGATGAGGCTGGACGTGGGGCTTTAGCTGGGCCTTTAAGCGTAGCGGCCTGCGTGCTTAATAAAGAAATTTCAGGCCTAAACGACTCCAAAAAACTAACCGCAAAAAAGCGTGAGGAGCTTTTTAAAGAGATCATAAAAAGCTCAAATTTTCTCATCATCTACTTCTCAAATGCGCAAATAGACGAACTTGGGCTAAGTGAGTGCTTAAGACGAGCGCTCAAAATTTTTAAGGCGCACTTTGAGGGTTTTGAGATCATTTATGATGGAAATTTAGACTATGGCGTTGGTATCACAACGATGATAAAAGCTGACAGCAAAGTCGCTGGGGTAAGCGCTGCTAGCATATTAGCTAAGGTTAGCCGTGATAGTTTGATGAAAGGCTGGGATAAAATTTACTCAAAGTACGGCTTTGCTGGGCACAAAGGATACGGCACAAAGGCACATTTAGAAGCCATTGCTAAGTTTGGCTATTCAAGCTTTCATAGAAAAAGCTTTGTAGTAAAATCTTTTGAAAAATCTCTATTTGACTAAGATTAATTATCTAAGCATCAAATAGATGCTTAGATAACGTCCTTTTTAATGGCAGCCACAATCACAACTACCACTACTTTTAATAGCATCAAATACAGCATCGTAGTTTGGCTCTTCTGTCACTTCAGGGACGATTTGTTTGTGAATTATTACGCCATCATTGATGACAAATACCGCTCTTGCAAGTAGTCCTTTTAGTGGGCCATCGCTCATTAAAACGCCATAGTTTTTAGCAAATTCTCCGTATCTAAAGTCACTTCCAACATGTAAATTTGCTATGCCTTCAGTCGTGCAAAATCTACCCATCGCAAATGGCAAATCATTTGAAATGATGCTTAGTTTTACGCCGTGTTTGCCAGCTACTTTTTCGTTAAATTTACGAGCCTCTGCTGCGCAAACGCCGGTATCAAGTGATGGTAAGCAAACAAGGACTTCTACGCCATTATTTCCACCTACACTAAACTCGCTAAGATCTTGTGCTACGACTTTTGCTTCAGGCGCATAAGAGCCTACAAAGACCTCGTTTCCACTTAAATTTACCTCACTACCTTTAAATTTTGTAGTTGCCATATCTATCTCCTTTATTATTTTTTTGCTTTTTTAAATGCTTGATCAAGATCTGCTATTAGATCATCAGCGTTTTCGATACCGATTGCTAGGCGAAGCAAGTTTTGCTTTATGCCGATCTTATCTAGCGCCTCTTTTGGATATGCCTCATGTGTCATCGTCGCAGGCCTGCAAATGAGGCTTTCTACGCCGCCAAGGCTCACTGCTAGATCAAAAATTTCTAGTGCTTTTACAAATTTATTTACATCATATTTTTCATCTAACTCAAATGAGATAAGTGCACCAATGTCGCTTGCTTGAGCCTCTTGCATCTTTGCCTCTTGCTCGCTATATGAGCCGGCAAAATGCACCACGCTAACGGCGTCATTATTCTGTAAAAATTTAATTATTTTATGAGTATTTTGCGTTTGTCTATCAAACCTAACGCTAAGCGTTTTAAGCCCACGTATTAGGTAGTATGCGTCCATCGGGCTTATGATGCCACCAAGTGTGTTTTTAGCAAATTTTATCTTATCAGCCAAAGCATCATCGTTTAGCGTGACGATACCAGCGATCACATCAGCGTGTCCACCGATATACTTTGTAGCGCTATAAACCACGATATCAGCTCCATGATCAAGCACTCTTTGATAATAAGGCGTTAAAAATGTGTTATCCACGATGACTAGAGCGCCTTTTTTGTGAGCGATCTTTGAAATTCTAGCGATATCTGTCACTCTTAAGAGAGGATTTGACGGAGTTTCGATGAATATCGCTGCCACATCGTCACTTATATCATCTTCGCTTAAAAAATTTAGATCATCTATAAATTCGCTCTTTATGCCGTGGCTTTCAAAAACAGTCGTGACATATCTATAAGTGCCGCCATAAACATTGCTATTTAGTAGGACCTTTTGTCTCGTTTTTATAAGGCTAAGTGCAGCTGCTGTTGCTGCCATGCCCGAACCAAAGCTAAAAGCGTATTTGCTGCCTTCAACCTTTGCAAAAATTTCATCAAATGCTTTTTTTGTAGGGTTGTTGCCACGTGAATATGCAAATTCTTGAAAATTTTCAAGATCATCTTGCACAAATGTACTTGCTAAAAAAATAGGCGGAATGACCGCTTTATTTGGATTATTCTTAGCTTCAATGCCCTTTACGATCAAGGTGTCAAGTTTCATAAATTTCCTTTTAAAAATTTATGAAATCTTACATAATAAAGATTAATCTTCCCCAAACCCACCCAAAACGTAGCTAAATCAGTAAGTGGTAGTAACATTTATTTTTAAGAATGCATTTTTTAAATTGCTGGGATAAATTTAAACTTTTGCTCTCTCCCCGCAAGCCTAATAAATTTTTCTTTTTACTCGCCTTTAGCTACATTTTCACCATAAATTTTACTCTACAAGATCAACTTGCCAGTTTGCCTCTTGTAGCTTCATATCTAGCTCTCTGATCTCTTTGGATAGCTCGTCTATTTGCTTTTGAAGCATAGCCACATCAACACTACTTAAAATTTTTATCTCACTATTTGAGTAAAGATCGACCTTTTGGCTTGCGCTTTTGGCAAAATCCCTAAGTACACTTGCTTTTTGGCTTAGCGTATCTTTTTTAGCGATCATTTCAGTTAGACTCGCGCCTTCAAATTTTGCACTTGAGTTTGTTAAATTTATAGCCAAGATCAGTCTAAATAGCTCATCGCTTAGCCTATCAAGCTCTTTTAAAAGAAGTTTTGGATCTTCACTAGGTCTTTCATTTTCTTGCATTTTTGCATTATCGAGTAACCTACCTTTTAGCTGCTCTAAACGTTTTTGTGTATCAGCTCTTAAAATGAGAGCCTGAGCTAATTTCATCATTTTTCCTTTTGAAATATTAAATTGAGAGAAAATTTCAAATTATATTAGTATCTTTTGGGTTATAATTGATTTAAAATTTTATTTTAAGGAAAAGCTATGAAGTACGATTTTGATACGCTTATTAGCAGAGATGGCACTAACTCATCAAAATGGCGAATGAAAAATGATGTTTTGCCAATGTGGGTTGCTGATATGGATTTTAAGGCTGCACCTGAAATTTTAAATGCCCTACAAAAGCGTCTTGATAATGGCGTCTTTGGCTACTCATTTATCCCAAAAGAGTGGAACGAAGCGATTAAAGGCTGGTGGAAGAGGCGTCATAATGTTAGCTTTGAAAACGAATGGATGTGCTTTTGCACTGGCGTTATACCAGCGATTTCTACTACGATTAGAAGATTTAGCAATCCAGGAGATCAAATTTTAGTTCAAGCTCCCGTCTATCACGTATTTTTTAACTGCATCAAAAATAATGGCCGTGAAATTTTATCAAATGACCTTGTCTATAAAGATGGCTCTTATGAGATTGATTTTGAAGACCTTGAAGCAAAGCTAGCTCAACCACTAACAACTATGATGCTTCTTTGCAATCCACACAATCCAATAGGAAAAATTTGGGACAAAGAGACGCTTAAAAAAATAGGCGAGCTTTGCTATAAGCATGATGTTTTGGTTATCAGCGATGAGATCCACTGCGACATAACTGATCCTGGTCTAAGCTATGTTCCATTTATTAGCGTTAGTGAAGAGTGTAAAAATAACTCAATCACATGCATCTCGCCTACAAAAGCCTTTAACATAGCTGGCCTTCAAAGCTCAGCCATCATCACGCCAAATGAGCAGATACGTGCAAGAATAAATGCGGCTGTAAATTATGATGAGATAGGTGAGGCAAACGCATTTGCAATAACTGCGACAATAGCGGCATTTAACGATAGTCAAACATGGCTTGATGAGCTTAGGGAGTATCTTTTTGAAAACAAAAAAATCGTTATAAATTTTATAAAAGAGCAAAATTTACCAGTAAAACTTCTGCCTTCAAATGCGACTTATCTTTTGTGGCTTGATTGTAGCGCGTTTTGCGAGGATTCGAGCGACTTTATGAATTTCTTGCGTGATAAAGCTGGACTTTGGCTAAATGATGGCAATGCTTACAGGGGAGATAGATTTTTCCTCCGTATGAATATCGCAACCCAAAGAGCCAGAGTGCTTGAGGGGCTAAAACGCTTACAAAATGGTATAAATTTATACACTTCAAAAAGATAAATTGAGTAAATTTGGCAAGGTGGCTTTGAAATTTAAGCTACCCTTGCCTGATATGAAATAGTTACCCGTAGTATTTTTAAAGCAGTAAATATTGCCCCACCTTTCTTTAATATCATGATAGTTTTAATCTTAAAAGCGAAGTATTTCACTCTGGCTTTTGTAAATTAAATAGAATATTTACTTGGTTGCAATAGGGCAAGCTATAAGTCTAGTTTTTTGCCATTTTACTATTTCGCAAGCACGCGTTAGAGTACCAAAAGAGTACCATAGGCACTTGGGAGTTATTCTTTTTTAAACATTAACGTGGCTTTGGCTTATAAATTTAGCAGCGGTTTAAAATTTTCAACAAAGTAGAATTTGAAGTTGAATTAGCTCACGCTAGCTTTAAATTTAAGAGAAATTGTTTGCTAAAACAAAATTTTGAGCCATTTTTGAAGTTGCAATTTCTTTTAAAACAAGGTAGTTTTTGCTGACAAATTTGATGATTTTAAAATTAGATAAAAGCAGAAATTTAAAGGCGGGAAAGCCCCGCCAGATATTATTTATGAAGCTCTTTTGTGTAAAACTCAACTGAGCCAAGGCCCTCTTTTAGCGCCCACTCGTAAGCTTTGCTTACAAATTCCCAGTTTATATTCTCATAAAAAGTCTCTAGGTATTTTGGACGAGCGTTGAAGTTGTCGATGTAGTAAGCATGCTCCCAAACATCAACAACTAGAAGCGGTACTTTGCCGTCGCTCACTGGAGTTTTTGCATTGCTAGTTTGTACGATCTCTAGCTTTTTACTGCTTGGATCAAATACAAGCCACGCCCAGCCTGAGCCAAAAAGCGTTGTAGCTGCTTTTAAAAATTCCTCTTTGAAATTTGCAAAATTTGCTTCGATCGCAGCTTTTAGCTCGCTTGACATCTCGCTTTTTTTAGCGATGCAGTCCCAGTAAAAGTCGTGGTTGTAAACTTGAGCAACGTTGTTATAAAGCCCACCTTCGCTATTTGTTAGAATTTCATAAAAAGATGCGTTAGCAAATTTTGTATCTTTTATAAGATTGTTTAAATTTGCTACGTAAGTTGCATGATGCTTGCCGTAGTGGTATTCACAGGTTTTTGCGCTAACTACTGCATTGCTATTTGCATCAAATGGAAGTTTTCTAAGTTCAAACATAATAATTCCTTAATAATAAAATTTGTTGTTTCGTATTATAGCCATAAAAAATTAATAAATAAAAATCTTTTAAA
>NZ_PPAU01000124.1:0-472 GCF_002914195.1 Campylobacter concisus | reverse complement strand
GCTTCTGGCTGTTCAATCCCTTAAAAAATTTCTATCATTTATTGGTAAAGAGAATTTAAAAAAATATGCCTTTATTAGCAGAGATTATGTCGGTAATGTAATTAATGGCGGGTTGTCAAATGCTGAATTTAAGAGATTGTTAAAATTTTTACCATCTTTATTAGAGAAAACCGCTTTTGTAAGAGAAAATGCAAGAAACTCTTTAGCGGTTAAACTGCTGCTTGCTTGTAAAAATTTAAAAACTGGAGAAATCCTGGAGCTAAAATTTGGTGACTTTGTTTTAGAAAAATACACCTTTATAATAAATGCAAATGGCAAAAAGGCAAAAATAAAGGCTTATTTTGTAGAAAAAGAATTTGAGATACTGCTGCCATATAGAGATCTTTTAAATGACTACATATTTGTTTCAAAAGAAAAACATCTAATGGGAACTACGATCCTAAGATATAACCTGCTAGAGATAGGCAAAGAG
>NZ_PPAU01000123.1:0-979 GCF_002914195.1 Campylobacter concisus | reverse complement strand
GAATACTATTATTCAGAAGAAGGCAAAAAGGAGTTGGCAGCGAAATACAATCTGTCTGAAGAAAATTTGGTTTTTGCAAGAAGTAAAGAAGCCATTTTAAATGCCTTTGCGGACGGAAGTATTGCAAGAATAGTATTTATTGCACCATATTTACCAGAAAGTCTTTCATCGGAATTTAAAGGCATTTTTGACGTTATAAGAGTTGATAATAAGTATGGCTTGCTAACCAAAAAGCAAAAAGAAGAGAATATTGATCCAATGACGATCTTGCGTGAGAAACTAGGGTCAAATATATATGCTCCAGTCGTTACCTTTGACGATTACATTATTGACAAGACAAGTGGCTCATTTATTACAATGATGAGCAACCTAAAGGCCATAGAAACAAGGCAAGAGTGCGGCGTAATTTCAAAAGGCTTTTTCTTGACTGGTGTTCCAGGCACTGGTAAAACATTTTTTGCCAAGTGCATAGCTGGAGAGCTAAAACGATACCTAATAGAGCTAAACCTTAGCTTTTTTATAAATGCCGACGATACTTTTGGGCTTTTGAATAAATTTTTTAGCTTCTTTAAATTTACCGAAGGCAAATTTGTTCTTTTAATAGACGAGATAGAGAAGATGTTTAATGATAGCCCAAAATCAAAACAAGTTCTGGGCTATTTGCTTACAACATTAAATGAATTTGCAGACAAAAATAGCAAGAACAAGGCAGATGTCTTATTTATTGCGACAGCGAATAACGTTACCGACCTTGTAAAAAAGAACCCTGAATTATTCAGAAAGGGACGTTTTGACCAGAGTATCTATTTAACAGCCCCTAAAGCTGAAAAAGCTATTAGCACGTTTGAATATTACATCAAAAAATCGCAAGAAAAATTTGCTAATGTTTCTATCCCTATGCTTTTCTTAACAGCAAAGCTCAACCAAAATAATGAAAAAGTAATTTTCTATGATGACAACACAAGGTATAGTCAAATAG
>NZ_PPAU01000122.1:0-47350 GCF_002914195.1 Campylobacter concisus | reverse complement strand
ATATGAAACTTTATATTATTGCACCAATTTATTATCCTTTCCATTAGAAAATATTAAATATTGTTTCTTTAATGGATATACGCCTATTCTAATATATGATATTTGGCTTTGGGTATTGCATAGTGCTGTAATTGTATTATTGTTTGTAGTATCATTAGTTATTGAAAATAAATTAAAATCAAAAATTTCGGATTTTCTATGATAGTATTTAAAAGTGTTAGTAAGTCATATAAATCATATGGGGTTCATACAAATTCGTTGAAAAGTTTCGCTATAAATTACAAGAATTATTTTCGAAACATAAATAGCATACCTACTATTGATGTTCTAAATAATATGTCGATGAGTGTTGACAATGGGGATATATTATGTATAGTTGGTAGAAATGGTGTTGGAAAATCTACTTTAGCCAAGCTTATAGCAAAGACATCAACTCCTACGAAAGGTGATATTGTTGTAGATGGTAAAGTTATACCATTTTTAGAGCTGGGTGTTGCTTTTAGTGATGAATTAAGTGGTCGTGACAATGCTTTTTTAAATGGCGTATTATTAGGAATGGATATATGCTTTATAAAGGATAATATGCAAGAGATATTTTCATTTGCTGAAATTGAGAGGTTTGTGGATACTCCATTGAAATACTATTCGTCTGGAATGAAAATGAGATTGGCATTTTCAATAGCGCGATGTGCCAATGGTGATATATATATATTTGATGAAATTTTAGCAGTTGGCGATGAGAAATTTCAGAAAAAATGCTTTGATTTTTTTGATAATTTACTGGTTAACAAAAAAACAATTATATTTATAACTCATGATATAAATTTTGTAAAAAAGCATGCAACTAAGTTATTGGTTCTAAGGGGTGGTGGAGATTATATCTTAATAAGCAATAAAGAAAAAATTTGTAATTTTACCTTTGAGAGTTTATAGTTTGTATTAATGATGATAAAAAAAGCTTTAATATGCGATTGGCTCAATGTTTACGCTGGTGCAGAAAGATGTGTGGAGAGTTTCACAAATATTTGGGCTGACTTTGAAATTTATAGTTTGATCGATTTTTTGAATGATACAGATAGGTATGGAATATTAAAAAATAAGTATGCCCATACGAGCTTTATTCAAAATTTGCCATTCGCTAAAAGTAGGTATCGTGATTATTTACCGCTTTTTCCATATGCTATTGAGAATTTTAATCTAAGCGAGTATGATTTAATCTTATCCAGTTCTCACGCGGTTGCAAAGGGGGTATTGACTCATTCGGATCAGCTTCATATTAGTTATGTTCATACGCCAATTCGTTATGCATGGGATTTATATTTTGAGTATTTGAAAAATAGCGGGCTGAATAGTGGATTAAAGGGTTTTTTTGCGAAATATTTTCTACATAAAATTCGTATTTGGGATTTGATTTCCACAAATCGTGTGGATTATTTTATTGCAAACAGTCGCTATATTGCCAGTCGTATAAAAAAAATTTATGGTAGGGCGAGCGATGTAATATATCCCCCAGTAGATACCGATAAATTTGAGGCCAAGGAAAATAAAGATGAGTTTTATTTGACTGTTTCAAGGCTTGTGCCATATAAAAAAGTAGATGTTATAGTGGAGGCTTTTTCACAAATTAATAGAAAGCTTGTGCTTATCGGCGATGGTCCAGATATGGACAAAATAAAAAGTAAGGCTAAAAAAAATATAGAAATTTTAGGATATCAAAGCAACGAAACAATAAAGCATATGATGCAAAATGCGAAAGCTTTTATATTCGCAGCCAAGGAAGATTTCGGTATCGCTCCAGTAGAGGCTCAGGCGTGCGGCACGCCCGTTATATGCTACGGCAATGGCGGAGTACGTGAGACGGTGATAGATAACGTCAGTGGTGTTTATTTTTATGAGCAAAGCGTTGAGAGCCTACTTGGAGCACTGGATAGATTTGAACATAATGTGGATAAATTTGATCCATCTTTTATTCGCAGAAACTCACTTAGATTTTCTCGTAAAAGATTTGAGGAGGAGATAAAAACTTACATAGAGCATAAATTTAATGAATTTAAGGCATTAAAATGAGGCAAATTTTATCATTTTTATTGCTGTTGCTAGCTGATATTTTTGTTATTTTTGGCTCTATATTTTTAGGCATTTTTGTCAAAAATCTTATTTATGGAAGCCCATTATTTTTTGATATATTTACATATCGAGAGTACATC
The DNA here is from genome assembly GCF_002914195.1 of Campylobacter concisus. Lineage (GTDB taxonomy): Bacteria > Campylobacterota > Campylobacteria > Campylobacterales > Campylobacteraceae > Campylobacter_A > Campylobacter_A concisus_M. Next base: position 45,143 of record NZ_PPAU01000122.1, on the reverse strand, counting down.
TACGTTTATATTACTATAATATCTTTATTTGCTTATCAGGGTATTTATATTAGGAGATTTGATTTTTGGCATGAAAGCAAAATTATAATAAAAAGTTGCATATTAGGCTTTTTACTTTGTCTTGTGCTTGCGATAGAAAATAGTTTGTTTTCAAAAGTAACCCTATTATTTAGTTTTTTATCTATGATTATACTTTTACCCGGATTTAAATTTATATTCAAACGTATACTTTTTTATGTAGGCATCTGGCAAAAAAAGGCTAGAATTTTATGTGTAGAAAATAGCGAAGAGCTTGAATACGCAATATTTAATAACCATTATTTGGGTTATGTAAAAGCCGTTGGAAAAAGCTATGATGCTCTTTTGATAGGATATAACAATATTAAGCCTAAAACTCTAAATACTATTATAGAACAGAACATAAAGGATAACAAAGAAATCTTATTTACTCCAATACTTAATAGTTATGACTTTTCAAGGGCCTGTGTTTATAATATTTTTAACTCCCGCACGAATCTATTTGCTATTCAAAATTCCCTTCAAAGCAAATTTAATTTAATTTTGAAAAGATTGTTAGATTTATCAATATTATTGCTTGCTTTACCCTTTTTGATAATCATGTTTGGCGTAGTTATCTTAATCATAAAGGTAAAAGAACCAACCGGCGATATTTTTTTTGGCCAGTACAGAATAGGTTTGGATGGAAAAATATTCAAATGCTATAAATTTCGTTCAATGCATACTGACCAAAGTTTTATGCAAGAATGGTTGGATAAAAATTCGGAAGAAGTAGTATATTATAAAAAGTATAAAAAATATAGAAATGATCCCCGAGTAACTAAAATCGGCAGCTTTTTAAGAAAAACGTCACTTGACGAATTGCCGCAGCTAGTAAATGTTCTAAAAGGGGAGATGAGTCTGGTTGGTCCAAGGCCATGTCTTCCGAATGAAATGGAAGATTTTGGAGAATACCTACCGCTTGTTTTATCTTGTAAGCCCGGGCTTACTGGACTTTGGCAGGTTAGTGGTCGAAGCAATGTGGATTTTGCTACACGAGCCCAAATGGACATATGGTATATAAAGAACTGGAATATTTGGATGGATATTGTAATAATTATAAAAACATTTAAAGTAGTATTCCTTAGGTATGGTGCTATGTAAATAAAGTTTGAGATGAGGTGCTGCAACACCTCATTATTTATAGTTTGCCGCCTTCGACGACTAGAGATTCTGGATTGACGCTATCGCCGTAGATCGGTTTTAGTGTAGCATTATAGTCTTTGTGGAAGAAATTTTCTTTTCCAAGCTCAATGATCTCATTGTTTAGCCAGTCAAGTAAAACTTTGTTACCTTTTTTAACAGCTGGTGCTATCACATCAACATCACCAAGTGCTTCAATGCCTACAACAAAGCCTGGAGTCTCTTTCGCCCAGGCAAAAAGTAGGGCGTTATCATGCGCTAGTGCAGCACCTCTTTTATCAACCAAAGCTGCAAATGTTTCAGTATTTTGGTCGTATTTTGCAAGCTTAATATCTGGATAATTTTTTGTAAAAAATGCGTCTGCGGTTGTGCCCTTATTTACGATTAGGGTTTTGTCTTTTAGCTCATCGATGCTCTTTATCACTGCACCTTCAGGGCTTACGATGCCAAGTGAAACCTTCATGTATGGAAGCGCAAAATCAACAACTTGTGCACGCTCAGGTGTTTTTGTAAAATTTGCAAGCGTGATATCTACTTTATCAGCTACTAAAACTTCAACTCTACCAGCAGCCTCAACTAGCTCAAATTTTACCTTGCTCTCATCGCCTAGTAGGTCTTTTGCGATACGTTTTGCAAAGTAAATATCATAGCCTTGGTTTTTGCCATCTTTATCGACATAGCCAAATGGTGGTTTGTCGCTGAAAACGCCAATTCTTACATATCCACGCTCTTTGATCTTTGCGATCGTATCAGCTTCGTTTGAAGCAGCTTTTGCCGTGTCGGCACCTTTGTCATTACCACAACCCGTTAGAAAGACGGTAGCGATTAATGCTAATAAGAAAAATTTAAATTTTCTCACTCTTTCTCCTTGTAAAAAAGTTAAATAAATAAGAGCGTTAAATTTTCGCCCTAAACGCATTTTGAAAAAACGGCAAATTATCTCTTATTTTTTCTAAAACGAGAATAAATTTAGAAATTTCTTCGCGCGATCACTCTTTGGGCTGGTAAAAAATTCTTCTGGCTCGCTGATCTCCACGATCGCTCCAGCGTCCATAAATACGATCTTGTTTGCAACTGCTCTTGCAAAGCTCATCTCGTGTGTGACTATTAGCATCGTCATGCCATCTTTAGCTAAATTTAGTATCACATCAAGCACTTCTCTAACGATCTCTGGATCAAGTGCAGCCGTAACCTCGTCAAATAGCATAATTTCAGGGTTTAAGCAAAGGCTTCTAACGATTGCTATACGCTGCTTTTGGCCGCCACTTAGCTCCTTTGGATAGGCAAATTTCTTATCAAGCAGCCCAACCTTGCTTAACCACATATCAGCTGTTTTTTCAGCCTCGGCTCTATCTCTTTTTTGCACCTTTAAAGGCCCAAGAAGGACGTTGTCTATGACATTCATATGATCAAAGAGCTCGTAGCTTTGAAAGACCATGCCGACTTTTTGGCGGATCCTTTGCCAATCATTAAATTTAGCATCAATCACTTCACCATCGATTATTATCTCACCGCTTGCGATGCTCTCAAGTCCGTTTATACATCTAAGAGTTGTGCTCTTGCCACAGCCAGATGGTCCAAGAAGCACGACCACTTCACCGCTTTTTACCTCTAAATTGATATCCTTTAAGGCGTGAAGCTCTCCATAAAATTTATTTATTTTTTTAAGTTCTAATATGTTTTCGCTCATTTTAACTCCATTTTTCTTCTAGTTTTTTTGATAGTTTTGAGACTGGATAGCAGATCACAAAATATAAAAAGAATATGAGCGTGTATATCCAAAATGGTGCCATAGGATTTGTAAATACATTTCGCTCGATGATCTGCTGGCCGACCTTGACTACCTCTACAACGCCTATTAGCACGACGATAGAGGTCGTTTTTATCATACGGCTTAGTAAATTTACAGCCCCAGGCACTAGCCTTCTTGTGGCAAGTGGGATGATAACGTGAGAGTAAATTTGAAATTTACTAAGCCCAAGTGAGGCGGCTGATTCAAATTGATGTTTTGGTATTGATGTTATTGCGCCACGCACGATGTCCATCATTTCAAAAATTCCCCACAAGCTAAAGACGATGAGTGAGGCTGTAAATGCTGAAATATGGATATCAAACGCCTTACTGACACCAAAATAAAATAAAAATAGCCAAACGATCTGAGGCATTATGCGAACGATTTCTAGGCAAATTTTTAAAATAAAATAGATAAATTTGTTTTTCATGCTCATAAGCACGCCAAGCACTAAGCCACCGATTATAGAGATAAAGATAGAGATAAATGAAATTTCTGTGCTAACAACTAGACCTTCAAAGAGCCTTAGTAAATTTTGCGTATCAAATAAAATACTAACTCCTTGCATTTCTCACCCTTTTTTCAACGTAGCTAAGCACTAGCGAGACTGGCAAGATGATGATGAGATAGCTAATAACCAGCATAAAAAGCGCTTCGTCTGTTTTGTAATAAAGCCCAATGAGATCCTTTGCAACGTAGACTAAATCGGCAAGTGCCACGATACTAACGATGCTTGTCTCTTTTAGCAAAAAGATAATATTTGCACTAATGCTTGGCACTGCTACGCTAAATGCTTGAGGCAAGATAACATATCTTAAGAGCTGATTTTTGCTAAGTGCGATGCTTAGTCCCGCTTCGATCTGCGACTTTCTAACCGCCTCAAAGCCAAGCCTAAAGCTCTCGCTCATATAGCTGCCACCAAGAAAGCTAAGCCCCGCGACCGCACAGGTAAAGCCACTCATCGACACTCCAAGCTTTGGCAAGCCGTAGTATAAAAAGAAGAGCTGGATAAGAAGTGGTGTGTTTCTTGAAAGCTCAACGTAACAATCAACGAGCTTTGAGAGAAATTTTAGCTTGTAAAATTTCACAGCCATGCAAAAAATGCCTATCAAAATAGAAAAAACGATCCCCAAAAAGGCGATCTGGCAGGTGAGAATCCCAGCCTTTATAAAAAGGGGGTAAAATTTCTCAATAAACTCAAAATCCATAAACTTTAATCCAATCTGAAAAATGGAGTTATTTTATCCCATAATCATAAATTTAAAACTAATTAGATATGATCACGCTTTAAATTTAAGCTTACAAAAAGGATAAAATTTGATCGATCTTTTTCAGATCATCGGTTTTTTAGGGATGATTTGCATCGTGATGGGCTACTTTTTACTTCAGATTGGCCGCCTAAATAGCCACGATATAGCCTATCAGATAATAAATTTAGCAGGTGCGGTGCTGCTTATAATCTCGCTTTTTGTACACTTTAACCTCGGCTCATTTTTGATAGAGGTCTTTTGGATAATCATTACGATTTATGGAATTTATAAAATTTATAAGGAGAGAGTGTGAGAGCGTATGCAGAGTGGGAGGAGCAGGAGCTTTTGTTTTTATCGCTGCCACATAGTAAGAGCGACTGGGAGCCTTATTTAGAGGAGATTTTGGCGGGCTATGAGGAGCTTGTGGCTGCTGTTACGCCCTATGAAAAGGTGGTACTCATCTGCCCTGATGAGACAAATTTTACTAGATTTAAGAAATTTAAAAATGTTGAGTTTGTAAAGCTTGAGACTGACGATACTTGGATCAGAGACTACGGCATGATCGACGTTTGTACCAAGGACGGCGTAAAGAGCTATGACTTTAAATTTAATGCTTGGGGCGGTAAATTTAAGAGCTCAAAAGATGATGCGATAAATTTAGAGCTAGCTAAAATTTACAAGACTAAGCTTGAGCCGGTTGATATGATACTAGAGGGCGGAAGTGTCGAGTTTAATGGAGATGGCGTGCTTTTAACCACCTCAAAATGTCTGCTAAATGAAAATAGAAACAAAGCGCTTAGCAAAGAGCAGATCGAAGAAAAGCTAAAAAATTTATTTGGTCTAAAGCGTATCATCTGGCTTGAAAATGGCTTTATAAAAGGCGATGACACAGATAGTCACATCGACACTTTAGCGCGCTTTATCACGACTGATACGATAACTTACGCAGCTTGCGAAGATGAGAGTGATGAGCACTTTGAAGAGCTAAAAAGGATGGAGGTTGAGCTTAAAAAAACTGGCTTTAAGCTGCTTGCTCTGCCGCTACCAAAACCTAAATTTTATGATGGCAAAAGGCTTGGCTGCACCTATGCAAACTTTATCTTTATAAATGGTGCGCTAATCGTGCCAACATATAATGACGAAAACGATGAAAAGGTGCTAAATTTACTAGCCAAGGCACTGCCAGATAGAAAGATCATCGGTGTAAATTCGTTAGTTTTTGTCCGTCAAAATGGCTCGCTTCACTGCTCAAGCCAAAATAGATATAAAAGGGCTTAGCCTTGTCAAGTCCGTTTGATTATGAGTTTAACAGTATAAATAAGCAGGAGTGCACGCAGGGCGAAAATAAGGCAGTTATCGCAGCTGGAGCTTGCGCCTTTTTGCTCGCACTTGTGAAATTTACAGCTGGGCTTTTTAGCGGCTCGGTCGCCGTGCTTGGCTCGGCGATTGACTCGATGCTTGATTTTATCGTTTCGCTTTTAAATTTATTTGCACTTAGAAAGTCAAGAAAGCAAGCCGATGAGAGATTTAACTTTGGCTACACAAAGCTAGAGGCGTTAGCAGCGCTATTTGAGTGCATCATCATCGTGCTAGCGGCAGGCTTTATATTTTATGAGAGTGTTAAGAAATTTAGCGAGCCAAATTTAGAGATAGATCTTGGCTTAAGCCTCGGCGTGATGATATTTTCGGTTGTGGTGACGCTATGTTTGGTGCTATTTTTAAACCAAATTTCTAAAAAAAGTGGCAACCTTATCATAAAAGCAGACGCGCTGCACTATAAGATCGACCTTTTTAGCAACCTTGCTGTCATTATTTCGCTTCTTGTCATTAAATTTAGTGGATTTGTGATGATAGATGCGATCTTTGGCATCGTGATAAGCGGCTACATCGCTCAAAGCGCTATAAATTTAGGTAAAGACGCCTTTGGCATCTTGCTAGATCACGCAGCAAGCCCTGAAGTCACAGATGAGATCATCAAGATGATAAAGGCAAAGCAGAGAATTTCAGACTTTCACTACTTAAACACAAGACAGAGCGCAAATACAATATTTTTAACGTTGCATTTAGTTTTTGACAAAGATATCTCGCTTTACGACGCACACGAGGTGGCCGACTCGCTTGAAGCTGAGATAAGAGAGAAATTTAGGGATTATTCGTGGCAGATAACCACACATTTAGACCCATATAACGACAAAGAAGGGAAATGAGATGAAAGTAGCACTACTTCAACAAGAATTTAAAGGGACAAAAGAGGCAACCATCGCAAAGACGCTTGAGCTAATATCTGAGGCAAAAAAAGATGGTGCCGATCTAGTCGTCTGCCAAGAGCTGCACCAGACGCAGTACTTTTGCCAAAGCGAGGATACAAATTTCTTTGATCACGCAAATGACTGGCAAGATGACGTCGCTTTTTGGGGCAAGGTGGCTAAGGAAAACGGCGTAGTTTTAGTCACTTCGCTCTTTGAAAAGAGGGCTGACGGACTTTATCATAACACCGCCTTTGTCTTCGAGCGTGACGGCAGCGTAGCTGGCAAATACCGAAAAATGCACATCCCTGATGATCCTGGATTTTACGAGAAATTTTATTTCACGCCTGGTGATATCGGTTTTGAGCCTATTGAAACTAGCCTTGGCAAGCTTGGCGTTTTGGTCTGCTGGGATCAGTGGTACCCAGAGGCAGCTAGGCTGATGGCGCTAAAAGGGGCAAAAATTCTTATCTATCCAACGGCTATTGGCTGGTTTGAGGGCGATAGCGAGGATGAAAAGTCAAGACAGCTTGAAGCGTGGGTGGCAGTGCAAAGAGGCCACAGCGTGGCAAATGGCCTGCCAGTGGTCGCAGTAAATCGTGTGGGCTTTGAAAAAGATGATAGCGGCGTGATGGATGGGATCAAATTTTGGGGAAATAGTTTTGTTTTTGGGCCACAAGGCGAGGAGCTTTTCCGTGCAAATAGCACAGATGAGCTATGTAAGATCGTAGAAATTGATATGAAAAGAAGCGAAGAAGTGCGCAGAATTTGGCCATTTTTAAGAGACCGCAGGATCGATGCCTACTCAAATATCACAAAAAGATTTATCGACTAAAATTAGAGCTAGAATTTCTAGCTCTTTTAAAATGTAAATTTCTTATCCACTATGTGGACTATCTTGCCGCCAAGCCTTTTTGCCTGCTCTTCGTTGTGCGTGGTGATGATGATCGTATATTTTTTCGATAGGCTTTTTAAAAGCTCCTCTACGATCAAGACATTTTTCATATCAAGTGACGAGCAAGGCTCGTCAAGCATAAGCACTTCAGGCTTTGTAGTTAGCATCCTTGCGATGCAAAGTCTTTGCTTTTGACCGCCTGAGAGTTTGCTAGCTGGCATATCAAGGCCCTTTATCTCATCAAGTAAATTTACGCTTTTTAGTAGCTCTTCTACTCTTTTTTGCTTATCTTTTATACTGCCCTCATAAAATTCCATCGCATAGGTCAAATTTCTCTCGACACTAAAAGGAAAGAGCGTGGCGTCTTGAAAGAGTATAGCTAGCTTTCGTCTTAGCCAAATTTCGTCCTTGCCTTTGATATTTTCGCCTTTAAATAAAATTTCTCCGCTATATCTGCCGCCTTTTTGCTCTAAAAAGCCATTTAGTGCTGAAAGAAATGTCGATTTGCCACATCCTGAGCTGCCCATTAGGCAGATGATCTCATTTTGTGTGACGTCTAAATTTAGATCTTTTAAAATTTCATTCTCTTGGTAAAAGATACTAAGCTCTTTTATGTTTAAAATATCTGGCAATTTTCTCTCCTATATCAAATAAAACTACGGCTGAAAGCAGGTGCAAAATGATAAGTATAAAAATGAGCACAAGCGCCGTGGCGTAGGCATTTTGCGTTGCGACTGACTGACTTAAGAGCATATGCAGGTGAAAAGGCAGCGCCATAACTGGCGAGAGCAGCCCCTCTACTTTTGCCATGAAGACGACACCAGTTAAAAGTAGTGGCGCAGTTGCCCCTATGGCGTAGCTGCCAGCTAGTATTAAAATAGATATGATATTTTTTCTAATAGCTGGCAAAACCAGCTTTCTAGCCATGAAATTTTTATCAACGCCAAGCGCGAAGCTATCTCTTAACATCTTCTCATCGATCTGCGAGATCACCTTTTCTGTGCTAACTTCAACAAATGGAAAGACCATCAAAGCAAGCGTAATACTAGCTGTTAGTAGGCTCTTTGGGATATCAAGACTAACGATAAAAAGCCCATAAACAAACATCCCAAGCAAGATAGAGGGTATGGAGGCCATCGTTTGGATGATAAATTTAAGCCCAAGCTTGATCGTGCTAGAAGTGCAGTAAATTTGCCTATAAATGGCGCAGCTAACGCCAAGAAGTGCAGAAAATATCATAGATAGTATCATCAGCAAAAATGAGCCTATGATAGCGTCTCTTATGCCACCACTCTCACCTAAATTTAAACCTTGTGGGTTTTTGGTAAGAAAGTCTAAATTTATCTGAGAGATGCCATTTGCAAAGATGAAATAAAATATCCAAAATATCACCGCAACCACTATAAATACGCAAAGATAAGCGTAAAATTTGACTATAAAATCTTTAAAAGCATTCATTGTTTTTCTCAAATTTAAAGATAAAAATATTTAGCATAAAAATAAAAACAAGCAGGACAAATCCGCTTGCAATAAGAGCGTGATAGTGCAGGCTGCCAGCCTCGCTCATGCCCATTTCAAGGGCTATTAGAGATGGTATGGTCTGAGCTTTTGAGAGCAGGTGTGGAAAAAGTGGGGTGTTGCCTATGACCATCATCACGGCCATCGTCTCGCCAGCTGCTCTTGAAAATGCGAGTATAAAGCCTGAAACGCTAGCTTTTATAGATTTTCTAAAAATGACTTTTCTTATAAAATATCCTGTGCTTACGCCAAGCGCATCTGAGTTTGTTTTGAAATTTTGCTTTAGCAGATCTACACTTTGGAGCAAATGTGAGGTAAAAAATGGCAGTATCATGACGCTAAGGATGAGACTAGCTGCCAAGACCGACTCGCCAGCAGACATTTTTAGTCCTGACTCTAAAATTTTTACAACCGTGTAAAGCGCGAAAAATCCATAGATGATAGAGGGTATGCCAGCTAGTATTCGTATCATCCAGTCTAGCACGTGCCTAAGCCAGGCGCTCGCAAAAAAGCATATAAATATAGTAACGCCAAGCGAGATGAAAAATGAAAATATGCAAGCTAGAAATGCAACTGCGAAATTTGCGACTAGGATATTAAATAGTCCAAAGCTAAAAGGCTCTGTGCTAACGTCCCAGTCGCCATTTAGCAAAAAGTCAAAAAGGCTTACTTCTGCAAAAAAACTCGTGGAATTTAGCAGTAAAAACCCCACGAGTAAAAGCAAAAGCATGGCGGATAAAAGTGTGAAAGCATATACCCCGCCTTTAAAAATTTGCCCTGTCATTAGACTATTTTACTGGTATAAATCCCATTTTTTCGATAGTCTTTTGACCTTCGGCTGAATTTAGAACGTCTACAAAAATTTGCTCGCTCTTGCTTAGATCGCCACTTTTTACGATGATAAGCGGACGAGAGATGTAGTATTTGCCATCAACTATATTTTTCACAGTTGGCTCCACGCCGTCAACGTTTAGTGGTATTAGCTTGCCTTTGTTTTGGTTTGTGATGCCAAAAGATGCGTAGCCAATAGCATTTTTATTTTCGATGATCTTTGAGACAAGCGCGCCCATCGAAGGTGATTGGATGACGTTTTTACTAACTTTGACATCTTTCATGATCTTTTTTTGAAATACCTCGTGAGCACCGCCGCCAAGATCTCTTGTAACTACGACTATTTCGTCATTTGGTAGAGACTTGTCAAGGTCACTCCACTTTTTGTACTCGCCTGAGAAAATTTTGACGATCTCATCTTTACTTAAATTTCCACCTTTTAGTTTTATCACCTCATTTTCTGGGTTTACAGCCACGCAAAGTGCGTCTATGCCAAGCGTGTAGGCTTTCATATCCTTTATTTTTGCTTTTTCACTATCTTTTACGTCGCGAGCTAGCATGCCAAAGTCAGCGACATGATCAAGCACGGCTTTCACGCCAGCACCAGAGCCGCCAGCTGAGACAAAAATGGTGATATTTTTGTTTGGTAAAGTGCTATCTACTTTGTCCCAAGTCTCGTATTTTTCGATAAAATCGGTTGAAATTTTAGCGATGACTGGAGCTAGAGTAGATGAGCCACTAAAGCTAACTTGCGTTTTTTCGTCCGCACCAGAAGCAAAATTTAAAGACAAAAGCAGCATTGAAGCGGCCAACATAAGTGATTTTTTCATGAATTCCTCCATAAATAAATTTTTGATTGTTATTAACATTTGTAAAAGCTATTGATTAGTTGTAAATTTGCAACAGTTTTTCTAAAACTTAGAACTGCGGTGGATTATACAATAAAAAATGATATTTAAATAGCCGGTTTATCAAATTTATTTTGGCTGATAAAGAAATATAAATTTAATCTTAAGAAAATATTTTTTTAAGTCTTGATTGTGTAGAATGGTTGCAACTTTACCAAAACGGCATGAAAATATCATATTAAATAAGGTAAAAAGCTAAATTTATAGAATAAAATAGCCTTAAATTTCTTGAAAGGATCTTAGATGAAAACTACTTCTTTGGCACTTGCTGGCTTGCTTTTAGCAACAACTCTTTCAGCAAAAGAATTTATCAGTATCGGTACTGGCGGCATGACAGGTACTTATTATCCGATAGGTGGAGCGATTTGCCGTTTAGCAAACAAAAATACTAATGTAAAATGCTCGGTCCAATCAACTGGTGGCTCAGTCTATAACGTGAATAACGTTTTGAAAAAAGAGCTTACATTTGGCTTTGTTCAAAGTGACGTTGTCTATGATAAATTTAATGGCACTGGCAAATTTGACGGAGCAAAAGATGAAAATTTACGCTCAGTAGTTGCTATCTATCCAGAGCTTCTTGCATTTGTTGTAGCAAAAGATAGCGGTCTAACAAGCGATCTTGCTTCATTTGCAGGCAAAAAATACAATGTCGGAAACCCAGGCAGCGGCAATGAAGTAAGTACGCTTGAAGTCTTTAAAGCAAAAGGCTTTGACGTTTCAAAACTAGGCTACCGCGGCGTTTTAACAGTTGGCGAATGCCCGCACGCACTAAAAGATAAAAAGATAGACGGATATAGCTTTGTCGTCGGCCACCCAACTGCAAACATCACTGATGCTGCGACATCTTTGCCCATTGATATCCTAAACATCGAAGGTAGCGAGATCGATAATCTTCTTAAAGAGAAGCCATATTTTGCAAAAGGTGTGATCCCAAAAGGCTCATATGATGGCGTAGATCACGATGTAAATACTATCGGCGTAAAAGCTGTTTTGGTAACTAATAAAGACACAAAAGATGAGGCTGTAAAGGCTGTGATAAAAGCTATTTTAGACAACTTTGATGAGTATAAAACCCTTCACCCAGCACTAAAATCAGTAAATAAAGAAGATCTCGTCCAAGGTCTTTCAGCTCCGCTTCACCCAGCTGCAGAGGCTGCGTTTAAAGAGGCTGGTATCTTAAAATAATCCATCTCCAGGGGCTTTTGCCTCTGGATAAAATTTAAATATGCAAATTTCTTCTTTTAAATTTATATATTTAAATTTTAAAGGAGAGAGATGAACGAAGTCAAAGACAACGAAGAACAATTTGTCGAGGTAAAAACAAGAGAGATAAATAGCAATTTTTACAACTATTTCATTGCGATCGTATGCTTTTCTTGGTCAGTTTTTCAGCTTTATATAGCTTATTTTCCGCTTAATACAAATATTTCGCGCTCAATACACTTAGCCTTTGCGGTTGGGCTTGTATTTTTGCTTTATCCAGTCACTTTTCATAAAAAGGCACATTCTAGTTTGCCATTTTACGATCTAGTCTTTTGCGTGGTAGGCGTTATTGCTGTGCTTTATCCGGCGGTTTATTTTTATGAGCTAGCTGATAGGACAGGGGACTACATCACACAAGATATCGTCATATCGTTTTTAGCGATCATTGTCTTGCTTGAGGCTGGCAGGCGCGTAATGGGGCCAGCACTTCCAATTATTTGTATATTATTTTTGATATATGATCACTTTGGTCCTTACATGCCAGACATCATCGCTCATCAAGGTGCCAGCTTTGAAAAGATCGCAGGACATATGTTTTTGACAACTGAGGGTATCTTTGGTGTGCCTATCGGAGTTAGCGTTAGTTTTATCTATCTTTTTGTTCTTTTTGGCTCATTGCTTGAGAGGGCAGGTGCTGGACAATATTTCATAAATTTAGCTTTCTCTCTTCTTGGCAAATATAGAGGCGGTCCAGCTAAGGCTTCAGTCATCGCAAGTGGCCTAACAGGCATGGTTTCAGGCAGCTCCACAGCAAATGTTGTAACAGTTGGCACATTTACCATACCACTTATGAAAAAAGCCGGTCTTTCACGCACAAAAGCTGGAGCCATTGAGGTTGCAGCTGGCGTAAATGGCCAGCTTATGCCTCCGATCATGGGCGCAGCTGCTTTTATTATCGCTGAGTTTTTAGGCATGACATATACAAATGTCATGATGGCAGCGGTAATTCCGGCTTTTGCTTGCTATTTGTCACTATTTTTTATCGTTCATTTAGAGAGTGTGAAGCTTGGCTTAAAAGGTATAAATCAAAGCGAGTTTCACTCAAGATTTAAAATTTTTGTAAGCGGACTTCACTATATAACTCCGATTTTGATTTTGCTTTATACGCTATTAATCGCAAAAGAGTCAGCCATCGCTGCAGCATTTAATGCGATTGGATTTTTATTTTTAATAATGATCTTTCAAGAGCCAGTTAAAAAACTAGCAAGTGGCGAAAAAGTTGGAATAAATGATGTGTTAATAGGCTTTGAAGATATATTTTGGGCGATGGTTGCAGCCGCAAAAAGTATGACAACGATCGCCATTGCAACCGCACTTGCAGGTATCATCGTGGGCTCTATCTCTTTAACTGGCCTTGGTCAAGTTCTTTCAGATCTAGTTGAGCTACTTGCTGGTGATAATATAGTTATGATATTGCTTCTTACTGCGATGATGTCGCTAATACTAGGAATGGGTCTTCCAACGACGGCAAACTACATCGTAGTTTCAAGCCTTGTGGCACCTGTTATTTTATTTTTAGCGCACAAAAATGGCTTTTTGATCCCAGCCATTGCTGTGCATCTTTTTGTATTTTACTTTGGAATTTTAGCTGATGACACGCCACCAGTTGGTATCGCAGCTTATGCAGCAGCTGGTATCGCGAAAGCAAATCCTATAACCGTTGGCGTTCAAGGATTCTTTTATGATCTAAGAACGGCGATCTTGCCATTTGCATTTTTCTTTAACAACAAACTTATGCTAATAGAAAGCGTAAATGAGGGTGACCCGCTTGATTCAAAAGGAATAGTCTGGATGAGCAATCCACTTGAAATTTTACTTGTCTTTGGTATGGCGATCGTGGGAATGTTTGCATTTTCAAGCTTACTTCAAGGCTACTATGTCACAAAGCTTAGAATTTGGGAGCGTATTCTTTTGATCCCTGTTGTGCCACTAGCTCTTGTGCCAAATATATGTGCGAAATTTAATCTTATACCAAACGAATACACTGCTTATATCGTAGCTGCTGTACTTTATGGATTTGTTTTTATGACTCAATGGGGCATTAAAGACAAACCACTTGATCAAATAAAAATAATCTAATCTTAGGCAAGAGCACTCTTGCCTAAATTTCTAATATAAATTTTTTAGGGCTACCTTTATACTTTGAGTAATTTCTATTTAAAATAAGTGTTTTTTAGGATTTTTTGTTTAAGGATATTGGTGTAATAAATTAAATAAGAAATTTTTAGGCTCGAAAGCCTAAAAATTATAGTTGTTTTGAGCGCCTTAGATCGCCTGCAAATTCGCAAGACATCTTATCGCCTAATTCGCAGCCTTTTACTAAAAATTCATAAGCTTTTTTAAATTCTTTAGCCTCTATCAAGATAGAACCTACCATCTCGCAAGAATATCCATCATTCTTCTCACAAGCTTTGTTAAAAAGTTCTCTTGCTTTTTGTGGCTCAGTATTTAGATAAAGTCCACCAGCTGCCGAGCAACCTTCAACCTCGCCAGCTTCGCAAGCTTTGTTATAGTACTCTAAGGCCTTGCTTGGATTAGGTAGAGCTGTTTTTCCTAGTTGGTAAATCGCTCCAACTTTTACGCAAGATTTTACGTCATTTGCCAAACATCCTGCTTCAAATTTAGCCAAAGCTTCTTTAAAATTTGAGCTCCCATATGCCTTTAGTCCATCTTCAAAGTTACCTGCAAAAGCACAAGCAGCTAATATTGAGATAAAAATCATTTTTTTCATTGAAATTCCCTTTTTTGTAAATTAACATGCAATTTTAGCATATTAATTTTTACACTTACTTGATGAAAAATAATTACGCTTTTAAAATTTGCTCTTGTTTTTTATAATCAGGCATGATTTTTTCTATAAAATCGTAAAAACTTTTTTGATGATGTGGATAGAGCATGTGTGTTAGTTCGTGAAGAACGACGTAGTGCACGGCTGAGAGTGGCTTTTCTATGAGTCTTAGGCTTAGGTTTATATAGCCTTTTTTATGATTGCAGCTGCCCCAGCGAGTTTTGCTATTTCGTATGACGATGCGCTTGATTGGCTTATTTATAAAAGGCTGAAAATGGCTTACAAGCTCTAAAAATAGCTCTTTTGCTCTTACTTTTTTAAAACACTCAAGGCTTTTTAAATTTGGCGTAAAGACAAACTCGCCATCAAAAAATGGCTCTTTAAAATTTTCATCAAATTTTATCTTATAAACTTGTCCAAGAAATTTCATCTCATCATCTTTTGGCAAATTTACAAGAGCTTTTTTGTAAGTATTTTCAAGCCAAATTTTATGCATCTCAAGAAAGCTAAGAGCCATCTTTTGTGTGCTGTAAAATGGCATAGATAGCGTGATCTTAGCGTCCTTGCCAACTCTTAAACGCATGGATTTTACATTTGTTTTAAAATTTATTAAAACGCTTAGCCCATAAAAGTCTAAATTTATGCTCTTTTGCTTTAAACTAGGCGTTTTTCTTGCCATTTTTTGCTTCTCCAACGCCACGTATTTGCAAGGCCTCTTAGCCATTCATCAGCACAAAACCCTATCCAAACGCCGATAATTCCCCAGCCAAGATAGATGCCTAAAAAATATCCAAGTGGCAGCGAAAGCCCCCACATAAAGATAAGCCCGGTTGCTAGTGGAAATTTTGCATCACCGCTTGCACGAAGGGCATTTACGATGACTATGTTAAAGGTTCTACCCGCTTCAAGAAATATCGAAAGTGTAAAAAGCGGTAGCATGATCGCACGTAAATTTTCGTTTAAATTTAGTGCGTCCATGATTTGATGCTTTAGCGCATAAGCTATAAGTACGACTACGAGCGTTATAAAAACGCCGAGTCTTAGCGCCTTAAATGTCCTTGTATAGGCCTCGTTAAACTCACTTGCTCCAACTAAATGTCCTACAATGACCTCGTTTGCCACGCTAATGCTTGCTCCACAAAGCAAGATAAGAAGCGTGATCTGAAAGTAAATGGTCTGCACGCTAAGGCTAGCCTCGCCCATGCTTGCCACAAAGCCAAAAGCGACCATGTATTGCGCCATCCAGAGTAAATTTTCGCCTGCGCTTGGAAGGCCGATTGAGAGGATTTTCTTTAAAATTTCAAATGGCACGACAAGTAGCTTTTTAAAGTAAATTTTAACTTTTGCCTTTTGACTTAGCATATAAGCTAGCACAAAAATGCCTACTAGTCTGCCAACAAGTGTCGAGATAGCGACTCCTTGTAGGCCTAAATTTGGCAGATTAAACCAGCCAAAAAGGGAGATAGCATTGCCTAAAATCGTAATTACGTTCATTAAAACCGAAGTTAGCATAACAGCAGTTGCTAGATTATATACGCGAAGCACCGCAGCTAGCACCATGCCGATACCATCAAAAAGTAGGGCAAAGCCAAGGATGTGAAGATATGAGAAGCTATCATTTATAAGCTCTTTTGGCACGTTTAGTAAATTTAAGATGTTGTAGCCAAAGACGTAGATGACGATAGCCGAGAAGATACCAAAGAGCGTATTTGACGTGATACTTGCGTGTATGACGTTTGAAGCAAGATCGTTCTTTTTAGCTCCCAGCGCTTGGGCTACTACTACCGAACAGCCAATGCTTAGAAAGTTAAAAATGGTCATAAAAAGATCCATCACTTGATTGCCAGCACCCATGGCACCAACTAGATGCACACTCACTTTTGTCACCATGTAGGTGTTGATGATGAGCGTAATGAAGTGTAAAAACATATCCAAAAATATCGGAACTACGAGTTTTCTCATAGATAAGTTCATTAAATTTTCCTTAATTATTTTAAAATTTTGGCGATTATAGCCAAAATTAGGTTTTAGCTCCCTTTTGATATAATCGCAAGAAATTTAAAAAATGAGAGAAAAATGGCATTAATCGACCTGATAGACGTAAGTAAAAAATTTGGCGCAAATGAGATTTTAAACGCTGTAAATTTTAGTGTAAATGAAAATGAAAAGATAGCGATCATTGGCAAAAATGGCAGCGGTAAAAGCACGCTTATGAAGATCATCTCTGGCGAGGTGGCAGCTGATAGTGGCAGACGCATAGTGCAAAGCCTAATAAGCGTCGAGATGCTAGCTCAAACTCCAAATTTTAACGCAACTTTTACCGTAAGGCAGGCGCTAAATAACGAGCTAAAAGAGATATTTGATGCGATAAGCGAATATGAAAAGAGCGGTGTTTTACTAGCAAATGACCCAGAGAACAAAGAAATTTTAAAAGAGCAAGAGAGACTTTTAAAATTTATAGAGGCAAAGGATGGCTGGAATATCGAGCATAAGATCGAGCGAATTTTGCAAGAATTTAAGCTAAAAGAGTATGAAAATAGGCCCATTTGCTCGCTTAGTGGCGGCGAGATCAGACGCGTGGCACTGGGTGCGCTCATCCTTAAAAAGCCAGATGTGCTGCTACTTGACGAGCCGACAAACCACCTTGATGTTTACATGGTCAAATTTCTTGAAGATATACTAAAGAGCTCAAATCAAAGCATAGTTTTTATAAGCCACGATAGGTATTTTATCGATGCACTGGCAACCAGGTGTGTTGAGGTTGAGGATGCAAGCTTAAAAAATTTCGAGGGTGGATATGCAAACTATCTAACCAAAAAAGAGGAAATTTTAGCAAGCCTTGCAAAGTCGCATGAGACGCTACTAAAACAGCTAAAGGCTGAAGAGGAGTGGCTAAGAAGAGGCGTGAAAGCTAGGCTAAAGCGAAACGAGGGTAGAAAAGAGCGGGTGCTCGCTATGCGCGAGGAGGCTAAGAAAAATCCAGGTGTGATAAGGCGCGTGAGGCTAGAACTTGAGCGTGCGAGTAAAAATTTCAACCAAACGCAGAGCCAAAACCGCAAAAAAATGCTCTTTGAGTTTAAAAATTTAAGCAAAAGCATAGATGGTAAGGTGCTTTTTGAAAAATTTGACGCAAGGGTCTTGCAGGGCGAGAGGATCGCCATAGTCGGACGAAATGGCAGCGGCAAAAGTACGCTACTTAAAATTTTGTTAGGACTTGAAAAGCCAAGTAGTGGCGAAATAAAAAGAGGCGAGGTGAGTATCGGCTACTTTGACCAAGCTAGAAATGTCCTTGATGATGACAAGAGTCTTATTGAGACATTTTGTCCAAATGGTGGTGATCACGTGCTGGTTCGTGGGCGAAATATACATGTTTATGGCTATCTTAAAAATTTCCTTTTTTCAAAAGAATTTTTAGATAAAAAGATAGGCGTTTTAAGTGGCGGCGAGAAAAACCGCGTGGCACTTGCACTTCTTTTTACAAAAACCTACGACGTGCTGGTACTTGACGAGCCGACAAACGACCTTGATATCGCAACTATTAATATTTTAGAGGACTACTTGCAAAGCTTTGAGGGAGCGATCCTGCTCGTTAGCCATGATAGATACTTTGTTGATAAGATGGCGAGTAAGCTTTGGGCGTTTGAAGGCGAGAGGATAAACGTTCTGCACGAAGAGTACAGCGTATATTTGGAGCTTGAAGATGAGCTAAAAGAGCTTGATAAGTTTGAAAAAGAGCTCTCAAATAGTCAAAATGAAGCCAAGCAAAAGAGCAAAACAGGCGCAAAGCTAAGCTACAAACAAACACAAATTTTAAACACATATCCAGATAAAATTTCAGCACTTGAAATAAGAATAACCGAGCTAAACGAGGCTCTAAGCGACCCTAAAATTTATCAAGAACTAGGTCTTACCACGCTTTATAACGAGCTAGAAGCAGCAAAAGCCGAGCTCGAAGAGCTTGAAAATGACTATTTTGAAGTACTTGAGATCGCCGAGGGGCTGGAGTAGCTTGAAAAAGATCGGCAGGATAAGCGCGCTAAATAGAAGAGTTGCTAGTCAAAATTTAGCCACAAGCATGAGCCTTTTGATAGGTAAAGAGAGATTTAGCGGGGTGTTTTCACCAGAGATAGAAAAATATGAAGTAGGCGTTCTAGTCGAGATAAAATATAAGAGGGTTGGATTTTTAAATAAGATAGAGAGCATTTGGCTCGTCGCAAAAAACAGCTAAGAGTCAGGGCTTTCTGCAAGGATCGAAAATTTATTTTATTTGCTTGTTGCCTTGTATCTTTGTTTTCTTGCTTTGGGAGTTATCTATTATGGGATCACATTGGAATTTAGCATTTATAGGCTTTTTGTTATGTTAGCAGCCGCTTGTTTTCTATTTTGGATGGGTAAATCCGCATATTTTAGGTTTTTAATTTTTAGATATTTTATATTTGGATAGGTACTTTAAAATTTAAATTTATGAAAGGTTTTTGCGCCATGATGAGGTCGCTAAATTTGTTTGAAATGGAGCTAAAATGCTAAAAAAACATCCGCTAATCACCACATTACTTGCCATAGTTGTGATATTTTTTGCTGTCTATTTTTTTATCTTTGGGTTAGCTACTATTTTAGATGACGACATTGGCGATAGTAAAGAGTTAAATAATAGCTTTTTTTACGTCAAAGATGACAAGGTCTATGCCATGGTGCCAAGCGGCGGTAAATTTGAGCTAATAGGCGTAAGGGCCAGCAAATTTAGATACATTGACACCGGAAAATACGACAACAGAAACGTTGGCGCTAGCGATGAGGCGGTATATTGTGGCAATCTCGTGATGAGCGGGCTTGATCCAAATGGCGTTAGAGCGCTTGGCAATGGCTACTTTGGCGATGGCAAGATCACATACTTTTGCGATAGCGTAAGCGAGACAAACCTTGAAATATCTGCACTTAAAGAGTTTTGGGATATCTTCTCACACAAAATGTTTAACACCCCAAAAGCGCAAACTCATATCTATAAATTTAGAGAGGTTGATAACGCAAATTTAGCAGCGATCTTGGGCTTTGGCTACGCAAGTGATGGTGTGAAGGTCTATCATGAGGGCAAAGAGCTAGATGGCGCAAATGCCAGCAAGATGCGTTATATCGAGCAGGTATCTGGCAGAAAGAGCGTGCATTTTACGACTGATGGGGAAAATGTCTATTATGACAGCACAAAACTTGGGATCAAATTTAGCCCGCAAATGCGTGATATTGGCGAGATATGGCGCATTCACTATCTTTATGAGCCAAATTCTGGCATGGTCTATGCAAATGACCATGAATTTGACCCCAAATTTGCCCCATACGAGCCACTTTTTAACCTAAAAGATGAGCACTCCTATCACGCTCTTTTTCGCGGTAAAGGCGGTATCTATCACTGGGAGCGAAAGTGGCAGTGGTATAACAGTATAGATGAGGGCGAGTTTGTAAGGGACGGAGATGATCCATTTAAAGGCGAGATAACGCCGCTATATGGCGACGTAGTAATAAGTGATGGCAAGACATATTTTTTAAAAACCTATGAAATTTGGCATAACACAAAAAATAACCACAGCCTAAGCTCACGCCACACTTGCATCGTAATGCTTGATACAAAAGAGCAGTGGCGAAAGATCGGCTTTGTAAGAAACGATAGCTACGGAGCGGTCTATGCAAACGGCGATAAGACCTATTATTTTGATAACGTCGGCTACGGCTGGCATTTTAACAGCAGCGTTTATGATATAAACGACCTTGGTGTGGTTGAAATTCTCACTCGTCCTTATGGCTCAAATGTTAAGAATTTAAAACTAGATGAGATAGTAAAAATGGTAGATCAAGGCGCTATGGTGCCAGCTGAGGGCGAGGTGGTGATCGATGCGATAAGCGACTTTGATGATTACTCGCAAAAATATGCTTACTGGATATTTTTAGCCATCGCATTTATAGTCTCGGTGGTTGGCGCTATTTTTAAAAACAAAAAGCAAAAAAACGAGCTTAAAAAAAGGGTGGATGACTATAGATTATGAGAAAAATTACTATTAGGTTTATTTATTTTTTAGTCATCTTGGCGCTATTTTTTGTTTTGGCGATGCTTTATCTATGGCATGAGGGCGAGTATCAAAGAAGCTTTGCAAACATTGATAATAGTGAGTTTTACCGCTCGCCTGAGGGTAAAATTTACGTTCAAATTTCAGGCAGTGGCAAGTATGAGCTAAAAGGCGTTGATGAAGCTAGTTTTAGGGTCTTAAAGCTAAAACACGCGTATGATTATTCAAACGTAGCGGCTGATAAAAATAGTGTCTATTGCGCTAGAGAAATTTTGCCTGGTCTTGATCCAAAAAGTGCCAAAGTACTTGGCAATGGCTATATAAGTGATGGCAAGATAAGCTATTATTGTGGCACTAGAAGCGAGAAAGAGGCGGGATTTAGCGAATTTAGTGCCATTATGAAAAACCTTGCTCACGTCTTTATAAAAAGCTACGATGATAGCTCATATTTTTATAGGACAAAAAGGGTTGAAAGCACAAATTTAGAGCCTATCTTTGACGCTGGCTTTGCAAGAGATGGCGGCACGCTTTACTACAAGGGCGAAAAGCTTGACGCGCAGCCTAGCGAGCTAAGATACATCACGACAGAAAATGGCGCTGCTAGCGGATATTACACAGACAGCAAAAGCTTGTTTATGGGCTTTTATAGGCTTGATGCAAGCTACTCAGATGGGACGCGCCAGATATGCTATGACCCAAAGCATGACATAGAATATCTTTTTGAACCAAAAAGTGGGGCGGCGTTTGCAAATGAGCGTAAATTTAGCGCCCAAAATATGCCTTATAGCGCCATTTATAGTGTGGATAACGTGCATTCGTTTTGGCCTATTTTTGCCGGTAAAGATGGAATTTACTTTTGGGATGGCAGTAAAAACGAACAAGCTAAAATTTCAGACTACCAGCTAAAAGGCGAGCTAAAAAGGCTCTATGCTGACGTTTTTGTAGATGAGAGCTCAGCGTATTTTTTACAGCAAGGCGAAGAGTGGCAGCGCTCAAAGCACGGCAGACACTTAGTGGCACAAACTGTCTCTTTATATAAATTTGCCCCAAGCTCATCATGGCGCAAGATAGAGTTGGTAAAAGATGGCGAGTATGGCGCAGTCTATGCAAACGGCGATAAGGTCTATTTTTTTAGCAGTATAAAGCCATTTTATGGCATTAGACATAGCGTTTATGAGGTGGCAGATCTTAGCGTCATAGAAATTTTAACAAGGCCGTCTAAAGAGCTTAGCACAAAAGATATCAGCGAGATGATAAAGCGCGGCGAGCTAATGGAGGCAAGCGGCGAAGAGGTCGCAAGGTCGAGGGTAGAGTTTGACTCGCCAAAGATCATCTTGTATGTCACATTTGGCATCGCTTTTTTCGTCATAGTGCTAACAACTCTTGCAAAACCAAAGAGAGATAAAAGCGACTTGAGATAAATTTCAAAGTGGCTATTTTTGGTGGCTAAAGCTTAAAATTTCATAAAAAATTTAAAGAGAAAATTTGACCTATTTACTCTTTTTTGTTAGTTTGAAAGGAAGCTGAAATTTACAAAAAGGAGAAAAATGTTCAAATTTCAAAGGTCAAAATTTAATAGTTCGGTATTTATCCCTTCGCTTGTCGTCATAGTTTTAATAACAGCATTTGCAGCGATATTTCCAAATTTCTCAAATGAGTTTTTTAAAGGTATGCAAAACTACATCGCAGCGAAATTTGGCTGGTTTTACATCCTAGTTGTCGCCGTCATACTTCTTAGCGTCATCATCCTTGGTTTTAGCAAGCTTGGTGAGATCAAGCTTGGAGCCGATCACGTAAAGCCAGAGCACAAAAATATCTCGTGGTTTTCTATGCTTTTTGCCGCTGGTATGGGCATAGGACTTGTGTTTTTTGGTGTGGCCGAGCCGCTCATGCACTATCTAAACCCACCAGTTGGCGACGCGCAAACTATCGCAGCGCAAAAGCTTGCGATGAATATCACATTCTTTCACTGGGGCATGGGCGCTTGGTCAGTTTATGCTATCGTGGCGCTAATTCTTGCTTTTTTCTCATATAGACACGGCTTGCCGCTCACGCTTAGATCGGCATTTTATCCGATAATCGGAGATAAAATTTACGGTAAGATAGGTAGCGCCATCGACACATTTGCCGTCGTGGCGACGCTATTTGGCGTGGCGACATCGCTGGGATACGGCGTACTTCAGGTAAATGCGGGACTTACACACGTTTTTGGGCTGCCGACCATGCATATCACGCTTTTAATAGTGCTTTGCCTAGCTGCAACCATCTCAGCGGCAAGTGGCGTGGATAAGGGCATCAAGATCTTATCAAACGCAAACATCGTGCTAGCTATATGTTTTATGTTTTTGATACTATTTTTGGGCGATACGACGCAGCTTTTAAAGTCGTTTGTGCAAAATAGCGGCGACTACGTCTCTACGCTCATTTCAAATACCTTTAACCTCTACGCCTACGAGAGGCAAAACGAGAGCTGGCTTGGTGGCTGGACGCTGCTATACTGGGCTTGGTGGCTATCTTGGTCGCCGTTTGTGGGGCTATTTATCGCTAAAATTTCAAAAGGTAGGACGATAAGAGAATTTGTGATCGGCGTGCTTCTCGTGCCAACTGGCTTTACCTTTGCTTGGATGAGCTTTTTTGGCAACTCAGCGATCGCGCTTGTGCAAAGTGGCTTTAGCGAGCTAGCGACCACGGTAAATTCTGACTCAGCCTCAGCACTTTTTATGTTTTTGGAGAAATTTAGCTTCTCAGGCGTGCTAAGCACGATCGCAGTCTTTATGATTGTCATATTTTTCATCACTTCTGCCGACTCTGCGGCGATCGTTATGAACATGCTTTGCTCAAACGGCAAGGACGATACACCAGTTTGGCAAAAGGTCTTTTGGGGCGTTACGGTGGGCGTCGTGGCGGCATTTTTGATGCTAGCCGGCGGTCTTGGCTCGCTTCAAGCTCTCACGATCACCACGGCACTGCCATTTTCGGTGGTGCTTTTGGGTGCGATTTTTGGGCTATTTAAAGCCTTGCGCGTCGATGTGACCAAAAAAGAGACAAATAACTTTAATAATATGCCTCTTAGCGATCTTTCAAAGCCTTGGCAAGAGCGACTAAGCGCGATCATCACGCTACCTAGCAAAAAAGACGGCAGTAAATTTCTAAACGAAGTCGTGCTAAAAGCCTTTAACGAGCTAAAAGAGGAATTTGCCAAAAACGGCCTTGAAGCAAATGTAACAAAAGCTGAAAATTTCGTAAATTTAAACGTCGGACTTGGCGACGAGATGGACTTTAGATACGGCGTATATCTCACCAAAAGCCAGAGCCCGGACTACACTAGAGAGCTTGAGGGCGACGATCTTTATTACAGAGCCGAGGTATATCTAAAAGAGGGCGGTCAAGACTACGACGTGCTTGGTTGGAGCGAGGCCACGCTGATAAACGACGTAATCGAGCAATACCGCAAACATATGCAGTTTTTGCATGTCGTTAGAAGGTAGGCTTGACTTAAATTTGCGTGGAATTTGAAAATTTCTAGGCAAATTATAAATCCTACTCACTCGTTATCGTTTGTTACTGAATTTAAAATCGTGATTTGCTTGCTTATAAATTTTAAAATTTGATTGAGTTTTATGCACATGGTGTAAAGCGAGATATAAGTGTCCTTATTTTTTAGAGAAAACAAATTAGAAAATTTAACTTTCTTAGTTTATGTTTTGCTTGTATCTATGAGATAAATTTAAAATAAAAAAAATGCTAATTTTTTGTTGCATATCGTCCAAATTCTAGAGCCAAAATACATTTTCTGCAAATTTTAACTTTGATAGATGTTTTGCTGTATCGGTCGTTGTAAAAATTTACAAAATCTCAAGTCTGGTGCTGATATCAGCAACGCCTTTTGAATACATCGCTGACGTTACTATCGCATCAGCATTTGCGTAATCTTTTGCATTTGATAAATTTATACCACCAGCTGCTAGGATAATGGTGTTTGGCGAAATCTCATCTCTTAAAGAGAGTACATTTTTGATAAGCTCCGGACTAAATTTATCGCACTGCACGACGTCGCAATTTGCTTTTAAAAGCTTGCTTACTTCGTCTAAATTTTCAGCTTCAATGCATACTTTTCGCTCAGCCATTTTTGCTTTAAACTCTGGCAAATGCGATAAAAATTTATCAAAGCTACCGTAGGCTTTCATGTGGTTTTTAAAAAATAAAATACTATCGCTAAGCCCAAGCCTATGGATGCCACCACCGCCTTCAAGTACGGCTTTTACGCAAAATTTCTTAGCAAACGGAAAACTCTTTCTAGTTGCCAACACTTCACATTTTTCATTGACGTACTTTGTGGCATTTACCATTTTATTTGTATAAGTTGCGATGGCACTGGCATATTCTAGTGCGACTTGAGCTAGTTTCCAGACCTTGTGTGCGCTTTCATAATCACCATAAATTTTTATAATTACATCGCCAGCCTTGCAAATTTGAGAATTTTGCACAAAAATTTCACTCTCACACCCAAGTAGCCTTGCAACACTTGCGGCCACATCAACGCAGCTAACACAAATTTCATCACGTGAATAAATTTCAAGTGAGGCATTTTTATCGATATTTTGAAGCGACGTAGTAAGATCAAAGTAAGGTACATCTTCATTTATATAGCTTAGAATTTCTGCGTCGCTAAGTGTCATTTTATGCCTTTTTTACCTCATTTTTTGCTTTTATTATCATTTTTTTGAAGATTCCATTATCATAAAGCCCAGCATGATAAAGAGCAAAGCAGGTAAATGCAATGCCTGAAGCAACGTGAAATTTCTTAATGCTTTTATTTCTTTTCATAAAAAGGGCGCTTAAGCAAACTGAGGCTAAAGTGATGCCCATACCGACTTTTGATACTTGTCTATGAGTGTTTATATCAAGTAGTTTGCCACTTATTTTTGTTTCGTTTTTCAAATTCTTCTCCATTTAGTTTTTATTCCAGCAACTTGTATTTTTTATGCCAAGACTTTCTGGGTCAAATTCTGGATTTTGTCCAGCACCTCTTTGAGCTTCGTAGTCTTTGACTGCTATTATCACTACTTTTGAAAGTAAGAATATAGCGATGATGTTAATAGTTGCCATTGCGGCCATTGTGATATCAGCGATATTCCAAGCGAGCTTTAAATTCATTTGAGCACCAATAAATATCATAACGACAGCCGTTATCTTAAATAGCAACGTAAGCTTGTGGTTTTTGGTTAAAAATTTCATATTTGCCTGAGCGTAGTAGTAGTTGCCAATAAGCGAAGTGATGGCAAAAAGTACGACTGCAAGAGTGGTAAAATGAACTCCAAATTCACCAAAATACTCTTTCATTGCAGCTTGAACGAGAGGAAGGGCGGTTAGCACCTCACCACTTGAGCCAGTTTGCTTCGTAAGATAGGCCTGTGAAAATAGCACGATCATACCAGAAGCGATACATATAGTCATATCTATAAAGACTGCCATTGCTTGAACTAGGCCTTGTTTTACTGGGTGGCTAGTATGTGCTGCAGCTGCTGCGTTTGGAGCTGAACCCATGCCAGCTTCGTTTGAGAAAAGGCCTCTTTTGATGCCTATTACGATCACGCTGCCGGCAAATCCACCAAATATCGCTTTAAAATCAAAGGCATTTTCTAAAATCATCTTAACAACATCAGGAATTTCTTTGAAATTTAAAACGATAGCAATAAGTGCTAGCGAGATGTAGGCAAGTGCCATGAAAGGCACGATGTATGAGCTTACCTTACCGATGATGTGGCTTTTGCTAAAAAACATTACCGCCGCAAACGCCGTAAGAATAAGACCAATGCCAACAGGCAGACCGCTTTGTACAAAACTCACATTGCTACCAGCTTTGTCGTAGTAAATTTCAAAGGCTGATGTCATGGTATAGCTTTGAAGGCCGTTAAAGCCGTATGCGTAGGTGATGATGAGGATCACTGCAAAAAGTGAAGCCAACCACTTTATGCCAAGGCCATTTTTGATGTAATAAGCTGGACCGCCTTTAAACCCAAAAACATCTTTTGTCTTATAAATTTGCGCTAACGTACTCTCTATAAAAGCTGAAGCTGATCCCAAAAAGGCCATCAAGCACATCCAAAAAAGAGCACCCGGACCGCCCGCGACGATAGCAGCTGAAATTCCAGCGATATTGCCTATACCAACGCGCGAAGCAGTCGAGATCATAAGTGCTTGAAACGGCGTTAAATGGTGCTTATTGTACTTGTCCTTTTTTTCTACTAAGACTCTGCAAGCTTCAAAAAACATCCTAAACTGCACAAAACGAGTCAAATAACTAAAATAAATTCCCGTAGCCACAAGAATAATGACTAAAAAATATCCATATAAAAAGTCGTTGGCTACGTCCATTTTGCCGTTTAAAAAATTTAAGAAACTATCAAGCACCATCTACCCTTTCAAATTTATTTTGATTTGAATTTTATGCCCTTCATTGAGTTTAATAAAAGCCAAATCGTTGTGCCATTATGAAGCATGGCAGTTGCTATTGGATTTAACATGCCAAGTGTCGCAGCACTTAGTATAGCTGTGTTTACGCCAACGGTTGCGCGGAAATTTGAGCTAATTAAATCCATTGTTTTATTTGCAAGCTCTTTTACGAGAGCTACACTCATGATGTCGTCTTTTAAAAGGCTTATATCAGCCGTCGCTTTGGCTATATCAGCACCTTTGTGCATACTTATACCCACATTTGCTTTAGTTAGGCTTGGAGCATCATTTATGCCATCTCCCACAAAGGCTACTTTTTTGCCCTCACTCTTTAGCTCTTCGATGATAGCTGCTTTATCTGTTGGTAAGCACTCCGCATAGACCCTATCAAGTCCAAGCTCACGTGCTACCTCTTCAGCCTTGCTTTTGATGTCGCCGCTTAGCATGACGACCTCTTTTACGCCAAGGCTTCTTAGCTTTTTAACCATGTCTTTTGCGTTTTCTCTCATATCATCTTTCATAGCGATGACGCCGACTAGCTCTTTATCATATCCTACATAGAGTAAGGTTAGTCCGCTATTTAATGCTTTGCTTATTAAAGCTTCATGAGCTTTAAAACTTATCATCTCATCATCTTCTAAAAAGTGCCTGCTGCCGATAACTACCTCTTTGCCGTGCATCGCAGTTTTTACGCCATGAGCTACGATAAATTCAACTTCATCGTGATGAATATGGTGGAAACCACGCTTATTTGCAGCTTCAACTATTGCTTCAGCTACTGGATGAAAGTAGTGTTCCTCGGCACTTGCAGTTAAATTTAATATATCATTTTGAGAAAAGCCTTCTTTAAACGAGTAAATTTCAACTACACTTAGGCGTCCGTGTGTAAGAGTGCCGGTCTTGTCAAATACAAAAGTATCAACTGAGCTTAGAGCTTCAATCGCTTTTGCGCCTTTTACAAGAATGCCATTTCTACCAGCTTTTGAGATACTTGATTTAAAAGCAACTGGTGTGGCAAGCTTTAATGCGCAAGAGTAGTCCGCTTGAAGTACGCTAGCAACACTATTCATATTTTTATTTATAATGTATGAAAGTCCAGCAAGCGAGAGCGTAACAGGTACAAGTTTATCAGCTAGTTTTAACGCTTTTACACCAATGGCTGATTTTTCATTGAGCGAAGTTTGTATGTACTCTTTGATCCTAGCTGTCGCTGTGTCGCTACCTACATTTTCAGCCCAAATTTTTATCCTACCTTCATCGACCACGGTGCCACTTATAACACGATCGCCTCTAGCTTTTGGTATAGGCTCAGCCTCTCCGGTCATTGAGACTTGATTTACATCGGCGTTACCTTCAACGATATAACCATCAACACCTATCGTCTCACCAGCTCCGACTACTACGATGTCACCCTTTTTTAAATTTTCGGTTTTTACTTTTTCAAGCGTCTTTTCACCATTTAAATTTCTCTCGACCCAGACTTCTTCGATATTTGGTTTTGCTAGCTCTTTGATGAGATCATCACTTCTGTGGCTAGCACTTTCTTCCATATATTCACCGATATTTATCATCAAATTTGTGCTATTTGCTGCTAAATGATCGCCCATTGCTAGGCTAGTGCCAATGGCAGTTGCCTCAAGCACTTTTGAAGTGATGCCCTCATGCCTTAGCTCTTTTGCACCTTCTATTAAATTTGGTGCTGTGGCATAAAGAGTCACGGCTGATTTTAGAGTTTTATTGCTCATAAAAGGCGTTATGCCAAGTGCGGCAGCAGCCTTATAGATATTTGCCTTGCTTGGTAAATTTGGATCTTTTGCCTTTGTTGGAAATTCATAGCTCTTTATAAAGTTTAAAATTTTATCGTAGTTTTTATCGTATTCAACAATAATGCTTTTTGCGTATTTATTTACACGAACACTTAGTGCATCAGTTCGCTCTGAGATCGCAGCCTCGATAGCACTGACATCGCTTCTAGCGTTTAGGCTCTCGCAAATAAACCTCGCTCTATTTTTACTCTTGTGAGCTAGAGTGATCTTATTTTTGTGAGTCAAGTTCTGCTTTGACATCTTCAAAACGCTCTTTTAGTTCTTCTATGCCAGCATTTATAAGCTCGCCACCTTTGATAATCGCTTTAAATACGCACTCTTGTGCTTTTGGATTAGTCAGTACATAAGCTGCGATACCACCTAAAACTAGACCTTTTACAAAGCCAGCAGCATTAAAATTTTCAGGTACAAATGGCAAATTTTGAGCTGCATTGTTTATTGCATTATCGATTGCGCTTGGCTGAGTAGCTGCTGCATTGTTAGCTGCAGTCTCACTTGCTACATTTTCTTCATTGATGTAAGGGTTATTCATTATTTGCTCTCCAATTTTATTAGTTTTTCTGCTATCAAAAGACCGCCGATGCCAGCTGCTGTAAAAGCTGCTGCATTTAGATATTTTTTTTGTGCTATTAAATTTGAAGCATGAATACCAACAGCACCTACAAAACCACCTGTTACAGCGTATTTCGCTATTTTTTTAGCGACATCTTTTTTAGTCGCTCTATTATTTAGATAGTCGCTAAAGCCAAGTGCAGCTGCACCCATGCCAGCGATTAAAGCACCGCTGATGAAGTGATCAAATGGAAGCCTTGTGCTTGAAAGTGTAAAAAGACTATTTTCTTGCATTCTCTATCCTTAAGCTATATCGTTTGGTGTGATAGCTTTTGGAGCGGCTGGCTTTTTAGCACGTGGTTTTCTTGTTTTCTTTACCACTTTTTCAGCCTCTTTTTCTACTTTTTTAGCACCACGTTTTGCTTTTTTCTCTTCTTTTACTATAAAGTCTTTTGCATCTTTTGCAACACTTTTACCTTTTTTGTAAAGATCTTTTGCGGCCTCTTTGCCTTTATCAAAGCCATCTTGGGCGTACTCTTTGATCTTATCTCTTTTATTCCAAGCAGCTATTGCTAAACCGCCTACTGCTAAACCTGCTAAAAATGGTAATGCCATTTTAAATCCTTTCTTTGTTTGATTTTGTAAATTATTCATTTTCTTCATCCTTATTAAAATTTTTGCTAACTACTGAAATGCCTAATGCCCCAAGCGCAAGTCCGCTAAAAAACGAGAAATTTGGATTATTAGTTATCTTTGCTAACTCGCTTTTATCAGCCTTGCCACTTGCGATATTTTGCAAGCTTTTAGTTATCTCATTAAAGTCATTTTGATAGTTTTCTAAAATATTTGTTATGCCATTTTGCTCAAAATTTTGTGAAATTTCATTTAAATTTAGCTCATTTTTTATTTCACAGCCACTATAAATTTCTTTTAAGCGTTGTTTTAAAGAGGCGACGTATTCGTTATTTGAAGTAGCCCAAAGTCTAAAAAATAGATCTTTTAGCTCCTCGTCATCTAAGCTTTCACAAAATTTTTCATACATTTTATTTAGCTCTAACTCATAGTTTAAAGCTTGTATCAGCGCATCTTCTTTATTTTTTGCCGGCAAAAATATAGCTTCATTTTCGCAAGCAAGCTCATAATCATGTGTGCTCGCAAATTTTTCTATCAAGATGATTGCATTTTTTCTGATATTTGCGATCTCGTTAAAAACATCGCCAAATAAAGCTAAATTTTCATATAAGCTAAGTGCGTTCTTTTCGCTTGTGTATGATGCATTTAAAAGTTCATTAAGCATATTTCACTTCTTTTGCAACTTCATTTACTCTAGTTGAAATCTCTTCCAAATTTTGCCCTTTTAAAAGATCTTCCCAAAGGTTTTTTGGAAAAATTTCATGATCGTATTCGATCGTTACAGAGCCGATTAGCTTGTTAAATTTTACATTTTTTATACCATTTATCTGAGCTATTACATCATCTAGGCTAGCTAAATTTACGCTACTACTTAGCTCTTTTATCTTTGGACTAACTCTTACTCTTAGTCTACCGTTTGTGTGAGCTATCATTGAAAAATAGCTTGCAACTTGTGCTAAAGTTTGTGTTTTTATATCCATTTTCATCCTTTTTTTAATTGCGTATTATCTATTTCATAGCTTAAATAAACCTGAAATTTTTTTGTTTTTCATTATCAAAAAGTAAAATGAAATGATAAAATTTAATTTCCATTTTTCTCTTGGCAATCACTACAAATACCATAAAGTATCATCGTATGCGACTGCTCACTAAAATTTTTTTCTTTGCAAATTTGCTCTTGCCTTTGCTCTATCATCTCATCTTCAAAATCAACTATCTTCTCACAAATTTCACATATCAAATGATCGTGCGAGGATTTTAAATTTAACTCAAATTTCTTTACTCCATTTTCTTCAAAGCAGTTTGCAAGATGATGCATTTCGAGAAAATTTAAAAACGAGTAAATTGATGTCATTGAAATTTCATTCTTGTGGATTTTATAAATTTCTGAAGAAATTTCTTGAGCACTTAGATGAGAGTTGCTAATGAAAAGTACATGCAAAATTTGTTCTTTTAACTCTGAGCTTTTTTGCCCAAAGGCTTCCAAAAACTCTTTAAAATGCTTATAAAATAGTTCAAAATTATCCACAAAAACCTAACTAAAATGATAATGAATATAAGGATTTTACAACTTTACTTATAAAAAAAGCATAAAATTTCTTACGAATTTCAAGTAAAGTATTTTATAAGATTGTTTTGGTATAGTGTCGCATTTTTTAAATCAAAATTAAGGAATAAAATGACTTACGACGAGCTTGAATTAGACGCCGTTTTGTTAGAGGTTTTAGAAAATAGAGGCAGTTTTGATTCTATGGACGATGAGGAGCTTTACGAGCTTATTGAACAAGTTGCACAATATACGGATGGCGATTACGAAGAAGCGTTTGAGTATATGACTCAATTTTCTCCAATCCCTAAAAAACGCTTTGTTTCACTATTTATGGTTTAGCAAAAAGCTAAGCCATAACTTCTATAAAATTAATCATAAAAGTAAAAATAAAAAGAGCTCTTGACCCAATTAATGAGCCAAGAAATTTGAGTTATAAGAAGTATTTTGAGATTATTTCTTTAAATTTTAGTGTGTATTTACTAGCTTTTGGGCTATTGTTGTAGATATTTTCAAAATCATACATTCGCTCATAGTAATCATTTGTATCTTGTATATTTATTTTAAGCCTTGCCACATCTAGGCTAACGCCTACAAAAGCACCACTTGTCTTGCCACGCTCCTCAGCAAATGCTGAAATTTCAGGCAAATCACTTGTGATCGCTACTTCATTACCAACGCCACCAGTTGCTTCTGCTTTTAGGCTGATCGTATCTTTTGCATTAAATAAATTTGCATAAGCTTCTGAATTTTTAAATAAGATGATCATGTCAGCTGAGCTGTAACCAAGCTGCAAGCCTATGCTTCCAGATGTGTAATTTACAAAAAATGGGCTTGACCATTCACCATCATCGTTTTTAGCGATAAATACGCCTTTGCCTGTTGAGCCAGTTACAACAGCGCCTGCTTTTGTCACATCAGGGATTATGGCGATCGCTTTTATGCCTTCAAATTTAGTGTTTGGCTTTAAATTTCTTGTACCAAAAGCATTTAAAATATTTATTGCATTTTTTAGCTTTTGATTTTGGATCACATCAGCATTTAAGCATGGCGTGAAAAATAAACCAGCAAGAAATATGATTAATAGTTTTTTCATTAAAATTCCTTCCTTAAATTTTTCGTTATTATAGCCTAAAATAAACTAATGGTAAAAATATTATTAATGATTTTTTATGAGAGTTCATTATAAAATGCGACCTTTTAAGGGAAAAATATGAGTTTAATACTTTTTGTCGAATACGTCGGTATCGCATCAGCTGCACTTAGTGGGTTTTTATTTGCAGTAAAAAAGGAGTGCGACTGGCTTGGAGTCTTTTTATCTGCATTTTTGACCGCACTTGGTGGCGGTATCATGCGTGATATGCTCGTTGGCAGGGCAGTTTATTCATTTACACACTACATGCCAGTAAGCGTTGTTATTTTTATGTTGGTTGTTTCAAGAGTGGCAAATTTACACATAAAAAGAGAAGGTTTGGAGCGAAAATTTGTATTTATCTTCGCCGATGCGATCGATGTTATCTGTTTTTCCATCGTGGGGGCAATGGTTGCCATTGAGTACAACTACAATATCTTTGGTGTGATGATGATCGCCTTTTTTAACGGCGTTGGTGGAGGTATCTTAAGAGATATTTTGCTAAACGAAATTCCATGGTTTTTACGCACTGGACTTTACGGCACGATAAGCCTTGGTGTGGGGCTTGCTTATTTTGTGCTATATCATCTAGGCCTAACCAATATATTTTTTACTATGCTCTTGCTTGCTGCTGGCATTACAGTTAGGATGTTTGCGTTTTATAGAGGCTGGAAGCTGCCTGATCTATGAAATTTAGCGAGTTTTTTGATATCTGGGTCAATGAAAACTACTATAAATTTGGCGTAGATATCGGCAAAAAAGGCGATTTTTACACAAATGTAAGCGTTGGCTATCTCTTTGGCGCTTGCCTTGCGAACTACTTTTTAAAGCTGCTTAAAAATGGCGAAATTTCTAGCTCTTGCAAGGTCGTGGAGATCGGTGCGAACTCTGGCGATATGCTAGCTGATTTTGCGCAAGGAATTTTTACGCTTAAGCCAGAAATTTTGCCAAATTTGGAGTTTATAATCATCGAACCTCATGAAATTTTACGTAAAAAACAGCTTGAAACTTTTGCAAAACGCTTTGGCGATGATGTCAAAATAAAACATTATGAAAATTTAGACGAGTGCTCGTTTGAAGAAATTTTCGTTATCTCAAATGAGCTACTTGACGCATTTAGCTGTGAGGTGATAGATGGGCAAAATATGCTTTTTGTGGAGGAAGACCTAAAATTTCACTGGCAAAAGGCAGATCAAAATTTGCTAGCTCTTGCAAAGAAATTTGGCATAAAAAAGGGCGAGATATCAACTAGCTACGCTAAATTTGCGCTTCAACTTGCAAGTACGGCAAAAAAGGTCAGATTTTTAAGCTTTGACTATGGCGAATTTGAGCCAAAAAATGAGTTTAGCCTAAGGATTTTTAAAGACCATCAAGTATTTTCTTTATTTGAAATTTCAGATCTTGAGCCATATTTTAAAAGATCGGATCTAACATATAGCCTTTGCTTTAAGCAAGTAAAAGAGGCTTTTAGTGAGGCTGGCTTTAAGATGCTTAAATTTAAAAAACAAAACGAAGCTTTAGTTTGCGATCTTGGTGTGGATGAAATTTTATCTTTAGTGCTTGAAAAAGGTAGCAAGCAAGCCTATGAAAATGCAGCTAAACAAGCAAAATTTCTACTTTCGCCTGAGTTTTTAGGCGAGAAGTTTAAATTTATAGAGTTTTTAAAGAGCTAGCCTAGCGATATTGGCAAAACTTGCTTCGCAAGCCTTTAAAAGATCATTTGGAGCTATTTTTATCTGTTTGCCTCTCACTCCAGCACTTACAAGGACATATTCTCGCTCCATAGCGCGCTCGTCTATAAAAGTCGCAAAATGCTTCTTCATAGCAAGTGGCGAGCAGCCACCTCTAATATAGCCAGTTATTTTTTCTAGATCTTTTAAATTTATAAGTTCGCAGCGTTTAGCTCCGCACGCATGGGAAAGTGCTTTTAGATCAAGCTCCAAATCGCCCTGCAAGCATGCAACAACGAAATTTTTAGGCTCACACTCACAAACAATAGTTTTATAAATTTGCTTTATATCTTGCTTGGTGCTAGCTGCTACGTGAATGGCTGAAAGATCGTTTAAGTCGACCTCATACTCTAAAATTTCATAATTAATTTTTAGCTTATCTAAAGCCCTAGCCGCATTTGTTTTATGTATCATTTTTTCTCATTTTTGCGAATTTTTTGTATAATTATAGCCAAAACTTAAAGGAGGAAAGATGGCTGAAGAAGTTGAAGAAAAAAAGGCAAAAAAAGGTGGCAATGGTGCATTAATGATAATTATCATTGCGATATTTGTTTTGCTGCTAGTTATTGGAGGGCTAGTCGCGTTTTTGATGCTTAGTTCTGACGAGCCAAAAGAGGCAAATATGGCGCAAACACCAGCTCAGACTCAAACGCAGTCCATGCCAGCTCAAAATAAGGCAAAGCATGGTAGCAACGACTATTCAAATATGGGGCCGATATATCCGCTTGATCAGTTCATTGTAAATTTACTTAGCGAAAATGGCTCAAGATTTCTTAAAACAAAGATCGATATGGAGCAAAGCGATGAGTTGCTAACTCCTGAGCTTGATAAGAAAAAAGCACTTTTAAGAGATATTATCATTAGAACACTTTCATCAAAAACTTACGAAGAAGTAAGCACTGCAAAGGGCAAGGATAGGCTAAAAGACGAGATCGTCGGCAAGCTAAATGAAGTGCTAAATGATGGCTACATCAAAAATATATTTTTTACTGATTTTGTGGTGCAATGATAGGCATCGATATCGTTAAGATAGATAGAATTTCTAGACTTAAAGCTCGTTACGGCGAGCTTTTTTTAAAAAAATTTCTTAGTGATGACGAGATCACGCTAGCAAAAAACGATGCGACTTTGGCTGGATTTTGGGCGGCCAAAGAAGCAGCTAGCAAAGCTCTTGGTGTGGGTATCAGCAAAGAGTGTGGCTTTTTAGACATTATGCTCAGCAAAGACGCAAAAAACGCACCAAAGATAAAATTTAGCCCAAAAATTTATACAAATTTTAATATCAAAGAAGCAAGCCTTAGCATAACTCACGACGGCGGATTTGCCGTAGCTGCAGTGATGATTGTCTAAAATTTATATATTTTTACAAAGCTTTTTAATATCTTTTAACTACTTCTGATAAATTTAAAAAACGTATTTTTATAAAATTTTTTAAAGAAAAGACGATATCTTAGATTAAGATTTAATGGAGCTAAAGAAACTAAGGATAGTAAAATGCAAATTTCTAATAACCTCTCAACTACTAACTATCTCTCAAGAGAGAACATGGCAAGAGAGATGGGATTTAAATTTAACGATATAAACGAGATACTTAGTAACGATATGGGATATGGTATGAGCTTTCCTAAATACGCAAGGCTTGATAGAAAAGCTCAAGCTGAGGCTTATGATAGACATATATATCCACTATCTGGCTTTACAAAGGGCGATGAAGCAAAAGTCACTATCATAGGAAAGCTTAGAGGCTATGATCCTAACTTTACAAGCGAGCAGCTATCAGATCTTAAAAATTTCATAAATGAAAGCAAGGGTTTATTTGTAGAGTATATACAAGGTCAGCAAGCAAAACCAGATAACACTAAGCCGAAACTTTTAAGAGAGACCCCATACACTGTAAATGAGTTTTTAAATGAATATCGTGGCAATCAAGATTTGCTATTTACTAAAAACTCAAGGACTATTGATCTGCTTGATAGCGATATGAGCGTTGATGAGTTTAAAGAGGAGTGGGCTAAATATGTATTAAAAGAGCGATTTGATCTAACTCTATCTGGCGAAGATGCTAAAAATGCTGTTAATATATTAAAAGAGTTAAACGAAAAAGGTGTTCAGAATATAAATAATCTTGAAAAAGAAGACAACGCCAAAGAGAAAAAATTTACACCTATACAAGTTACTAAAAAATCTCAAACCTATAAGTTTGAAGCTGATGAGAGATTTAAAGAGCTTTATAAATTTATAAAGAGTGAATTTGATAGTGGTAAGAGTATGTTTGAAATTTTAGAAAAAGTGGCAAAGCTTAAAGTGGATAAGAGGGCATAGGTATTTTATAAGCAAAGAATGGAATTCTTATAATTTAAATTTCAAAGAAAAAAGCATAGATGCTCTCAGACTTATACAAAAGATAAATTCCAAAAAACATGGCCTAGCCAGCAAAGTATTGATGTTAAATCGCTGGCAAGATAAATTTACATCCACTCAAGCACTTGCGTGATATCTTTGGCGTAAAAGCACTTTAGACCTTGCGTGTCAAGCGGTTTGTTTGGGATGATGGCGTTTTTAAATTTCTGCGTTTTTGCCTCCTTTAGTCGTTGATCGAGGTTGAAAATTTCTCTTATCTCGCCGTTTAGGCTTAGCTCGCCGATGAAGACGCTATCCTTGCTGATAGGGCGGTTTTTGAAGCTGCTGATTATCGCTGCGATGACGGCTAGATCGGCCGCAGTTTCGCTTATCTTAACGCCACCTGAAACATTTATGAAGACGTCGTAGTGTCCAAGTGGAATTTCTAGCTTTCGCTCAAGTAGGGCCAGCAGCATATCTAGGCGGTTTCTCTCAAAGCCAGTCGAGCTTCGTTTTGGATAGGCACTTTCGCAAACAAGTGCCTGAATTTCTATGCTAAGCGCCCTTGAGCCCTCCATTATGATAGTTATTGCACTACCACTCATCGCTCCGCCACGTGTGAAAAATTTACTCGAGACCTCATTTGCGCTCACTAGTCCGTGCTGGCTCATCTCAAATATACCAACCTCGCTCGTCGAGCCAAAGCGGTTTTTAAACCCACGCAAAATTCTCAGCTCTCTACTAGCATCGCCCTCGAAATAAAGCACCACGTCGACCATGTGCTCAAGCACTCTAGGCCCTGCGATCGAGCCCTCTTTGGTTATGTGACCGATGATGAAAACGCAGATGTTTTGGCTCTTTGCAAGCCTCATTAGCTCAAACGTGATCTCACGAACCTGCGTGATCGAGCCTGGCGCGGAGGTTATATTTTGGCTATAAAGCGTTTGTATGGAGTCAATGACTAGCACCTTGTAGTCGCTCTTTTGCACCTCTAGCAGGATATCTTCTAGGCAAATTTCAGTTAATAGGTATAAATTTTTATCCACCGCATTTAGTCTGTCAGCTCTCATTTTTATCTGGCTTTGGCTCTCTTCGCCGCTTACATAGAGCGTTTTTTTGCCGTCTTTTGCTAAATTTGAGCCAATTTTTAGAAGCAATGTTGATTTACCGATGCCCGGGCTGCCACCTATTAAAACGAGTGAGCCTTCGACAACGCCACCACCAAGAACGAGGTCTAGCTCACTATCTTTGGTGCTAAATCTCGTAAAATTTTGAATTTCAACTTCGTCTATGCTTATGGCTTTGCTAGATGCGCTAGTGCTTTTTGCTATCTCTTTACTTATCTTTATCTCTTGCTGGCTAAGCTCGACAAAGCTATCCCAAGCCCCACATTGCGGGCATTTACCTAGCCACTTTGCCTGTTGATTACCACACGCTTGACACTCAAAAACTGGCTTTGCTTTTGCCATAATATATCCTTTTTAAAATTTCAACTATCGTTAGTCCAAAAGCCGCTCCGATCATGTCAGCCACGATGTCAAGTAGGCTAAAGCTCCTGTTTGGTAAAAATGCTTGAACGAGCTCTATTTGCACACCAAAGGCTAAAAGTAGGGCTAAATTTTTAAAAATTTTAAACTCATAGCCAAGGTAGAGTAGGATGTAAAGGACGAAAAAGGCTAAAAAATGGTTTGCTTTGTCCCACGAATTTTCGATGATCGTGGGACTTTTTGGAGTAAATGCAAGAATATCAATCGCCAAAAGAGCAACGAAAAAGCAAATTTTACTAAGAAATTTCACTCTACTCAAAAATAGCGTCCATCAGCTCGTCTAAAAACTCATCTGGGTTAAATTTGATGATATCATCCATGCTTTCGCCAACGCCTATATAAAATATAGGTAGCTCAAGCTCTCTTGCCACGCCAAATAGCGCTCCACCCTTTGCAGTGCCATCAAGTTTTGTGATGATGACACCATCAAGCGAGACGATATCGTTAAACGCTTTCGCTTGCGCAACTCCAGCGTTACCTTGCGTGCCATCAAGAATCAAAATTTTTCGGTGGGGCGCTTTTTCGTAAGCCTTTTTGCTAATGCGAACGATCTTTTCTAACTCGTTTGCTAAATTTGTCTGGTTTTGAAGTCTGCCGGCTGTGTCAAGGATGACTCGGTCGATACCTTTTGCAAGAGCCGAGCTGATCGTGTCGTAAGCAACAGCTGAAGGGTCGTGACCTTGCTGGGTGGCGACTATTGGCACATTTAGCCTAAGTGACCACTGACGAAGCTGCTCGATCGCACCAGCTCTAAATGTATCACAAGCGCCCAAAATGACGCTTTTACCATTGTTTTTATATAAATTTGCAAGCTTTGCGATCGTTGTTGTCTTGCCAGCACCGTTTACGCCAAGGATGAGATCGACAAATGGCTTATCAGGCTCAATCACACGCTCGTTTTCGTAGATAAAATAACTACTCATAACTCGTCTTAGATCTGCTCTACTCACTTCATCTTGTGGTGGCAAGTAGTATAAAATTTCTTCCACGATCTCGTATGCAACATCAGCTTCTAGTAAAATTTCTTCTAAACTATCTTTATTTATTTTTTTTGATTTTTTAGCTGAGCTGATCGCTCCAAAGGTCTTTTCAAAGCCTTTTTTTAAAAATTCAAGCATTATTTTGTAGCCCTATTTATATCATTTTCAAGCATTTCTTCAGGCACAAGACCGATGTAACCTTGAGCGTAGTCTCCATTTGCTTTAAAAAGTGCAGATGCTGGAAGCCCTTTGATGCCACCAATCGCCTTTTCGAATAAGAAATTTCCATCGCCAACAGCTATATCGTATTTGACCTTGTATTTTTGTGCAAATTCTTTCACTTCATCTTCGCTCTTGTCTTCAAGTAGTACGCCAACAATGTTCAGTTCATTTTTAAATTTTTCACTTAGGTTGTTTAAATGCGGTATCTCAGCTTTGCAAGGTGGGCACCATGTAGCGAAAAATACGTAAAGCGTTGCTTTTTTGCCGTCTTTTACGTCAAAACCATCACTTCTTTTTGTTATTTGCATCGTGCTGCCATTTAGTAGCTTTAGGGTTATGTCTTTTATCTCGTTGTTTTGGCTGCTCTCGCTAGCTTTTGGCGCGACAGAGTCTTTGTTTAAATTTTCGCTTTTGTTACTATTTTCGTCTAAATTTTTACTTTGGACTTGCTTGCTTGAGTTTTGTTCGTCTTTTTGGCCTTTATTGTCGCCACATCCAAAAAAGGCAAAAAGGCAAAGTGATGTTATAATTCCTTGTTTTAATGTCATGAATTTCCTTTTGAATAAGATTTCAGGATTATACAAGAAAGAGCATAAAATGAGCGTTAATTTAGAAAAAAATGAATTTAGAAAAAATGCAAGAGCAAATTTGATGAAATTTACTAAATTTAAGGCCAAATGCTCGCACTATAAAGCTACAAAAACGCTTTTAAATTTGATAAATTTTACAAATTCTAAGAAAGTATTGTTTTATTTGCCACTTAACTACGAAGTAGATGTGCTTAAAATAAGGCGAAATTTATCACGTAAATGTGAAATTTTTGCCCCTTTTATGGTAGGTCTTAGCTTAAAGATGGTAAGATTGCGACTGCCATTTATAACTTATAAATTTAACGTCAGACAGCCATCTGGCAAAAAAATGGATAATGTTAGACTTGATATGGCAGTAGTTCCAGCGATTGGGGTTGATGGAGCTATGGCTAGGATAGGGCATGGAAAAGGATTTTATGATAGATTTTTTGACTCTTTGCCTATTAAGCCAAAACGGATAGTTTTTCTTGAGATAAAAGACTTTTATACCAAAGATGTGCTTTCAAATGCACAAGACGCGGTAGCAGACTTTTATATAACCCCAAATAAAAATTATATAAAAAGAGGAATAAATGATAGAGGTTTTAATAGGCTTAGGAGCCGGTGTGGCGGGCGTTGGAGCAGGGTATCTATACGCTAAAAAGATAAATGATGCAAACTACAACATCTTCTTAGAACAAGCAAAAGCAAAGGCAAAAGCTATCGAGTACGAAGCCGAGCTAACGCTTAAAAATTCTAAAATTTCAGTACAAGAAGCTGAATTTGAGGCCAAAAAAAGATACGATGACAAGACGACAAAGCTTCAAAAAGAGTATGCGAGTAAATTTGATGAACTAACCAAAAAAGAGAAAATTTTGCTAAATGAGCAAGAGCTCTTAAACGAAAGTAAAGAGCTTTTTGAAAAAGATAAGCAAGATGCAAAAATCACTTACGAAGAGGGCTTAAATTTAAAGGCTACTTATCAAAATAAGGTAGAAGAGGCGATAAGAGTACTTGAGCACGCTGCTGGCTTAACAGAAGAAGAGGCAAAAGAGGTCGTACTTAAAAAGGTTGAGGAGAAGTCTCGTGCGGATATTGCTCACATCGTTAGAAAATACGAAGAAGAAGCAAAAAGAGAAGCTAAAAAGAGGGTTAATTACATCCTGGCGCAGGCTACGTCAAGATTTGCTGGAGAATTTGCGGCTGAGCGTCTGATAAATGTCGTAAATATCAAAAACGATGAGCTAAAAGGTAGGATCATCGGCAAAGAGGGACGTAACATCAAGACTCTTGAAATGGTGCTTGGTGTTGATATCATCATCGATGATACGCCTCATGCAATTATATTAAGTAGCTTTAATCTTTACAGACGTGCAATCGCAACAAGAGTCATTGAGCTTTTAGTGGAGGATGGCAGAATCCAGCCAGCAAGGATAGAGGATCTTCACAAAAAAGTGACTGAAGAATTTGAGCAAAGCATACAAGAAGAGGGCGAAAATATCGTCATGGATCTTGGTCTAAATAAAATTCATCCAGAGATCGTAAAACTAATAGGCAAGCTTAAATTTAGAGCGAGCTACGGTCAAAATGCCTTGGCTCATAGCCTTGAAGTAGCTCACCTTGCTGGCATCATTGCAGCTGAGTGTGGCGGAGATGAGAAACTTGCAAAAAGAGCTGGCATACTTCACGA
The DNA here is from genome assembly GCF_002914195.1 of Campylobacter concisus. Classification (GTDB taxonomy): domain Bacteria; phylum Campylobacterota; class Campylobacteria; order Campylobacterales; family Campylobacteraceae; genus Campylobacter_A; species Campylobacter_A concisus_M. The sequence continues at coordinate 3,173 of NZ_PPAU01000122.1, read as the reverse complement.
TATCGGTAAAGCGCTAACTCACGAGTATGAGGGCAGCCACGTTGATCTTGGAGCAGAAATTTGTAAACGCTACAAAGAGCATCCAGTAGTCATCAACGCTATCTACGCTCACCACGGCCACGAAGAGGCAACAAGTATAGAAAGTGCGGCTGTTTGCGCAGCTGACGCACTAAGTGCAGCTCGTCCAGGTGCAAGGCGTGAGGTGCTTGAGAGCTTCTTAAAGCGTGTCGAAGAGATCGAAAACATCGCAAAAAGTAAAGATGGTATCAAACAAGCTTATGCGATAAATGCAGGCCGCGAAATTCGCGTCATAGCAAACGCTAAACTCATAAACGACGACGAGGCCGTGCTTGTAGCAAAAGAGATAGCTCAAGAGATCGAGAGCAAGGTGCAGTATCCTGGTGAGATAAAAGTAAGTGTCATCAGAGAGACTCGTGCTATTGATTTTGCAAAATAACGGCAAAATATGAAATTTCTTTTTTCAATTTTATTATTTTTCTCAATTGGCTTTGCCAGTGAGGAGCTCGTGCTGGACTCGGCAAACTCGTTTATAACAACGATGAGAGGTGCTAGAAACGCTCCTATAAAAGAGCTAATCGAGCAGTCAAAAGCAACGATCATCTTTCCAAGTGTTAAAAAGGTCGGTTTTGTAGTTGGTGGTATGGGTGGAGATGGCATCATGGTTGTTGGTAACATTAACTCGCCAAGTGAAATTTTACCAGTTAGCATAAGTGGCGGTAGCATCGGTATACAGCTTGGTTATGAAGATAGTTCGCTTGTGCTTTTTATATTTAAAGATAGCATTATCCATGATATTAAAGATGCCAAGATCACGCTTGATACAAAGCTATCAGTAGCTTTTGGTGACATTGGACGCAATTACAGTAAAGTAAGCGATTTTAAATTTTCAAGTGATATATACGCATATGCTGCAAATGATGGGTTTTTTGCGGGAGCTAGTTTTGGCGGAGCTGTCATTAGTGCAAGAGAAGAAATTTTAAAGCAAAGTGGCTATGCCTATGAACAGCTAATAGCCTCTGCATCTAAACTTTTAGGAGATTAATGCAAGATATCATAAACTCAGTTTCAACATACGGCTATATTGTATTGTTTTTTTATAGCCTTGGTGGCGGCATGGTTGCATTAATCGCCGCTGGAATTTTAAGTTTTGCCGGTAAGATGGATATCACTCTTAGTATAATTGTCGCTGCTGTAGCAAATACAATCGGTGACACGCTAATTTTTTATGTCGCAAGATTTAATAAAAACTCACTTATGCCTTATATCAAAAATCATAAAAGAAAGCTTGCTTATGCAGGAATTTTGGCCAAAAAACACGGCGATAAGATAATATTTATCAAAAAATTTATCTACGGCGTCAAAACTTTGGTTCCTATCGCGCTTGGACTTACGAAATATTCATTTTATAAATTTAGCATTATAAATTTGATCTCGTCAGTGCTTTGGGCGGCCATTATCGGATTTGCCAGCTTTAAAGCGGGTGATTATTTTGTAGGTGCAAGCGACTATCTTGGCGAGCATGGATATATTATGCCTCTTGCTATGGTTTGTTTGTTGCTTGGAATTTGGTTTTTTTTACAACATATTACAAAAAGGAGAAAAGCATGAAAAAGGTGATATCTGCTTTAATCGTAGTTATCGTGGTAGCCATTGGAGCGGTTTATTTTGCTTCAAATGAGGTAGAGAAAAACTATCAAAGGATAGTGAATGATCTAAACAATATTAAGGGCTTTAAAATTTCTAATAACAATTACAAAAAAGGTTTTTTTGGCTCAAAAGGATCATTTGATTTTAGTGTTTCAAAAGATCTTTTGGAAAATATATTTGGTAAAAATGCAAATGAGGATTTGGTTTTTAAAGTAGAAAATGAAATTTCTCATACAGTGCTTGCTTTTATAGATGGCTTTGAAATAGACTCAAAAATTTCTATCCAAAACGATATGATTAAAAACATTATCGCAACATTCATGGGTTCAAATGTCATTGCAACAACTAAAACAAAAGTCAGCCTAACTGGCGATAAAGATGTGGATATTAAATTTAGCAATATTGAATTTAATGATAAGCAAAAAACCGCCGTTAATACAAAAGATATAAAGATTGGTATGACGCTTGATTCAAAAGATAGTATAAACAGCTTAAAGGTTGAAGCAGAGAAAATTGTTTTGAAAGATTTTAGTGAGTACAACAAAGTTGATCTAAATATCGAAGGGTTTTATATTGACTCAAGTTATAAAGAGCCAGTTAAGATTTCAAAAATTTTAGAAAGCCAGCTTGTACCTTATTTAGCAAAAGTTAAATTTAAAAGGGTGTCTTTCGCATCTAATGATGTAAGTAATATTTTGATAGATGACTTTAAGTATGACTCAAAATTTGAAATCTCAAATGATCTTGGAAGATCAGACGATGTTATAAAAATAGGTATCGTAGCAGTTGATAAAGTAAAATATACAGATTTTGTCTTTGATAGCAAAATCGCAAATATCAATGTACCTGCGTTAAATAATGTATTGGACAAGCTTAATAATTTAAATAATGAAGAAAATTATAATGTTTTAGCTGGATTAAATTTTGATGAGACAATAGATCAAATCTTAGAAAAGAATCCAAGTATAAAAATAGATACATTAAGCTTTAAAAAAGGAGATAAGACTTTAAAGCTAAATTTGGATGCAGCAGTAAATGGCTTTAAAAAGGGAACAAATCAGTCAGAAATTTTTGATAAATTATCTCTTAGTGGAAAAATAAGTGTCGATGAAAGTCTGGCGAATTTTTTTGATACATTAGTGCCAGAAGTAGCTTTTGTTGAGCCTACTTTGGTATCTGCTGGATATTTTAAAGAAGAGGACAAAAAAGTAATAAGCGAATTTAAATATGATCCAAACAAAAAAGATATTATATTTAATGGAAAAGTTGGACTTCAAAATTTCTTTATGGGTTTTTAAAAATTAGCCTGATTTTTATCTGCATTTAAGCATCACTTCTATATACTTCACTTTCTGTTTTGCAAAACGCAGAGCAGAAAGTTCTTTTAACTTACAATTGTTAAACTATTAGTCAATCTTTGAAATCTAAACAAGTGATCGATTGAGCCAGTCTATTATTTTATAATTTATAATAGATTAGACAAACTAATAAATAAAACTAAAAGT
>NZ_PPAU01000121.1:0-549 GCF_002914195.1 Campylobacter concisus | reverse complement strand
GCATATTTTATTAGCTTTTAAGTGCTTATAAAATACTATTGAAACGTTTCATTCCGATAAGGATGAATATAAGTTTTTTCACTGTTGTAGGCATAGCGAGATCTTGGTCGGCCTCTCTATGCCTCTTTCAATCAATAACCGCCTGCTACGCAGTTTAAGCTATTTGCTTCTTCATCAAATATATATATTCTTCCATGATCGGAGTATTTGTGAGCATCTTCGATATGGTTATAAAAATACTCAATGGCTTCATTAAAATTTAGACCTGCATAGCCATCACGATGGTCCCCTCTTAGGATAAGAAATTGACCAGTTTCATTAACATATAACGCTGTTGTGTCGCAACCATAATCTGAAACCGAAAATCGTGAATTACTATATGAGATGTAAAATTCCTCTGCTTCATTACTAATAACATTATTATTAATTAGCCCCATTGCTTCTAGCTCATAACGTGGCAATGTTGCCATAACTCTATCTAAATTATTCATTATTTCCCCTTTTTACTTGTCTTTAAGTGTTTATATTGGATAATTCTTGTCCCCACAC
>NZ_PPAU01000120.1:0-575 GCF_002914195.1 Campylobacter concisus | reverse complement strand
CAGGGAAACCAAAATGGAACGTCAAAGAAAAAGCTAGCGACGGCTCCAGGGGTGGGGCAGGGAGGATCAGAGAGCCGAAAGGAGGAAAAGAGAGGAAAGCGCGGGGAGCAAGAGAGGGGAGAGCGGGAAAAAAGTATCCGTCCATAGCAAATTCATTATCTAAAAAGCCCCTTATCGCATTCAACCTTTGCTGCCCGTCTAATAAATAATATTTCCTGGCTGGTAGCTTTTTAAGTGTTTGTTTGTCATAGGCTTGCCTGGCAAATACAAAAGTTCCAATAGGAACGCCAGCCATAATCGTTTTTATTAAATTGACCTTTTGATTTTCACTCCAAACTAAGCCCCTTTGATATGCAGGAATTATAAATTGATCGCCATACTCTCTGCCCTTAAGCAACAAATCATTAATATCCATAATACAATTTTCGTGGATAACAACGTTGCTATCATGAAAGATGTCTTTATATATCCGTCTTGTATCGCTTTTGTCGCTTTCGGACAAAACCTTCTCAGCATAGCTGCTGTATTTTTCGTCTAACATGTTTATAACTCCATCTTTTTAATTTATATAATTA
>NZ_PPAU01000119.1:0-702 GCF_002914195.1 Campylobacter concisus | reverse complement strand
ATATAATTAAATTCTTAAACGCAAATACGCCACCTCAAATATCTATGAGTTCTGGCATTAAAGAAATGAACGGCGCAACTATGGAATTTACAAAAATGTAAGGAATAACCTATGGACTTTTATGAAGAGATAAGCAGCATTGACCCAAATGAATACGAAATCAGAGATAACCTTGATGATAGATCAATCGATGGTGATCTGGAAAATAGCGAAGACTTTCTCTCTCTTGTTAAAGACATAGAAGCAAACGGCATTGTAGTGCCATTAATTTTTGCTAGAAAAGGCGAAAGAGAGCTAGAATTAATAAGTGGCAGAAGAAGACTTGCGGCTCTTAGGGCATTAAATAACGCATTAAGAAGCGAAGACAAACCACCGCTACAAACAATACCAGTTAAGATCATCAAAAAAGATGTCCCTGACTCGAAAATATACCAAATAGCATATAGTGAAAATGCTTTGAGGAAAGATCTATCGCCATCTGCTAGAGTAGAAGCAATGTTCTTACCTCTATTTAATGCTTGCAATAGCGATTTCGCAAAAGCAAAAAGCAAAAACGAATTAAGCAGAAGAAATTTTGCCATGGAAGGTTTTTTAGAAGAATTAAAGATATTGGTAAGAAAGATTAGTAACAATAGAAGCAATATAACCCAAAGAGAAAATTTTATAATTGAAGAATTAAAAAATCTTGCAGGCATTTTTAAT
>NZ_PPAU01000118.1:0-634 GCF_002914195.1 Campylobacter concisus | reverse complement strand
GATAAGTTCCTCACCGCTAAGCCCTTTAATGTTGTCAAAATTATACAAAAAGCACGGATACTTTGAGTACTCCGCTCGCTTTAGCTTTGTTGTGATGTTGGTTTTATTGTTATCTACCACGCCAATTCCTCCAAACTCGCCAATCTGATTTTAAATCTCTTTGCGTCCTCTCTGCACCCCGTCAAAATGCCCGCTCGCACCTGCACTGCTATTATCTTTTGTTAAAATCGTACAAACATTCGACATTTCCCTTTTTCCCTTTTTCTCCCTTTTCCTTCTCCCCCCTCTTCTTTTCTTTCTTCTTCTCTTTTCTCCTTCTCTCTTTCCCCCTTTCCTCTTCCTTTTTTTTCTTCCTTTCCTCTTTCTTTTTCCTTCTCCTCTCCCTTTCCCTCTCTCCCCTTCCTTCTCCTCCCCCTCTTCCCCTTTCCCCTCTCCCTTTCCTCCCTCCTCTCCTCCCTCCTCCCCTTTTCTCCCCTCTCCTCCTTTTCCTTTTTCTTTCTCCTCTCTTTTCTTCCCTCCCCTCTCTCCCTCTCCCTCTTTTCTCCTTTTTCCCCTTTCTTTCCTTCCCCCCTTTCTCTTCTCCCCCTCTTCCTCTTCCTCCTCCTCTTCTCCTTTCCCTCTCTTTTTTCTCCCT
>NZ_PPAU01000117.1:0-3807 GCF_002914195.1 Campylobacter concisus | reverse complement strand
GCATAGAAGATCATCAACAAACATTGGATAGAGATTACCAACGAAATTTATATGCAAACATTGCCGAGATCGCAAATACGACAAAAAATACTTTTACTATTGCTAATATTGCTAATAAATTTAAAAAGCACGCCAAGCTTTTTAGCAAAAGTGATCCATATAGCGTTGATATTGCAAATAAACTCAACTACATTGCAGATGAAATTGTTAAAAATAGAAGCATCAAAGAAGACGTTTTTGTTGAAATGGATGTAGCACCACTGGTTACGCCAGTTGTTTTTGAGGGGACCAAGATCAAGATAAATGGCAAAATGGTTGATCTAAAAGATAACGAAAAATTTGTAAATATGTATCAAAGGCACAACAGCAATAGCACTGTTAAATTTTATGTTTCTACCACAACAGCAGGTTTTTTAAACAATACGCTTGTTATTGACTATGACCCAGAAAAGCAACAGATCACAAAGGCAAGTAGATATGGCACAGATTTAAAGACCACTATTGCAATGGATAATTACGCCTACAATAGAGAGAGTAGTTTTGCTATGTTTGGCAAAAAAAGAATAAGAAAGGACTTTTTGGCTGATATGAAAAACAAAACCGCTGCGCTACTTGATAGACACATCCCAAGAGATTTAGAACCACTCAAACAAGGGCTAAAGGTTTTTGGGAATTTTACAAAAACATTTGCCACTAGAGTAGCTAATTTAATGATCAACACGACCGTAGCTGGGGCTAAATTTGCTTATGATGCCTCACAAAAGGCACTAATAGCAATAAACGAAAAACAGCCACAGCTGCAAAATAATATTAATGCTATTGGCGTAAAAATTAAAGATAGCGCGGAAAGTATGTTTAGTATTTTAAAAGAGAGGGTTTTTAAAGCCTTTATAAAAGAATCAAAAGATGTTACCTCTCTAACGCTAGGAAAACTCGTTAAAGACTTTGACACTAGCCATTTGTCAAAAGAGGATTTTATCACTAAAGTGTGCGCAAATTTACTAAATTCTAGGGGTTTTCTTGGCAGCGTTGAGTATTCCACATTACAGCATAGCCTTAACGTGGCAAAAATCACAAATTATTACCTTAAAGACATTAGCATAACAAATGAGCAAAAAAATGAGATCGTTTTAAAGGCTCTTATGCACGATATGGTTGAAGCGATAGCAGTGGGTGATTTGCCAACCCCACTTAAAGATCAAATGCCAAAAATTAGAGAATTTGAGGATAAGATGCTAAAGGGGCTATATGAAAGACTGGGCCTTAAAGAAACCAAATATGACAATATCGTAAAACTAGCAGACAAACAAGAACGTGCTACTTTTATACAGCTCCATTTTACCGAGCAAAATCAAAAAAATCTTGGCAATATGATAGGCGACTATATAACAAAAGTGGCTAGTAAAAATATGAAACTAAACTCGGAGGAAGCCAAAGCAGGCATGGGTATAATTATTCTTAATGGCTATAAAGAATTTCTTGATGGAAAAGATATCAAAGAGATCAACCCTGAAACAAGAGAGTTTATCAAATTTAATAAGCTAGACAAAAAAGAGGACTACATTTTAAGTTCAAAAGCATACCTTGAAGCAAAGCTAGATATGAACCTTAGCAAAAACCCTTATGAAATTTTAGAAGAAGTGAGCAGTGTGGTTAATGAGCTTGGAATTTCCATACCAACAGAGAAATTTATAAAAGCCTTTGACGAAACAAGATTTGCTGAAGTAAATTTAGCATTTTTAGACAAAGAGGATAGAAATAACTCCATAATAGCGCAAGCAGAACACCTATTTAAGGATAAGATTGTTGAAAACGATTATGGTGATGATCAAGAGATCGAGCAAGGACAATCAAGCAAGATAAAATTCTGATGGAGGCAAGATATGCGATTTAATGCACCAACAAGCAAGCAGATAGAGTATGCAAAGCAGATAGCAAAAACACTAGATATATCTTTGCCTGATGACGTATATAGATATTATAGTGCAATGAAAAGTTTTTTGGATAAAGCGAATTCAGATGAATATAAAAAAGCTTTTTTTGAAAAGAAAAAAGACGAGATAAGAAAAAATTTATCCCTTATAGAGTTATTAGAGCTATTAGGCTATGAAGAGGTAAAGGGCAAATCCTGCAAGACATATCCTCAATATAAGGGTAGCAATGACGAGGTAGTGACATGCTCAATTAAACGAACAGATTACCCTAAAAAGAGCGATAATTACGAATTTTATACATACTTTATGGTAAAGGATACAAGTGAGCCACCACAGCTTGAAATAAGAGGCCTAGAAAAAGAGGCAAAGCGTAGAGAATTTAAGGACGGACACAAGGGCGGTGATATTATCTCTTTTATGTCTGATAGGCTTTTGGACTACTCTTACGGATCTATTATTAAAATGCTTGAAGCAATAGCGGCCGATAGAAAAAATGCGGAAAAATATGGGCTTAGCATTGGCTCAACAGCTGGTAAAGACTATTCGTTGCCAAGCGCAAGCGTAAGAAGGGACGAAAACTATCAAATTTGGAAAAGAGGATACGAGGGAGAGAGTAACTTTTTTGCCAAGGCCAATGTGTTTTCTAGGGGGCTTGAAATACGAAGTGATATACAAGACTTATTGGACGGCTTTAATAATATTAATACTCCCCAAAACAATCGTATAAGCCGCATAAAACTCGTAAGACCAGAGAGCGACCACTATGAAAACATAGGGGCATACTCTATCTCTTGCCCAACATATACGATAGAGGGGGGCAAACTAAAGATGATCGGTGATCAAAAGATGAATTTGCTAACACAAGACTTTTTTGACATTACAAGAGAGAATATCAAAAAAGGAAGCTATAAGACCCAATCAACGTATAGAGTAGATGATGCAAGACTTGAAGCAACAGTTAAAAAGCTATCAAAAATGGAAATCCCAAGCGATTTAAAGAACGATGAAGCCTATGGTGTTATGTCAAGGATGTTACTCGTTAAATATAAAGATGATGACGGACAAATTAAGCGAGGCTTTATTGACATGGAAAAAAGAATGAGAAAAGGCTCGCAAAGAGGAATTAGCCTAGTTGGTAGTTTCCCAAAGCTAGAAACTACGGATCAAACCCTTCTAATTGTTGAAAATCCAGTTTTAGACGGCACAAGCGCAATTAAGCTTGGATATTATGATAGAGAGAAAACAACAATCGCAGGAACTCTTGGACATCCATCTGAATTGTTTTATGATACGCTGAAGAACTATATGAAAAGAGCTTTGCAGTGTTACAATAGAATTGTTATTGGATTTGACAACGATGAAGCTGGAGATAAATTTAGCAAGGATATGGAGATTAAAATTTCAAACATATTTAAAGATTTATTGCTAGAAAAAATTAATTTATCTCGTCCAGAGCTTGTCAAGAGCCTTGATGACATTAAGGTTATATCAAATCAAATTTTAAAGCACCACGCTAGCTCACTAGATGAAAATACAACTGGATTACTTAAGAAATTTGCAAGCTTTAATATTGAGCGTGGAGTGCCTAATGATCCTAAATTTAAGGACTTCAATGAGGAGCTTGTAGAAAAAGTAATAGGATCAGGTTTGTTACGCGAGAGTTTAGAAAGCACACAGCACTTAAAGCCGTGAGTGAAAATCACTGCGCGGCTTTAAATTTTATTAACAACATCTCAACATTAGTAATTTTAGAGTTTAATATATTTATCTCATAATCCATATTTAGGCATTTATATCTTAGCGTTCTTTCGGCATCATATTGTTGTTTTTGTAGCTCATGCGTCATAAGCTCATACTTGCTTAGCATTTGAGC
>NZ_PPAU01000116.1:0-773 GCF_002914195.1 Campylobacter concisus | reverse complement strand
ACCTATAACCTTGCATTTGTCATCTATCCAAAATACAAAAGGCTTCATACGCTTTAGTTTTGCAATATATGCTGCATAGCCGCCACTCCACACAACCTCACCTACACTTCCATCTGGATATTCCACGATATAGCCACTATATATTTCGTTGCCATTATGATCGTGTAGTCCAGTATATTCCATTAATTTAAAATCATCTTCATGCTTAAAAAATGTTGTTTCAAACGTATCCTCACCAGTTATCTCCCTCGTAGGAACAACTATGCCCGTAACATCTCCGTTAAAATCAAGATCCATGTTTATGACGTTCAAAAGAACATTAATGCCTGGAACGTATGCTTTAAATTTAATGGGTTTCATCTCCATCTCCTCGACTATTTTTGATAAATATTACCTAAGACCGCAAACAATTCTATAATAGGAGTTTTATCTGCCTCTGACTTAGGGGCATTAAAAGGCAGTAGCGATCCATCTGGAAATTCTACACAAAAGCAACCATCTTTAAAAATAACTACTCCTGGCTTTTCTTCCTCAGTGGTATCTACCCACTCTCCATCGTGATTTTCATATCCAGTTGGATTTATGGCTGCAAAATGCACTATGTCGCTCTCATATATCTTTTCGCCACCAATATCTTTGCAGCCAGTATATTGCATTACGGCATACGCCTCTTCATCCTGCAAAAACATGCCAAAAGAAAAATCTTCCTCAAATGTTTTTTCTATGTTATAAAGCATAATATTGCTATTTTTACACCAAGCTCTATATTCAAC
>NZ_PPAU01000115.1:0-973 GCF_002914195.1 Campylobacter concisus | reverse complement strand
GCCTTTAATAGATAAGGTATTCTACTAGCTTCCTTAGGAATAATGACCGAAATGGTGTTTTTATTATAAGAATACGCAAGGTTGCTTATTTGTTGCATTGCATCATTATCCAATTTTCCATCCTCAAATATATTTTGCATTTTATCTATAATGTCAGTTTGCTTAAAGAAACCATCTCTCTTTTCTAGGACTAAATCATATTTCTTAAAAGAAACATTAAGTCTTTGGACAAATTTTTCATTCTTACCATAATGTTTTGCAAAAATATCTCTTGCTTCTGGACTATCTGTTCGTGAAGCAGATTGAATAAACGCTGCAAAATTATTTCTAACCTCTTGCCCATCAATATAGAGGCTATATGCTTCTGGATGATAGCTTCTAAATTGCATACCTTCGGCCGTAGCTTTTCTATTTGAAATAATTACATCAGGATCAGCGTCCATGCTATGGAATTTATTGATCTCATCTTGGAGCTTATTCTTCTCAGTAATAAGTTTAAAGCTTATGTTATGGTTATCTCTAATTTCTTCAAGATTAATTTTGTTAATGGCAGAAATTACTTGTTGGTTCTCGCTAAATAGCAATATGGATTTATTTTTATTATCCGAATTTGTTTTTATCATGGTTTCTAGCACAAGCAGCGAGCTTAAAAGAGAAGAGCCTATCTTGTCTGTAAAAAGCGGAAATTTATAGCCTTTATGGAGTTGCTCTTCTATTAGATCTTTTGCACCTTTATTTACCAGGGTATAAAAAGAATAGAAGGTGTCATAATTTCCAGCACTTACCTTTTCTTTGTATAGCACATTGCCATCATTGTCATCTAGTAAATATCTGCCTACATTTGGTAACATTTCTTTTACCATATCGTAGTCAAATGTGATTTGAAGAGATAAGTTTATCTTTTTGTTATTTGTGCCATCTACAATAGAGAAATCAGGCTTTATGAATAAGTTAGTTAAATTTTGCTTTATAA
>NZ_PPAU01000114.1:0-562 GCF_002914195.1 Campylobacter concisus | reverse complement strand
CCAACTATCAGACAAACAATAGCTAGTGCGATTTTATTTATCAAGCTTGTGCCTTGCCTTTTAAGATATCTTTGATAACGCTATGAGCGTGATTTAGTCCGACTACTATCGAGCCGCCATTTTTTAAAACGATGTCGCCTCCCACATATAGTCCTGGCACGCTACTTTGGTAATTGCTATCAACTATCGGAGTGCCTTTCTCATCAGTTTTTATCTGACATTTTTGTAAAAAATCAACCGGACTTGAGCCACCGATCGCATAGACAACCCTGTCATAGACACGGATTTTGCCATTTTCATAATGCACTCTTACCTTGCCTGATTCATTATCGATCTCGGTTATATCGTGATTTAGCCTTACTTTTATCTTATTGTGCTTCTCAAGCTCCCAAAGTGCGCTTAAATTTGTCTCATTTACACGGCTAAATTTATCTTTTCTGTAAGCGATCGTCGTTTTGTTATACTGACAAAGCTCGATAGCATACTCAACTGCAGAGTTGCCACCGCCCACAACTAGCACTTTTTCGCCGTTTGTGCAGCTATCAAGGTTAAAATTTACAAC
>NZ_PPAU01000113.1:0-146927 GCF_002914195.1 Campylobacter concisus | reverse complement strand
CGCTTCGTAAGTAGAAACCCCTTCTGCCACCAAAAGCCAAATTTTCACTATCACGGCTCAAACAATAAATTTAATCACCTCAAACACGGTGGATGACACCCGCTTCTTCTTAAACTAAAGTAAAATTTATAAAAAACCCTGCTAAAAAGATCCTTGCCAAATTTTAGGCATTGCTTAGCTTTGCTATTAAAGATGCAGTTACAATGCAGCGGACCTGCTAGCAAAAACGGATTTATCTCAATGTGAAAAAATGTAAAATCATTTAAAAATTTGCGTGTTTTTTGAAAATCGCTGATATGTTTTTTGCCGAGATTAATGAGCTTTACGCATGGGACAAGGCATCAGCGTTTTTCCTTTGTAGTGAATTTTTGTCCGGCATTATAAACGCTCTTTGCCAAATTTTTGTTTAAAGTTTGGGCGCTACTAAATTTCACGCCCAGAGTTTTTAGTCTTTTTTGCCTTTATTTAGGGATTTTAGCTTAGCGTCCATATCAGCTGTAAGCATAGTAAAAACCTTGTTTGTAAGCTCCTGGGTTAAATCCTTAGCCTCTTGCATAGTCTTTTGGCTAAATTCATTTAAGAGTTTGTCCGCTTTTTTCTTATCTTTTTTGTAAAGTTTTACGTATTCATCTTCAAATTTAGCCTGTTTTACCGCCAACTCTTTTTCAAATTTAGCGTATGCCTCTTTAACCACTGGCGAATACTTCTCATAGTCAGTCATCACAAGGGTTTGAAGCTTTCTATAAACCCAGTATATAGAAGTATCATCAGCGTCGTATGAGCCATCTGAGTAGCCTTTTATAAAGCCATCAAGCCCCTCGTAATACGGCAAATAAACGCTAAGATCGGCCATGCCAAGAGCGACGTAAGTTACGCGACCAATCTCTTTTGGTAGCCATGGGCGCACCTGCATGACGTGAGACTCGTATGTTCTAAAGACGCTTATTGCGCGGTAGACATTTTTCTTATCTTCATCTTTGCTAGCATAGTTATCAAACGCAGTGCCGTCGTAGTGAGCTCTCATCGCAGCTTTTAGGTCTTCGACACTTAGTTTTTTCTCTGGTTTTAAAAATACTGGGAATTTCTGACCATCGGCAAAATCTTGTTTTAGACTTGGGTTAAACATACTTTGCACCCAGCAAACGCGTGGGTAGTTATAAGTCACATCCCTCTCATCGTCCCTTGTATAGGCCTTTGTAAAGTTAAATTCGCCATCTTTTGCAGGGTCATAAGTCTTGTTATCGATTGCAAATTTGATCACATCTTTTGCTCCCATGAAATTTGGATCATTCTCTTTATAGTTTTGAAGTCTACCTTGGTTTGCAGTGACGAAGTACTCATCTTGCGGGATCTTTGAAGCGATCCATTTGTGGCCTGTGCCAGTTTCAAAGTACCAAAGCTCATTTGCGTCGATAAATACCACGCCAAAGCCCTCACCAGCGCCCTTAGTCTCCACTATCTCGCCAAGAAGCTTAACGCCCTCTTTTGCACTCTTCATACGTGACAAAAGCACGTCTGGGATGTCATCTTCGGTGATGCCGCTCTCTTCGTTATATGGATCGATCTTTAAAAGCTCGTCTTTTGCGTAAATAGTCTCAGTGCCACTTAGTCCAACGCCAGCCTCGTTGTAGCCAACTGCTCCGTGAAGTTTTGTGTGCGAATTTGCAACAGTTGTATATCTCATACTATCTTTTGGGAGCGGATATGTAAAGTCATTTGCGCCGTCATGTGCCTTTGAGCTGTGCATGCCAGTTTGGTTTTTCTTTGCTGGATGGATTAAAAAGACTTGTGCCTTTACAGCCTTACTGTCTGCGCTCCTGGCGACTAGCATGGAGCCATCATTTGAAGCTTTATCTCCTACTAAAATGGTAGTGCATGCCAAGCTACTTGTGCCCAAGATCGCACTCATAGCAACGATTGATGCGAGAATTTTCCCTTTCATTTTTACTCCTTTAGTAAAATAAATTTCTTATATGTGATTATATTTCAAATTTAATAATTTAATTCTAAATTTTAAAACTTTTTTAAGTTAAATGTAAATTTATCGCAAATTTTGTCTAAGTGAAATTTAAATTTTCTAAAGGATTTTTCGCTATAATCCAAATCTTACGCACTTGCGTATAAAATTTCAAAAAGGATTAGCATGCCAAAGATGAAAACCGTTCGCGGTGCTGCTAAGCGCTTTAAAGTAGGTAAAAATAAGATAAAAAGAGGCTCTGCTTTTAGAAGCCACATCTTAACAAAAAAACCTAGTAAGCGTATGAGAGACCTTCGTGGCCCACAATACGTGGACAGCACAAATGTCCCAGCCGTTCGCAAAATGCTCGGCGTATAAGCAGCTGTAGATTTAAGTTTTTGACAAAAGGTCATTCAAACTCCCCCAAATTTAGGGGCAAGACTCACTTCGTGAGCGCCAATTTGTAAAAGGATAAATATGGCAAGAGTAAAAACAGGCGTAGTTAGAAGAAGACGCCATAAGAAAGTTTTAAAGCTAGCACGTGGCTTTTTCAGTGCTAGACACAAACACTTTAGAAAAGCTAAAGAGCAACTAGAGAGAAGTTTAGTTTACGCATACCGCGACAGACGCCAGAAAAAACGTGATTTCAGACGTTTATGGATTGTTCGTATCAACGCAGCTTGCAGACTAAACGACATTAGCTATTCAAGATTTATCAATGGCTTAAACAAAGCTAAGATCGAACTTGATAGAAAAATTTTAGCTGATCTAGCTATGAATGACGCGAAGGCATTTGCGGCACTTGCAAAACAAGCAAAAGATGCTTTGAAATAACACCTTTTCTCCGCTTCGGCGGAGATCTTCTTTTTTTAAATTACTATCAAATTTTTATTAAAATTTATTTTTCGAGATTTTAACTTATTTATTTTGTATTCAAATTTTAAATTAATGGCACTATAAAATTTTACTTCATCAGCTAGGTACAAATTTAGTAATATGAATTTGAAAAATTTACTTACCATTACTAGCCAAACTAGCCAAGAGTAAGTATAAAACTCGCTCTAAATAGCTAAATTTCGACACTCGTATCAAAGCAGTGTTTCACCGCTCCGCTAAATAAGATTTTGCCGTTTTCTAGCCTAAGTCCAAGCTCCTCGCCGCTTTTTGGATAGACTTTTAGGCATTGCGCTGCGTTTAAATTTAAAGTAGCGCCGTAAAAGCAAGCCGCCATGCCAGTGCCACAAGCTAGTGTCTCGTCCTCCACGCCCCTTTCGTAGGTTCTCACCTTTAAAATTCCATCCTCAAATTTGGCTAAATTTACATTTGCATTGTATTTTTGACGAAGCGCCCTGCACTCTTTGACGTCAAATTCCTCTAAATTTTGTGTGAAATTTACGAGGTGAGGCACGCCTGTATCGTAAAAATACCAAGTTTTGCCGCCTTCATTTAGTGGCTCGCTTAAAATTTTTGGACTTGTTAGCACAACCTCGACGCACTCATTTTTAACACTTGCCACAACCTCGCCGCTACCAGTTAGCAAGACAAATTCGTTTGAACTAACAAGACCATTTAGATAGGCATATCTAGCAGCCGCGCGCGAGCCATTGCCACACATCGCAGCGTAGCTTCCATCGCTGTTGTAAAACTCCCATTTCACGCCCTTTTCGTAAGGCAAAAGCACGATAAGTCCATCAGCTCCCACGCCGTTTGTCCGGCTGCAAATTTGCCTTGCTAGTTCGCTTCTATCTTTATTCAAAAATGTATGAAATATTACAAAATCGTTGCCACTAGCGTTGTACTTTGAAACTTGCATTATTTTCCTTTAAAATTACTCTACTTATTTTTGCCAAATTTATATAAACTCAGCCACAAATTTGCCTTAGAAATTTCTCTAGTTCTTGCTCTAAATTTTCTTTATCACTGCTGTTATCTATAATGAAATTTGCTTTTTTTCGCTTTTGCTCGATATCCATCTGAAGCTCTACTCTAGCTTTTGCTTCTTCTAATTTTAGACCGTTTCGGCTCATTAGGCGGCTTAGCAAAAGCTCTTGTGGTGCGTAGATTACAGCTACATTTTTAAACTCGGCGTAGCGATCCTGCTTTTCAAAAAATAAAGGGATATCGACAAAATAAACCTGCTCCAAGCACTCAAGCTTTGCAGTGCGAGATAAAATTTCTCCCTTTATTTTTGGATGCAAAATTTGCTCTAAAATTTTTAATTTTTTTGGATCATTAAAGACAATGGCACCTAGTTTTTTGCGCTCTATCTTGCCGGTCTCATCTAAAATTTGCTCGCCAAAAAATTCCACTATCTCACATTTGCAAATTTCAAGCTGCTCATGAGCGATCACGTCCGCATCAATCACACTAAAGCCTCGTTTTTTTAGCAAATTTATAGCTGTGCTTTTACCGCTAGCAATAGAGCCTGTGATGACATAAGCGTTTGGAAATTTCTGCAAACTCGCTCCATTTTTGAAAATTGATGACAATTTTAGCAACTTTTGGCTAAAGTTTTAAAAAATTACAAAAAAGGGCAAAGATGATAAGCTATAAAGATGCTGGAGTGGATATAGATGCTGGAAATAGCTTTGTTGAGGCGATAAAGCCTTTCGTAAAATCTACACAAACACCAAACGTTATAGGCGGCATTGGGTCATTTTCAGGAGCGGTCAGACTACCAAGCGGGTATAAAAATCCAGCCATTTTGGGAGCGACTGATGGCGTTGGCACAAAGCTTCGCCTAGCTATCGACGCCAAGAAATTTGACGGTGTGGGCGAGGATCTAGTCGCAATGTGCGTAAATGATCTCATCTGCAACTTCGCCACACCACTCTTTTTCCTTGATTACTACGCGACTGCAAAGCTTGAGATAGAGAGTGCCAAAGAGGTGGTAAAAAGCATCGCAAATGGCTGCAAAAAGGCGCAATGCGCACTTATCGGCGGCGAGACAGCGGAGATGCCATCGATGTATGAAAAAGGCGACTTCGATCTTGCTGGATTTGCCGTTGGTATCGCTGAGGCTGATGAGATCGATAGGAGCAAATTTGTAAAATCTGGTGACGTTTTAGTCGCACTTCCAAGTAGCGGCCTGCACTCAAATGGCTTTTCTCTTGCAAGAAAAGTAGTTAGCGAGCTTGGACTAAAATTTGATGAAAAAGTAGGCGATAAAAAGCTCATCGACGTACTTCTTGAGCCAACTAGAATTTACGTGAGCGACTTTTTAAGATTAAAAGATAAGATTACGGCAATGGCTCACATCACCGGTGGTGGCATAGTTGAAAACTTACCTCGCGTCTTTCCTACTGGACTTGGTGCGAAGGTGCAAAAAAGCGTTATAAAAACGCCTGAAATTTTTAAAATCATCGCTCAAAAAGTAGAAGATAGCGAGATGATGAGAACCTTTAACATGGGCGTTGGCATGATATTAGTTGTGCCTAAAGACAACGTTGATGCTGTCCTAGCTAGTAGCGATGGCTACGTGATCGGTGAAGTTGTAAATGGCAAAGGCGTAGAGCTAGTTTAATGCAAGAAAATAGCAAAAAACGCCTGCTAAAGACCGAAAATAAGAGCTTTTTTGGTCTTAGTATTTATGAATATATAGGCTGTTTTGGTGTACTAGAAAGTGATATCAAAAAACTTGATCTCTATAATCACTGGTGCAAGGTCTCACGTGCCTCTACTATGCTCTGCATCACACATGATAATGGCGAGAGTGACAACCTAGTCTATCTATATGACTGGGAGAAATTTAGCCGTATCTACATAAATACAGGAAATTGACTTGGCAAAACAAAAGGCAAAAATCGCACCTATTTGGGCTAGAGTAAAGGCCTTTATCATCGATCTTTTTATCATCGGTATGCCGATATTTTATGCGACAACATATCTTGTGCTTGATGGCAAAGAGGCATTTTTACATAACCAAATTGCCATTTTTGGTACAAATAGCCTGATCTCACTTATAATGTGCCTTTTTTTTAGCATAAAAGCACAAACTCCAGGCTATAAAGCACAAGAAATTTATCTAATAAACCTAAAAACTGGCAGAAAACTAAGCTTTTTTCACACCATCTTGCGCCAAATTTGCTTTGCCTTTGCTGGCTTTAGCATACTTGGACTTTGCCTTTGTTTCTTTAGAAAAGATAAACTAAATCTGCACGACGTCATCACTCACTCAGCTGCCGTGCAAAGATCAGAGGGGTAAATTTTACTTCGCTCCATGCCAAAGTAGGCGATTTTTACCAAGTTTTGTATCTATGCTCTCTTTTATGATAGAGCAAATATACTCTTTTGAAAGTTGTATGGACTCCTCTAAGCTCTTGCCCTTTGCTAAAAAGCAAGCAAGTGCAGTTGAAAAGCTACAACCAGTTCCACTCATTACAAGCGGATTAACAAGTGGGGTCTTAAAATTTCTTAGCGAACCATCTTTTTTATAAAGTGTGTCTATACTGCTATCTTCGCTGATATGTTTTTTTACGATGACGTCACAAGGCAAATCTTTATAATCATCGCCAAAAAGCACATTTGCCTCATCTAAATTTGGAGTAGTTACCGTAGCTAAACTCATTAGTTCTTTTAGCTTTGCCACCGCACTATCTTTTATAAGCTTGTGTCCGCTTTTTGAGACGCAAACTGGATCAAGCACTACTTTGGTATTTTGAGTTAGTAAAAACTCACGCACCACCTCCATGATCTCCTCACTAAATAACATGCCTATCTTAATCGCATCAAAGCTAAATTCTTCCGCAAGCGTATTTAGCTGATCTTTGACAAAACTAGGCTCTAAGCAAACCACACTTTTTACGGCATCCGTAGTCTCAGCGACCAAAGAAGTTACCGCTGTTGCACTATAACAATTAAGCCTAGCACATGTTTTTATATCTGCTTGAAGCCCAGCTGTGCCACTATTACAAGAGCCTGCGATGATTAGAATTTTTTTCATCGTTTTCCTTTGAAATTTTTGGCTTATTATAGAGGATATTAGATAAATTTGAGTTTTTTAAAACAGAAGAAATTTGAGCAAAAAGCTCAAATTTATGAAAGTTTATTTAAGTCGTTATCGATATCTATATATATCGTAGTTGCATTAAGATTTGTATGCTCAAAGCTAGGATCTATCTGCTTATCGCTCTCTTTATGTTCATTCATTTTAGCTAAAAGATCATCTTCTCTTAATCCATGCTCATTTGCTAAATTTGGATCTATTTCATTAAAACTAATATTTACGCTAGCCTCATCATTTAGCTCTTCTTGCTCTAAACTTGTTGCACTAAGGATATCATCTACTTTTTCATTTATATGATCTAAAATCGATACATAATCATTGCCAAGAAGCGCTTTAAACAATGCGTCAGTATCTATACTAGACTCACCAACATCATCGCTTACCACACTACTATCTAGCCAAAGAGTATCGTATCCGTTTATTGATATATCTTGTCCATCATTTGCAGTGATTGTAATGCTTGAACTTTCGCTCTCGCCCTTTATAGCCTCTCCGATATATACTTTATCATTTACGTCTAAAACTCTTACATGATCATTTTGGTCTATCGCTATAACATCAGATGAAACGCTTTTAACTATACCAGCTACTGCTGCCATCTTTATTCCTTATTTTTATTTGTCAGTATTTTAGTATATTTAATTACTTTTGTATATTGTACTATGGTACAAGGTGGCGATAATTCCAAATCATTCAGATTTTGTGATTAAAATATATCCACTCTCGCTGATATTTTTAAATTTCACACCAAGCTCACGCTTTAGACGAAGTATCACATTTTGGATGGCCGCCTTGCTAACATCGCTTTCATAGACAAATTCTTCTATCATCTCATAAGTAACTAGCTTATTTAGATTATAAGCAAAGAGCCAAAATATCTTATTTTGCAAAAAGCTAAGATAAATTTCAATGCCGTTTTTATAAATTTTCTCTCTTTTTAAATTTATACTCACCTCATCGCTTAAATAAACTAGCTTTTCATCTCGTTCAAAACTTAAACTAATAAGCATTGCTCTAAGATCCTTCATATCAATAGGCTTTTTTAAAAAAAGCATCGCCCCTTCTTCCATGCTTTTTATCAAATTTTCATCGCTATCATAAGAGGTAAAGACTATAAATTTTTGGTGCGGTTTTGTACGCTTCATCTCATTCATCATCTCAAAGCCATTAAGCACTGGCATGTGAATATCGCTCATCACGATATCAAAACCTTGCTTTTTAAATTTCTCCACACCATCTTGTCCATTGCAGGCACCAATTACCTGTTCGCAATAAGGTTTAAGCCCACTAATAATAAGCTCTCTTGCCATATCGTCATCTTCGACTACCAAGACGGACGTCTTTTTTAAAATTTCTAAGACTTCTTGCATTTTAGTCCTTTAAATTTATATCAAAACTTAGCTCAAATACCGTTGGCTTTGCGTTATTTACGAGCCTTACGTCGCCATTTAGCTTTTCTTGCGCTAGCTTTTTAGCAAAATAAAGCCCTATACCATTTCCTTGCTTTTTGGTGGTATTTAGCCAAGTAAAAATTTTCTCACTCATTTGCTCGCTTACGCCATTTCCATTGTCATAAACTCCGATGTAGCACTTATCTTCAAAGCTTCTAAATTTTATCTCGATGATACGTTTTAGTGGCTCATCTTTGTAGCTTTCGACAAGTGAGTCTTTTGCGTTGTGTATTAGGATTAGCAAAATTTGTTGGATTATATTTTCTATCTGACGAACTTTTTGTTCATTAAAGCCACTAAATTTCACACTAACATTTGCACGGCTTAGCTCTGTATGCATGAGAGTTATTAGATTTTTAATGCTTGTTTGTATCTCAAATTCGCTCACATTTTCAGCGCTTTTGTAAAAATTTCTAAAAATTTCAATAGTACTTGAAAGAAGTTTGACCGAGCTTTGCCCTTTTTCAAGTAAATTTATTAGCTCCTCATCGCTTAATTTACCTTCTTTTTTTAGCATTATGCACGAGCTTAGCATTAGTTTTAGCGAATTTACTGGCTGAATGAATTGATGATTGATACCACTTATTAGCTCGCCAGCCTCACTCATTTTAGCTCTATGAGTTAGCAATGTTTCATACTCATCTTGTATCTTTTTTATCTTGTTATACATAAAATTATGAAGAATATTTGCTAAAAATGTGAGCGCAACGAAGGCAAAGAGCAAGCTTAGAGCATTTTTTAAAGCTTCTTTTGTTAAAGCTGAAATTTCTTCTTCGTTATTTGTGCCAGCTCCTATGAACCAATTTATCGTTGGTATCTCAGCTACTTGGATTAAATTTTGTCCTATTTTTAAGCTTGTAATGTCTTCATCTTTTAAAAACAACTCTTTAAATTTCTCCTCGATCTCTTTTTTTAAAGCAAGATCAGGTATCGATGTTAAAATTTCACCGCTATGAGTCACTAAAAATGAGTAAGAATTTGGCGCAAGGCTAAAATTTTTAATACTATTAAAGATATTTTCTATACGCACGACGCCACAAAGTGCTGCTTTAAATTTCGCTTGTTTTGTGACTGGAACGCATAAATTTAGAGTTGAGCCTTTTAAAATTTTATGTTTTTGCATGAAATTTACGCTTGGGGCATTTGTATTTTTTGTCTCTACATACCAGATAAGCCCTGCTCTTTCGCTCTTTGGCATAACTTCTTCTAAAATTTTCTCTCCATCTACAAAAATTTCTCCATCATCCCTTAAAAGCTGCATTAGATCAAATTCTTTCGCGTTTTGTTTAAAGAGCTTTATAAAGCCAGCTATCTTTTCATCGTCATCTACGATGCCTGCATTTTGTATAAATTTTGACGCACGAATGAGTGAATTTATACGTTCATCAAGCCAAATTTGAAAGTTATTTACGATATTTTTGCTAACTGCTATATTGTTTTTATCAGATAGTTCTATGATTTTCTCTTTTGCATTGCTATAAATATTTAGCCCAAGAAGTATTACAAAAAGGCTAGCAAGCAAGATGATGGCGTAGATTTTAATATTTTGTGATTTTAAATTAATACCCATGCGTGCAGTATATCCTAAGTTAGCCCAAATTTGGGCTAACTAAATTCATTTTAAAAAGGATAAAAGCTTTGAAACGAGCATAAGTGCAAGCACTACAAAACAAACACCAAATCCAAGCAGCGTGCAATCAGCCATCGACATAAATTTAGATGATGGCACAAGATACCAGCCGTCCGCATAAAGATCAACTATGCTCTTTTGCAAATCACTTAGCAGCACGCCATCAGGCACCATAGGGCTGTCATATCCGCAGTCGCCTGTTGGCATAAACCAGTCAGGCGCCCACTTTTCAAGCGGTAAGCCAAATGGATAGTGTGGCTCAGTAGAGCAGCCCTGCACACCAAAAGGATCATCACCATGCACCGCGTCGTGGATTTTGGCTAGTTTTACACTATACATTATGCCCTGCACCGCTCCCCAAAAGGCAAAGACGTAGCCAACTAGAGCAAAGAGCAAATTTTTAGGATTTATCATAGCGATCACGCCACCAAGTGCCATACATAAAAATGCAAAACGTATATAGACGCACTGCTCGCAAGGAGGCATATAGGCGTAGTTTTGAAAGAGCGAGTGCGCGATAACGACAAGTGCAACGCTTACAAAGACTAAGGTCGCCCAAGAGATGCGTGAGTCTTGAAATTTAGCCATTTTTTTAAAAAAGCTCATGTGACGCCTTATTTTTTAAGAAGCTCTTCAATGAGTGCTACCATGCCGTCAAGTGAGCTTATTGATTTTGTCATGATAAGATATTTGCCATTTACGACAAATGCTGGCACACCTTGAATTTTAGCCACGTCATAGCTCTCATCCCACTTTTTAAGCAGCTCAGTCACTTTTGGATTAGCCAGCTCTTTTTCATAATCAGCCTTGCTAACGCCAGCAGCCTCAAGTCCAGTCTTTAAAAAGCCCTCAGCATCTTTACCGTCACCCCAGCGCTCTTTTTTATCGTGATAAGCCTTGTAGTAGGCAAATTTAGCCTTTTTAAATAGCGAATTTTCATCAAATAAGCTGACACCTTTTGCCTCGTCCATAACGATAAGCACGGCAAAAACCTTGCTCGCAACCTCGCCGTAATCGCCCTTTGTCTTTAGGTGAAATGGCTCGTATTTTAGTCCAGGAATTTTCTCAACTACCTTTGGAGTGACGCTCTTGTCGTATTTATAGCAAAATGGGCAAGCGTAGCTAAAAATTTTAACTAGCGTATTTTGTCCCACACTTAGTGGCTTTTCAAGCTTGACATAGTCCTCTCCCTCGCTAAATGCACTAGCACTAATCGCTCCAGCTACTGCAACTGCAAAGATAGCCTTACTAAATTTAGATAGAAAACTCATAATAATCTCCTTTAGATGATTTATTTTGAGTTATTCTACAACCAAGCTCAACCGCAAATTTAACGCTAGAATAAATTTTGGCTGAAATTTATAAGATATTGCATTAATTAAAAATTTAATTTTTACTAGAACTTATCTCATTTATTGCTGATAATGCATTTAAAGCACTCGGATAGCCTATAAATGGTATAAGTGTCGTAACAACGCTTATTAGCTTAGCCCTATCGTTGCCGATGCCAAAATTTGCAGCAATGTGCCCTAAAAGCTGTGGCTTTGCAAAGCCAAGAGTCGTGATATAGACAAATGTCAAAAGCTCCCTAAGCTCTAAACTAAGCCCATCTCTTGCATAAAAATCACCAAAGCAGTTTTGCGATAAAAACTCCATTATATGTTTTTGATCATTTGGCATTGATGCGATAAATTTATCAACCGCTGGAAAAAGTTTTCTTTGTATCTCAAGGCCTCTTTCACCTCTGCCTTCTCTTGACTTTTTAGGCATATTTTCAGGCTCTATATAGCGCTCATTAAAAATTTCATCGGCTAAAAATATACAATCTTCTACCTTACCAAGCCCAGCATAAGGCACTGCTTGATATAAAATTTCTCTTATCTCTTTTGCTGATATACCTACATTTAAAGCAGCTCTAACGAAGCTTTTAAATGAGCTTTTTGCGCCTTTACTCACGCAAAGAGAGGCGATGATAACCGAAAGCCTTGTTTTTTCATCAATATTTATCACTTCACCAATATCGCCTAAAAAATTTAAATAATCCTCTAAAAAGCTAGCGTTGCTCTCTTCAAGCTCACTTTTTGAATCAAACCAATTTTCATAAATTTTCTTTGCATTGTAAGTTAGTGTCATAAGTTTTGCTCCATTGTTTGGGGCTGATTATAAGTGCTAAAGCGTAAATGCTAGCTTAAGGCCCAAAAAGGCAAAAATTTTTAATATAAATTTAGATTTTAAGCCATTATAAAGTTTATCGTGATTTTTATGTTATAAGGTTTTATTACAATTACGAAGGACGCAATATTTTTTATTACTCCTTTTACCTATTTTAAGCCTTGGGCATTCCAAGGCTTTTTCTAAATTTTATAAGCTTTATGAGTAGAGTTTATAAAATTTAATTTATCCAAAGGAGATGTTATGAAAAAGACTTTGAGTTGTGTTGCGCTAGCTTCTGTGCTTTGCTCAAGCGCTTTTGCGATAGGCGGTCCAAGTGGGGCTAAACTAGACTATGCTATCACTGGGCAAATAGGCGAAGTAGTGGTAAATCCATACGATACTGCCCCACTTACAGCAGTCATCAAAAATGGCGGCTACACACTAAGCAATGCAAAAGTAACCATCGTGCCAAAGCAAGGCGGTCAAACTATAAGCTATAAAGTGGCCGACAAACATCTTCGCACACATGGCGGCATACCTGTTTTTGGCATGTATCCTGACTATCAAAATACCGTTGAGGTCGAGTACGACAAGAGCTACAAGGGCAAAACCGAGCACATAAAAGAGAGCTATAAAATTTACGCTCCAGCCATCTACCTAGAAAGCTCAGGTACGCCAAATCAAAAGGGTGCGCTATTTGACAAGATCGAGGTTACTAAGCCTGCGAGTGCTAAATTTGCTAACCGCCTCTACTACGTAAATAACTTCGTAAATAAAACTGGCAAGGGCACAAAAGTCGTTTGGAACAACCCAGCTGGCGGTGCGATCGAGTGGAACTATAGCCCAAATAATTTCATCCTTGATACAAAAGGCGAGGTTAGATGGTACCTTGAGCCAAGCAAAATTTACGATCTTAAACAGCCATTTCACGCTGGCGTAATGATGGGCTTTAAGCAAAATGACGACGGCGCCATGACTTGGGGATATGGCCAAAGATACGCAAAATATGACATCATGGGTAGAGAAATTTTCAACCGCGAACTACCAGCTAGCTACAACGACTTCTCTCACTCGATGGATGTAGCACAAAATGGACACTACTTCTTGCGCGTGGCAAATGCCGACTACAAAAGGGCTGATGGCAAAAACGTAAGAACAGTGCGCGATGTGATAGTTGAGCTTGATAGAGATGGCAACGTAGTTGATGACTTTAGACTATATGAAATTCTTGATCCTTACCGCGACATCGTGCTAAAAACGCTTGATCAAGGCGCAGTTTGCCTAAACATAGACGCTAAAAAAGCAGGCCACACAGCAAGCGCAGATGAGCTTCAGTCTATGGATACGCACGATAAATGGGGCGACATCGTTGGCGCTGGTCCAGGACGAAACTGGGCACACGTAAATAGCGTAGATTATGACCCAAGTGACGATAGCATCATCATCTCAAGCCGCCACCAAGACGCAGTCATCAAGATCGGCCGCGATAAACAAGTAAAATGGATCATGGGCGCTCACAAGGGTTGGAGCGATAAATTTAAAGACAAGCTCCTTCAGCCAGTTGATAGCAAAGGCAACAAAATCGTTTGCGAAGATGAGTACTCAAAATGCCCAGGATACGAGAGCGACAAAGGTGGCTTTGACTGGCAATGGACGCAACATACAGCATTTAGGATAGATAGCAAATCTAAAAAAGGCGAAATTTATCTAAGCGTCTTTGATAACGGCGACACAAGGGGTATGGAGCAACCAGCCATCGCTGGCATGAAATACTCTCGCGCGGTCGTTTATAAGATCGATGAAAAGAAAAAGACTGTTGAGCAAATTTGGGAGTACGGCAAAGAGCGCGGTAAAGAGTGGTATAGCTCGGTTACTAGCCTTACGCAGTATCAAGATGACCTTGATAGCGTGATGGTCTACTCAGCCGTTGCTGGCATGCAGTTTGACATAGCAAAAGGTCGCCCAGTAGGACTTCCTAGCCCACACATCGATGAGTTTGAGTGGGGCGCAAAAGAGCCTAGCATAGAGATAAAGATGACAAATGCTATGGGCTATCAAGCATTTCCATTTAGCTTACAAAAAGCTTTTGAAAAATAATCACTCACTTTTCTCCCCTTTTTACCCAGTGCAAGAAGGGGAGTCCTTGCTATAAATTTAATCTATCAATAACAGATAAAATCCACATTCACTCATAAATTTTAAAGCTCTAAATTAGAAATTTATATTGTAAAGATATTGTTCATTAAGGCGATAACGTATAGGATTAGCACTTATATATAAAAATATATATTTAACATAAGTAGAAAAAATGAAAAAATTTTTCATGGCTTTAGTGGTGCTGTTTGCAGGCCTTTTGCTTAATGCAGCTGAGTTTAGAGATGTCAAGGATATCACTGGCGACATCGTAAAAGTTCCCGCAAAAGTAGAAAAAATCGCTACGCTTTGGTATGCGAACAATCAAATTATATTAATGCTTGGTGGCGCGGACAAGATAGTAGCGACTACCGATCTAATCAAAAACAACAAATGGTTTGCGCATATTTATCCTAGGATTTCAAGCATTCCAAATGGCGTAAGCGGCAAGAGTCTGCAAGTAGAAGAGCTAGTCAAACTAAGTCCTGATATAGTCATAGCCGCAGATAAAAAGAACAAAGAAGAGCTAACAAAAAATGGCTTTAACGTCCTTTATCCGTCATTTACAAACCATGCCGACATGAAAAAGAGCGTAGCTATCATGGCTGATGCCATAGGAGGCGATGCACCGAAGATCGCGGAGAAATTTAACGAGTATTTTGACGGCAACCTTAAAAAAGTGCTAAGCAAAACGGATAAGATCACTGCGTCAGATAGACCAAAAGTGCTTCACATCACTGATGGTAAAAATTTATTCAAAGTTGATGGTACAAATACGATCATAGATGAGTGGATAAGGGTCGCAGGCAGCCAAAACGCGGTGTAAAAAGCCGGAAATATGCTTGAACTAAATGCAGAAGAGATACCAAATATAAACCCTGATGTTATCATCATAGGCAGAGCCAAAGCTCCCAAAATTTTATAAAAGATATACGAAAATCCTATCTACGCGGGCAACCAAAGCCGTCAAAAATAAAAGAGTTTACGTAAATCCAACTGGCATTTTTAGCTGGGATAGATACGGCGCCGAGGGAGCATTGCAAATTTTATGGGCGGCAAAGATATTACATCCTGAAATTTTTAAAGATATAGATATAGCAGCTGAAACGAAGAAATTTTATAAAGAATTTTTGCACTACGATCTAAATAACAATGAATTTAACTATATCCTAAATGGCCTAGACCCAGAGGAAAAATAGAAATTTTATAGTGAGTGTGGGTTAAAAAGCTCTTGCTCGCTAAATTTTGAATCACTTGGCTTTTATTTATCTCCGAATTTTTATAAAACTTATCTCTAACAGCACTATCTTAGCAGCTCTTTTGGCTTGATAGATTTATTTCTTGATCTTATTTTGGTTTTAAATCTAGAGCAATTATAAATTTTAGTGAGATAAAAATATCCCAAAGGAAAATTCCTTTGGGATTAGTTAGCTAAATATTAAAATACGTGTACTTGGTCTTGAACTTCTAGAGTTACAGTATGTACACCCTCTGTGTTAGTATAGACTTTATAACCAGTAATGTTAGCACTAGTATCTTCAACCCAACCCTTACTTGCAAGACCAAGATTATCGCCACTATCGCCATCTATTCTTAGTCTGTTGTTGCTATCAGTCATATCTAGAACATCTTTAGCTGATAGAGTTATATTGTGATTGCCTTGGGTTAAATCCAGTTTCTCTATGTTTGTAACTTTAGTAAGGTTTACGCTATCATCAGCAATCTTTAATGTATCATATCCAGCTCCACCATCGATAGTCGAAGTATCTTGAATGCTTGCATTTTTACCGATAGAGATAACATCATCTCCGCCGCCGCCGCTTATTATAGAGCCGCCGCTCATAGTTAAATTCTTGCCTACCGTAATGATATCGTTTCCGTCTCCGGTGTTATTTACCGCGCTTCCGTTATTTCCCCAGTCGCCGTGTATACCCGCGCTATTAGCAAGCGTTAGATTATCGCCCGCGGTAATAGTATCGTTACCTTGGCCGCCTTTGATGTCCGCCCAGTCTTTAATAGTCGCGTTATTCGCGATATTTACGGTATCGTTATATCCTTGACCGCCGTCGTCCATATGGATATCGGAAGCCGATACTACGCCGCCATTTCCTATGTTTAAAGTATCCGCACCGTATCCTAAATCCACATGCGTATCTCCGCTAACGGTGCCGTTTATGTTTAGCGTATCGACATCGTCTCCGGTTATAAGCTGAGAATGTTCTACGGTAGCGCCCGATGCTACGGTTATAGTATCGCTACCTCCGTTAAGATCGAATGTCGCGTTTTTAACGACAGCTCCGGCATTTACGTTTACGTGATCTTCGTCGTTACCGTAGTTTACTATCTTGGTTTGATATTGCCTATTGACTATAGCGTCCGATTGATCGCCGAATACCGCTCCGGAATTTATATTTACGGTATTTTTTGTTCCTTGTAATTCTACGGTAGTTTTACTAAACGTACCTCCGGCGATATTTACGACATCCCCATTGCCCATATACTTCCCGTTTCCGGTACTTATCTTAGTTTCGGTAAAATTTCCGCCGTTTATATTTATTTTATCGTCTCCGTCGCCGCCGGTTATTTCTGAATTTTTAATTACACCCCCGTTTATGTTTATCTTGTCTTCTCCGTAAGCGCCTAAAATTTTCGCATTCGTAAGAATTCCGTCATTTATATTCGTCGTCGTTTTGCTATGAGATGTATGAATTTCAGAGTCCGTAATCTCGCCGCCGTTAATATTTATGGTATCTAAGTCTCTTCTGTCGCCGTCTTTATTATCTAGTCCGGAATAAATCTTACTACCGTTTATTACCTTAGAACCCGCATTAATATTTATAGTATCGCTACCGTATCCGGCTATAACGTTTGAGTTGTCTATTATCGCTCCGGTACCGATATTTATCCTGTCGTCTCCGATTTTGGCGTCTATTTTACTATTTTGTTCAAATTTAGAATTTGTAATGTTTATAATATCGTCGTCATCGTCGCTATACCAAGCAGGTTGATCAGATACGCCGGCGCGTAGTTCCGCGCCATTAGTAAAGGTAATGCCGTTAATATCGATTGTATCGTTACCCTCGCCGAAATCTATTACGCCACTTTTTACAGTTATCCCTTTTTTGAAATTTATCGTATCTTCGCCATTACCCATCTTTATATTAACCGTATCTAGATTTTCATTTATATATGCGGTATCATTTCCGTTTCCGGCAGATATAGTGGCACTAGTTACGCTTGAGCCTTCCTTAATGTAAATAGTATCGTTGCCGCCGCCCATACCTACGCTACTGCCTCCGCTTAACGTAGCTCCGCTCTCTATATGAAGTTCGCTGTGTTTATCGTCATTATCGACATCGCCCGCTTCTATCCTGGCTTTACCGTCGACGGTTCCTCTAACGTATACGGTATTGTTACCCTCGCCGGCTTTTATTCTTGATTCTCCGGATACGTGCCCGTTTATATTTATCGTATCATCGCCGCTTCCAGTACTTATCTCATTAAAATGATTTGGATTACCGATCATATTGCCATCTATATTTACAGTATCGTTTCCGGCTC
Organism: Campylobacter concisus; assembly: GCF_002914195.1. GTDB lineage: Bacteria > Campylobacterota > Campylobacteria > Campylobacterales > Campylobacteraceae > Campylobacter_A > Campylobacter_A concisus_M. Next base: position 129,036 of record NZ_PPAU01000113.1, on the reverse strand, counting down.
CAGTTTTTATACTTCCCCAAGATAAATTTGCGCCGTTTTTAATATTAACCGTATCATCATCCTCACCGGTATCTACGCCAAGAAATTTGTTAAAAGTTGCTCCGCTTTCGATATTAAACGTATCTTTTCCGCGTCCGGTACTTATTGCGGCATATCCGCTCGTTTCTCCGGCAAAATTTACGGTATCATCGCCGTCTTCGGTGTCTATCCTTGTACTATTGCCTAGCTTACCCTTGATATTAACTACGTCGCCTCCCTCGCCGGTGCTTATATCGCTATTTTTTACCTCTGCTCCGGCTTCTACGTTTACGGTATCTACACCAGTACCAGTATGCGTATTTTTTACTTCCACATTATTTAAAAATTTAACTCCGTCTCCGCCTACGCCACTATACACGGAATTAGCTTTGGTATTATCTACAATAATAGCGCTTCTATTATCTCCGCCAAATACGTTAAGATCCGTATTACCCTCTATAGAATTAGCGTAATTAGAAAGCCTACTAGAATCGGTCACAGCCAAATCTGATGCATCATCTTGACCAATAGCTAGTTTACCATCATTGCTTACATACCAACCGTCTTTGTGTTGGAATGCACTAGGAGTAGTAGGATCGTCAGGAGTTAGATAATCTCTACCATCAGTATGTCTATATACGTGATATCCATTAGGTATAGAGTTATAAAATGAAGCTAATAGTCTAGAAGATGTGCTCTCTCCTACATATGCTGATAAAGGAATTTTTATGCTTCCTGCTGGCAAAGCAGGCTCTATTGCTCCAGCCCCAACAGCACTTCCTCCACTTACGCCAAAGCTATTATCTCCACCTGCTGCTAGAGATAAAGCATCTATGCTTCCTACATTAGCATTTATGTTGCTAATGTGGCCTCCTTCTGCAAAGCTAGTAGAAGATAAGCTTACGCCATCTCCACCATTGCCACCTGCTTGTGGACCACCTGCTGCAGTTTCTTCTAGAGCATTAAGATCTGTTCCTTTTAAGATGGCTTGTTGTAAAGCTGAGATATCAGCTACTGTTTCGTTATTGTTAGAGTCTTGATCTAGAGTTAGAGTATCTTTACCTATTAAAGTTATATCTTTACCATCAGTTTGAGTTATTGTTACTTTAGAGTTAGAACCCTCTGTAACTATCTTTTCACCTTGGTATACAATATCTCCTACACTTAATTGTCTTACCTCTCCTGTTAAGTCATTAAGTGCTCTTGCTATTCCTCCGTTTACGCTTTTAACTACTCCGGCTTCTTTAGCCATCATGTTCTCCTTATTGTTATATTATTTGAAATTTTGAATGAATTATATAAATTTTAGAAGTATATGTCTATTGTACTGGGGTACAATGGGGTGTACTATTTAACACATATCATAAATATCACATCAGTCAACATGTATATTTTAGCGTCTTAATATATAGTATAAATATATCAATTATGGCTTTTTAAAATATAATATCACTTTTATACATATTGAAAATCATTATATATTTCTATATAATTACTCAAATATTTTAAAAGGAGTTTAAATGCAGAGAAAAATCGTGCTTAGCCTCGCTTTGGTCGGCATTTTAGCCGCCGCGCAAAACGAAGTAGAGCTAAAATCGCTAGAAGGCGTAACCGTCACGGCGCAAAGATCGTCTCAAAGCGTAGACGAGATAAGCAAAAGCGTCTCGGTAGTAGATAAAGAGACGATAGAAAGAAAGCTTGGCAAAAGCGTACCCGAGCTAATCAGCGAGGCGCCCGGAGTTTCAATCGTAAACGAAGGCATGGACTCAGGCACTGTAAACGTGCGCGGCTTTAGCTCGTCTGATTACCGCGTGCCGATGTTCGTAGACGGACTTAGATTTAGAGGTAGGCCGGCATTTGAGTATTCGATATTTACACCCGATCAAATCGAAAGGATAGAGATAATAAGAGGCCCTGCTAGCACGCTTTACGGCACGGATGCCTTTGGCGGCATAGTAAATTTAGTCACCAAAAGAGCTAGCGGAGACGTGCATGGCGACTGGGCGTTATCTGATACGTATCTAAGCACCCAATATCAAAGCGCGAACAAAGGCGTGCAAAACCGCTTACAACTCGGCGTAGTCGGACACGGGTTTGACGCATTGCTCGGGCTAAACTACAAGCACGGCAAGGACTACGACACTCCGGCGGGCAAAATCCCAAACACAAGGTATAATTACCGAAGTCTTGATTTTAAAGGCGGATATAGCTTTGCCGATTTTCACAGACTTGAGCTCGTAACCAGATACACGGAGTCGCAGCGCGGCGTAGTCGGTACGGCGGTCGGCGCTCCTGGAACGGCGAATAAAAAAGGCTTTCAAAAGTATATAAAAGAAGCGCCTCTTAGGGAAAAATACGTAGCGCTAAACTACGAAGGCAACGTAAACGATAAATTTATATTAGACTCTAGTTTGTATTACAGAGAGCTTTATACGCACCTAAATATAAGGCCCTACATCGGCTCGTTTTCGCCTAGGCAAGTCGATAACTACGTAAACGGACCGAAGGTCTACGGCGGCAAATTTATCGGCAAATTTATAGGCGACAGCCTAACCCAAACCTACGGCGTAGATTTTTATTGCGAGGACTGGGATAGCGTGTATCAAAGCGTAAACAAAGGCCCTAGCGTACGCAATAGGCTAAGAACCAAACAGCTTGACGTCGCAGGCTTTGGCTTACTTGAATACGCGTTTAGCAACGACGCGATTTTGAGCGCAAATTTACGCTACGACCGCATAAAAACGTCCTTTGATATGGATAGCTCGATGAGCCCCGCCGTAAAAGCCCTATACGAAAACGCCAACGATAGAAAAGACGGCAGAGCCAGCTACGGACTAGGGCTTATTTACCCTATCGCCCAGGGGTTTGAGTTTGTAGGAAATTTCTCAACCTCGTTTAGAGCTCCTATGAGCGGCGAGGTTGCTCCGATACTTACGTTTTCGGGCAGCGAGGCGTATCTGCCAAACCCTGATCTAAATATAGAAAAAGGCGTCACCTACGAGGCCGGACTTCGCTATACGGATAAAGCGCTTAGATCGAATTTGATATTTTATACGGGAGATTATAAAGACCTGATCGTCGAGCGAAATTGGCAAAGCGGCGGCGTGACCTACTATCAGTCGCAAAACGTAAATAGAGCCAAGATAAGCGGAGCGGAATTTGACCTTGCTTATAAAGTTTTATCAAATTTGGAGCTTAAAACAAACCTCGCCTACACGCGCGGCAAAAATAAACAAACCGGCAAACCGCTTCCGGAGATCGCTCCGCTTAGCGGACGCGTGGCCGTTTCTTATTCGCCGGAGTTTTTGGCAAATTCTTACATAGAGTATAGCGGCGACTGGGCGGCGAGAAAGACGCGTATAGATGATAGCGTAGAGCGCGAGCGAGCGGGATATTTCGTGCATAATCTATACTTGGGCAAGAGCCTTGGCAAACTAGGTTTCCTAAAAGATTTTAGCCTAAATTTCGGCATCGAAAATATCTTTGACAAAGAATACGCCCCAAGCCTAAGCTACGAGCTAATCAGCCAGCCTAGAAGCGCTAGCAACCCGCTAATAAATCCAGGCAGAAATTTCAAACTAGGCTTTAAGGCTAGCTTTTAAAATTTAAATTTACCGAGTGGGTTTTAAACCGGCCCGCTCAAAAGACCTAAAATTTACAAATTTAAGGATCAAATTTGAGAAAAATCATATCCGTTTTATTACTACTGGCAGCGACGCTGGGCGCGCTTGAATTTACCGATCAAAACGGCAATAAACTCCACTTCGACCGCTCCGTTAAGAGCGTAGCGCTGTTTCCGGTGCCGCTAGCCTCGTTTTCTCTTAGCGTCGAAAACAACGTATCTCGCCTAGCCTCCGTCCATCCGATGGCTAAGAAAAATATCGAGCGCGGAATGCTCGGAAAAATGATAAAAGGCGCTGCCAGTATCCCCGCAGGCGGTATCGGAGAGGATTTTACTCCAAATATCGAGGAGCTACTAAAACTATCTCCAGATCTAGTGGTGCAGTGGGGCACGAGAGGCGAAAAGATCATCGAGCCGCTGCGAAAAGTAGGGCTAAACGTAGCTTTGGTAAATTTAAGCGGCACGGAGGAAGATCCGCTTTTTTGGTTTACGATGCTGGGTAAAATTTACGAAAAAGAGCAAAGAGCGGAGCAAATTTTACAAAACAGAGCCGAGGTAAGAGCTAAGATCGAAAATTTCGTAAAAGGGCTTAGTAAAAAGCCGAAGGTTCTTTTTATATTCGGTAGGGATAAAAGCTACGAGGCCGCAGGCGGCGGGACGTATTTTGACTACGAGATAAAGCTAAGCGGCGGAGTAAATGCGGCGAATTTCGGGGGATTTAGAATTTTAAATAAAGAAGAAATTCTTACGCAAAATCCGGACGTTATCTTGCTTAGCAACTTCGACGAGCTTACACCGCGGGACTTTTTTAACGATAAAATTTTAAAAAACGTTAAAGCTGTCAAGCAAAAAGCCGTCTACAAAATGCCTCTGGGAGGCGATATGTGGGAGCCGCCTACGGGCGAATCGCACCTAGGCTGGGCGTGGTTTAGCGTGCTATTTTCTGGGCAGGCGCATATAAATTTAAAAGACGAGATGAAAAAGAGCTACAAGTTGCTCTATGGCTACGATCTAAAAGGCGACGAGATAGCTAAAATTTTACGCTTCGACCTAAACGGAGAGAGCAAATTTTACGAGCTTTTTAGATAATGAAAAAGTATCTGTTTTTATCGCTTTTTCTAGCCTTTGCGATCGTTTTTTCACTGCTTGCGGGCAGGATTTCGCTTGAGGGGCTAATTGACTATTATCAAAACGACAAAGAGACGCTTTACGCTTTGATATTTGACCTACGCTTGCCTAGGCTGATAGCGGCGTTTTTGATAGGCGCCAGCCTTAGCGCGGCGGGCGTGATATTTCAGGCGATGTTTGCAAACCCTTTGGTAAGCCCAAATATCCTGGGAGTAGGTAGCGGAGCGGGGTTTGGCGCGGTAGTTTGCATTTTAGCCTTCGGTAGTCCCGTAGCCACGCAAATAGGCGCTTTCGTTTTCGGCTTTTTAGCCGTCATGATAGCTTACGCCCTAGGGGTTTTGGCAAACAAAAACTCAAAGCTCATGCTGGTGCTTGCCGGCATCATCACGGGTGCGATATTCGAGGCGCTGATCTCCGCCGCCAAATACGTCGCCGATACTCAAGAAAAGCTACCTAGTATCGTATATTGGCTGATGGGAAGCCTAAGCGCCATATCTTGGAGCGACGTGGCAGCGCTTGCACCCGTTTGCGTTAGCGGGCTCGTGCTTTTGAGCCTAATGGGCTGGAAGCTAAACATTTTATCCCTAGGCGGCGAACATGCAAGCATCTTGGGCGAGAGTAAATTTTTAGGCCTTATATTTATCGTGCTTGCTACGCTGATAACGGCCGCAAGCGTAGCCATTGCCGGTATCATCGGCTGGGTCGGGCTTTTGATGCCGCATGTTACGAGGCTGATTTATGGCTCCGATAACTCGCAGCTAGTTCCGATTTCTGCGATATTAGGCGGGATATTTTTGATGCTAACCGACGTCGCGGCTAGAAGCGTGAGCTCGGCTGAAATCCCGCTAAGTATCCTAACCGCGCTTATAGGCGCTCCGATGATCGGCGTAATCATCGTTAAAAAGGGCAAAAGATGGTCTTAAGCGTAGAAAATTTAAGCTTTTCTTACGGGGCGAAGCAAATTTTGCAAAATTTGAGCCTTAGCCTAAAAAGCGGCGAAACGCTTGCGATTTTAGGCCCAAACGGCATAGGCAAATCTACGTTTTTAAAGATTATTTTAGGACTCTTAAAAGCAAAAGGCGGTCAAATTTTGATTGATGGGCGCGATCATGCCTCTCTTAGCGGTAAAGAGCGCGCCAAACTCGTAGGATACGTGCCCCAAAGCGAAAATATCGCTTTTAGCTTTAAGGTAAAAGATCTGATTTTAATGGGCGTAAACGCAAACGTCGGTATGTTTTCAAGGCCGAGCGCAGAGGATAGGGCGATAGCCGAGGAAGCCGCAAGCATAGCGGGCGTTAGCGAGTATTTAAATTTAAACGTAGACGAGCTAAGCGGCGGCATGATGCAGCTGGCGCTTATAGCTCGCTCGCTAGTACTACGGCCAAAAATTCTAATCATGGACGAGCCGACTTCCTATCTCGACGTCTTTCATCAAAACGCCGTTTTAAGCCTAATCAAAAGGCTAAATAGCGAGCAAAAAACCTGCGTGATCTTTACCTCGCATCATCCCGATCACGCGCTTGCGGCGGCGGATAAAACCTTGCTTTTAAACGGCCCCTTAGGATATGAATTCGGCGCAACGGATCAAATTTTAAAGGGCGAAAATTTAACCAAACTTTTCGGTATTGATTTTATAAATTTAAACGTCGAAGATAAAAGGAGGTTGTTGGTTAGATGGAATATCGATTAATTATAGAGCGCTTAGGCCTTTATAATAGCTTTTACCAGGCTATAAGCCATAAAAACTATTATTAGATACTTGTAAATTTACTTAATCATTTTAGTTTGAAATAGTCTTATATTTTATTGCAGAAAATTTATACAAAAATAGACAAATATGTCATTTTACATAGATTAAAAAAATAAACAATTATAAAAATTTAATGACAAGAAAGAATATCCCAAAGGAATTTCCTTTGGGATTAAAGTAGTTATTTAAATTTTAAATCTCGTGTACTACTACGTCTTTAATTTCTAGGGTTACGGTGTGACTTCCTTCTACTTTTGTATAGACGGCATACCCATCAGAAGTAGGATTAGTATCCTTTATCCAGCCTTGTAGCGTTACATGATCGTCACCATTACCATCTATTCTTAGCTTATTATGGCTATCAGTCATATCTAAAACGTCTTTAGCTGATAGATTTATATTGTTATTGCCTTGGGTTAAATCTAGTTTTTCGAAATTCTTAACTCTGCTAAAATCTATACTACCGTCGGCAACCTTTAGCGTATCGATGCCGTCTCCGCCGTCGATAGTAGAGCTACCGTCTATGCTTGCGTTTTTACCGATAGAGACGGTGTCATTGCCTGAGCCTAACTTTATGTTCGAATTTATAACCGTACCGTCTATTTTTAAAGTATCTTCTCCTCCGTAAGTTTGTATTTCAGCATTTTTGACGGTAGCACCGGCTTTAACGTTTATGGTATCTTCTGAATCATTTCCATGATCTGATCTTATATAAGTTTTATGCTCATTAAAGGCATTAAGACCAGCATCTCGGTCGCCAAATACCGCGCCAGACTCTATATTTACTTCATTTTTACCCTTGTCTAGTCCGATCTCTGCTTCGCTAAACGTACCGCCTCTTACATATACTTTATCTTCACCATCGCCGGTATAAATTCTTGTGCCGGTTAAATTTGCTCCGGCATTGATATATACTTTGTCATTACCGCCATCCATATTCACTTGAGAATCTTTTTTGAGCGTAGCATTATCTATTGTTAAAGTATCAATGCCCTCGCCCATATCTGCTTTGACTGTTACTTTAGCTCCGCCGTGCATCTTTATCTCATCGTCTCCGCCGTAAGTTTGAAGATGATTGGTATTAGTATAAGTAAAGTCGCCCGCTATATCTATAACGTCTTTGTTTTGGCTACCCATAAGGCTCTTTACTATAGCTTCGCCGCTTTGATGGAAATTCATATATTGCTCGCCTAGAGATTGAGAAGCTTGTATCGTTACGTCTTTTAATACGGCGTTTCCGGTTACGTTTAGAGTAGCTTTATCTGTTGATTTACCGCCTTCAAACTGCAATGTGGTGCCATCCAACTCGGCATTATCTTTGATTTCTATCTTATCATCCGCTCCAGCTCCGGTGTTAAAATTACCACCTTTAGCCTTAACGCTGCCACCTATAGTTATAGTATCGCTACCTTGTTCTCCTTGAAGATACGTGTTATTTAAGATTGCCTTGCCACTTACTGTTATAGTATCATCGCCGCTTCCGCTCTTGTTATATCCGCCGGTTAAATTTGCGTTTCCGGTTATTGTTATCTTGTCATTACCATTACCAGACGTAATATTAGTGTACTTAAGTTTCGCATCCTCGATTTTTACAGTATCTTCTTTAGCTCCGTCAACCGCATTAGCATTAGCATCGCCAGTATCTATCTTTACGTTATTTAACTCAGTCCTTGCACCTGAAATAGTTATCTCATCATTTCCCGGTCCACTTGTGGGATCAAGCGTAGTTCCGCCGTCGCCCAGTATAGAGCCGCCGGTAAATTTAGTTCCATCGTTAATGAAAATTTTATCGTTTCCAGCTCCGCCGGATACGCCTCCTATACCCCAGGGACCGTTAAATTCCGCTCCGTTAATATGTATCTCGTCATCTCCGTCATCAGCCCAAACGGTAGCTTTATTAAACTGAACGCCACTTTCTAAATATACTCTATCGTTGCCTCGTCCAGTTGTAATGAGTGAATTGTCTTGAAATATAGTTCCATCTTTTACAGTAACGATATCATCTCCGTTTTTCGTATATACATTAGAGCGTTTGCCTGGACTACTTTCCATAAATGTAGCGTTTGAAATAGTTATTTTGTCATTATCGTCAGCTGCCGTATCGCTTCCTGTACTTAGCGTAGAGCCTTTAAATGTTATACGATCAGTAGAATTTAATTTACCGTCATTGATCTTTATATTATCTTCACCTGCACCCATATCTACATTTACATTAGTAAGTGTTATACCACTTTTTATATTTACAGTATCTGAGCCATCTTCGGTTACAATATTTGATTGAGCCGTCGCGGTAATATTTGTATTTATGTTAACAGTATCGTTATCAACTCCAGTATTTATACTAATATTATCTATTGTCGCACCAGTGTTAATATTAACTGTATCCTCGCCGTCGACCGTTATAATAGTAGAATTTTTTAGAGTTCCGTCAATATTTACGATATCTTTAAATTTATTGCCCCAAATAGTTTTTGCATCTAAATTAGTAACATTTGAGATATCTATCTTATTTTCGCCATTACCACCAGATATCCCGCCTATATGAGAATTTTTAATTTTTATTCCATCATTACCGCCCCATACACCGCCTTCTACGACTCCCTTAACAGTAGAGTTTTCAACAGTAATATTATCCTTATCAGAATCTGCGGCTCCGTCGTATCGGCTAGGATTTTCTCCCTTGCCACCGCTAACGTATCCGTTTACGGTTGCGCCGTCTAAAATTTTGATCGTGTCGCTATCTTCTCTACCTTCAACGTTTCTTAGTATTGTAGTACCTTGACCGCGCACCGTAATCTCGTCATTTCCCCACATACCCCATACATAACCTGCTTTAGCGCCGTTTTCTACGAATATCTTATCGTCACCGCCTCTACCATTTATGTAAGTAGCATAAGCACCTTTGCCACTTACGGTTACAGTATCGCCTCCTTCATCTCCTTGTATATAGCTAGTCCTTGCGTCATCTTTTACCGTGATAGTATCGTCGCCGTCTCCACCAGCTATGATTTTCGCGCTTGTTCCTTTACCGCTTACGGTTATAGTATCGGCATCGGCACCTTTATCTTCTATATCCAAGCTTGGATTTACTTTCTTTTCATACTTATCGTTCTTTGTTTTCGTGTCGCCGTATATAATGCCATCTACTTTAGCACCGCTATCTACGGTTATAATATCTTTTCCCGCATTACCGTATACGTTTCCGTTTATTATAGATCCGTTTTGTAAAGAGATCTTGTCTACGCCATCGCCACCGCTAATAGCATCTGTGGTATCATCTCCCATATAATCTTTAGCAGCTCGTCCACTTACCGTAGAATTATTTACAGTTATACCATCATTTCCAGAACCACCAAAAATTTCTACTGCCTCTGCACCATTTTTGAGATCAACATTATCGTTTCCAACTCCACCATATACAGATTCTATTTTTGCATTGTCTACTGTTATTTTATCTATGTTATCCGACCCAAACACTTTTAAATTCGGATTAGGATCTACTATCTTAGCTACTGAGCCATCATCTGGATAGTTTGAAGCTTTTGCTGTGCTAGTTACCGCTAGGTCTTTAGCATCATCTTGACCAATAGCTAGTTTACCATCATTGCTTACATACCAACCGTCTTTGTGTTGGAATGCACTAGGAGTAGTAGGATCGTCAGGAGTTAGATAATCTCTACCATCAGTATGTCTATATACGTGATATCCATTAGGTATAGAGTTATAAAATGAAGCTAATAGTCTAGAAGATGTGCTCTCTCCTACATATGCTGATAAAGGAATTTTTATGCTTCCTGCTGGCAAAGCAGGCTCTATTGCTCCAGCCCCAACAGCACTTCCTCCACTTACGCCAAAGCTATTATCTCCACCTGCTGCTAGAGATAAAGCATCTATGCTTCCTACATTAGCATTTATGTTGCTAATGTGGCCTCCTTCTGCAAAGCTAGTAGAAGATAAGCTTACGCCATCTCCACCATTGCCACCTGCTTGTGGACCACCTGCTGCAGTTTCTTCTAGAGCATTAAGATCTGTTCCTTTTAAGATGGCTTGTTGTAAAGCTGAGATATCAGCTACTGTTTCGTTATTGTTAGAGTCTTGATCTAGAGTTAGAGTATCTTTACCTATTAAAGTTATATCTTTACCATCAGTTTGAGTTATTGTTACTTTAGAGTTAGAACCCTCTGTAACTATCTTTTCACCTTGGTATACAATATCTCCTACACTTAATTGTCTTACCTCTCCTGTTAAGTCATTAAGTGCTCTTGCTATTCCTCCGTTTACGCTTTTAACTACTCCGGCTTCTTTAGCCATCATGTTCTCCTTATTGTTATATTATTTGAAATTTTGAATGAATTATATAAATTTTAGAAGTATATGTCTATTGTACTGGGGTACAATATTGAAAAATTTGTGTGGCTAGCTTTTATCGTAGCCCTAAAAATTACCTTTGCTTGTAAAATTCTTAGCATTAGTTTTAGTAGAAATTGATTTTATTTAAAAAATTTAAAGACTTGCCAACAAAGCAAGTCTTTAAACATAATCTTATAAAGCCTTTATATCTCCACCGATAACTCTTAGCCCTCTACTATCAAATATCGCCTTTACGCCAGCTACTTCTATCACGACGCTTGATCCCTCTATCGTTACTTTTGTGCTACCTACTTGATGGATTATCTTATCTTTGGCGTTTACCTCATAAGTCGTCTCTATATTGCTAAATTTTGAATCAGCAATCTCAGTGTGCTGGGCAGCTGTTTTTGTTGTGAAATTTGACTTAGCATTTACATCAATGTAGCTATTTGCCTGAAGCACAATATGCTCGTTACTAAATTCATTTATGCCTTTTTGTGAATTTAGCTTATAGCCACCATCTATATTTTGCTCTTTTGTGCCCTTTACCTCTCTCATCTCATCGTTATGTATGGTCGTATTAAGATTTGATTTTACTTCTACAAATTTATCATGTCCTACAAATTCATGACTATCTTGACCTACTCTTGTATTGTTATCAACAGCTACGTTTAGCGTATTTGAGACACCAACTACTGTATCTTTTGAAAGTCCAACTGTTGTTAGATACTCAGCTCCCACATTTACATTTTTTGCCAGATCTATCGTCTGGATGTGGGCTTTTTTTACTCGCTCAGTATAACTTCCATGCACCTGTGAGCTTTTATCATTTAGTATTGTTTGAGAGAAGTCATTATTTACAAGCTCGTCATAGTCCTTTTCTGCTTTTACATAAATTTGCTCTTTATTTTTTAAATTTGATAAAGTGATCTCGTTTATGCCGGTCTCATTTGTGCCAATTGTTTTTGAGCTAAGAGATGTTTGGTGATAGTTGCTATCCACATTTACAAGTGGCGTATTTGAAGCATTATATAGGCTACCACTTACTACTGGGTTGTCTATGTCATTTTGTAAAAACGAGATAATAACCTCATCGCCAATCCTTGGTATGGCAAAAAAGCCTGAGCTATTGCTAGCAATAGGCGTTATCACCCTTAGATAAGCACTCTTGTGATAGCTTGCGTTGATGGCATCGTCTTTATCGATTATCTCTTGTGTACTAAAAGCATTTAACCTCACCTTTACCCTACCATAGCTATCAGTATGGATCGTATTATTTTGGCTATTTAGTCCATCTTGACCGACTACAAGACCTAGCGTGATGTCTGGTGCTTTTGGCTTTTGCTTGTAGCTTGGGACAAATTTCACACTACTTGGAATGATGCTTATCTCGTTTGTGTATGAGCTTATAAATTTTTTATCTTTAAATGGGACATTGTCGCCTAAATTTAAGGTATTTTCTAAAACACTCTCATCAATATAAGTATGCTTTAAAGCTATTATTTTAAACTCATATTCGCCCTTGCTAGCGTCAATGGCTACCGAGATATTGTCATTTAAATTTAGTGCAAATACATTTGAGCTAGCGGTAAATTCTTTTAAAAGCATATCGCTTCTTAGTTTTTTAAGGTAGGTGCTAACTTCAAGCAAGCTAGTGTCACTAAATGAATACTCGTCCAAATTTATATGCTTATCATAGATATTTACCTGCTCGTCAAATATCTTTTCATTTTTACTCTCTAGCACATTTGGATAAGCTGTATTTTGAAAAGAGTGCGTAAAGCTATTTGCTTTTAGCGTCTCGCTCTTTGTTATTTTATTTATGTGTTCGGTTGCTAGATTATTATTCAAATTTACATTAAAGCTTACTTTTCTAGCTTCCTTGCCACTGCTTGTATCGCTTGAAGTAAAATTTTCATTTTGATTGCTATAAGCTAGTATAAATGTATCATGAAAATAAATTTTTTCATTATCTTCATAAAAATATATACCACTATCATGGCAAAGTCTTGTTATAAAGGCTAGGTCGCTTTCATTGTACTGGGCTATAAATTCTCTTTTGTTGTAGTTATTTTTGATATTTGAGAAGTCTAGCTCTTTGGTTAGCCTTTGTTTATTAAAAGTCAAAATATCCTTTACTACTTCTAAAATGCTCTGGTCTGTATAAATTCTATTTGCTCTATTTATGCTTAGTCTATATAGTGGCGAAGTTAGCTTGAATTTAAAGAAGTATTTTTTATCTATATTTGTACTAGTCTCATCATCTACCCCAAGATACTCTACATCGCTTACTATTCCACTAAAGTGCATATCGTTTGAGCTACCATCTGGAACGATATTTTTATTTGTTGAAGACGGCCTTTTTATGCTTAGCTTTATACTTTTATCAAGATATTTATATATGCTTGAGTAATTTTTATCGTTATTGTAGATGGTGTCTAAATTTTCATAAAGCGGGTTTTTCACCAAATTTATATAAGCAAAGCACTCTATACTAAATATACTTTCCAAATTTTCATAAATATCTGCACGTGTAACGATAAATTTATCGTTTGACTCGTTTGCTATCTGAAGAGTCGAGAAGGTATCGTTAGATACGCCGTAGTCCACAAAGCCGTCTGTTGCCACTGAGTTACCGGATGCTAGCATGACAGGCTTAGTCAGTGATGATGTTGGTGATGTTAAATTTTTGTCCATTTGTTGCTCTTTCAATCTTTTTTAGTTTTCTTCTTCTTGCAATCTTTTTTCAAATTCTCTAATATCAGCATCAGTAATTTTGTATACCGATTTTGTTTCCTCTAATATTCCTTTATCTTTAATTTCCTTGTAAATTCTAAATTTTCTTTCTTCATCAGTATCAACCCCAGTTTTGGCTACTTCTGTTACTGTATCAAAAATCTTCCCTACTATTGGAGGTTTAGGATAAAAACTATTAAAATCATCCATGGCTTTTTTAGCCTTTTTTGCCGTAGTTTCATCGCCTATTTCTATCGGCTCAGAAATTTTATCTTTTATATCTAGTTTCTTCTTGCTTATATTAAATAAATCCATTATTTATTCTCTTTTTTTAACAATTTCAATAAGTCTTTTTCATCATTTATAAGCGTTAGTACTTTCTGTAAAAGAATATAGCCTCTTGGGTCTTGTCCATGTTCTAAGAGTTTTTTAATTAGCTTAAATTTCTCTTCTTTAAATTCTTTATATTTTTGAGTTTTAATAAATTCTAATAGCTCAGGACTTGGGGACTGTCCTTCTAGTTTAACACCATTTTCTTCGAAAAAAAGCAAAAAGTCTAATCCTATTGAACCAGCCAACCATACATTAGGTACTGCACCTTTTTCTAAAATCTCGTCAATACTTTTAGGCTTATTTGCGCTATATGCAAATTCTAATAAACTGGCCTTCATTGTGAAATTCGGTAAATTTATACTAGCATTAGCATCACATCCAAGATCATCTATATAGTATTTTATATACTTAGTAGTTTCAGCGTCACTTAAATTTTTATTAAAAATGAGCCCAAACATATCCGTACAATTTGCTTCGTGTGAATATAAAGATGTTATGAGAAATATGATTATTGCCAATTGCTTCATTGCGCTAATTCCTTTTGAGTTCTATTCTTTAATAAATTATCTAGATCTTTTTCATCATTTACGAGTTTCAAAATGTATTTTAAATATTTGTAGTCTTTAGGGTCTTGTCCGTATTGTAGTTGCTTTTTAATTAATTTAAATTTCTCTTCTTTAAATTCTTTATATTTTGGAGTTTTTATAAATTCTAGTAGCTCCTTGCTAGGTATTTTACGCTCAAATCCAACTCCATTATCTTGAAAAAATAATAAAAATTCTGATCCCATAGAAAAAGCTAATCTATCATTTGGCTTTATGCCCTTATCTAAAAGGTTATCAAAAGTCTTAAATTTTTTCATTAAAAAGGCGATTTCTAATAAATTTGGCTCATATCTAAGTTCATTACTTTTAAAAGTTATATTCGCATCGCAATTAAACTTATCTATATAGTAATCTATGATTTTAATGGTATTTTCATCACTTATATTTTTATCAAATATAGCAGCGAACATATCCGTACAATTTGCTTCGTGTGAATATAAAGATGTTATGAGAAATATGATTATAACTAGGTGTTTCATATCGCATTTCACATATCATGTTAATTTAAAAGATAAAGATAAAAAGGGCTCATCTGTGTCCTTCTAGCTAGAAGATGATTTTATTAACCCTAGGGGTAAACCCTAGGTTGGTTTTAAGCTTTTTTAGTAGCTTCTCTCCAGTCATCGCTTCCGCTTGTACCTGCAGCTACGTGTTCCCAAACTATCTTTCTATAGTTCATTGAAACTTTGAAAAGCTCTGTTTTGTCGCTGTTTAGCTTATCTTGAGCATTTGGACTTACTAGAGTAATATCTGTTATAGTTGCATCTTCTAGTTTTGTAGTAAAGAAATGCTCCGCACCACCACTAGTTGATGTTCTATACCAATAGATCTCAACCTCTGGAAGTCTTTCACCTTGTGTTAAGGCATTGTAAAGAAGTGGAACAGCTTTATTTAGTGATGTAGTAAAACTAAATGGCTTATGGACTCTTTGACCTGATGGTTGGCCACTTTGTGGATCAGTTGGAACTGTTACTATATGAGAAACCTCTTGAGCCATAATCTCATCTTCGTGACCTGACTGATAGCGATTACCTATACTAGCTTCTGTTGAAGCACCACTTGAAATAAGTCCTTGTGTAGAACCTTTCACTTTAATATACACTGGTTGTGACATATTTACTCCTATTAAAAAGTTTGGATTATTCTATCTTTTATTTACTTTCTGTTTTATTAAAAACATTACTTTTTTAACATATAGCTTTGAAGAGCTTTATGTAATAGGTAATTAAAAGCTTCCTTATCTTCCTTAGTGCTTTTTAGTACGGCTCCTGAAAGATATTTAAAAAACGAGTTATTCTCAACTATATCATACATTTGGCTATATAACTCTTTGCATATAAGCTTAACCAAAACAGTATTTATTAGTTCTGTCGAGTCACTAAGAGGAAGAGTTTTCATGATTGTTTCCATATCTTTTGTATTTAAAGTCCTAGTCTGCTCACTTATAGGGCTCATATTTGGTTGCAATTTTATACTCTCAACTATCTTTGTCAAAAGCTCATCCATGCTTTTTGCAGTTAGCATATTTTGATTATTTGCATTTTCTTCTTCATCAAAATTTTGAGCTATCTCATTTAAATTTAAAACTGCATCGTGCGCATTTTCATTTAAAGTGATATCTTTTTTATCATTTATTAACGAGTTTATCTTTGGTTCTTCTTTAAAATCAACATTTGAAATTTTACCAACTGGCTCAAAACGTTTATCATCAAGTTTGTCAAAATTTTTCGTATTTTCTATTATCTTATGGGCTTTTCCTATATATTCATCAATCCTAGAAGGGTCTATAAATATAAATTTTAACTCCCCTATCCTAAAGACGTCGCCCAAATTTATGACACTCTCATAGTCATCCGGAAGCTTTGAATATGAATCACTATAAAAAATTTCACAATCTTTATAGCCACAAATTGTGAAAACCCCCTCTTCAAATCCAACATGAGCGTGTTTTGGTGCGATTGAATCGCTCATATCATTACAAGAAAATTTTGTAGTATCTAACGAGCCTATATCGCCACCATTTTCATCAAAAATGATAAATTGAGCTGAAAAGCTTGACGCTTTATCGTAATTTTGTATAACTGCTGCTATTTGTTGCATATTTTATCCTTAATAAAGCATCTTCTTTGGTAAATTTATCGTTGGTATGATATCCATAAGCTCTAAAAGCTCTCCTCCATTTGGTGTTACTTCAAAGCCAAAATACGAATCTCTTCTACCATCAAAATTAAGCGTACTAACGCCAATGCTACTAAAATTTGAAGCTTTTAATATCTTATACCAGCCCCACTCTCCATCAAAGCTTAGCTCTTTTCTCTCGCTTCCAGTACTTGAAACTGCATTGAATTTAAACTGTGTTGATATATCAAAATTTTTACTTGAAACTATCAAATTTGAGGCAATTGTATGATCATAAGTCAAAGAGTTATTAGAATAGCTAATATTTATATGGCTAAAATTTGCCGATAAGTCGACAGCTTTTAAATTATAATTTAATTTTAGCTCATCATTTGAATCAAGCATTAAATTTGAAATTCTGTCTATATAGGCAATATTTTTAAGGAAATCTCTGCTAAATCTTAGCTCTTTTGCATATTTTGGTCTTATTTTATAACCATCGGCAGTTTTGCTTAAGATTTGTTTTAGATATCTATCATAAAAGCTATTCCAAGTTCCGTTTTTGCCAAAGAATCTTTTAAATTCTTCTATACTGACAGCCTTTGGAGATTGTTCGTTAAATGGATAAAATGGCTTGATAAGACTTTCAAAATCATCAAAAACATCATCTCTATATGCTGTTGATAAAAGCGCTGAAGCGCCATTTTCTACTTGTTTCCACGCAAGTGTCGATAACTTTTGATAATATTCATTTAACTCATCTGGAAGCTTCTTAGCATCATTATTTAAGACAACAAATGGATCATTTTCGTTTTTTATGCCATTTATTGCATAAACTATTTTATCATCGTTGCTTTGAAGCATTTCAAAGTTATAGTCACTAACTTTTTTATAAACGCTTGTTACATCGTTACTTATAATATCTAGCAAGTCATTAGAATTTAACGCATGATAGTTAGTAAATTTAGCACTAAAATCGCTGAAAACACGCTTTATCTCACTTGAAGCAAATCCTAGAGAATAGATATATTTTAGTAAATTCTCATCATTTAAATTTGTATTTTGATTAGTTAATTTTATTAAAGAATTTAAAGGATTTTCTCTTTTTGACAAGATGTCGAGCTCTTCTATGACCTCTTTTTTTGTGGTAAATTCATTTGGTTCTATTTCTCTTAAAATTTGGCTCCACTTATCAGCATAGTTTTGCAAATAAAGCTCTATTACAGCAATGCTTAACTCTTTCTTATCATTTGAGCTAATATCTTTTAAAGAAGAATTTGTCTCCATTAGCCAAGATTCTATTCCAGCTGTTTGATCTATGTTTGAGCTAAGCTTTGATAAGAAATCTCTTAAATTTTCTTTTGTATAAATTTTATTAAATGGCTTAAATGCTTCTTTCTCTTGGACTACTGTGTATAAATTTTCAATATCTTTTTTAATATCATAAAAAGATTTATCATCTTTAAATGATATGAACTCAAGTATATAGTAGAGTCTTTGTGCTCTTTGGACAGGTGATAACCTCGTATTTGCTATACTTTGAGCAACTGTGTCCGCAGTTATGTTTAAATTTTCTGCCTTTAAAATAGCCTCAATATGAGCTAAGAATTCATCTTTTGCAACGCCATATTTTTCAAATTTATCCCAGTTTGTGCTAATCCAAATTTTAAATAAATCCACATTTGTGTAATCTTTGTCAAAGAGCGAATCATACATATAAAATGCTTTTATTAGCTTATCTGGATCGCTTTCATTTTTTAGTATATTTTCCATTTCAGTTAAAACTGTATTTTTGAAAAAATCAGCATTCAAATCATAGTAAAGTGCTTTAACTGGAGTGAAGCCTTTATACGAAGTATCTAGTGTTATATACTCAAATTTAGTATCACCGCTGAAGATTCTTGGATAGTCATTTAGACTTTGTTTTAGTAAATTTAGAAGCTCAATCTTTTGTGTTGGAGAGAGATCCTTGTATTTTTTGCCATCAAGGTATGAAGAAATTTTATTTGCATTGTTTATAGCATTTTGCTCTTTTATGTTTTTGGTATCTAGAATAAAACTAGCGCCCAAATATACTCCAGCACAAAGTATGGCTACTAAAACAAAATTTGCAAATTTTGTAAATCTATTTTGAGCACCAAATTTATTTAAGTTGGCTTTAAAAGCTATCTCTTTTAAAAATGATTTTACAAAATAGCTTTGTTTACTATAGTTATTTACTGCTCTTAAAAGTGGTTTTTTGATGTTATATCTATCGCAAATAGTATTTGTAAGGTAGTTTATAGGTATATTTTCTTGGTAAGCACTGACGAAATAAATTCCATTTATGGTTGAGCTATTTTTAAGTGCATTTTGAGAGCTTAGCTTTGTTACAAAATCTTTCACTAAAGCAAAAAAATTGTCAAGTTGTTTTAAAAAGAGATATGAGCGTTTTTTATCTTCCAAGAGGTGTGAAATCGAATTCTTACTCATGAGATGTTTAAATAATGACTCGCTTAGGTTTTTTAGTTCAGTTTCTAGTGATTGTTTTGAGAAATTTGGATCTAAGTTTATTCCTAGAGCTTTATTTGCCACATCTTCATTGAAAAGCCTAAAATAATCTCCCATACCATCTATTAAGTCAAGTTTGCTAAAAACAATATAAATAGGGAATTTAATATTTAGATGTTTCTCACAGTCATTAACCCTTTTTATCATATATCTAATTAATTCATCAAAATATTCTTGCGTGCCTTCGAGGAATTTTTTAGTATCTATGATTAAAACCGCGCCACTTAATCTAGCGTTAAAATCATTTCGTTTTAAAAAGTGTAAAAATTCACTCCAGATACTTTTTTTAAGCAAGTAATCCCTATTTTTATCCACATCATCTTCAGGAAGCTCTTCAGTAGCTGTTGGCTGATACAAACTCTCTTGTGCAAAATGTATGCCCTCAGTATCTAAAAGTGCGCCAAATTTTGAAATGTAAAGATTAAAGTTTGTTGTACTTTTGTGTATTTTTTTATAAGTATCCAAACTATCAGATAGTGGAAATTCGATATTTGAGTAGTTTATAAATGCGCTCTTTCCAGCACCTTCATTACCCATTATCATTATTAAAGGTAATTTTTTAAAATTTATATCTTTTTTCCATGTTGTTTTGGCATCTTTCAAAGAAAGCATAAAATTTCTTTTTGCCTTACCAAAGCTATCCATAGACTCTTTTTTTATCTCTTTTAGCTTATTATTTTTTTCATCTTTTTGAGATGCCAAATAGTGCATTAATGGTTTGATTAAAACAAAAAATAAAATAACTACCCAAAATGCAATTAATATAGTGACTCTTGAACTTATGCTAGCAAAGCTATATACATCATTAAAAGCTATAAGTGGAGCATAAAGCCAAAATAAGATACTTAATGCAATAGAAGCTACCAAAATGGTGCTGTGTTTAAATCTAAAAAAGACAAAAAATCTTCTTAGGTAATCGATAAATGCCATTGATGCACATCCTTTTACAAATAAATATATTTCTTTAATGTAATAATAACAAATATTTTAGATTTTATATCTGAAAATTTAAGAGCAGAGCCTAAATTTTATAAAATTTGACATATTTTTATTACTTTTAAGCCTTGCACCAAGGCCTATTTTACTATAACTTTCATCTATCCCAAGCTTTAATTGCATCTTTGGAGAATAGTTTATTTTTATGTATAAATCGGCAACAAATTCATTATTCGTAAAAAAGATAAGAGTATCTTGAAGCTCTTTAAACTTTCTTCTTTTTGGGAAAAAATCAATAGCTTCTTCATAATCTATGCCATTTATATAAACTGCTATCTTAGTTTGTTTCTCAAAAAGCTTTTTACCAAGTATAAAATTTCTACCCAAAGCCCTATTTTTGATACCAAGCGAATTTAAATTTGAAGGCGCTATAAAAATTTGATTTGGTAGATTTTCTAGCAAAAATAGCTTATTTTTTAAATTAAAATGACGCTGCAAGGCAAACTCGATCTCTCTTTTAGGCCTTCTTTGGCTAATAATAAGCGGAGAAAATGGTAAGAATTTTTTTGCTAATTTTTTATTACTTATGTTTAATATATCCAATAAAATCTTTGAAATTTTATCATCAAGTTCTTTTTCAAAAGATCTTGCATAATTTTTTAGACTAATGCTATCAAAGAAAAGCCAAAGCAAGTAATTGTCAAAAAAGTCAAAAAATTTCTCGAAATTATTATCGCTACTCTTTGAAATCTTCTCCAAGATATAGCTTGTAAGATGCGAGCCGCTTCCTAAAAGACCCATAAAATTTACGACAATTTTTACTGCTTCCTCTTTATTTAAGCTTTCAAGCTCATTAATTGGATAAGCAAAACTTGGGCTATTTTTTAAAAAAATATCTCTTCTGTCGTGATGCTTTAGGCAGTTTTTTACTAACTTAAAAAAAGAAGCTTGATTTAGTTCTTTGTTCATATTAATTTTTTTGTTCCACCTAAAAAGTCATAATTAAGCAAAATTTTACTCTTTATACACTTTATTTTAAGTTCACAAAATGAATTGATCGAGGCAAATTTTGATAAAAATTTAGCCAAATTTATACCTAAAACATAGACATTTCCGATACTCTCAAATTCACTTTCATCTATATAGAATATGCAGAGCAACCCTCTTTTTGCAAAGCCTTGGTCAACTCTATAAATTTGCTTCGTTTTTATATCATAAAGCGAGTTAGCAAATTTTTTAAAAAACTCATCATCTGGTATGCTAAAGGTATTAAGAAGTGCTAAAAAAGAGCCCTTCTCTAGTATACTTTGATAGCTAAAAGATAATATGCTAACCAGTTTCCAAAGAAGATTTCCATCTATTTTTACTCGCTTTACACTAGTTGGAATGGTTAAATTTTTAGTTGTTACACCTTGGTGGGACAAAACTCTATCTATCTCGCCAAGTTTTAGCTTGCAAGGTAAATCACCATTGCAACAAAGTGCATCTATGCTGATGGTCTGATCTTTAGGGTCGCTTTTAAAAAAAGAAATTTCTTTATAAGAGTTTAGTTTTATATCTGTTTTATTGCTGACAAAATAATAATCTTTTGCTCGCTCATCATTTAAAAATTCAAATCTCTCAAAACTTTTATAGTTTTTTAATATCCTTTTTTCATTATTATTGCTATGGGCGACCACCTTATTTATTGAAACGATTTCATAAGCATCGATATTTGAGCGATCTAGAAAAATTCTATATTCGCTTCGTCTATTGTTATTCAAAATAGGCTCGGCACTCATTGCAAATAAATTTATTACAGGTGTAGCAAAAAGAGAAAAATACTCTAGCCTTGGCACATATCCACTTGGCATATCTTTTGAAAATATGAATTTAATATTAAAGCTTTTTGTAGAAAAATTTTTAAGAAAGCTAAGGCCGTTTAATCGTACAAAATTTAACTTTGAAGGAAAAAATGATAGCTCTTTTAAAAGCTCAAATGCTTCAAATCCAAACTCATCACTCTTTATCAAACGCTCATCAAACTCATCTAAACTAAGTTTATCAGGGCTTAACTTTATCTCTTGATCGCTATCTTCAAAACTTATTGTAATAAATTTCAAGTAATTTTTTAGCCACATTAGGAGCGTAGAAGAGAAGTAAACATTATTTCCAAGATATAAATTTAAAAAATCTATATCAAGTTCTTTTGTGCTAAGCTCGTCCTTTGTAACGCTTATATTTAAATTTAGAAGATAATCACTCTTGTTGTTTGACATAAAAGCTTTTGTTATCTTTAAGGGAAGTAAATTTATGTCAAAGATCGTTTGAAATTTGCACGTTATGCCATTGATCTGCTTTGACTCGACTATACTTCCTTTTGGTATAAATTCTCTCACCCCAGAGAAGTCATCTCTTAAGGTAAATTCTTGCATACAAGCTGATGGAAAAGGATTTGTATAGCTTGGCATTAAGATATTTACTAAAGACTCAGCGATTAGTGGGATATTTTCATCTAGTTCTTGCCTAATCCTAGATGTCAAAATAGCCATATTTTCTATTATACTCTCGACATCAGGATCTTTGCTTTTAGTATCTAAAAAGGGTGCTACTTTTGGAAAATTTTTAATAAAAAGAGCTCTTGTTTCATCAAGATACGCCATCTCTTTTTGAAAATAAGCTAGATTATTTTCATTATAATCCATTATAAAATCTCACAATATCTATTGTTTTTAAAGATAACCTTTAGCAAATATTCTTTGAAATTATCGTTTTTATGCTTGTAGTTTATATTAAAGATGATACGCCAAGGCTTTAGTGAGTCATCATATCCGATAGATGTTACTTCTATTCTATTCTCATTTGAGCTGATTAATTCATATATTGCCATACCAAGTTTATGACCAAGCTCGTTTATCTCAACACCCATCGACCAAAGATCAATAATACTATCATTTAATCGGCCGTAGTTACCAAGTCTAGAGTTTAAGATAGTATCAATGTGATCTTTTATGTCGCTGTCTAGATCTTTAAAATATGGACGTAGCTTTGATTCATCACTAAATTCATACAAAATTTTATCTATCAGCGACATAGCAAGCTTACTCTTTGTCTAGTTTTCCGACCAAAGAAAGCTCGAAATTTGCTCCCATAAATTTAAAGTGAGGTCTAGCTAGAAGCTCTATTTTATACCAACCAGGCTCGCCGGCTATATCACTGACGATTACTTTTGCACTTCTAAATGGTCTTCTACTTCTAACATCTGCTGGTGGGTTTTCCTGATCTGAGATGTATTGTCTTAGCCATTCATTTAAGCCGCGCTCAACATCGCTACGCTCTTTCCATGTACCTATCTCTTCTCTTTGAAGCACTTTTAGATAATGAGCCAAACGAGAGATCAAGAACACATAAGGCAGTTGAGTTCCGAGCCTGAAATTTGTCTCAGCAGCTTTACCTTCTGGCGTATTTGGAAAAATTTTAGGCTTTAACGCAGAGTTTGCTGAGAAAAATGCAGCGTTATTACTATCTCTTCTTAAAGTAAGAGCGATAAATCCATTTTCTGAAAGTTCAAATTCTCTTCTATCTGTGATCAAAACTTCGGTTGGAATTTTTGTTTGGACGCTTCCATAATTTTCATAAGTATAAGTTGGAAGATCTTTTACGGCACCGCCACCTTTTGGCCCAATAATATTGCCGCACCATCTATAATCAGCAAAACTATCTGTAAGCCTTGTAGCAAACGCATAAGCTCCATTGCCCCAAAGCATATCATCATGATTATTTACAGTTTCTCTATAATTAAAGCTCTTTATAGGGTTATCTTCTGGCACATAAGGAGATCTTGTAAGAAATCTATTTACCATACATCCTGTGTATTTTGCATCTTCATTTTCTCTAAAAGTTCTCCATCTTGTATATTGTGGGCCTTCTAGCATGCTTTTTAGATCTTTTATATTTTCAAGCTCACCAAAATTATCAAGTCCGAAAAATTTAGCAGAAAGAGATGTAAGAAGCGGTGAATGGCTCATTGCAGCAATTGATGACATTTTATTTAAAAAAGTCATATCTTGATTTGATTTATCTAGCTCATAATCAGCCACTATCGCACCAACTGGCTCACCACCAAATTGTCCATATTCAGCTGAATAAATTTGTTTATAAAGTGTACTTTGAGTTATATCTAGATTATTTTCAAAATCATCTAAAATTTCTTCTTTTGTGGCGTCCAAAAGATCAATTTTTACATTTTCATTAAAATTTGTTCTCTCAACCAAAAACCTAATTCCACGCCAAGTTGATTCTAGCTCTTGAAAAGATTTATTGTGTAAAATTTCATCCATTTGAGCAGATAAAAGGGTATCAATGTGAGCTATCATCTCATCAAGTGCGAGCTTATTTATTTTATCTTCAGCATTATTTGTTGTGATTATATTTGAAATAAACTCAGCAACTCCTTGCTTTACAACACTATAACTCTCGTCATCTTTTGAATATTTACTCCTTTGCATTATGCTTTCAATGATAGGAGTTTTAACTTTAGTTTCAGACATTTTTATTCCTTATCTTGTTCGTCTTTAATCTCTAAAAGAAGTTGTTTTCTACTATCTTCATCTTTTATAGCTTCTAAAACCGCTTTTCTAAAATCAGGCATATTGCCCATAGGACCTTTTAGTGCAACTAAAGCTTTTCTAAGCTGCAAGAGTTTTTTTAGTTCAGGGATTTGATTCATAATGTTATCTGGATTAAAATCATGGATGCTCTCAAAATCAAGGTCAATATTTAAGTCTTCATTATTAGAATTTAGCTTATTTTTTACAGAGAAATTTGTATGAATATCTAAGCTTTTCATAACCTGATCAAAATTTATTTTATTGATAGAAATCACTTCACGATCTTCAAGTGGAGTTTGGTTTTTACCAGTTAAATTTGCAACTACCATAAGTTTTAATGGAAGCTCTACATCAGCCTCTTGGTCATTTGTCTTAGTTTTATAAACTATATTTATGCGTTCTTTTGGTGGGATTAGATTATCTGCCATAGCAACATCCTTTTTTCATAAATGATTTAAGAATTATATTTAAATAAAATTAAAGGTGATTTAAAAAAACATATTTTATCACACAAATGTTTTTGCCTTTATATATATGTCTGATAAATAATCTTTAAGCTCGGTATTTTCTATAAAATTAACTATTTGTGCATAGGTAGCTTTTGCATTATTATTCATACCTTGAGCAGTAAAAATTTTTGATAATTCAAGCATAAAATTAAGCTCACTTTGAGCACTTGAAGCATGCTTGCTTTTGTCTAGTTCTTTTATTAGATCTTCAAAACTCATATCTTTTTTACTATCACTGCTGGAAGTAAATTCCAAAGAGTTGCTTTTAATAAAAAATTTATTTATATCTTCGCTAAAAAAAGCTTCTCCGCTTTGAAATTTAAGCTTTTTTATATCTGGAAATTTATCAATAAAATTTAAAACTATATCACAAATAAGATCACTTTGCCTTGCAAGTCCAGCACTATTTAAAAACTCGCAAAATATCTTAATGCCTTCTATCCAAAATGGGTTAAGTGCTAAATTTCTTATAAATTTTTCTAAGTTGTCAAGATTTAGTTCGTTACTTTTTTTAAAAAGCATAATCAGATTTTCATCAGGATAACGTATCTGTGTTATTTGATCGCTACTTGATGGAAGCGCCTTTATTCTGCCCCACATTGCTTCAAAAATTAAAGTATAAGCGTTAAAATTTTTAATATCACTCTTTAAAAGCATTAGTGATAAATTTATAAAATATTCTCTAAAATCTCTATCATTAAATGTACTAATGTCATTGCCGCTAAATGAAACGTTTTGATGGTAAGTTGGCTCAGTTTTTGTAATTACTTTTAGCTCTTTGGCTTTTAAAATTTCTTCTTTTTTTTCTTCTATATAAAGCGTATCAAAATGCGTACCAAGCTCTTGCGAAAGCTCAGGCACAAGATCATTAAACGCTTTTGCGTCAGCTTGATCCAAAGCTTTATCATTAGCTTGCGTAAAAAGCTCTATTGTCTGAGCTATTATCTTTTTTTTAGCAGGTAGCTGCTTTTCGTTTTTTGCAAGCGAATTTGGCTCTTTTTTCAAAATAGATAGAAAAAAGGTAAAGGCTTTTATAAGTGTCTTAAAAGCCTCTTTGTCGTTTAAATTTATAGCAGAAATCGCTAAGAAATTTAAAAGCTTGGCGTCAAGACTAAATTCACTTAAGGCTTTTAAAGATGAGCTAAATACGTAATCCCACTTTATGCTATCATGCATCAAAGTTTTATACTTTGACATCTCATCAGTTAAACTAATATAAAGCTCATTCTCTAAAAAATCTTCATTAAATTTATTACAAAAATTATCTTGCACTTACTTGTTATCCATAAAATTCTCTATCTTGTTATTTAGGATACTATCGTTTCTGATATTGTTTTGATCCATAGAATATGTACTATATAAAAATGCAGCTGCGATCATAGCAATGGCTAGCAAAATGAAATAAAATTTTAAGCGCTTTAGCGAAAATACCTCAAGAAAGCTTTTCTTTGTCTGTTTTAAGTAACTCTTTTCAAATACATTTTCATCGGCCTTTATGAGCGGAGAAACGGCCGCAGCTATATTTTCACAAAGATAAGAGATTTTTTCATTGCAATCTTCTTGGGTTTCATATTTTCCTTTATAACCAAGCACCAAACAAGCATATATAAATTCCAAGAAATCTTTATTTTTGCCAACATTTTCAAACCACTTATCCATAATGCCAAAAAATTTATTTCCACCTAGATTTTCATTAAAAAATCTTGTTGTCAGTGTATTATTGGCCCAAAAGCTGTTCATAAAAATTTCATTTTTTAGCAAGCTCTCATCTATAAAAACACAAAGGCAATATCTAAGTCTAATAATATCGTCTTCCTCGTAAATACCTAGATTTGATATCTTTGAAGTAGTGCTTAAGATATCATTTATCAATTTTTCACGTAAATTTGCCATTTCACTTTGTGAAAAATTTTGTAATTTTGAAACCCTATTCGCCAAAAGAAGTAGTGGTAACACGTGATCTAGTGCAAGATTTGTGCCAAGACCCAAAAGATTTGTTTGACTTAAAACTGAGGTTTCATTTTGATTTTCGTTCATTTTTATCCTTATAATAAAGCCCACATTTTAATGTCAGCATTCGGTAAATTTGCCGTTATATAAACGCTAATCACATTTTGATTTGCAAAGCTTTTAAAAATTTCATCTTTTTTGTCTATCTTGTAATAGATATAATCATTTAACTTTGGTAAAGTACTAGGAACAACAGAAATTTGCTCCACGTTTATACCTCTTAGCTGTGAAGAAACTATGCCTTTTATATTTGATTGAGTATGGATTTTGCACTGCTCTTTAAAATTTTTAAGAAGATACTCATTTTTCGTATCGCTGTGAATAGCAAAATAAATTTCTGAGTTTTCAATAATGCTTGGATTATCAAAAATACAGTCATAAAAACCGTGATTATTTTTAACAATCTGTGCCATTATATATTTTGGAGATAAGATATGTGAGAATAAAAGTCTTAGATTATTTATCAAAGGCACAAAAGTTTGAGTTAGATTATTGTGATCGTATGATATAAATTCGCTAAAACTATTATCGTGACTAAGTGCCAACAGATCAGCCTGAAAATCAACTAATTTTTCATACAAATACTCTGGGTGAAATTTATCTTTCTTTAACAAATAAGAGAATATCAAATGCCATTTTTTTAGCATATTTAGTGTTAAATACGTTGAAAAATCAAGTCTATTTTTAGCTTGATCAACACCTCCTAGCAACCCAAAATAACTCTCTTGATGTTGCTTTGTAGCAAAGCTAAGTTCCTCTATAAAATTTGTTATAAAGGTATTTTTACTGATATCAATACAAGTTGGAATAAATTTTTCATCAAGTGTTATTTGTTTGTTTAGGTCTATATTTTTTATTTTACAAATTGGTATGCTAAGCTCGTAAGGCATCTTTGAGCCAAATACTCCAAGAGACGATCTTTGGCTCGCTAGGATTAGATTTTCTTTATCTTGTGTAAAGGCAGAAGATAGCTCAAAATCATCTTTATCATCTAGCTCGTTTAATATATCGTTGCTAGCTTCATCATGCACTCTTGAGCTAATAAGTGCTTGCTTGGCTATAAATTTTAAATTTGGTAAATTATTTTGCAAGCTAATATCGACCAAACCTGAGCTAATAGGTAGTTTTAGCACTATAATGGCTGAGTTTAGCTCACTTGGACTTATCTCAAGTGGTTCTGGTAATTCATCTTGATCTGGCGCGTTAAAAATCGTACCATCTTGAGAGATACAAGAAATTTTAGTTAGTCCTATTTTGCCTTGAAGCAAAAGATCGCTTGAAATTTCTAAATCTAAAACACCGTATAAATTTGAAAAAGAAGAGATGGTTTTTAAGTTTAAATTTCTCTCAAAATATCTTTCTTGTTGCTCGAAATGAACCTTATCAACGTTCATTCCGTTATACCAAACGACTTTTAGCTTTTCAGACATTTTATTTGCTTGCTTGTATTTTAGAGCTACTAGCGTCTAAAACATTTACGCCATTTTTTGTTATTTCAAAAACTATATTTTTTTCTTTTATCTCTTTTGTAGCCTTGTAAGCCTTGATATTTGTCTTGCTCTGATCAGCATAAAGTACCAAAATACCAACATACGGAACTTCATCAGGATATACATTTGTAAAAGCATATCTATTTGTATTTGGCTGAATTTGTGTTTTTATAGAGTCAATCTTATCATAACCTAGTATTTCACCATTTCTCTCGGCTAGATCGATAATGCTAGCTTCTTGAAATTTAGCCACATCTCTTAATTTATAAGCTATGATAGTTATAGGAACATTATCGCCATGATAGTTTAAATTTGAATTTGGCATATTGCTTATAATAAGATCTTTTGCACATCCTGCAAGAAATAGCATAAATACTAAAAAAGATAGAAATTTAAATATTTTTTTCATGAGTTCCTTTACCTGATTTTAATAATATTATTTTTGCGTAATTATATCTAAAAAATTTAGATGATGCTCATTTTAAAATTAATGTTCTTAAACAAAACTTTTATATCAGTTCTCATTCTTTTTTATCGTCTTTGTTATTTTTTATTATCTTTGCTACTCATACTATCTACAGCTACCTGAGTTATTCCAGTAAATATACTTGCTCCAGCTTCAGCCGCGGTCTTATTCTACTCGCCAACTTTTATGTTTATCCCCTTGTTGCATTGTAAAGAAGCCAAAATATAAAAACTAAAAAAGAGTGGATTAAAGCGATACCGCCTCTTTTTATTTCCATTTTTTGTATATATTCTTTTTTAAAATCGCTCTTTTTTATACCGTTTTTAATCATAAAACATACATTGGCAAATATTAGCAATACAGCCATGGCATCAATATAGTGTTCTCCAAAGAGAAGTTTTAGGATTATTATAAAGCCGATACATAAGATGCTACCAAAAAAAATAATTAGAAATTTTTTCATTTTTTGTTATCTTTCTTCTCTTTGTCATTTTTGCTTTTTATGCTATCGGCTACTGCCTGAGCTATTCCAATAAATATACTTGCCCCAGCTTCTGCTGCAGTCTGTAAATCTCCATCGCCGACTTTTATGTTTACCATCTTGTGGCGTTGTAACCAATCCACATTATAAATACAAATATAGCCTGTATCAAAGAAACGCCGCCTATCGTGACGTCCATTTCTTTCAAATTCTTTTTCGAAAAGTCACTCTTTTTTATACCGTTTTTTATCATAAAATATACATTTGTAAGTATAATTAATGCGGCTACGGCATCAACATAATATTCTCCGAAAAGAAGTTTTAGGATTACTATAAAGCCAATACATAATATGCTACCAAAAAAAATAATTAGAAATTTTTTCATTTTTTGTTATCTTTTTTGTCTTTATCGTTTTTACTTTTTATGCTATCGCCCACCGCCTGACCTGTTCCTGTCACAACTGATACTATACTTTCAGCCGCAGCCTGTAAATCCCCATCGCCGACTTTTATATTTTTACCAAAATTTCCTGCTATATTGCCGAATGCACCAAAAGTTCCACCGGCAAAACCTTTTCCGACCACTCTCTCTGCATCTACATCTTTTGATCTGTCTTTAAGCTGAGAGTATAGCTCAGTAGATGAGTTGACAAAAGCGCCTCTGACTATTGCTGAGAATAAACCGCTAGCAGCTCCGCCATATGCACCGCCTAATGCATTTATTACTACTTCTGTATGGTCAATATTTTTAAAACTATAGCCGTTATTTATATACTGCGATCCAATATCTATACCTCCGCCTATGGTGGCGCCTGCTACTATACCCGGGGTTTTTGAGCTATCATAAAATTTAATATCTTTTGTTGCGTCTTTTATTAAAGTACTAGGACTGCTTTGCGAAGCAGAGAGCTTTGGTTTAGAAGCTGTCACTAAATAACCTTTATCGTTAGTAATTTTATAAACCTCTACCGGTTTATTATTTTTACCTAATTGTTGATATATCACTTTATTTCCCGTTATATCCATACTATGAGCTACATACTCTTTGCCGTTATGTCTTAATATACCGTCGCTACCTAATTTTCCTCCTTTTGGAGTATTGGCCAATAGTTTTTCGTTTATTCTTTCAGTCATTCCTGTTTTAGAGATATTTTTAAAATTTCTATTTATCATCGCTGCTTTGTTTATTTTTTAATTTTACATTTGTAAAATTTAACGAATTCTTACTTTTTTCAAATTTAACTTTTTGCTTCTTTTGTTTTTTAGGGTTTCTATTCTGTGGTTTATCTGGTATAAATTTTTCAAGTCGAAAAGCCCCAAAAATCACGCCGATAGTAGAAATCCACGAAAAGATGCAAAAATAAACTAAATATCCATTTGATTTGTAGATTGTGAATTTAACGAGAAAGTAAAAAACAATAACAATAGGAATAAAAAATGATATACCTATTTTTAAAATTTTTATATTTTTAGATTTATTATAGATTATATAACAATGGCGAATAAACTTAAAACAAAAATATAGTACAAGCAAACCCAAAAAATATAAAATAATCCAAGCAACTAATGGGTGATGATTGGCTAAATATAGGATTAAATCTACGATTTTATATTGAAATTCTCGCCAGAAAGCATTTAAAAAATCATTCATTACCACTACCGCCGATAGTATTGTCTTTTATTATATTGCGAAGATCATAATTTGCTCCTTGAAAAATTGTATGTCTAAAAATATTTCCACCATTTTCTATCATATTATTTAATAATTTATCTTTCCTATTTATTGATTTTGTATTTAAGAAATCTCTCCATTGTTTTGATATTGCCCCAATTGGATGCTTTACTTCTCGCAAAATTTGAGAAATTTGATGCGTATTTGGTATCATCGTCTCTATTTTTATTTATATCCCTATGATATTGTATATCCATCGATCTTTGGTTTTCATGAGTTATGGTCTTTACCAGATCTTTCGTATCGGTTATGTTTTTGAAATTTATATAGCTGGCGCCGGTTTGCAAGCTTGTATAACCTTTTATTTCTTCGTCATTATATCCTCTTTCATTTTTTGTACGTAAGGCTATGCGGTATAGTCTTTCTCAAAGCTTTCTTGAAAGCCTTTAAGAAAATTCTTTACAAAGGCTCTACTATGAAGCTCTTCATCTTTACTGTTAAGCTTACTGAAGCTTAATGGCAGTATCTGGATATTCCTTGGGGTATTTTAAAGGTAACCTAAAATAAAAGATAGAAGCAAGAATTTAAAACAAATTTATTTTTATGGTATTAAAATGGTGATGACTTTATAATCATTGGAATTTTTAAGAGACTGTCCCACTTTAGTAACTAAGTATTCCACTCTTAAAGGAAATTTTAAAGAAAAGGAAAGAACAAAAGCATCACTGCTAGTGCCTAAAATAGGGTATTATGGTGTCACGGGGGAGACTTGAACTCCCGACCTCCGGCTTATGAGTGTTTAAAAATGAACCTTGTGTAAGCACCAAAAAGACGGCACACAGCCAGTTTCACACTAAGTATCTGCTACATTTTGCTACAAAGTTATATTGCATATGCAACAAAGATGCAATATCTAGTCAAACGAAATGGCATATACTACTTTAGAGTAGCTATCCCACTATATCTGAGGCCTTATTTTGGTAATAAAACCGAATATATAACCTCCTTCCTCACAAAACGCTTTGATACAGCAAAAAATCGTGCTAAGATCTACTCTATAATTTTTAACGCGATCAAAAAGGCATGGAAGATGAATTTGAGCAGCGAACTTATAGAGCACTTGGTGCTTATGCTTTTAAAAGCCAAGGAGGCCAAAAGTATCAAAGAGCATGATATACTTGGCAGATATATAAATTTAGATGGACTACTATCACTAAATTTGTTTTTAAAACAGAGTTTAAAAGAAGATAGCTTGCCCAGTGTAATATCAAAAGAGGTTGATGATATCTGCAAAAAGCTATCTTGCACTGACTCTCACACCAAAAAGCTTCTTGGCAAAAGAGTGCTTGAAGCAACGATAGATAACATAAATCACATATCATATAAGATGTGCAAAAACCAAAAGCTACTAAATGATAAGCAACAGACATTTGTACCACTTGGTAAAAAGCAAAAGAGTGCAAATTTAGATGAAAGCACCAAAGAGAAGATAGTAAAGAGCATCAATGAAGCTAATATCAATAGCTATCAAGATGATATAGAGACTTTAAAGAAGCAGAATTTGGTGCTGCCTTTTACTAAAAAGTCCTTAAAGCACTCTATTTGCGAGCTAACAGAAGCTATAAATGAGCTAGCTAAACAAAAGGGTGCATTAACAAACAATGATATATTGAGGCTATTTGGCTGTGAGCTAATACCAGATGGAGATAACGAGCTAAGCAGTGATCTAAAATTTGGGTATGGAAATTTAAATGATCCTACTTTTGGTGGTCAGATAAAGCTATACAAGGCAGATAAATATGAAGATAAAGGTATAGTTTTAAGTGACATTGAGACTAAAGATCTTGCAGTAGATGATACAAGTGATGTTAGTGGCATGACTTTCAATGAGGCTATAAATTTCTTTCAAAAGCTCTTCTCAAATAGAGCTAGAAGCTTTAAATCACAGCTAGTCTCATCTACTAAAAGCGAGAGCAAAGCTGACATGGTCACGCTAAAGAGTGCATTTGAAAACTATGTATCAAACACTAGTATTTCAAACAACTGGAGTGATAGCACATTTGGTCTTGTTAGACATGTAGGACGGCTAATGTTTATGAAATTTGGTGATGGGCTAGATATTAAAAAGATAAAAAGAGATGACTTGCTAAATTTTAGGAATGTCTTACTACAACTACCAACCAAGCTCTCTCAAAATAGTCTCTATAAAGATAAAAGCTTAGATGAGATCATAGCTTTAGCAAAGGATAGACCAAAAATTTCTAAATCAACCATTAAGAAGTATATCGTTAGAGTTAGTGAGTTTTTTAAATACTGCTACGATAGCGACTATATAGATAAGAACCCAGCTATAGATCTGCAAATAAATATAAACCAAGATGATGTTACAAATAAAAATCCTTATGAAGATAGTGACGTAAACGCACTTTTGGATATTGTGAACAAGATCAGATCAAGTGGTGATACTAAAAGTCAAAGAATTAGCAAAGATGAGCTATTTTTCGTTACCCATATAGCAGCTTATTCTGGCATGAGACTAAATGAGATAATCCAGTTAAACACAGATGACATAGTTGAAAAATATAACATAGTATGCTTTAGTTTAAATACAAAAATAGATGTAAAAACAGGCAAGAGTAAGACTTTAAAGACCAGAAACTCTGTAAGGATAGTTCCTATCCACTCTAAGTTAAGTAGCATTGGGCTATTTGAATTTATAGAGAGTAAAAAGAAGCTAGCTAGGAAATGTGGCAAAGCAGTTAGGCTATTTAGCTGTGACAATAAAGACTTTTCTGAGTATTTTAGAAAGAAGATCAATACTAAAGTTATAAAAGATGATGATAAGACAAGGACATTTCACTCATTTAGACACACTTTCATAAACAAGCTCATTCAAAGTGGTCAAAGGGTTGAACATATAGCTGCTCTTGTAGGACATGAACAACAATACAAGATCACCATGAACACTTATGGAGAGCCAGTAACTCCAAAAATTCTAAAGGATCTAGTTGAAGAGGTAAATTTTTATCAAGGAGGGGAAGGGTGAGCGTAGTAAACTATTTAGAATGATGGGATTGTTAACATAAATAGTAAAGGTTGATTTATAATTTAAGGTTATTTAAGATTCTGAAATTATGCTTAATTTTATGACTTTTTAATATTTTGCTATATGTTATTTTATTTATCTTAAACGGATCAATAAACAACGAAAAGCATAACCTGAACCAGCTTGCATATATATTCTATATATGGTATTTGCTATCAAAAAGCCATCTTGTATTTCATCTGGGCGAGGATACTTTTTGTCCGACAAGTCAGACAAAAATACCTCGTTAGGGATAGTCCCTAAAACCCCATATTTATTATACAGCCTAAAAAATTACTGTATTTTTTCCATAAGAACCAAACACTAATAACTCAAACGCATCTTTATTTTCAAAAAAATACCCTCCTTACTGGTTTGTCCAGTAAAGAGGGCACATATCAAAACCCTTCTCTTTTTCTTTTATAGAACTTTTGCGTTATATACTTCTTCGGGCTTAGCGGCCAATAGTCTTGCTGCCATATCTTTTTTCATCTGAATCAAAGTAGTCTCTTCTTCTTCACTTCTATCTTCTTTTCTTGATAATTCAATAAATTCTTTTAGTACAAAACCTGGCTTTATGGTTATAACGACTGTTTTATCTCTATACTTGAATTTAAAATAATATCTTCCATGGGGACTTTCTAAGACTTCTTCAGCTTCTTTTAAATTAATATCAACGGAAATTCTACCACCTGTTACGCATCTTGTTACCATTTCAAAAGCATCTAGCCCTCCCGGTCCCGGAAATGCTGTAATAAGATATATCTCTCTTCTTTCTAATAATTTCCCATCATCTAAAAGTGGAAAGGCTCTACTCATGACTTGAAATGCATGAGCTACTCCCCCGGGATAACCTACACCATGATAGTTTAGTAAATCATCAAAGCTATATTCTAATTCATGTCCTTTTTCTAATACTTTTATTTTATCCATGTTTCTTCCTTTCTTGTTAAAACTACTTCCTCAATATTGTAGCAACTTCATCATCTGATAATTTGTAATCATATTTCTAATACTTTTATTTATCCATGTTTCTTCCTTTCTTGTTAAAACTACTTCCTCAATATTGTAGCAACTTCATCATCTGATAATTTGTAATCATATACATATTCAAAGAAATTCTTTAACTCTACTTCCATGTCCATATCTGAAAACAATTGTGGATACTGTATTTTTGCAGCCCATTTAACTGTAAGCGGAGTTTCAACCCCAGGAGGATCCCACCTATAAACACCTATAGGAATTTTGTATACTTGTTTGTTAGCTACAGCTTTAATTGTTGACCAGTCTCTACCTTCCTGCTTATTTTCAATAAAGTCTTCCGGCATTAAGTCTGAATGATTTCCTAAATAAATGATATCAGGGTTCCATACAATCATCTGCTCCATGTCCACTTCAGCCAATTTACCCTTAAGCTCGTGGGCCGGATTATAGGCTCCACTTGGTTTCATCCAATGGTCGTATGTTTTTACAGCTATTTTCATGTCACTATAAAACTCTATAACTTTTGGTTTATCTTCATCTTTTATTTCAGCTAACTTTGATGTTACTTCATTAATTCCTTTGTCCATATATTCAACTAATAAGTCGCCACGTTCTTTCTTTTGAAGTACTTCAGATATCATTTTTATATTTTCTTTTATACTGTCAAATTCTGCCCTCTTTAAAGCTACTACCTTAAGTCCTGCAGCTTCCATTTTTTCAATTTCTTTCTCAATATTCGAATAAATAAACACTACATCCGGTTTTAGCTTCAATAACTCTTCCACGTTAACAACTGAGTCTTTTGAACACCATTTAGTATTCGCATTAGCTAGTTGTGGATACATGTTTTTTAAAACACTTTCTTCAAAAGCTTTAATAGAAGATGGGTTGCATCCTACAATTTTATCTGTCTTTCCATCAATTGCATATATTATAGACGGAAGAGGCTTGTCCACCGTTGCAATTCTTTCCGGTGTTTTTTCAAATTTAATCGTTTTTCCTCTAACATCAGTAACCGAGTATTCGCTTTCTTTTACCTCTTTAACTTCTTGCACTTGACTAGCTTCTTTTTCGCTGCCGCCACAAGCATTTAAAATTAATGCTAGTACTAAAAATAATAATAAACTAATCCTTCTTTTCATTTTTCCTCCTTTGAAAATTATACACTTAGTGGATAAACTCCAAACAAATCTGCAACTTCTTCTCTTAATATATGAGGTCTTTGTCTAAGAGCTTTGCCAACTTCTATCTTTCTTTCTAAATCAACTTGATTAATTCTTTCTTTTAATTTTCCTTCTTGTTCACTCCTTTCTTTAGCAGAGTAAGGTTCTTGATATAGGGTTTTAATAGCTTCATTAATTTCATCTTTTGAATTAAAGGTTCCCAGTACAGAATCTATAAAAGGAAAGGACAGAATATATGCATATGCCGCTTGAACCAAAGTTTGGTCTTCTTTTATACGAATAGCGTTAAATATATCTTCATAAAGCAACAAGTCTCCTGTTGCCAGCGGATTCATAGCTATTGTCCCTATATCTTTTTCATGAGTCTTCATTATTCCTTTTAATCTGTATTTGGAATTAATTATATTAAAGCCCTGTAAACTATAATCAAATTTATACTCCCCAATCATCTCAATTAGTTCTTTATTTTGTAAGTGTGAAGAAAAAGTAATATGCTTAATAAGTCCTTCTTCTCTTGCTTTTTCCATCTCTCTTATAGCTCCATAGTTTTTAGCTCCTCTCCATTCTTCAAAAGATTTTACACCCCAAAGACAAGTAAAGGAGTCAATACAACTTATTCCTAAATTCTTCAAAGAATTTTCAAGATTTTTTCGAAATGTTTTAGAATCTCCGGCATGTGTCTTTGACATAATATAAAATGGTTTTTTATGCTTCTTCATTTCTTTTATGGCTGTACCTAATATAAGTTCTGAACAATTGTTTCCATAAGTATCGCCGGTTTCAAAGAAATTTATTCCTTGTTTATATGCATAGAAGAAATTTTCTGCATGTTTATCTATATCTTGGGGATTCTTTAAGTGATGACTTCCCATAGATATTCTTGAAATTTGTATGCCTGTAGATCCTAATTTTCTATATTCCATTCATTAACCTCCTTCTAACAGTTCTATATGGTTTTATAAGGTGCAACTGTTTTGTATTCAACTTCTTCTGCTTGAAAAACTAAAATTTTAGCTTTGATCTGAAAATACTTTTGTAAGTTATCTTCAGTAATGGCTTTCGAACTTTCATCAAAGGTTGTTTTGTAGTCACTACCGATAAACAAAGTTTTGTCAGATATCTGCAATGCATGACTAGGAAAATGAGTGTTTATTATGCAAGCAGATTTTTTATTTACATTTATATGTTTAATTGCCTCTATGATTCTAATTTGATTCTTCATATCCAGGTTTGACTCCGGTTCATCTAAAATAAGAAGTTTTGGATTAGAAACAAGAGCTCTCGCAATCATAACCATTTGAAGCTCTCCTCCGGATAGCTCATCACAGTATCTATTTGATAGCTTTTCAACTCCTAATTCTTTTAAAGTTTCATAAGCTTTATCATAATCTTCCTTCGTAGGGATATGGAAAAAACTGTTTTCCTTGTCTAAACCCATCACAACCATTTCTAAAACCCCATAACTAAACACACTTTTCTTAACTTGAGGAACATAACTTAAGTTTTCCCATAATTCTTTTTCTGCATATTCATTTATATCTTTGCCGAACAATAAGGCTTTTCCCGTGTCCCATTTTAAAAACCCCATAAGACACCTTAAGAAAGTAGTTTTACCCACCCCATTGGGTCCAAGAATGGACATTATTTCTTCTTCTTTTAAATCAAATGAAATATCTTTTAAAATTTTTCTCTTGCCATATGAAAAAGTACCTTTTTTAACTTGGAGTATCATCTTCTTTCTCCCAAATTTTTTCTAAGTATAGTTATGAATAATGGCGCACCTATAAATGCTGTTAATATTGAAATGGGAATTTCATTGCTTGTAGCTGCTCTTGCAAGGGTATCTATCAGTAATAAATAAATTGCTCCCATAACACAACAAGTTGGAATAAGGTACCTATTATCATTTCCGATAACCATTCTGGCCAAATGGGGAATTATTAAACCTATCCATCCTATAATTCCACATACAGAAACTGTAGTTGCAGTTATCAATGTTGAGAGTAAAATAACCACAATACGTAATTTTTTTACATTAATTCCTAAAGACCTAGCCTCATCAGAATCTAGAGATAAAAGATTCAATTTCCACCTTAATAGAAAGAAGCCGAAAATACAAGGTATTATTATTATTGAACAAATAACAAGGTCTCTATAGGATACACTTGCTAAACTTCCCAGCAACCACATAGTGATAGTTGGAAGCTTATCTTCCGGATCTGCTATATATTTAATAAATGATATTGAAGCATCAAATAGTGACTTTACAATTACTCCGGATAAAACTAACACATACAAATCTGTTCGTTTTTTTACTCTGGATAGGTTTAAAACTATATAAACTGCTAAAAGCCCCAGAAGCAAAGAAACTTGCTGAGTCACTATCATGTCTAGGGATAATAATATAGATAAAGCCGCCCCAAAACCTGCTCCTGAAGACACCCCTAGTAAGTCCGGGCTAACTAAAGGGTTTGAAAAAACAGTTTGATATGCTGCTCCTGCCAGTGATAGCCCTGCACCTACTAAAACTGCCATAAGTATTCTAGGTAGTCTTATGTCAATTACTACACTAGTTTCATGTACGCCTAAGCCGCTAACATCTCCGGTTATTGTTTTGTATATAATCATAAATGCTTCATAGGGGCTAACCGGATATCTTCCTAAACAAATAAAAGTTAGTATTAAAAGCAATAGCAATACAGAGAGAACCAATATGCATAATTTTTTATTCTTAAAGAAACCTTTCCCCATTTATCCACTCTTTCTAATTAATAGTAAAAATCTTTTATATAGTCTCCTATCCTCAATATAAAGAAGTTAACAAAATCTTTTTAGATATTTGCTCTAAATTAGGACTTAAGGATAAGTCATAAGAGATTATTTCATTTGTATACATATCAAGTATTGGTAAAATGTAGCATTTGCCCCATGAAAAGTTAAATTGAGATACATCAGTACTCCATTTTTGTGACGGCTTATCAGCTTTAAAATTTCTGTCTATTATATTATCAGCAATCTTGCCTACTTTACCTTTGTATGAATGATATTTTTCTTTCCACTATTAAGAATCCTATTATGAGTTACTTCATAATCTCCGTTTGCCATGATTTACCCTATAACTTAGTTATATTATAGCACTTGTTATATTTGAAAGTCAAGATATTGATACGCATATTCATCTTTAAAATGGTCATCATCATACTCTTCATATACATAATCATAATTTAACCTAAAATGCACATTACCAATGTACGCATCTACCATTGTTGTATTAGCAGTCGGTTTTTTAGTGTAGGCTTCGATAGTTAGGCTTGCTGGCAAAAAAGATTCTTGGTAAGTAAATTCACTTTTGGCAATAACACATTTTTCATTTAGGTATGAATTGCAAAATTCTAAAAACTTAGCTCCTAATTCATCTGCTAGCTCTCTTTGTGTGCTAGCCAAATCTACAAACTGATGTGCCCCGTGAGGTAGATCACGTCGCCGATCTTGATATCTGCTAGATCCTCGGCGCTTATAGGCGTGGTTAAAATTTTCTTACTCATAGCGCAAACTCCTTGTGCGATTTTACGTCGAAATTTAGATCAGCGTCCCAGACGATATGACCTTTGCGGTGCGACCAACAGCCCACATTTACAGCAACGGCTATGACGCTTGGATGGCGGGCGCAGTTTTCTATATGTACGCCCATAACCGAGCTTGCACCGCTCATGCCTTGTGGGCCCAGACCTATTTTATTTATGCCATCTTCTAGCAGCTTTTCGGTTAGTGCGGCACGTTCGTTTGAATTTTTAGAGCCAAGCGGCCTCATCAGCGCCTTTTTAGACAGCAAAGATGCCACATCGATCGAAGTTCCCACACCAACGCCCACTAGTAGTGGCGGACAGGCGTTTATGCCGTAGCTTGTCATTATATCCATAGCAAATTTAACGACGCCCTCATAGCCCAGCCAGGCATCAGCACGGTCGCCTTGCCAGGTAGGCTACAGCCGCCGCCTGCCATATATGTGTCTATCTCACACTCGCTGCTATTTGGCACGATCTCCCAAAACAGGCTAGGCGTGCCCTTGCCGACGTTTTTACCGGTGTTATACTCGTCAAATGTCTCGACACTGTTATGGTGCAGCGGAGCCTCGTGCATCGCTCTCAGTACGGCCTCTCGAAGCAGCTCCTCAAGCTCTCCGATGAGCGGAAAATTTGCGCCACAACGGACGAAAAACTGGATCACGCCCGTATCCTGGCAGGACGGACGGTCTAGCTGCTTAGCTAGGCGCTGGTTTTCAAACATCGTTTTATAGATCTCTTTTGCCAGTGGTTGCGTTTCACGCTTACTAAGCTCAAGCAGCTTCGCCGTCACGTCATCAGGCAGCACCTTGCCCGTGTATCCAACAAATTTTGCCATAACCTCGGTCATCTTTTGCACGGCTTTTTCTTTATCCATCGCTTCTCATTTGCCAAATTTTACTTTCAAATTTTTCATAAGCGCCCGCTAGGACGCAGCCAACCGCGTAGCAGAGCAGATCGGCGAAATCAAACGTTCCGCCGATCATTACTTTTAAAATTTTATTTTCTATGCCTAGAATTTGCACGGCACCAAAATACTGCGCGAGCTCCGAGGCTGCCGCGAACGCGAAAATTTTAAGTGGCAAATTTGACGGCGGCGCGCTAAATGTAGCCCGCGTCAAAGCGTAAAGCAAGATAACCGCCAAAACGTCGCCCGTGTAGTGGCGCACAAAGCCGCCCTTTACGCAGATCGCGATGTAAATTTCTACCGCTAAAATCATGCCAGCCGCGGCTAAAAATACTAGCCTAGTTCGCGCGCTTTGCCTTGTTTGCAGCTTTTGCATGCGCTTTGCAGCACTTTTTTGCTCGCTTAAATTTTCCTCTAGCAACGCTTTTCTTTTAAATTTAGCCGTTAAATTTGCCTCGCAAGCGGCGTAAATTCAGAGATGATTTATCAGGCTCGCGTTATACGCGGCGCCGAATCCGTTGTCGATATTTACGACGCTGACGCCGTTTGCGCAGCTGTTTAGCATCGCTAGCAGCGCCGCCAGTCCGCCGAAACTCGCGCCGTATCCCACGCTGGTGGGCACTGCGATCACGGGTACGCTCACGAGGCCTGCTAACACGCTAGCAAGTGCGCCCTCCATGCCAGCAACGGCGATGACGACCTTTGCACCACGTATCTCATCGAGCTTTGCGACCAGCCTATGTAGTCCTGCCACGCCTGCGTCGCTAAATTTACGCGTGTCGTTGCCTAGAAATCTCGCCGTTTCGTACGCTTCCTCCACTACCGCGCCGTCGGCGGTGCCTGCGGAAACTATCGCGATGTAGCTTTGCGTGAGCGCGGGCTCTTTAAATTTGACGCTGATGACGCGGCCACGAGCATTAAAATTTGCCTGCGGAAAGATCTCACGTATGCGTTCAAAAACATTCTCATTTGTTCTTGTGATTAGGATATTTTCATTTTTTTCGCCGATCACACTAGCAATTTGCAAAATTTCATCATCTGTTTTATTTGCCCCATATATCACCTCACCAGTACCATTTCGCAAAGCACGCTGAGTGTCGATCTTGGCGCATCCCACGTCGCTAAAAGGAAAATC
This sequence comes from Campylobacter concisus, assembly GCF_002914195.1. GTDB lineage: Bacteria > Campylobacterota > Campylobacteria > Campylobacterales > Campylobacteraceae > Campylobacter_A > Campylobacter_A concisus_M. The sequence continues at coordinate 86,815 of NZ_PPAU01000113.1, read as the reverse complement.
CCGTAAAAACTCTATCGCTTCGCGCTCGCTTTTTTCGCCCGATTTTACGGTACGAATGAAATTTAAAGCCTCATCTCTCGTCATTTAAAATCTCCCCGCGAAGCCCTTTTAAATCAAGCAAAATATCATACTCGCCAAGCGAAGCAATCTCGCGTACGACGGCGCTAAAATCTCCCGCGCAAAAGCGCCTAGTCTCGCTCGCACCCATTTGCAGCCTAAAGGCTTTGCCGTCAAATCGCGCGCGAATATTTAAAAATCCGTGCGAGATTAGCAGATTTTCGGCTCGCTCCACGAGCGAAATTTCCTCCGCGGAAAACTCCCTATCGTGCGGTAAACGCGTCAGAAGGCACGCGTAGCTGGGCTTATCCGCGGTCGGTAGTCCAAGCTCGCGGCTAAGCTCTCTAATCTCTGATTTTTTGAGGCCTTTAAGCGGCGAAAGCACGCCAAGCTCGTCTTTTGCTTTAAGCCCCGGGCGGTATTCGCCAAGGTCGTCTAAGTTCGTACCGTCGGCGACGTTTGTAAAGCCTAGATGCTTTGCCAGCTCGATTAGCCGCGTAAAAACCGCCTTTTTACAGACGTAGCAGCGATCTTGCGGATTATTTTTTACCGCTTCGGGCGCTTCTAGCTCTAAAATTTCGTGCCTGATGCCGTAAGTACGGGTAAATTCCACCGCCTCTTTTATCTCGCGCCCCGACATATAGGGCGATTTTAGCGTGATAGCTACCGCGCGCCGGCCTAGCGTATCGGCGGCAACGCGCAGCAGTAGCGAGCTATCCACGCCGCCGCTAAACGCTACGGCTAAATTTTCCAGCTTTTTTATATCATTTTTTAGAATTTCTAGTTTCGTCATATTTTTTTAAAGTCTCGTTTCTAACCTCGCAGATCGTCGTTTGAAATCTCTGCGCGGCTTTTTTGCAGTCCTCGAATTCGGGCTTGATTTTTAAAATTTCGGGGTAATTTCGGGCTAAATTTTCATCCGTCGAATTTTGCTCGGCGTTAAAACCGTAAACCCGGCCGCGCGAAATTTTAAGCCTTATTTTGCCGTATTTAGTCTCTACTTCGCAAAACTCGCGCGCAAGCTCGGTTTTCCTCACGGCGCACTCTCTAACTCCGATCGCCGTCGTATGCGCGAAAATTAGCCCCTTTATCCGCGCGGCGTCCTGCTTGCGGCACAGCGCGTTTAGCTCAAAGCCCGCGCGCCCCTTTTTCATAAAAATAGACCTGCTAAATACGTCCAGCGCGCCGCTATCTCGCAAAATATCGCACGCAAAGGCAAAGCTCTCGGCGTCCATGTCGTCGATATTAGTGGAGATTAAAATCCGCTCGCAAAGCTCGCCATAGCCGATCTGCACGCTCAAATTTGGCTCATCTTTTAAGCCTAAATCCTCGCTCGTTTCGCAAAGTATCACGCGAAGTGCGTTGGCAAAATCTGCGACGTCTTTATCGCCAGCGCCGTAGCCCGTGCTTAAAATTTTAAAATTTCGCGGCGACTCGCGGCGGTCTTGCTCCCTTAAATTTAGTGCGCAGGCCTTTAAAATCGCCGCTCCTGTGGGCGTAGTCATCTCGAAATTCGCTCGCCCTAGGCTTACTTGCGCGCCTTTTAAAATTTCGCAAACCGCAGGCGCCGGTACGGTCAGCCTGCCGTGAGCGCAGTGCGCAAAACCGCCGCCAAGCTCGATAGGCGAAGCAAAAATTTGCGGCGCACCCAAGGCCTCCAAGCAAATAGCCGCACCCACTACGTCCGCGATGCTGTCCGCGGCGCCCACTTCGTGGAAATGTACTTGCTCTGCGCTAGTGCCGTGGATTTTGGCCTCGGCCTGCGCGATAACGCTAAAAATTTCGCTTGCCGTTTTTTTTACGAAAGCGCTTAGGCTAGAACCCTCAATAAGCTCTAAAATTTGCGTGAAATTTCGCGGACGAGGATGGTTTTGGGCGGGCTTATCTGCTCTAAATTCGGCGCCGTGAATTTTGCCGTTTAAATTTTGACGCGGGCTAAATTTAGCGCCTAAGAGGCCAAGCGGAAGCTGACCCCGATTTGCCGCGCAGACGACGTCTATTTTGGTTGCGGAGATACCGTGTTTTAGCACTTTGCGCTTGCGTAGGTAAAACTCGCTAGCTAAATTTAGCTTAGCAAGCTCGGCGCAAAGATAGCTAAAATCCGCGCCCAGATCCACCAGCGCGCCTAAATTCATATCTCCGCTAATACCGCAGCTAGCATCATAGTATAAAATTTTAGCCATACTTAAACCTTAGGCACAGTCATAGAGCCAAACGGCAAGATGACTATTTTTGCGTCCGCACCCTTTTGCGCCTGATAAAGGTCGACGTCCATCGGATAGGGCGCGACCGAGATCACGATATCTGCCTTGCGCGGAATATTTACGCAAAAGACCTCGTCTGCCTTTTTCACGCAGTCATAAAAACTATCGTTTAGATCGCCAGCACTTGCGTAATAGACGCCATGTTCGCTATCAAGCACGGTTTGTATAGAAAATACGTCGATATTTGAAAGCACCTTCATCGCATCGATCATATCTTCATGCACGGGGTTACCTTCAAGGCGCAGTGCCTGAGCGTCAGGACTAAGGGCTAGTTTGTGGTTTTGTGTGATGCTCTCGTATGATGCGGTGCCTGGCAAAAAGGCCTTTCTGCCGCCAGTATAGCCTGCAAAATAATGTGGCTCAACCGAGCCTATGACGATCACCTTTTTCGCCTCGGCTACGATTTTGTTTAGATACATCTGCGTGCCGTTTTTGCTCTCGCCTAAAAATACCATCTCATCATGCTTTGAGTCATGATCATGCACTTCATTTTTGGCTCTAATCTCAAGGCAAATTTCTTTAGAAAATATCATATTGTATTCGTCTAATGTTCCCTCTCTATGGCAGCCCGTGGCGATGATGAAAATTTTATTCTTATCGCGAATTTTTGGGTAAATTTGCTTTAAAATTTTAGCTGTAGGAGTCGGACGAGTGCCGTCGTTTACGATGATGACGATTTTTTCATCGCCAGCGATAAACTCATCAAAGCTTTTTTGATTTATCGGATTAGCTAGAGCCTTTGCGATGAGTGTCGTTTCGTCGAATTTAGTCACGGGGTTGGGGTTAAAAACTCTCAGTAAATTTTTTTCCGGAACGCTTAGGTCGATAATATCATCTTTGCCGTAGCGAATAGGAATTTGCACGTTTACTCCTTAAGTATAATTATTAATTTTTTATCTTAGGATTATATTTAAATTTTTCTTTTAAATCTATGTAAAAAGGGTATTCAATTTTTAAAATTATAGAGCGGATAAAATTTATTATAGTTCTTTGTCAATAGTGGGGGTGTAAAAACACCTCTATCTATTGCAAAGACGTAAATATATCAATTTTCTAAATCTTTCATAGTTTCTTAGTCCATAAGATACTCTTTTTATTACTTTTATTTTGTTGTTATTTCCTTCTACAAACCCATTGTTTATTTTATATTCTACTATATTTATTATCTCTTTTTTCCAACTTGTTATTGTATCTGCTAGTTTTATACTTTGCTTTATATTAAATACTCTCAATTTTTCAATTAATTGTTCTATTCTCCTTCTCATTGTCTTTACTGTCTTGCTCTCAAACATCTTGTAAAATTCTTTTATTATTCTATACATCTTTTTCAATGTCTTATCTACTTTTAATATCTCTTTTAATATTTCTTTTTGTCTTTGACTAAACTGACTTATTGGGCTTTTACTTAGTATTTTCCAATATTTTTTTTAACTTCTTATACTTTTCATTGTCTTTGTTAAATAATTCTACTCTTAAATCTCTTAATGCCCATATCCCTTGTCTTATTACATGATATTTATCTGCTACTATTTGGGCCTGAACTATATTACTATTTATTACGCTTCTAAATGGCTTAAACATATCCATTACAACTACTTGTGGTTGTATTTCAAATTCGTTTATTATATTTTTTATTGTTTGTGAATGTCTATTTCTTAATATATCTACTAGTTTACGGTTTTTATCATACATCGCTAGCTGATATTTCTCTTTTTCTATATTTCCTTTAAATTCGTCTATATATATGACTGATGTATCTGGAGAGGTTTGTCTTTTTAGGGCGATTGCATTTTATGAGGGTGATATCAAGCACATTTATTTTGTCGCGGAGACTAAAGGGTCTATGAACTCTATGCAGCTTCGCCAAGTCGAAGAGTCCAAAATCCACTGCGCAAAGGAGCATTTTAAGGCTATAAGCAACGATAGCGTGGTCTATGACGTAGTGGATAGCTATAAATCACTACTGGATAAAGTTATGAGGTAAAAATTTATTGGGAAGTTAGGTCGCAATATAAAAGAGCCTGTGCAATATTCCAAAAATGGTTATTGTGCTGCTCCTTTTGAGGTAAAATTTGGCCACCATTTGTCAATATGAAAATCTGAGGTGATATTGCTTAAAACTCTACCAATAAAATACTCAGTGTGATGGAAAATCACAGTGACTGACTTAATCTTGCCAGTTTTAGTTCGAATTAAATTTAAATATACAATTATCTTAACCAAACCATCCTTGTAAATTTATATATATTGTAGTATTATACTCCTAAATATTTAAGGATAAAATACTATGTACATCAAACGAGCCGTAGCTGATGAGATAAAAGAGTATATGAAAAGCTTTCCTGTGCTTTTGATAAGCGGAGCTAGGCAAGTTGGCAAATCAACCCTTGCATTAAATTTAGATATACCAAATTACGTAACGCTTGACGATATTAATATATATGAATCCGCAAGAAACGACCCAAAAGGCTTTATAGAACACTGTAGTAAGCCTATCGTGATAGATGAGATACAAAGAGTTCCCATACTGCTTTTAGCTATAAAAGAATTTGTAGATAAAAACAGAACAAACGGTCAGTTCATACTAACCGGCTCTGCAAATTTAAAAGGCTTTAAAGATATATCAGACTCACTTGCTGGTAGGATAGGCATAGTGGAACTCTATCCGCTTTCTCAAAAAGAGTTAGGCCATAGTGATGAAAATTTGATAGATATTTTAAGTAGCGATATAGGCCATCTGGTGCTTAGAAAATATGACAACGACGGCTTATCTGAGAAGATCATAAACGGCGGCTACCCAGAGATCACAAAGATAAGCTCAGAGAAATCAAAATATCTCTGGTTTAGCTCATATATAAGAACATATATAGAATCAGACGCCAAAGAGATAGGCAACATCAGAAATATGGATAAATTTATCACTATGTACCGCCTATGTATGCTAAGAAGCGGCAACATCTTTAACAAAAACGAGCTATGTTTAGAGTCTGGGCTTGATAACAAGACCTTTGATAGCTATTTTAGCGTGCTTGAGCATACCTATCAGATCCAAAAGCTTCAGCCATACTTTAACAACGCTCTAAAAAGGCTCATAAAAACACCTAAAATTTTTGCTACCGACACAGGGGTGCTGGCACACTTACTTCAAATTTCTTCAGCGCAAGAGCTTGCAAATTCTTCATATAAAGGTGCCATATATGAGACGTTTGTATTTGATGAACTACTAAAGGCAAATACAAGTAGCAAAAAAAGAGCAAATATATATTATTATAGAACGAGCGATCAAAAAGAGATAGACTTTATACTTGAGATATCAGGTAAACTCATAGCCATAGAGGTCAAGTCCTCAAAAACAATCAGCAAAGATGACTTTAAACATATCTACCATCTAAAAGAGAATTTGCAAAGTAAATTTGACAAGGGCATAGTTTTTTATGCTGGAGATACGGCTATGAAGCTAGATGATGATATGTTTGCCTTGCCGTTTGGTTTTATGGGGTGAGAGATGGCCAAGAAGATATAATGCCAATAACTTGACCTCTATAACAGCTTACGATAATCTACCTTCCCAAACTATCATATCCTGACTTCACGTTTTGCTCTATAGCTTTTATCTCACTTGATTGTTGTGTTGATTGCTCCACTCCAAAGTCCTTATCAAGTCCTTGATCGCATAGCTCTTGCTTTGTTATTTTTAGTGAACCAAAAGATATATGGTCATTTGTTAGATAGATCTTATCTGTTTTATAACGCTCCTTTAGCTTATTAAAACCTTGCATATCCTGCCAATCTTTCATATAGGTTTTTATATTATAAATTAGGCCTTGGTAGTTAATTCGAACTATATCTGATAGATATTTTTTAAAGTTTTCTATTCTATTGATAAACACCAAATAGTACCTATTTATATCTAGATGACCATCAATACCTTTTACAAAGCCTTTATATTCATTTTGTGTAATACCTAGCTTTTTAATGAAATCATCATCATAAAATCCAGTTTTTATCTTTCTAGCTGCTTCATAAAATTTATCTCTAATGTAGATATATGGAGTATAGTGTCTATTTTGGCTAAAAGAATAGGCTGTGTTTTCTTCTGGCAAGTATAGATATCTACTGCTATTATTAAAAAGTATTTGATAATCTTTATATTTTTTAACCATAGTGCTCTCGTCAAAGTATTCTATTAACTCTTTTATTGAAATCTTTGATGATATAGCTTGGTAGCTTGCTCTTTTAATATGCGAGTTGGTATCTTTTGGTTCATGACTAAGCTCATATTTTCTTAGATTTTGTAAATCTTCATATATGGCTTTAATATCCATATTATTAATATCTGTTTTTAAGCCAGCATCTTCAATGGCTCTTGTATTATCAAAAGTTTTTCCACTAATGCTTACAAATTCAGATCCTGGCACTGGAGTGTAGTGAAATTTACTAGGATGCAAGCTGGAGTTATTTACTATGTTATATAACCCAAGCTCTCTTGTTATCTCTTTTATGTATTCGTCATATTCATTTAAGCTTGGAGCATCTGTTGTGGGTATGATGAGTTTAAATTTCTCTATTTTTGTGTCTGGCGCTTGATAGGTGGTTGGGTATATGAAGCCTTTTATTCCTTTACTTTGTAGTAAATTTTGAGCATCATTTGCAGTAAATTTTGAGTTATCTATATCATATATAAGTGTAGGAATTATGCTGTCAATACTGCTAGCTTCTTCACTTTTATCTTTGAAGCTTGCCACTGATATAGCTGAATAGTTTTTAAGTATTGATTTTAGATTATATGGCTCTATTTGTATCGTTTTCCAGCTATTTAACACTTGAGCTTTTGGGTCTTTATTTGGCGTGCCAAAGTCACTACTTACACTTAATGTTATCTTTGGCTCATTTTTATTAGCTTGAAGCTCTATAAGCATTTGCTCTAGCTCATTAACTACGTGAAATAACGCTCCTTTTCTACCATTATAGACTATCTTACACATTAGATCAGTTAGATTATAAGTCCCCTTAAAACCATCCACTCTTACTTTATATTTGTCATTTACCATTTCAGGTTTTGCGGTAATGTTAAATTTTGCATTGATCATAGGCAAAAATTCTCTTATATCCATTGCGTTAAGCCTCTTTGCTCTATCATGATAGTCTTTTTTGAAACTCTCATCTTCTTCTATCATTCTTAATAGATAATCAGCTGTAGAATTTCTAGCATCAGCTAGCAGCTCTTCAACACTTATATCCTGCTCTTTTGTATTAGCTTTTGGCTCGATCACTACATTTGTTTCTATCTTCATCTGTGTATCTTTTTCTTTGCCTTTTTTAACTTTTTGTGCTGCATTTTTAAAGCTTTCATATTGCTTATTTAGTTGGTCTTCATCCATACCTAAAGGCTCTATATTATTTAGACCATACTTGTTAGATAAGATGTCATTAACCACTCTTTTAAATTTCTCTGCTGATTTAGCCATAACAGCTTTTATTTGTTGCTTGGCTGCACCTTTTGTATATATAACTCCACCGGTTTTTACACTATGGGTAAATTTCATATTTTCAAAAGAGACTATTAGATGAACATGAGGCTCTCTTTTTAGTGGTTCACCATTTTTATGTTTCTTGTTTAATGTTCTATTTTCTAGCGCCCCTTCTGGGCGAGGAATGTATGGCTCTTCTTTGATTATAGGCAGATGAGCTTCAGCATAAAAAAGCAGCTCATCTATGTCGTGATTTGGGAAAGTTAGCCTCAAAAAATCCATTATAAGCTCATATATATTGCCACTTTCATATAGTCTGCTCCACTCCTCTGAAGTAAATGACAAGGATATATGATAGTAGTTATGTTTCTTGTTCTTTTTCTTGCTCTGGTACTTTTCAGACATCTCAATAAGATCTAAATTTCCAGCTAGTGGCAATCTATCATCTTTTTCATCTCTAGTTAGCTTTGAATCTCTTTTCTTGCCAGTTTTTAGATAATCAGCTATGCCTTTTTCTCCCTTTGAGATCTTAACTATCATAGCTACTCTTTATTAGGCTTAAAATTTCAGTTAGCACTGATTGAACTTTGTACAACTCTTCTTGTGTTTGCAGTATCACTTCTAAAGCTATATTACCACTAGTCTTATAAGCTATATTTAGTTTCTTTGCTATTTGATTAATGTTATTAAAAGGTCTAGCAAAATTTGCAATGATTGCTGGATATAGCTCTTTCTTTTTTATAGATTCAGAATTTATAGTGCCATTATCTATAAGATAGGAAATGATTTCTGATTTTGATATTTTTAGTTCTCTAGCTATATCAGATATTTTGCTATTTTGCTGAGAGGTGATCCTTGTGGAGAGCACCTTATCCTTGACATTTTTTGACATATGATATCCTTTCATAAAATGTGTTAGCGAGATGAAGCGTTTTAACGCTTCTTATATCTCGCATTGTAGCCCTCGGCAGAGCAAGATTATACAAGGTATGAAAACGAAGTGTCATACATTGTATGTGTCTTGCTATTAGAAAAATTTGCTTACTACTGAACATTACCATCACCATTTGTGTTTAGCCATTTAGTAAAATCTTCACTAGCTTTTTGACCATCTTGGTTGTAGATATGGATAATAAAGCCTTGAAGATTAGACACGTTATAAAGTGCTTTATCTAGCCTATTTTGTAGTGCAGATTTGGTTTCATTTGTCTTATGGCTATCATAAAACAAGTAGCCAAAAAAGAAGAGTGCTTCTATAAACACAATGGTAATTAACACATATGCTATCTTTTTCATCAAAGAGGTAAAAGATGAGTTAATCTTTGATATAGTTTTATCTGCACTCTTTAGAGTATTTTGAAAGTTGTTTTGAATCTCTTTTGTTGCATTTATAAGTTCAATACCTCCTTGCTCTATAAGTTCTATTTTTTCTTTAAAGCTTTTATCAAAGCTATCTGCGGCTTGATTAAAAAGTTCAATATTATTTCTAATATTTTCACTAGCCTTATTGCTCATTTCGATATGTTCTTGTAGAGCAATTACAGCATTTGCCGCAACTGCTGTATCGCTACTCTTGATTGTTAGTGCCATTGCTTAGCTCCTCATCGTTTTTTTTCGTCTTCTTTAACCTCAGGAATTTGATCTGTATGAGAGGCTTGATGTGTGTCTTTTGCATCATACTCTTTCCTCCATTTGGAAAACTCTTTATTTGATAGCTTTACGCTATAACGATTTTCGATTAGTAACTTGCATTCTTTGAATGTTACCTTTTCTGGAAAAAAGACATCCAAGCATGCTTTTTTAATCTCCTGTTTTGTTTTATTTTTTCTAATAGCTTTTAAATCATTTAAAAGCATTTTTTTATTCGCCATATTTTTCTCCTATGACTTTTTAAAAATTTTATAAAGACAGCAATAGCCATCTCACCGAATAGACATACTTATAGTGTGCCCAATAAACTCAATATGGTTGGTACTAATGAAGTTTTTTATTTAAGTAGTTTAAAAGTAGAGAACAATTACAATAAGGGTTCTCGCAACTTATCGTAGGGGTTCTCTTTAATTAAATACTTAAATAGAACCTCTACTTTTAATTAGTTTTATTCATGCTGGTTCCTTTTTTAATTAATATATTTTTAAAAATTGTGAGCATTATAATCTTTTTTTATAGTCGAGTCAATGAATTTGATAGTAAGTAGAATAAAAAAATGATTTTATGTTTTAAAAAGCACGATATATCAAGGGGTTTTTGCTTATAATTGATTGTATAGCATAAAAATACTTATGAATTACTTAATGCTAGTATTTATATGAGGAATCGAAACAAATATCTTAAAATTACCAAATAAAAATTATTGCATCATCATCAATTGCGCACCAAATACTCTCCAAGCAAATTCTCAAATTTTGCCTTTAAATACTCTGGCTCTTTTATCTTTATAAATGGGAGCCGGTATTTGACACACGCAGGATCTCGTGATGCTTATGCAGCCTATCTCTATTTTGTGTTTTATTGCTAGGAAATATGAATAAATCATAATCATCAAAAATATTTTTTAGCCCATATTCAATAGCTATAAACGCCATTTTTACTACACATCTATACTCATTTTATTTAAGTTATGATAAAAATTTAACACAGTAGAGTGACAGATTATATCATAGTAGATGATTCGTTAAAAAATTTTACTTGTTTTTTAAAATTTTACAAAAAACGTGTTAAAATTACTGCAAGCTTAAAAATTTGCTACATAAAATTTTGTTTTGCTACAAACATTAAGCTATATTTAATGAAAGGTAACTGCAATATAATATTGTAGAAACATCGTAGTTTAGGTATTTATGGTGTCACGGGGGAGACTTGAACTCCCGACCTCCGGCTTATGAGACCAGCGCTCTAACCAGCTGAGCTACCGTGACACTTTAAAATAAGTTTCGGATTATATAATTTTTAAACTTATTTATAGATAAAAACTATCTTTATCTACAAACACAAAGTAAAAGTACCAAGAATAGACAAAACGTCTATTTTACAAAATGATTTTGAGCTAGAGATTTATCCTCAGGTGTGATACTAAATTTCTCGCCAGCGACGCTAACTTCAAATTCATTCTCTTTACTTGCTTTTGTATAAGCTAATGCAAGCCTTGCAGCAAGCTTTTTGTCGGCTTTACTAGCGTTTTTGCTTATGAAGCTAACGGCTCCTACGATGTCATCGCTCTCTTTAAATTTTACTTGTTCAAATTTATCGTTTGGATGTGCTAAAAGTGCGTTATTATCGCTCTCGTCACGGCCTATTATCATTTTTGCACCATCTGGCAAGCGCAGATGCCTACCAAGCTTTAGCCACGTTACATCGATATCTCGCATCTCTTTATCAAAATTTAGATAATCCTTTATCTTCACAGCAAAGCTCTCGATCGTTAGCAAACATCCGCCTCCTGGCGTGGCAAAGTCCTCAAAGCCAAATTCCTTTGCCAAAGCAAGCTGCGGCTTTCTATCACGTCCACTTATATCAAGTAGCTTCTCTCTATCGACCCAACCCTCGCGCTCTGGCTTTGTTGGTGGTAAAAGCTTAGCGCACATCGGACGAAGTACTAGATCATCCTCATCATCAGCTAGACGCTTAACCTGAAAGAGTGCATCTCTTCGCTGGCTCATCGGCCTTTGACCCAAAACTTCGCCCGTGATGATAAAATTTGCATTTTCACTTTTTAGCATATTTAGAGCTGTTTTAAACATATATCCGTGACAATCAATACATGGGTTAAACTGCTTGCCGTAGCCGTATTTTGGGTTAAAAAGCACATCACGAAGATACTCATTTCTCATATCAACCACTTTTAAACTAGCCCCAGCCAAAGCTGCACGGCGTCTTAAAATTTCATGTTTTTCTTCATCTACGCCAAATCCAGTATCCATATAAAGTGCGACCACTTCGATGTTTTGATCGCTTATTAATTTCATTGAGAGCATGCTATCAAGCCCTCCGCTAAACAAAGCTAAAGCCTTCATTTTTATCCTGAAAGTAAAATTTAAAGCCTAAATTTACTAAATCTAGGCTTTTATGAAGTTTATTTAGCAGCGTTAATTACGATTTTTTTAATCACTTCACTCGCGGCTTTTAGACTGCTAACTGGCAAATACTCGAAGACGGAGTGAAAGTTATTTGCCCCTGTGAATAAATTTAGCGTTGGCACACCTTTTGCAGATATCACAGCGCCATCATATCCGCCACGCATCGGCTTTATATTTGGCGTGATATTTAGCTCGCTAAAGGCATCTTTTGCCAGTTTTATCGGGAGTGAATTTTCATCTTTTAAGAACTTAAAGACGTTTTCATAGCGTATTTTTAGCGTGATTTCGCAACGATCTCCATAAATTTTGTTAAATGAATTTGCCATATCGCTTAAAAACTCAAGCCTTTTTTGAAATTTCACCTCATCAAATTCTCTTATATCGATCTTAAGAGTTGTTTTCGCACTATTTCCGCTAAGCTCTTTTACCCAGAAGTAGCCCTCCTTGCCCTCGGTACACTCTGGTACTTCGCCACCTGGCAAAAGCGAGATAAATTTATGCGCAAGAAGTAGCGAATTTACAAGCTTACCCTTTGCGTTCATCGGATGAGCCGAAACGCCTTTAAAGACCATTGTGCAGTCAGCTGCGTTCCAGTTTTCATATATTAGCTCGCCTATCTCGCAGCAGTCTAAGCAGTAGCCAAAATCAGCTCCAAGTAAATTTACATCAAGCGCCTTTGCACCAAGCAAGCCCTGCTCCTCATCAGGCACAAAGCAGATCACGATCTTGCCATGCTTTACATCAGGATTTTGCATGAAAAAGCTAGCCATATTTACGATACTAGCGATCGCCGCCTTATCATCAGCGCCAAGCAAGCTAGTGCCGTCAGTCACGACTATATCGTCGCCCTCGTATTTTTTAAGCTCTGGGTTATCGCTAAATTTTAGATAAATTCCTTGCTCTTCGTTTAGGCAGATGTCGCCACCAGTGTATTTTACGATTTTAGCTTTGGTATCATTTTTTTGCTCACTACTTGTATCTAAATGCCCAAAGAAGGCAATGCTTGGAGCATTTTCGCAATTTGCAGGAATTTTTGCTATCAAGATAGCATTGTCTTGCAAAATGATATCTTTTATGCCTAGCGAGCTAAGCTCTTCTTCTAAAAACTTAGCCAGCTCGTACTCGGTTGGGTTAGAAGGCATGACACCTTTTAACCCATTTTCTTTATTTGTTGTGGTGTTAAATTTTGTGTAGTTTAAAAATCTCTCTACGATATCCATTTTTCATCCTTTTAGATGACAAAAAATGCAATCGCTACAACAGAGATAAACATACCTAAAAATGTTCTTTTAGCGATTTCAACTGGACTAACCATCGCAATGCCTGCACAAACGATAGCAGCACCGGCAATCGGAGAAGCTGATCTACCTAAAGCACCAGCAATAGCTGCTGCCATACCAAGCTTATCTTGTTCAAAGCCAAGTGCAGCGGCGTTTGTTGTGACAGCTTCGTTAAATGCAAATGTAGCAGCGTCGCCTGAACCTGTAACTATACCCATGATAAAAGGCACAAACGTTCCGCCAAATTTAACGTAACTTTGATCTGTTTTTAGCCATGCGATGACCACATCAACGGCTCCACATGCCTTTAAGCCAGCGACAAAGACACCAGCTGCGATGATGATACCCATAACGTCAGCATAAGCGTGGCCCATTCCGTTAAAAAATTCTTTTGTGATCTTTTGCGGATTTGTAAGCGTAGCAAAAATAGCTATGATAGCGCCTAGTATCATCGCCTCAGCAACGCCCATCTTTGTCCATGCAAGAAAGCTATAATCTTTTGCAAGGCTTGTTCCGCCAATAACCAATATAACAAGTGGAACTAGAGGCATAATGGCGTAGATGAAATTTACTTTAAATAGTGGTTTCTCTTCGCTAGCAGTACTACTTTCAAGAGTAAAATTTGTATTTTTTTGATAGTCTTTAAGCAGTATCGCAACAATAATTAATGCGATCACTACGATAACAAGAGCAGTAAATGCACTTGGAATTTGCACTTTTATGACATCTTGAACTGTGTAGCCCTCAACCGTTTTTTTAACAAGATCAGCTACATAGACGTTGTGAGCCGATCCCGGGCTTAAGACTCCACCAAATGTACCCGCAAAAACAGCAGCACCAGCCATAGCTGGGCGGATACCTGAAGCCATTAGAAGCGGTATAAGCGTTGCACCAACAGCAGCGGAACATCCTGCAGCTGAAGGGATAGCGATATTTATAAAATAAGTTAGCACGGTTGTTGCGGGGATCAAGATAAAACCCACATTTTTAAGTGGCTTTGTAAGAAGCGCAACAAGGTGTTTATCACACATTGTGTATTTCATAACAAACGCAAAACCCATACTGGCACAAATCGCCTTTATAAGCCCTGCTTTAGTCATATAGTCAGTAAAAGCACTTAGTGCCCCCATCGGTTTTAGTGCGATTATACAAAGCACCAAACCAACACCTATTAGCACCGTTCTTGTCTCTTTTTTTAAGACAAGAAGTGCCACAACAGCTGCAATGCCAAGAATGGCAGCAATTAGCTTAAATGTTTCCATACCTCTCTCCTTGTTTAGATTTTAAATTTAGTTCCAACTTCTATTTTTTCTATCTCTTTTTGATACTCAAATTTTAAAATTTCACTATGTCCTATGACCTCAGCATCGTTGTCCGCTATAAGCAAAGCTGTGCCCTCAGGCAGTGCGTAGATAGTATCTTTTGGATTAGCTATTAAAAATTCCTCCAACCTCTCCTCCCTGCTCTCGCCGTTATGGCCTGCTAGCTTGCCACTTATGAAGTGCGGGTTGATCTGATATGGGAAGATATTTAAGCTATCAAATGACTTTGGCATGATGATAGGCATATCATTTGTCGTCATCATCGTCTTGCCAGCTATGTTTGCGCCAGCCGACCAGCCAAAATACTTTGTGCCATTTGCCACAGCTTCTTTTATAGGCTCAATCAAATTTAGCTTGTAAAGAGTGTAAAGCAGCATAAAGGTATTTCCGCCGCCAACTGCGATACTGCTAGCATTTTTGATAGCTGAGATTTTATCCTCGTAGTGATGGATTGATTTTATATTGCTATTTTTTAATCTATCAATTACTTTTTGCTCATACTCGTCATTTGTTCGCCTAACTCCAGCGTAAGGGATAAATAAAATTTCATCCTTACCGCTCTCACCCAAAAAGTCCTTAACCCAGTTTTTGCAGTGCCTTAAATAGCCAGTATCTTTATAGCTTGAAGCGCTGATTAGTAAAGCGTTTTTCATTTTTTTACTCCATTTAGTTTGTAAGCAGATCTTAGATAGACATCAACTCCGGCTACCAAACACTCCTCGTCAAAGTCAAATTTGCAGTTGTGATGGCCTGCTTTTAGGTTTGTTCCTATCATCATATATCCGCTCTTTGCGCCTCTATCTTGCAAAGCTCTCATAAAATGAGCAAAATCTTCACAAGCACCAAAATCAAGCTCTTTTACGATCTTGTCATCATCTATAAATGGACTCTCTTTAGCTGCTTCATAGAAAATTTCTGTTACCTCTTTATCGCTATCGGCTCCACTTGTGCCACCAGTCATTACGACTTTACTCTCTACTCCGTAAATTTGGCTAACGCCTTTAACGATATCCATGCATTTTTCATACATAAATTCGTTTAAATTTGTATCCTCACCTCTTGTTTCGCAAGCTAGATAGCCGTTTGGTGCTATGACGTTTCTACCCTCACCTGCTTTTAAAACGCCTACGTTTATCCTAGTCACGCCTTTTGCATGTCTTGTGATACCATGCATGCTTAGCGCCATTTGAGATGCAGCTAAAAGGGCATTTGCGCCATCTTGTGGTGCTCCTGCTGCGTGAGCTGAACGACCGGTGATATGTACATCAAATTTTGAAGTTGCAAGTAGCTTATTTGTTCCACATATGATGCCTCTATTGGTTTTTGCTTGAAAGCCGATGTGACCACCCAGTAGATACTCTACACCATCAAGCACACCAGCAGCTTCCATAGCCACAGCTCCTCTTGTGCCCTCTTCTGCTGTTTGGAAGATAAATTTAAATTTACCGTTAAACTCATCTAAATTTTCAGCTATAAGTTTTGCCACACCAAGACCTATTGACATGTGTCCGTCATGCCCACAAGCATGCGTGATACCAGCGATATCTGCGCCAAAGCCCTCTTTGTAAGGTCTGTGATCAGCGTCTGCGCTCTCTGTCACATCGACGCTATCTATGTCAAATCTAAATGCTGTAAATTTACCAGGCCTTTTTGTATCTATAAAGGCAGTTAGGCCAGTTAGGCCATCTTTCATATAAGGAAGATATTTTGCTTCTTCAGGACTTAGGAGTTTTTTGGCTCTTTCTATTGCTTTTTCGCATTGCTCTTTTGAGCCAAGGCCAAGCCTTGCATCGGCTTTAACGACCTTGTCGCCAAGGCTTATTTCATAACCAAGATCGCTAAGTCTCTTTGCTAGTACGGCGGTTGTAAAAAATGTAAACCAGCCAGTCTCTGGATGTGAGTGAAAATACCTGCGATCCTTGATCAGCTCATCTTTTAAAGAAAGAGCCAAATTTGCTATTTTGTCCATAGGTTTCTCCTTATTCATTTGATAGTTTAATTAGTGCATTTGTTAAAATTTGTGTAGCTTTGAAAGCATCATCAAAATTTATAGCCTCTGCTATATTGTGACTGATGCCACCAACGCAAGGTATAAAAAGCATGCCAACACTACTTGCAAGTTTTGTTAGATTCATCGCATCGTGTCCGGCTCCGCTTGGCAAAGTAAGCGTTTTTATGCCAAGCTTAGCAGCCTCTTGGGTAAGTAAATTTATAGCGTGTTCGCTTAATTTTACCGGCTCGTCGCTGCTAAGTTCTCTTATCTCGTAGCTAAATTTTAGCTCACTGCTTAATTCGTTTATAAAATTTCTAAGCTCATTATTTAGCTCATTTAAGCTCGCTTTGTCTATATCTCTTAGATCAACTCCAAGCCTTACCTCGCCTGGTACGACGTTTAAAACGCCAGGCTTTGCATGAGCATAGCCAACGGTTGCTACAGCCGTTTTTTTGCTTTTGGCAAATTTATTTGCAGCGATTATGATGTGTGAAGCAGCTAGCAAAGCATCATTTCGCATATTCATCGGCGTTGCACCGCTGTGATCTGCCTTACCATGAATAATAATTTCAAATCTAATAGGAGCGGCGATACCGCTTACTACACCAACGCTTATATCACTTCGCTCAAGCACTGGGCCTTGTTCAATGTGAAGTTCTAAATATGAATGAAGTGAGTGTTCTTTTAAAATAGAATCATTTAAATTTTGTGGGTCAAGTCCAAATTTACTCATCGCCTCAAAGAGCGAGATACCATCTTCATCTTTTAGCTCATGAAGCCTTTGCAAACCAAGCTTGCCACTTATTATCTTACTTCCGATAGTTGCTGTCTTAAAGCGACTCGATTCTTCGCAGCAAAAGTTAATCAGCCAAAGCGGACGCTTTAACTTAATGCCAGCTTCTTTTATCGAGGTTAGCGCTTCAAGTCCTGCCATGACACCAAGCGTACCATCGTAAAAGCCACCATTTGGCACACTATCGATATGAGAGCCCACACAAACCGGCTTCTCGCCTGGCTCACAGCCATCGTCATATATGGCATATATGTTACCGACATTGTCGATTTTAAGCTTAAATCCATTTTCTTCTATTAAATTTACAAGAAAATTTCTAGCTTCCAGGTCTTCTTTGCTAAATGCAAGCCTTGTAAGACCACCTCCTTTTAATGCTCCAAATCTGCTTATAGCATTAAAATTCGCTTCAAATCTTTTAAAATTTATCATAATAAACCCTTAAAAAATAAAACTAATCTTAAAAACATTTATTACTTTACGCATTTTACATTTAGTTTTATGATTTAAAGCTGAATAAGTGTTAAATTTTGAAATCTAATTTTTTTGTAGCTTGTTGTGTAAGCCTTTAATGATCTCTGAAATTTTTTGCATTATTTCGATTTTATTTGGTTTTTGTGATTTTCTAGTATCTTCGCGAAACTTCTCATAGTATTTTAGTTTTAGCTTTAAAATGGCCTCTTTAAGGCTATCTTCACTAGAAGCTACGTTTGAGCTCTCATCAACATAAATTTCTCTAACAAGCACCGCATTATCTTCAATATTTGGCAATAAAACAGCCTGAAAATAATCTTTATGGTGCAAGAAGAATTTCTCCTCAAGCTCGTTTAAAACGATAGCTTCGTAATTTTTATTTGCTAGCATACTCTTTAAAACACTAAATTCCAAAATATCAGTTTTATCTTTTTTTTGAACCGTTTGCTTATTTGTTGTTGTAGCATTTGTAAAATTTTGATCTTGTCTATTTATATATCTTTGTCCGTGAAGGCTAAAAGTATTTAGCTCTATTTTGAGTAAATTTGATACCAGCAATTCGTAGCTTTTTGCGATTATTGGCTTTAGAGAATTTGTAAATTCCACTATCTCTTCTAGGCATTTTTGCTTTTGTACTGGACGTGATATGTCGTATTTCTTGGCAACTTGCTCGATATAAAACTCACCAAGCTCAGTCCCAGAGCCAAACATCTCTTTTAGCTCGTTACTTCTACCTGCAAAAACCATATCCGCAGGGTCTGCACCATCTTTTATGATTACAACGCTTCCATCTATTTCGTTTTGCACCAAAAGACGAGATGACTTTATAGCGGCATTTATACCAGCCGAGTCGCCATCAAAACAAAGCACTACGCTTATCTCACCTCTTTTTAAAAGCGGTAAGTGATTAGTCGTAAGCGCAGTCCCAAGCACGGCAACAGCGTTTGTAAAGCCTGCAAAGTGCAGCATGATAACATCTAAATATCCCTCTGTGATGATGATCTGCTTCTTTTCAAAAATACTTTGCCTAGCTAAGTGGTAGCCGTAAAGTAGCTTTGACTTGTCAAAAACCATGCTTTGTGGAGAATTTACATATTTTGCAGGATGATCTGAGATCGTTCTGCCACCAAAGCCAACTAGCTTTGCCGTATGTGCATATATGGGAAATGTAATACGCTCGATAAAACTAGCATAAATTCCCTTCTCGTTTTGCTTTACGATTCCAACTTCAAGCGCCTCTTTTGGCTCGATATTTTCATTTTGCAAAAGTCTAATGGTACTAGCGCTCTCCCCTGCCCAGCCAAGCTCAAATTTCTCGATCATCGCATCATTTATGCCACGAGAATAGATATATCTCACAGCGGCTTCATGCTTGAAAAATTCGCTCCTATAAAAGGCATTTACCTTTTCTAAAATGTGCTTATTTTCTTTTTGTGTTGGGGCTTTATCGCTTGTGTATTCGAGGCTAAAATTTACAAGGCTAGCTATTCTTTCGATAGCTTCTGGATAGGTTAATTTCTCATAATCCATTACAAATTTGATCGCATCTCCGCCGGCCTTGCAAGCAAAACAGTGAAAAATTTGCCTACTTTGACTTATGCTCATGCTAGGATTTCTATCGTCATGAAATGGGCAGACACATTTGTAGTTTGCACCCATTTTTTTAACTGGCAAATAGTGCTCTATAATGTCAACGATATCGATTTGATTTTTGAGTTTTTCTATGGATTTTGGATCTATCATAAGCAAAATTATACAACCGCTTTGTTATAATTAAAGTAAAATTTTATTACAAAGTATGAGCGTGGATATTTTTTTCATTGGACACAGAGATCCGATATTTAGCCTTATTATTTTATTTAGCATTATTTTGATGATAGCCGCATTAAGCTATGCTTGGGGTATTTTTTCGAGCAAAGATGAGAAAAAAAGAATCGAAAAATTTATAAGAAAATTTGATAACAAAGACGGTATAAGTAGCGAGCATAAGCAAATGCTACAAAGCCCAGAGATAGACGCTCAAAGCCTTTGCATGCTAGGGCAAACTTTCGCTAAAAATGGTGATTTTGAAAAATCAATTAGTGTTTATCTCATAGCGCTTGGCAAAGTTAGAGATAAAAATGAAAAAGAATTTATCCTAAACGAGCTTGGAGAGGTCTATTTTAAGGCTGGATTTTTAAAAAAAGCTAGCGAAGTCTTTGAAAAAGTGCTTGAACTAAGCCCAAGAAATGTGCTTGCACTTCGCTTTTTAACGATGATAGATGAAAAACTTAAAAACTACAAAGAAGCCCTTTATGCGCTAAATTCTCTTGAAGAGCTTGGTGTAAATGTAAAAGATCAAAAAGCCTATATAAAGGCGATCAGCACGCTTGATGATAGAAATTTAAGCTTTAATGAAAAGGTAGAAATTCTCTCCCACCTTAGCCAAAATTTTGAGCTTTTAAAGCGTATGATCTTGGCACTTTTCATAAGGCACAATGAAAATTTAGAAAATTTAAAAGATTTTGCTCGTTTTGAAGATGTGATCGATCTGCTTTACAACCTAAAAACGCCTATAAATTTAAGCGATCCAAAGTACAAATCACTCTTTTACGCAAAGGGCGATATAGATGAGCCATGTGAAATTTATGGTTTTGAGCTAAACGTCATCAAAAAGCTAAAAGACGCTAAATTTGACGCAGCAGGACTAAGCTTTAACTACGTTTGCAAAAGCTGCAAAAACTCATTTCCTATGCATTTTTACCGCTGTCCAGTCTGTCACGAGCTAGGAAGTGTCAAAATTTTATCCCACATCACAGAAAAAGCAAGTGAAGATAGTAACACTTTTTAGCGACGGCTCGTGTCTTGGAAACCCTGGAGCTGGTGGCTGGGCATATATATTGAGATTTAACGAAGCACAGAAAAAAGCAAGCGGCGGCGAGGCATATACGACAAATAATCAAATGGAGTTAAAAGCTGCGATAATGGGGCTAAAAGCGCTAAAAGAGCCCTGTGAAGTGAGGCTATTTACCGATAGCTCATACGTGGTAAATAGCATAAATGAGTGGCTTTCTAACTGGCAAAAGAGAAATTTTAAAAACGTAAAAAATGTAGAGCTTTGGCAGGAGTATTTAGAAATTTCAAAGCCTCACAAAGTCGTGGCAAGCTGGGTTAAGGGGCACGCTGGACACCCTGAAAACGAGGAGTGCGACCAGATGGCAAGGGACGAGGCATTAAAAATAAAAGATGAGAATGAAAGATGAAAATTTTAGAAGAATTTGAAAATAGTCTTGGATATAAATTTAAAAAAACTGAACTTTTAGAAGAGGCACTAACACACAAGAGCACCAAACAGGCGTTAAATAACGAAAGGCTCGAGTTTTTGGGCGATGCGGTGATGGATCTGCTCGTGGCTGAGTATCTTTTTAAAAAATTTAGCAAGATCGCAGAGGGCGACATGAGTAAGCTAAGAGCTGCGCTTGTAAATGAAAAAAGCTTTGCAAATATGGCAAGGCATCTAAAAATGGGTAAATTTTTAAGGCTAAGCACGGCTGAAGAGAATAATGGCGGACGCGAGAAAGATAGCATTTTAAGCGATGCATTTGAGGCAGTGATAGGCGCTATCTACCTTGAGGCTGGACTTGATAAGGTGCGAGAAATTTCGATCGCTCTGCTTGAGCTTTGCTATCCACAGATCGACTTTGCACACCTAGAAAAGGACTACAAAACCGCTCTTCAAGAGGTCACTCAGGCCAGTCTTGGTGTAATACCATCGTACGAGCTCATCGGTACGTCAGGTCCTGATCATAAGAAAGAATTTGAGATAGCCTTGCTACTAAATGGTAAAGAAATTTCACGTGCCGTTGGTAGCTCTAAAAAGCAAGCCCAACAGCTCGCAGCAAAAATCGCACTAGAAAAAATCAAAAAATAGGAAAAATTTTGAATACATTTGGCAAAAAACTAACATTAACAACCTTTGGCGAGAGCCACGGGGTGGCGATCGGCGGTGTGATAGACGGACTTCCAGCTGGGCTAAAGATTGATACAGATTTCATCCAAAGTGAGCTAGATAGACGCCGCCCTGGACAAAGCAACTTTACAACTGCAAGAGATGAAGCCGATAAGATAGAAATTTTTAGTGGCGTCTTTTATGGCATGAGTACTGGTGCGCCAATAGGTTTTGCCATTTTTAATAACAACCAAAAGTCAAACGACTATGAAAATTTACGTGAAATTTTTCGCCCAGGCCATGCAGATTTTACATATCTTAAAAAATATAGCTTTAGAGATCACAGAGGCGGCGGACGCTCAAGCGCAAGAGAAACGGCCGTTAGAGTAGCTGGTGGGGCTTTTGCGCAGCTGCTTTTAAATGAGTTTAATATAGAAATTTTAAGTGGAGTACTTGGCATAGGCAAAGTTTTTAGCGACAAAATAGACTTTAACTTTGCTAAAAATTCTCAAATTTATGCTCTTGGCAATGAAGAAGCGATGAAAGAAGTGATAAATAAAGCTAGAAGCGAGCACGATAGCGTAGGAGCTGTGGTTTTAAGCGTGGCTAGAGGAGTGCCAGCTGGTCTTGGTGAGCCACTTTATGATAAGCTAGATAGCGCGTTAGCAGCGGCTTTGATGAGCATAAATGGTGTAAAGGCCGTTGAGATAGGCGCTGGCGTGAATGTAAGCTCTATGATGGGCTCAGCAAACAATGACGAGATGGACGAGCTTGGCTTTTTGAGCAATAACGCTGGTGGCATACTTGGCGGTATAAGCAGTGGTGCCGAGATCGTGCTAAAGAGTCATTTTAAGCCAACACCTTCGATATTTAAAGAGCAAAAGACGCTAAATTTAGCTGGCGAAGTGGTAGACTTTGAGCTAAGAGGCAGGCATGATCCTTGTATAGGCATACGAGGAAGCGTCGTTGCAACCGCGATGATAAGGCTAGTTATCGCCGATATGTTACTACTAAATGCTAGTACAAAGCTTGAAAATTTAAAGAAAATTTACGGTTAAATCTATAAAAATGAGTAAAATTTAGTGGCCTAAAAGCCACTAAATTTTAGAATCTATAAGCAAACTGAAGTTTTGTGCTGCTTTGATCTTTTTTACCAAAAGATTGTGCTATGCCAAAATTTATGAGTGTTGCATAAGTTGGCGTATATCTTAGACCGACCTTAACCTCCGAGCTTGTTCCTTTTTGAGTTAGGCTGATCTCCTCGTCTTCTTGGATCACTGCTATTTTTGATTTTGTATTAAATTTATACTCAGTGCTAATTTTTCCATAAGGATTAAATTTACCAGCATCATAGGCTATTTTTGAGTAAATTTTAGCTCTACTTGATGTAACTCTGCTAAATTTTAATGTGCTTTGTCCGATATCTGCCTCATCGCTACCGACATAAGAGAGTGCGTAGTTTAGCCCACCATCAAGTATAAAGCTATCAAATTTTATCTTTTTGCCGACACCAAAGCTAGCATTGTAGTATGGCATCGAGATTTTATAATCTACATCTTTTGCATCAACCTTAGTTTGACTCCTACCAGCTTTTTGCCATGAGATCGATATAAAAATCACGTGAAAAATTTAGCCTTAAAAAATACCAAGTCCATAGTTTCTAACTCTACCATCTATTTTGACATCTTCATCGCTGTTATCAAATGTTGGTATAGCAAAAGCTCCGAGCATAGACTCGCCATTTTTATTTTTACTTTGCTAGAATTTACATCACTTCTATCTGTTAAACCAATATAAACACCTGATTGTCTACTTTTTTCAATAGAAGGTCCAGTTAGTTATATTAACTTCTTTATGCATTGCATTTACCCTAACTCCGCTAGTAAAATTTATCCATTTTACTTATTTTGTTTCTAAAAAATTTTTATTAGAAATTTTAGCCTTAAGATCAATTTTTCAAAAACGAACTTTTACTAATTTTCATCTATAATCACTACATGAAAAACGAAGCACAAAAATTTTATGCCGTCATTGATCTAAAGTCATTTTACGCCTCAGTTGAGTGTGTGGAGCGAGGGCTTGATCCGTTTAAAGCCGATCTAGTCGTGGCTGACGATAGTCGTGGCAACGGAAGTGTTTGCCTAGCCGTTAGCCCAGCTCTTAGAGCAAAAGGTGTGAAAAATAGATGCAGGCTTTTTGAGATACCAAAGGCTATAAAATTTATCATCGCACCGCCTAGAATGCAGTTTTACATCGACTATGCTGCTAAAATTTATGAGATATATCTAAAATACGTCTCAAAAGATGATATCTATGTCTATTCTATCGATGAGGCCTTTATCGATCTTACTTCTTATGTTAAATTTTATAATACCGATGCAAAATCCATAGCCAAAAAGATAATGGATGAAATTTTAAAAACTACTGGCGTGACGGCCACCTGTGGCATGGGTACAAATTTATACCTCGCAAAAATTGCCCTTGATATCCTGGCTAAGCACAGTGATGATGGGATTGCATTTTTAGACGAGCAGCTTTACAAAGAACGTCTTTGGACGCATCAACCGCTAGATGACTTTTGGCGTATCGGTAAGCAAACTAGGCTAAAGCTGGAAAAACATGGAATTTTTTGTATGAAAGATATATCAAATGCTCCGCGAAGCTTACTTGAGAAATTTTTTGGAGTTGATGCCTATATAACGATAGATCACGCAAATGGCATAGAGCCAACGACAATAGCTGACATAAAAGCCTATAAACCAAGCACAAAATCCTATTTTAGCTCTGAAATTTTACCAAGAGACTACGAACGTTGTGAGGCGGTAGTCGTACTAAAAGAAATGGCTGATAGACTAGCACTTAGGATGATCAACAAAGAAGTAATGGCGAGCGGAATAACGATAAATATAAAATTTGCCGACAAACTCGAGCCACACCAGCGTGCTAGCGTTCGGTTTAAGACACCAACAAATGTTTCAAGCATGCTGATGAATTCAGCCGAAGAGTTACTCTTAAATAAGATAAAAAATGTTGGACTGATTAGGCAAATTAGCATCAGTGCAAATGACGTAGTAAAAGAGAGCCTCGCTCACTCTAGTCTTTTTGAGGATGATACTAAAGAAAAGGCTGTTTTAAAATCCCTAAATCTCATAAAAGAAAAATTTGGTAAAAACTCGGTTTTAAGAGCGATCGATCTACTGCCAGAAGCCACTGGAAAAGATAGAAATAAAAAGATCGGAGGGCACAAAAGTGGCGAGTAAAGATAGAGCAAAAATTTTTAGCTCGTTTAATCCTCTCTCAACCTTAGAGCGAACCCTGCGGTCAAGAGAGCGAGAAAAATGCGAAAAACTAGAGCTTGACGAGAGCAAGGTCGATGAAATTTTAAAAAAGATAAGCGAGCTAAGACCGGCTGATGAAGTATATGTGAGCTATCATGACGGCTACGCCTATACAAGTGCTAGCGGACTAATATCTGACGTAAATTTCAAAAATAAAACTCTTATGATCGTAAAAACTAAGATCAAATTTGAAGATATAAATGAGGTGGAGATAGTTAGAAGACATTAAACCATTTTAAAATTTAGCCCCCAAGCGAGGGCTAAATTTATATAAATTCTACAAAGATTGTAAAATTTTTGGTTTAGAAAACGCAGTGATCGGCTTGATCTCGCCTTTATATTTTTCCAAATTTGCAAGGATCGTGTGTCCGCAGTTGCTTTGAGCGATACTAGATGTACCTTTGTCGCGAGTTAGGACATTGACGCAGCCATGCTTGCAAAGGCTCTTCTCACCTAGCACTTCAGGATCGTACCATGCGCCTTCGCAGATGGCGATGACGTGCTCTGGGATGATGTCAGTGACAAGCGCACCGACCAGAATTTCGCCCCTGTCGTTAAATACTCTCACCACGTCGCCAGTTGCGATGCCTTTTGCTTTGGCGTCATTTACGTTTATTAGCATTGGCTCGCGCGCGCATACTTCAGCGTAGTTTCTGATCACGGAGTTATTTAGCTGTGAGTGGAGGCGGTATCTTGAGTGCGGGGTTGTGACGCTAAATGGATACTTTTTGGCTTTTTCGCTGCCAAGCCACTCAAACGGCTCGATCCAAGCAACGTGTGGCGCAAAGTCTTTGTAGCCAAATTTAGCGATAGTTGGAGAGTAGAGCTCTATCTTGCCAGATGGCGTGCCTAGGCGGTTTTTGTGAGGATTTTCTCTAAAAGCACTAAGTCTTGTGTAGTATCTGCTCGCTTCGTCATCTTGCTCAAATCTAACATATCCCTCTTTCCAAAACTCGTCAAAGCTTGGCATCTTGACATTTATGCCCTTAGCTTGCTCAGCTGCGTCTGCGTAAAATTCTTTCGCCCAGCCAAGCTCATCTTTGCCCTCTGTAAAGACCTCTTCTCTGCCCCAGCGTTTGCAGATTTGTGAGCAGATCCAGTAATCGCTCCTGCTCTCGCCCATAGGCTCTACGACAGGCTTATAAGCCACGATGTACTCGTTTGTAGGCACGCTTTGGTTGATGTCATTTCTCTCGACTTCAAGGGCTACTGGCAAGACGATGTCGCTTAGTTTTGCTGTGCTTGTCCAAAATGGCTCAGCGGTTATTACGGTGTCAAATTTACGCCACGCTTTTACGGCGTTATTTACATCCTGATGTCTTGTAAACATCGATCCAGACGCCATGTAAGCCACTCTCATGTGTGGTAGCTTGATCTTTGAGCCGTCATAGTCTATCTCTTTGCCAGGGTTTTGCAAAGCCTCGATCGATCTTGAAGATGGGATGGTGACGTTTTTAAATTTCTTCCAAGGAGCGCCATCTACGTTGTCGTATTTCTCGCTGATGCTGGTGCTGATGCCTTTTAGTGACGGAGCGATCTTGTCTGTAGCGCCATTTGAGTGGTAGAGGTTAAACTCAAACCCAAGACCCTCTTTGCCAATCTGACCTAGCATCGCACTAAGTGTTACGATGCCCCAAAAGCCCATCTCGCCGTGATCTTGTCTTTGAAGTGACCTGCCTGCGATGATGACGCTTGGCTCTTTCGCAAGCGCTGTTGCAAATTTAGCGATATCTTCGGCTTTTACGCCACAAATTTTGCTCGCCCAGTTGATATCTTTGACCACTTTGTCGGTTGTGCCAAGTAGGTAGTCTTTAAATTTATTAAAGCCAACTGTGTATTTTTTGATAAATTCTTCGTCATAAAGCTTGTTTTCATATAGATAGTGGCACATGCCAAGCATCATTGCTACGTCGGTATTTGGACGAACGATGATAGCTTCAGAGTCAAGGTATCTTGTGGTGTCGTTTTTAAAGACGCAAACGCTATAAGTTTTTATGCCTGCCTCTTTTATCTTTTTGATGCCAAGATAGCCATCATGTGTTGGTGGCTGCCATGAAATTTGATCAGTTACAAGTGGGTCAGTGCCCCAAAATACAACATTTTTAGCGTTTTTAGCGATAGCCTCCCACTTTGTCGGAGCATCATAAACGGCGCTGTTGCCTAGGACGTGAAGCATGATAACAAGGCCAGCACCCGTTGAGTAGTCGCCGCTCTCTTCTACATATCCGCCAAGCACTTTTAGCATCCTGTGACCAACAGTCCTACCCCAGCTGATCTTGCCGCTACCGCCCCACCAGTAGCACTCGCCGTAGATGCTCTCAGGGCCATACTTATCAAAATTTTCTTTTAAGGCTTTTGCTGCTAGATCAAGGGCAGTATCCCAGCTAACGCGCACAAATTCCTCTTTGCCACGAAGCTCGCTCTTTGCTGCGCCTTTTGCTTTTAGATAGCTCTTTCTCACGTATGGATAGAGCACGCGGCTCTCGTTTTGGATGAGGTCTGGCAAGCTGTTGTTCATGGTATTTGGAAATTTATCGCCCTCAAACGGATCGACGGAGACGATTTGGTTTGAGTTGGTATTTGCCCAAAATAGCCCAAATCTATTTGCGCCAAAGGTCTTGCTTTGATCAAAGATGGTCTTTGTCACGCCCTCTATCTTGTTTGCCTGCGCTGCTGTGGCAGCAAGTGCAGAAAATTTTATAAAATCTCGTCTTTTCATATTTTCTCCCTTATGAAAATTTATTTTACTTTTTTGGCATTGTGTTGTAGGTATTTAAGCACTAAATTTAGGTCAGTTTCGTCAAGTGCAACAAATTTCGCATCGACCATTCCAGCTAAATTTGCTGGCCACTGAGCCGCTGTAAAGCTATTTGGCTCATGAAGTCTATGACATGCTGAACAAGTCTCTTCGTAAATTTGTTGTGCTTTTGCATAAAGATTTTTTGTATCGCCACCAAGTACGTCATTTGGTATCTCATAAACACCCTCTGCTTGGTACCATACTTCGCCATACTCATCTTCAATATCTTTTACTTTTTTAAAATTTGTCCCACTTTCATAATTAAAAGCAATAAAAACTTCCGGATCTTCTATACTTCTTTGAAGCTGGGCTAAATAGTTCGTTGAAACCACACCATTAACTTTTATCTTGCTCGTCTTTTCACCTTTTTCTATAACCTCAACTGGCGTTAAAACCTCGATCTTTCCGATCATCTTGCCATCTAGCGTTATATTGGCATCTTTTGCGATGACATCGGCACTAAAAGCAAGACTACATGCTAAGACAGGGGCTAAAAATAGCATTTTCATATTGCAATCCTTAAAAATAAAATTTAAAAAAATCTTATAACCTAATGGCTTAAAATTACATTGTTATATTTAGCTTTATTTAAGAAAGTTAATATTCATTTTTATTAAAAATAAGATTTGGCAGAAAATTTATCAATGAGTTTTATTGGATGGCTTAATTGCTGAAGGTATAAGTAAAATTTTTCTAGCTTACAAGCTCTGTAAAAATTTTAATTATGGATCTAGTGAAGTAAAAATTTAACTTTACTTCACTAGCTACTATAAAAAGTATGGTAAAGTTTTTATAAACTTAAAAACATAAATTAGTAAACCTCTTACAGTATTTATAAATATACTAAAAGTTACTACTCTACATTGCTGGCTATGCTAAGACTTTCTAGAGTTTTATCGTTTTAAAATTTTTGTCAAAACGCCTTATTGTCAATTTAACAGCTTTGCTTACCGCCTAGCTCGCACGCCTTTTTTCGCATTTGCTTTGCCTTTTTCGCGTCTTTTTTTACTTGCTCGTATCTGTTTTCGTTGAAATTTCCCTCATACAGCCACGCCGCTCTCGCGCAGCCGCCTACGTAGCCTAGCTTACACGAGCGCTCGTAATACTCCATCATCTCGCCAATATCGCCTCCCGTTCGCTCTATCATCCAACCCACGTTGTAGCATCCGGGAGCGTATTTTTTGTTGCATAGGGTATTGTTTATCGCAAACGACTGCACCTCGTCGCCCAGCTCTTCTTGTATGAAATTGGCTAACGCCAAGCAACCGGGTAAATACTCGTAAAGGACGCAGCTAGCCTTGTAATACGCGCTAATCTTAGTCTCGCGCTCGCTCTTATCCGCGGCTTTTACTAGATTATTTTTATAAAGTTCGCCCAGATAAAAGCAGCCCTCGCCGTCTCCTTTGGCGCAGGCTAGGCTAAATAGCCCCTCCGCCGCGCCGTAGTCTTGCTTTAAGTTTGCCGCTACCATGCCCGCTTGCACGCACTCTTTAGTAGCGTTTAAGTCGGGATTTTTGCATTTTTTGAGCTTTTCTAGCGTATCTGCGGCTAGCAAGGGCGAAAGGCCGGGCTCGCTAGCGAATAAATTTATCGCCGCAAGCAGCGCAAATAATAAGATTTTCATTTTTATCCTTTAAATTTACCTAACCCCGCGCTTTGGCGATGCAAGCGGCGACGGCATCCATCAAGGCGCCGCGAAATCCGCCTTTTTCAAGCGCGGCAAGTCCTTCGATCGTGGTTCCCGCCGGCGAGCAGACCTCGTCTTTT
The DNA here is from genome assembly GCF_002914195.1 of Campylobacter concisus. Taxonomy (GTDB): domain Bacteria; phylum Campylobacterota; class Campylobacteria; order Campylobacterales; family Campylobacteraceae; genus Campylobacter_A; species Campylobacter_A concisus_M. The sequence goes on along the minus strand of NZ_PPAU01000113.1, from coordinate 57,255 downwards.
AGCGCGGCCGGGTGCTTACCGCTTTGGATCAGATGCGTCGTCCCTTCCACGGCTGCCGCAACGGCGTCGTAGCAAAGCTGTCTAGGCAGTCCGCCCCGCACGCCGGCATCGGCCGCAGCCTCGATAAAGGCGCACGCATACGCGGGCAGGCTTCCCGCGATGCCCGTAAATGCGGCAAAACCGACCTCGTCTATCTCGTAAATTTTGCCTATTTTTGCGATTATCTCGCGCACGGTCTCTTTCTTAGGCTCGCTAAATCCCGCGTCAAAGCAAAGAGCCGTGGCCGACGCGCCGATGCAAGCTGCGATATTTGGCATCGCGCGAGCGATATAAACGCCCTCGCCCGTGATTTGCCTAGCGCGCTTTATGCCAAAATTAGGCGCTAAAAGAAGCAAAATTTTGCCCGCAAGCTCGGGTGCGATCAGGCGCAAGATAGCCTCGTAGCTAGCGGGCTTAGTAGCCAGCACGACCGCGTCCGCTTCGCGCGCTAGATTCGTTTCGCTCGCGGCTATTTTTACGCCAAATCTCTGCCGCAAAGCTTCGTTTTTGCTTCTAGCATAGGCTATGATTTCAAATTTCGTCTTTTTTTCGCATTCGCGCGGGCTCGCGTTTTTATCCGTTTGCGCTAAATTTTCCGCCCCGCGCGCCTCGCTGACATCTAATTTTTGCTCGTCCTCGGCCGAGCTTTGCACTGCGTCGGCCTCGTCAGATTGCGCTCGCCAAAGTGCCTCTATCATCGCGCCGCCCATATTTCCGCCGCCGATAAAGCCGATTTTAGGATTTTTCATTTTGCCGCCTTTTTTATAGTGCCGATTTTGACCGCCTTGCCGGCAAGCGCCTCGCGTACCGCCGCGCTATCCGCCCAGACGGCGCCCGTAACCTGCCCGGGCATCAAGGTATAAACGCCGCCCGTCTGCGTCTCATCGCTAGCCTTAAACTCGTTGCCCACGACTAGCTCATAGACGTCCTTCGTGTCGTTTTCAAATTTGATCGCCGCTTTTAGCGTCGGCGCTTCGCCCTGTTTTGCTGCGCCCGCATACTGCTCGAGCATGTTTTTACTAAGCTTGCCGTAGACGTCGCCGTCTTGGCCTAGATATATCCGCACGGCGCGCTTATCCGAGTTTTTGCCGCCCTTTTCGCCCTTGCCTACGCTAACGCTCATCTCGTAGGCGGTTTCTCCCGTCGGGAAATCCTTAAATTTAGCGTCCGGGACGAAAACCCGCACGTTGTCCGTTACCGTTTTCGTCTCGTGCGTCTGCGGCGTTATACCCGTTAGCACTATCGTGGATTTCACGTCCGAGCCTTTATCCGAAACAAGCGCAGAAATCGGCACCCGCGTAAGCAGCGTCGTCTCGTAGCAGCCGCTAAAAATAAACGCCGCGGCGAGAGCAAAGATAAATTTTAGTTTTTTCATCGGTTTCCTTTAAATTTTCGCCGATTCTAGCATAAACTAAGCATTTTTATATTGATTATATTAAAAGTAAAAATAGAAAAGTAAGTATGGTATTTTAAAGCATAAATGGTTTTAAGATTGATAAATTTTAAATGAGAGAGAGTGGCTCTATTTCGTCTTAAACAAAGCCAACTTAAATAAATAATGCAAAAAAGTATGAGAAATTTATGTAAATTTTTTGCTGTTTTTAGAGTTTAATTATTAGCCCCTTTACAAAGGGGCTAGATGATAAAATTTGATTAGAGTTTTGCTTTTCTTTTGCGTTCTGTTGGATCTAAATAGCGCTTGCGAACGCGGATATTTATAGGTGTAACCTCGACTAGCTCGTCATCCTCGATCCACTCTAGCGCGCGCTCAAGGCTTAGCTTTCTAGGTGGCACTAGTTTGATCGCATCGTCGCTACCGCTAGCACGCACGTTTGTTAGGTTTTTACCCTTGATAGGATTTACGTCAAGGTCGTTTGGACGGCTGTGCTCACCGATGATCATGCCTACATAGACTTTTGCTTGCGGATCAAGGAAAAGCACACCACGATCTTGTAAGTTAAATAGCGAATAAGCAAGCGTTACGCCGTTTTCCATCGAAACTAAAGCACCATTTGTTCTGTGTTCGACGGTGCCACTTAGTGGTCTAAATTCCAAAAAGCTGTGGTTCATAACGCCCTCGCCCTTTGTATCAGTCAAAAACTGGCTTCTAAAGCCGATAAGCCCGCGCGCTGGGATCTCAAACTCGATCCTTGTTTGGCCGTCACCTGTTGGGTTCATAGAGACCATTTCAGCCTTTCTTTTGCCTAGTTTTTCTATGACTGTGCCTGTCGTATCATCAGGTGCGTCGATAACCAAAAGCTCATATGGCTCACATTTTACGCCATTTATCTCTTTTACTATAACCTCAGGTCTGCCAAGTAAAAATTCATAGCCCTCGCGGCGCATATTTTCAGCCAAAATAGTAATCTGAAGCTCACCACGGCCACTTACTTTAAATTTGCCCTCGCCGATATTTTCGTATTTCATCGCGATATTTGTCTTCATCTCGTTTGCAAGGCGCTCATCGATTTTGTTTGATGTGACGTGTTTGCCCTCAGTGCCTGCTAATGGGCCGTCATTTACAGAAAATACAACGCTAAGTGTTGGCTCTTCGATATGGAGAGGATCGAGCGGATGAGGATTATTTGGATCAACGACACTATCGCCAACATCAAGCGCATCAAAACCAGCGATCGCTACGATGTCACCAGTGCCAGCCTCGTTAATATCGGTTCTTTCAAGACCCATAAAGCCAATTAACTTTGAAATTCTACCAGTTGTCTTTGTGCCATCAGCCTTTGCAAGCATAACATTTTGGTTTTTAGATATCTTGCCGTTAAAAATTCTCGCAATACCGATCTTACCGACGTAGTTATCATAATCAAGCGTGAAAACTTGAAGCTGAAGTGGGTTTTCATCACTACCGCTTGGAGCTGGTACGTGAGCTAGGATAGTCTCAAAAAGTGGCTGCATATCTTTGTTTTCATCGCTTAGTTTTAGCTTTGCGTAGCCATTTTTAGCAGCGGCATAAACGACTGGAAATTCTAACTGCTCGTCGTTTGCGTCAAGTGCGACAAAAAGATCAAAAATTTCATTTATAACGCGGTCTGGATCGCCTGCTGGCTTATCTATCTTATTTACGACGACAATTGGGCGAAGTCCTAGTGAAAGTGCTTTTTTGACGACGAATTTAGTTTGTGGCATAACGCCCTCTTGCGCATCGACAAGTAGCAAAACGCCATCAACCATCTTAAGAACACGCTCTACCTCACCACCAAAGTCGGCGTGGCCTGGGGTGTCAATGATGTTGATCTTTGTATCTTTGTAACGAATGGCGGTGTTTTTAGAAAGGATCGTGATGCCACGCTCTCTTTCGATGTCATTGCTATCCATTACACGCTCGCCAAGGTTTTGATGCTCATTAAATGTTCCTGACTGTTTCAAAAGCTCATCAACCATTGTTGTTTTACCGTGGTCGACGTGTGCGATAACGGCTATATTTCGTATCTTTTCCAAATTTTTCTCCGTTTATTAGTTTGCTATTTTTCGTTTGTCAGTTTTAAAATAGGGGCAGATTATAGCCAAATTTTTATAAATTTTAAGCTGATATCAAGAAATTAATTTTTGGAATAGATTTTGCATGTTTGGCATTAAGTTTAAAAATTTGAAAGGTTTAAATGCAAGCTTATACAGCGAAAAACAACGTAGATTTGCTGGCTCCTGCTGGAGGTAAAAAGCCATCTGCTTCTAAGAAATCCCAAAACAACGGCGAATTTTTGTCGATGGTTTTAGATGCAGCTGCGAGTAAGGCAAATAGCGGCCAAAAAATCACTGAAAAAGATGTCAAAGAGATAGTAAAAACGGTTAATACTCAAAAAGAGATACTGCAAAAAGCTCAAAGCGAAAATGCAGCAAAAATTTCGGCCGCACTTGAAGAAAATTTAGACGAAAATACAAAAAATGAGCTCTATGAAAATGCAAATTTCATGCAGCTTTTGCAAGTTTTAGAAATTCTAAATGGCAATGAAAAAGTAAGTAAATTTCCAAATTTTAGCGACAAAATAGCAAATTTCTTAAGTGTGCCTGAAAACGTCGAAGAGCTTAGTAATGTTAAGAGTGTTAGCGATCTTATCGACCTTGCCAAGAAATTTGACCTTGGCCTTGAAAATATAGAAATTTCAAATGAAGATGTGCCAAAACTAAATGAGATGTTTAAAAATTTAGGCAAGAAAGAATTTTTCACACCGATAAAGACCGAAGAGAAGTCTTTTTACCTAAAAGAGCTAAAAAATGAAGTCGAGCAAACCATCATCAAAAATGAACCAAAAGAGGTCGTAAAGCTTGATACCTTATTAAAAGAGGTAGTGGCAAATCCAACTAATGAAACTAAAAATTTAGTCAAAGAAGAGCCTAAAAAGCTAGATGATAGCGAAGTAAAGCTTGATGATGAGATAGTGGATGTTGAGCCAGAGGAGCAGCCTAAAGTAAAGGTAAATTTACACGAGCAAAAGGCGCAAAAAGCTCCAACTCTTGAGTCGCTACTCTTCCCTGAAAGAGAACAGCAAAAAAATGAGAATTTAGAGAGCAAAGAGACATTTAACAGCGATAATAAATCAGAACTAAATCAAATGGTAAAAGATATCGTTAGTAGCGCCAAACACCAGCTTCAAACAAAGGCTGAGATAAAAGAGACGCTTAGTAACTTCTCTTCTACACTAAAAGAGCAGGTTCAAAACTACAAAGCTCCAATCACTCGTTTTAACATAACGCTTAATCCTCTAAATTTAGGCGAGGTCGAGATCACAATGGTAAATCGAGGCAACAACTTACATGTAAATTTTAACTCAACCACGGCTACGATGAATCTCTTTTTACAAAACCAAGCTGAGTTTAAAAATAGCCTTGTAAATATGGGATTTACCGAGCTTGAGATGAATTTCTCAGATCAAAACCAAAGACAAGACAAAAGAGAACAAGCAAAAAACAAATATAGCTCAAATCAAAGTGATGAGAGCGAAAACGCTCAAGCGGAACAAAGCTTGCTTGAGCTAGTAATACCAAGATATATTTAGGAGAGATTATGGCTTCAGTTTCAGATATCACAACACAAACAACACAACAAAAAAATGCTGAAAGAAAAGCTGCAGCAAAGCAGGCAGCCGCGAGTAGTACAGGAACAAACCCAAATTCTCAGCTAGATAAAGATGCATTTATGAAGCTACTTTTAACAGAGCTTCAGTATCAAGACCCAACAAGCCCTATGGATACTGAAAAAATGCTTACGCAAACTAGCCAACTAGCTTCACTAGAGATGCAACAAAATACAAACTCAGCTATGAAAGAGCTTGTAAATCAATTAAAATCAAATGCAAATGCCTACGCCATATCAGCTCTTGGCAAAATGGTCTCAACTGGTTCAAACTCAGTTTTACTAACAGATGAGCAAAAAACTGTGAATTTTGCACTTTATTTTAAATCAGATCTTGCAAATGGTAAGCTTGAAATTAAAAATGCAAATGGAGAGGTCGTTCGTTCAATCGATATAAAAGATCTAAAATCAGGAGTTCGCAGAATATCTTGGGATGGTAAAGATGATTCTGGAAAACAATTACCAAATGGTGCATATACAGTCTCTGTTAATTACACTGGAAAAGATGGTAATTCATACAAGACTCAAGTAGGTAGCTATCCGGTTGAAGCAGTAAAATTTGTAGATGGTAAAGCCATGATAAAAATCGCAGGCGAATATGTCCCAATGGATAAAATATCTGAATTTTACGAAGGATAAAAGCCATGATGAGAGGTTTTTACAACGGAATTAGTGGCATTAAAACACAAAGCTTTGGTATGGATGTTTGGGCAAATAATATCTCAAATATCAACAACGTAGGTTTTAAAGCTTCAATTCCTGAGTTTAAAAATTTAATCAATCAACATATGGCTTCCGCTGGAAGTGGTCCAACTAACAATCAAGTAGGTCTTGGAGCTACGAAACAAACGACAGCTTTAAAGATGACAAATGGTAGTTTTCAAAATACTGATAATAACTTTGACCTAGCCATAGGCGGTAAAGGCTTTTTTGGTGTCGTTGATAAAAATGGTAGAAACTACTACACAAGAACAGGTAGCTTCGATATAGATGGGGCTGGAAATTTAGTAGACAATAAAGGTAACCTGCTTCTTGGTACGTTAACAAGTTTTACTCCAGTCACCCCAAGTGCTAATGCTCTTAGAAAATATGGTCAAACAAAAGGTACCACGCAGGCATTTACTGCAAAAGAAGAGGATCTAAAACTAGGCGATACTGGCTCACAAAAAGGTATAAATTTACCTCATTTTTTATATATGCCAGCCAAGCAAACAAAAAATATAAATTTAAAAGGTAACCTAGACTCAAGCCTTATAACAGATAAGCGAACAACAGCCATTGATGCGGCAAATTTTAATTATACACTCGATAATACAAACAAAACTATCTCACTAAATGGACAAATCCCACTAAGTCAGACGAACTTTGGCGCAAAAGCAGGTGACAGCGTGGTGGTAAAAGTAAAAGACGGTGATGGTAAAATTAGTGAGTTTTCAACCACACTAGAGAGCGATGGTAGCTGGCATATAAACAATAAAAGCCTAAAATTTATGAATTTTGCTAGCTTAGATGTAAAAGCCGAAGTTACATCACTAGTTGAAGTAGCTAATAAAGAAAAACTAAGCTCAGAGATATATAACAGTGATGGTACAAAGAGCTTATTAACTATAAATTTTATAAAGCAAATCCCTCAAGGTGGCAATCAAACTACCTGGAATGCCACAGCTACTATAACTGATGCTAATGGTGTTGTACAAAACACAGCCATGGGAACACTTACTTTTGATGGTAGCGGCAGGCTTGTTACAAATACATTAACAAGCGTTGGAAACGTGGCTTTAAATTTTCTTGGCGATGGAGATGCAAATGTCTATAATGGCATAACAAGCTCGGCTAATTCAAAAAAAGACTTTGTCATAAAAGCAGATGGCTACGCCGAAGGAAATCTCTCAAAATATAGCGTCGATGACCGTGGAAATATCATGGCAAATTTTGACAATTCTCGTTCATTTATAGTTGCAAAAATAGCACTTTATCACTTCCAAAACGACCAAGGTGTGGCAAAAGTTGGTGATAATCTCTATGAAGCAACTCCAAATTCAGGCGAAGCATTTTTTTACAAAAATAAAGCTGGTGAGACCATTTATGGTTCACAAATTCTTTCAAATAAACTTGAAATGAGTAACGTCGATCTTGGTCAAGCGCTAAGTGAGGTTATCGTTACGCAAAAGGCTTATGAGGCTAGTGCAAAAAGTATCACAACAAGCGACGAGATGATTCAGACTGCTATTCAGATGAAGAAATAATCTTCATATTAAACGATGACTAATATTTAAATTAAAAATTTAAATATTAAATAGTAGCTTCAAGAATAGATTTTGACTTCACTGATCAAAAACTCATAAACCCTTTGTTGCACTAAAATTTCTTCCTCACAGCCACTCATCAAGCGACGAAGATGTGAAAAATCTATCTTTTTAGCGTATCGCTTGTGATCTTTTAGATCTTTATCTATACTTAAAAGAAGTGCATCAAGCGTGATCCTGTCGTTTCTTTTAACTCTTGCTATATACTCTCTAACAGTTTGTATTAAGAAGTCTTTTCTAGTTTGGTCGTTTTCATAAATTTCACTTACGATGTCATTTAAAACGTAAAAATCATCTTCATCTGGGTCAAATTTAGCTGAAATCATAGCAGCAAAAATTTTTGCACGAAACTCTAAAGACTTGTGGTGATAGATGAAAAAATCCCTAAAAGCCGATAAAAAGCGAAGTTTGATCTTTCCTGGCATTGCCCTACTTTTCGTGAAATTTATGTGAGATTATATACTCTTAAAGCTAAATTTTAAAAAATGTAACTATAAAACAAAATTTAAGTATAGTTTCTGTATGATTGCGAAGCTCCTTCTTAGACCTGTGCAATGCTTTTTATGAGCACCGCTTCAGGGTGGGAACACAGCAGAGCACTTGTATTAAGTGTGTGCCGCAGTTATCTGAGAGGGGGTCTTTCTAAACCAAAATGTTCATTAAAATCATCGCAAATTTCTAGAAAATCCACTCCATCAATCTTAGGTTTTTCACTAAAAAATTTATACATATTATTAAAGCCGTCAGTTAGCTCTTTTGACTTGACGCCGTAGCTTATAGAAATTCCAGCTTCTATGTAGGCTGAGAGCTTGTCGCAGTATTTTAGCGCTTTGCCATCGATTGGGTTAAATTTATCCTCATTTACGTTCTCCATAGTCCCTTCGTGGCAGATGATCTTGCGCTCATATGTTCTATTTTCAAACTCATCTTTGATAAATTTCTCACCATCTTTTCTGATGCCAAGGATGTAGCTAAACTCATCTTTGATCTTTTCCGGTACAAATGGCAAAATCCTCTCATCAATAAGCCTCATCTCATACTCGCTGATGATCTCATTTAGCCCCTTTACGCCGTATTTTACAGGGCTTATGATATCTCTTGTGAGACTCTCTGGTAGGTCGTGAAATAGTGCGCAAAAGAAGTTATTTTCTAAACGTTTTTTGCAAGCTTTTGCTTTTAGCGAGTAAAAGTAGCTAAGTATCGCAACAACTAGCATATGTCCTAAGACCGCAGTTTCGGGAATGCGAGGCGTTTGCGCCCAGCGTTTTTGAAACCTTAGCCTACCACTTAGATCAACAAGGCGGGCTAATTTTTGATTCATAGCGATCTTTCTAACACCAATTAGCTCATAATAATCCTCCATCTCCTCTTCAACCTTCGCCTTAAGCTCGTCGATGTCGCTTAAAAACTGGCTCGTTTGATAGACGATGGAAAATTCCCATCTCGTGGCAAGATAGCTGGCTGCTTTTAAGATAAGACGCTCTTTTTCGTGAGTTTTGTCGTTTTTATAGTGGTTTTTAAACCTCTCCAAAAACTCGCCACCCTCGATATCCGAGATGAGCGTTTCAAGGTTACTTAAAACCCAGCTATTTATCTGCTCTTTTTTTGTCTTTTGGATGTGGTGAAAGACGTCTGGACGTATGTCAGTGACTACGACCCTACTTAAAAACTCAAAAATTCCAGCCTCAATGATATAGTTCATATCGGCATCTTGCTCTTGTTTTGCTATGAAATAAGCGATGATAAATTTATGAGCCTGCTTATCAAGCTCGACTAAATTTGCCATCTTTGGATAGTCGTTCCAACGTGATATAGATGCTGCTTTAAAGATATGTTCTATAAGCTTAGCACTTATCATTATTTATCCTTTTTGACTACTTTTGGCTTCTTATCATCTGCGTAGCTTATCTTTCTAAAGCCCTCTTTATTTGAGCTTCTTCTTGGTTTGTCATCTTTTTTGAATTTATCATCTCTGCCGCCTCTGCTGCCAGTGCCTCTACTGCTAATACGATCGCTTGTACTACGTCTTTCGCGTGGAGCTCTGTCGCTAAAGCTACTTCTCTCTCTAGTTCTTGGAGTAAATTCTTTCTCCTCAACTGGCTTTTTCACCACTAGATCAGAGCTGATCTCAATAACTGTATGGACATTTCCACGTGGGTTAAAATCCCCTACTATCTTCATAAATTTTGGCTCAAGTTTTTTATCTAAAACAGAATAAATTTCATTTATACTATCTTCGTGGCTGATGTTGCGGTTCATAAAGCTATTTATATAAAGCTTTATCGCTTTTAGCTCAACAACTAGCTTATTTGGAATATACTCAAGATATATCGTCGCAAAGTCAGGATAACCAGAGCGAGGGCAAAGGCAGCAAAATTCAGGCAGAGTGATCTTTATGACATAGTCCCTTGTTTGCTTATTTTCCCAGACCTCAAGGTCACTCTCTACGTCAAATTCTTTCAAAATTTTCTCGCCATATTTCATCTCTAGCTCTTCGCTCATTTTTTATCCTTTATTTTTTGCTAATTAGATCAAATTTAATTTGATCACCTTTTAAATATCTAAGTGTTTAACGTCTTTTGCATGGTCTTGGATGTAGTTTCTTCTTGGCTCGACCTCATCGCCCATAAAGAGATTAAACGTGTCAGAAGCACTTATAGCATCGTTTATATCGATCTTTAAAAGTCTTCTGTTCTCAGGGTTCATCGTAGTCTCCCAAAGCTGCTCAGGGTTCATCTCACCAAGACCTTTGTAGCGCTGGATGTATGCACCTTTTTTAGCATTTTTCTCTACTTCATCAAGCACGTCTATAACATCACTATGCAAGTCTAGGCCACGCTCTTTTATCTTTTGGCTGATGTAAAGCGCCTCTTCATAGAGTGGGTTTGTAAATAAATTTTCATTTACCACAAGCTCTTCTAGGCCGCTTTCAGTTTGGACATAAATCCTAACCTCACCTTCGCTAACGTAGTGATTTAGGATGTTGTGACCCTCAGCTTTTAAGAAATTCTTTAAAATTTCAAAAATTTCATTGTAGCTTTTTGAAACGATGTCTGGATTTTCTATCATATAGCGGATCGCTGAAAGGACGTTAAAGCGTTTTTCAAGCTCTTTTAAGACGCTTCTATAAGCTGCAACGATCTTTAAGAAATCAATCAAATCAGCACTACCGATACCCTCTATATCAACGCCTTCGATACCAGTTTCGATAAGAAATTCATTTAATGCCTTTTCATCTTTTAGATAAATTTCTTTCTTACCTTTTTTATAGCGGTAAAGTGGCGGCTGAGCTAGGTAGATGTGACCATTTTCAACAACTTTATTTAAAAATCTAAAGAAGAAAGTTAAAAGTAGTGTCTGAATGTGGCTACCATCGACGTCGGCGTCGGTCATAATGATGATCTTATGATATCTAAGCTTCTCAGCGTCAAATTCATCTCCGATACCGCAACCTAGCGCTGTTATCATATTTTTTATCTCATCAGACTTTAAAATTTTATCTAGTCTTGCCTTTTCAACGTTTAGAATTTTACCCTTAAGCGGCAATATCGCTTGAAAAACTCTATCACGACCCTGCTTTGCAGAACCGCCCGCAGAGTCGCCCTCCACTAGATATAGCTCGCTAATTACTGGATCTTTGCTCTGACAATCAGCTAATTTGCCAGGGAGTGTGCCTACACTCATGCTCTCTTTTTTGCGAGTTAGATCCCTAGCTTTTTTAGCAGCTTCTCTACCACGAGCTGCCATTAGAGCTTTATCCATTATCGCTCTTGCTTCGATAGGATTTTCTTCAAAATACTTTGTAAGCACATCAAAAACCATCTTTTGAACGATAGGTTTTACGTAGCTTGAGCCTAGTTTGCCCTTTGTTTGTCCCTCAAACTGCGGCTCTGGCACCTTTACGCTAACAACTGCGATAAGTCCCTCGCGGATATCTTCGCCAGTTATTTTTGTATCTTTTTCACGTGCAGCAGCGTTTGCTGAGACATAGTTCGTGATAACTCTTGTAAGGCCCGCTCTAAATCCGGCTTCGTGTGTACCGCCATCTGGAGTTTTGATATTATTTACAAAGCTTAGTAAATTTTCACTATAAGTGTCATTATAAAGCAAGGCAAAATCAACCATAACGTCATCTTCGCCGCCACTAAATGAGACTGCTTTACTAACAGCATTTGCCTTGTTCATATCAGTTACAAAGCTCTCTAACCCGCCCTCAAAATGAAAGCTCTCGCTTCTGCCATTTCTTTGATCTTTGAAATTTATAGTTATCTTTGGGTTTAGATAGGCTAGCTCGCGAAATCTTTTTACTAAAATTTCATCGTCAAATTCAGTCACTTCAAATATGCTATCATCTGGCCAAAACTCGACTTGCGTACCTGTGCGGTTTGTAGTTTTTATAACTTCAAGATCGCTTTGTGGGATACCTTTTGCAAATTCTTGTCTGTGAAGCTTGCCATCGCGTTTGATATTTACGACTAGCTTTTTAGAAAGGGCATTTACGACAGATACACCAACGCCGTGAAGACCACCAGAGACCTTATAAGTATCCTTGTCAAATTTACCACCTGCGTGAAGCACTGTCAAAACAACAGTCGCAGCTGAAATTTTCTCAGTTGGGTGCATATCTACTGGGATACCACGGCCATTATCGCTAATGATAGCTGAGCCCTCACGTGTAAGCTCAACGTCTATCGTATCGCAGTATCCTGCCATCGCCTCGTCGATAGAGTTATCAACGACTTCGTAGATCATATGGTGAAGACCGCTTATGTTAGTGTCACCTATATACATGCCTGGGCGTTTCCTGACCGCCTCAAGCCCTTTTAGTACTTTAATATTTTCTGCGCCGTAATTATTTTCCATAATCTTGCCTTATCTTATAAATTTATCGGCATTATTATTGTTGTTAATTCTTTTGAATTTACAACAAATGCTAGTGAGCTTTCATTAAATCCAAGCTCAAAATTTTCGTCCTCGATACTACTTAAAAAGTCAAGTAGATATCTATTTTTTATACCTATGAAAAATTCATCTCCGAGCTCTAAACCAGTTTGATAATCTATCGTAGTTTTTGCTTCAGAATTATCTTCTATAACACTTTCAAATGTTATATTGTCTTTTGCAAAAGATATTTTCATTGTATCGCTTAGCATTGAGATAGTTTTTATGCCTTCTATCATCTTATCTCTACTTAGCTGAAGTCTTTTTCTGACCTCTTTTGGTATGACACGCTCATAGTCTGGAAATTTACCATTTATAAGTTTTGTGAAAAATTCAAAATTTTGGCTTTGTGCGATTAAGATATTTTCATCATAGTAAATTTCTATCTTGTCAAAAAATAGTTTTTGTATTTCATTGATAGCTTTTTTAGGGATTATTAGTGAAAATTCTTTTTCTGTTGGTGTTTGAAATTTAAATACACTAAGTCTTCTTGTATCAGTACCAACGATGTTTATAAAGTCTTTTTTAATATCAAGAAAAGCTCCATTTAGTTCAAATTTTGGGTTATTACTATCAATACTTGGTAAAATTTTCTTTAAACTTCTTCCTAACATAACAGCATCAACATCAAATTTTGATTTACCCTCAATCGTTGGAAATTCTGGGAAATCTTCAAATTTATACATTGGAAGTTTATATTTTGAGTTTTTTTGTTTTATATAAAGATAGTTATTTACAGTTTCTAACATCACTTCTTCGTCTTTTAGACTTTTTATAATGTCAAGTAGCTTTTTACCATTTGCAGTTGCGTAACCTTCATCAACGATTTTTGCATTACTTAGCTTGTATGCTAGACCTATTTCATGATCAGTTGCTTTTATGTTTAAAACACCATCTTTTGCTGAGATATAAATGTGAGAAGTTATAGCACTAAGATCTCTTTTTTCAAGATATGGATTTGTATTTGTTACTATGCTTTCAAGCATATTTTTGTTTATTAAAACTTTCATTAAAAACTTCCTTCTATTTTTAAATTTAATTTTTTTGTTTTAGTAGGTGATGTTAAAAAGTGAAAAGTGCTTTCAAACATCGAAATACAGCTATTTGAAATGTGAAAAATTATATTTTCTTTTTCACATTTATTCACAAATTTCATATTGTATTTTATCCTTTTGTCAAAATTTTGTTTTTTAATTCAGTAACTTTTAGACTAAAAATTTCATTAGTTTGTATTAGCTCATTTATCTTTTTAATATTATGACTAACGGCACTGTGATCCTTCATACCAAAATAGTTTGCGATTTGTGGCATTGAGTTTGTTGTAAGCATCTTTGCAAGATATATGATGATTCGTCTTGCTTCTACGATATTTGTAACTCTTGATTTGCTTTTTATATCACTTTGTTTGATATTTAGCTCTTTACTAACTATTTCAACGATAGTATCGAAATTTATATTTTCACGTTTTTCTTTGATCAAATCTTTTAATATACTTTTTGCAAGATCAAGTGTTATCTCTTCTTTCATAAGAGTTTTAAATACGTTTAAATTTATGATAGCTCCCTCGATCTCACGGATATTATCTCCCATATTTGTAGCTATGTAGTTTATGACCTCTTTATTTAGATCGATTTTATCAAACTCGCATTTTTTGATGATGATAGCTATCTTTGTATCAAGTTCAGGCGGCGTAATATCAGCCATAAAAGCCTTATCAAATCTTGAAATCATCCTATCCTCAAAGCCTTTTAGTGTCTTTGGAGGTCGATCTGAAGTCATAACTATTTGACCATTTTTTGCTAAAAGCTCATTATATGTGTTGAAAAATTCCTCTTGGATTTTATCAGTTTTACCAAGAAACTGCACATCGTCTATTAGTAAAACATCGCAGTTTCTATATTTTTCACGAAATTTTGGCATTGAGTGGTTATTTATGTGACTGGTAAAATCTATCATAAATTGTTCGCTAGTTACGCAAATAACGGTTTTTCCTTTATTTAGGCAGTGATTTCCGACTGACTGGAGTAAATGTGTCTTGCCAAGTCCCGTCGTACCATAGATAAAAAGTGGATTATAAAGTACACCAGGTTTTTCTGCGGCTGCTTTTGCGCTTAAAAATGCGTATTGATTTGATGCACCGCAGACAAAATTTTCAAATGTGTAGCTTGGATTTAAAATGCTACTTTGTGTTTTTATTTGCTTAACATTTATTTGATTTTGTTTTGATACCTTACTACTTTTAGTAGATGAAATTTCTATATTTGGTTTTATGCCTGTTCTAACTTCATATAGATGAGCGATTTTATCAGCATATCTTGTATTTATAAATTTAGCCATCAACTCATTTGGTGCAGTAAATACGATAATATGATCGTCTGAAGCCTTTTCGTTAAATTTTAATTGCTTGATATAACTTTGGTATTCTTCAGGTGAAATTTGTGTTGAAAGATTTTCTAAAATTTCGTCTGCTATCAAATTTTTATGCCTTAAATTTCGAGAATTTTTATAGTGATACTATCTTAATTTTAATAAAACCTTTGTTAAACTCTGACAAACTTTTTCACATCGTGAAAAAGTCGTGAAAAAGTATTGAAAAGATAGTGATGAAAATTTTAGGAATCGACCCAGGCACGAAGAATTGTGGTTATGCAATACTTGAAAAAAATAAATTTAAAACTATTCTTCTTGAAGCAGGACTCATAAAAATAAAACCAAATACACTTCAATATCAAATTACCGAGCTTTGCGAGGGACTCGACTTGATTTTTAAAAATCATAAATTTGACGAGGTCGCGATCGAAAATATATTTTTTGCTTATAATCCAAAAACGGTTTTAAAGCTTGCTCAGTTTCGAGGGGCACTTAGCCTTAAAATTTTACAGCTTCATGGTGATTTTGCCGAGTATACACCGCTTCAGGTGAAAAAGACGGTCACTGGCAAGGCTAAAGCTGATAAAGAGCAAGTGGCATTTATGGTGAAGAAAATTTTAGGAATAAATAAAGAGATAAAACCGCTTGATATCACCGATGCGATCGCGATCGCACTAACTCATGCAAATAATTTAAGAATAAGCTAAATTTGATAGGAAAAAGATGGCGATAGTAAAAGCATTACTAATTGGCGAGGTGAAAAACTATGGCTCGCAAAGTGCAACTGATAAGTTAAATACACCATGGAGTTCAGCTATATTTAAAGTAGCTCAAAATGGTAAAATTTTTGCAAATGAACTTGGCTTTGAGGGTGATAGTGTCGCTGATACAAAGCACCATGGCGGCCCTGAAAAGGCAGTTTTTGCAAATTCATTTGCAAATTACGCCGATTGGGAGAGTTTTTTAGGATTAAAAAATATGGCTTATGGAGCTATGGGTGAGAATTTATGCATTGATGGACTCGATGAGAGTAATGTCTGTATAGGTGATATACATAAAATCGGCTCACTAATCCTTCAAGTATCGCAGCCTAGAAAGCCTTGCTTTAAGCTCTCAAAAAGATGGGGCAATGAAAATATGGCTACTCACATCTTTGAAACTGGTCTTACTGGCTGGTATTACCGCGTCATAACACCAGGATCGTGCAAAGTGGGCGACGTGATAGAAGTTATAGAAAAAGATCCAGTTCATATGAGCATTTTAGAGATAAACAGGCTCTTTTACGCTCCAAATGAAAATTTAAATTTACTAGAGAAATTTAACTCTCTTACCACTCTTCCAAAAAGTTGGTATAGTGACATGGAAAGACGTATTCAAGGTATTTATAGTACGGAATATATGAGAAATTTATAATAGTAATTAAAAATTTTATTATTTTAATACCCACAAACATTCAAATATTACAAGGCTTATGTGAAATTTTGCATGAGCCTTTAAATTTTAAACATTTTTTACGCTAGAATTACCAAAAATTTAAAGGAGAAGATATGCCATTACTTGATAGTTTTTGTGTAGATCACGTAAAAATGCAAGCCCCAGGAGTAAGACTAGCAAAAAGTATGAAAACACCAAAGGGCGATGATATCAGTGTTTTTGACTTGAGATTTTGCAAGCCAAATGAAGAAATTTTGCCAGAAAAAGGTACTCATACATTAGAGCATTTGTTTGCTGGCTTTATGAGAAATCACCTAAACGGCAACGGCGTGGAGATCATCGACATCTCGCCGATGGGCTGTAGAACTGGCTTTTATATGAGTGTGATCGGCACACCTAGCGAAGAAGCCGTAAAAAAGGCATGGTTAGCCTCTATGAAAGATATTTTAGAAGTCAAAGACCAAGATAAAATCCCAGAGCTAAATAAATTTCAATGCGGTACTTACAAGATGCACTCACTTGATGAAGCACACGCAATAGCAAAGAAAATTCTAGATCAGGGTCTAGTCATCATAAACAACGAAGAGATCAAGCTTGACGTTGATGCTATGGGACTAAAAAAGCACTGATTTGAAGCCAGTAAAACAAGAAAATCAAGCCTATCTAAAAGAGCAAATTTTAACCTATCTTGGTAACAAGCGCTCTCTTTTAGGGTTTATAAATCTAGGTGTAAAATACGCAAAAGACGAGCTTAAAAAAGAAAAACTTAGCTGCTGCGACCTCTTTAGTGGAAGTGGCGTGGTGGCTAGGTTTTTAAAACAAAATAGTGAATTTCTAGTCGCCAACGACTTGGAGCTTTATAGCTTTATCACAAACTCATGTTACCTGCAAAATGCCACAAATGAGCTAAAAGATGAGATAAATTTCTGGCAAAAAAAGCTTGAAAAAGAGATAGAAGATAATCTTTCTGAAGGCTTTATAACAAAACTTTACGCCCCACAAGATGATAAAAATATTACCGAGGGCGAGCGGGTCTTTTACACAAGAAAAAATGCTATCTTCATCGACACCGCAAGAAGGCTCATAGATGAGCTAATGCCAGAGGAGATGAGAAAATTTTTCATAGCTCCACTACTTTATAATGCAAGTGTACATGCAAATACAAGTGGAATTTTTAAAGGTTTTCATAAAAATAAAGATGGCATCGGTCAGTTTGGAGGACAGGGGCAAAACGCCATCTCAAGGATCACTTCTGATATAAATTTGACTAAGCCAATCTTTTCAAATTTTAACGTACCATTTGAGGTCTATCAAAAGGACGCAAATTTACTAGCAAAAGAGCTTGACGGCCTTGATCTAGTCTATCTTGACCCACCTTATAATCAGCATCCATACGGCTCAAACTACTTCATGCTAAATCTCATCGCAAGCTACGAGGAACCAAGTAAAATTTCAAAAGTTTCAGGCATCGCAAAGGACTGGAACAGATCAGTCTTTAATAAAAAATCATCAGCAAGCGAGGCATTTTTCGAGTTGATAGCAAATTTAAAAGCGAAATTTGTGCTTATCTCGTTTAACTCAGAGGGCTTTATCAATCAAGATGAATTTGATAAAAACCTAAATAAAATTGGCAAGGTTCAACTATTGCGCCAAAAGTATAACGCCTACCGTGGTAGTAGAAATTTAAAAGCTAGAAACATCCACGTAGACGAGCTTCTTTATGTTTTACAAAAGTAAATTTAGTGCTCGTTTCATCACTTCTAAACCATAAACTACACTAACATAAATGTTAGTTTTGCTCATCCTCTGGCAAGCACTTTTCAAATATAAATTTATGCTCTTCAGGCAAGGCATCGTAGATAGCATTTGCTAAATTTCTTATCTCCCAAAGGGCTGATTTTGAGCTTCTTAGTGAGATGAAATTTTGCAAGCTTCTAGCATTTATGCTCCATGTAAGCTCAGTTTTATAGCACTCTGGCAGGCAGTATTTGACGATGTCTAGGCTCTTTGTCGTTGAGGCTAAAATTTCACGTAAATTTTCAAGCGCTTTTATGCTTGCGTTATCGACTAGTTCGTCATTTGTTAGTACGATAAATTTAGCCGCACGCTCAAACTGCCCTGCTTCAAATTTCTCCTCTTTTTTTAGCTCTTTTAGTGTGTAGCGAGTTGATTTGACGCTTAAGCTCGCTAAGCGGTGACGAGCTAGCTCTTGAAGCAGCGCACGAGAGATACCTTGGATGTAGAAGTTATAGTATAGGTGCTCTAAGGTGGAGGCGTGTTTAAATTTATTGCCTACTCTATCTATTAGCTCAACATCTTTTTCGCCGCCGTTATCGCCTTTATCAAAGCTTTGCCAGCATGTGCGGATAGCGTGAGAGCAAATATTTAGTGGAGTGTGATTTAGTAGTGTTACTTGCATTTTTTCTCTTTTGTAAAATTTTTTAACATTTTACAAAAAGAAGGCTGATTTTATTTGTAAATTTAAAGCATAAATTTTAAAGGGAGACAAACGCTCCCTTTTGTAAAAGTCTTAGTTATTATTGTTTTAATTGAAGAAGTGTATTTAGCATCTCATCACTTGTTGTGATCGTTTTTGAGTTTGCTTGGAAACCTCTTTGGATAACAATAAGATCTGTTAGCGCACGGCTTAGATCGACGTTACTAGCTTCAAGTTTTGAAGCCGCGATCGTTCCTTTATCGCCTGTACCAGCTGCACCGATAACTGCTTCGCCTGAGTTTGCGGTTTGTGAAAAGACATTTCCGCCCTCGCTTTGAAGACCTTCGTTGTTTGTAAAGGTAGCAAGTGCTACTTTAGCTAGGCCAAAGCTTTGACCATTTGAAAATGAGCCTATTATCGTTCCAGTCTCATCTATTTTTATGCCGTTTAATGTGCCTCCTGTGTAGCCATCTTGCGAGATTGACTCAGTTGATGAGTCTTTATCAAAGCTTGTTAAGCCGTTAAAGTCAGTTCCAAGACCAAAATTTAAACTAATGTTTTGGCCACTTTGTGAGCCGTTGTTAGCTGAAAATGTTATCGTTGCTGGGTGAAAACTTGCAAGTGAGCCATTTGCGTTAAATCTAGCTGTTCCAGTTATAACGTTATCTGGGCCTTCGCCTGTGTAGTTTATCTTAGCTGGCTCTGGTACTTGTATAACCATACTCCACTCAGTTCCGCCATCTGTTGTAGTGCCTGTCTTTGTCCATTTGACACTAACTGTGTGTTTTGAGCCAAGTGAGTCAAAAATTTCTGCCGTTGAGCCGTGACTTGACATCATCATCTTTCCACTTGCTCTTAGAGCTTGGCCCGGGCTTAGTGCGCCATCAAGTGCTTTCATAATAGTTGTAAGTCTCACATTTTCATTTACTGCTGAATTATTTGTACCTTGAGCCGGCTTTGTAAGAGCAGTTGTTGTCATATAAAGGGCTTGATCAGCGATTTCATTTGTTGGGTTTTCTAGCTGGAACTGACCTAATTTATTTACAGTAACCTTTACACCATCGTTTGTATCATCGCCTGCAAGTGCTTGAAGTGCCGCTATACCAGCTGCATGACCAGCAGCTTGCTTTTGATCCACCGTACCAGTTGTATTATTATAAGCAGTGGTATAAGCAGTGTTATAGGCTGTTTGGTATGCAGTGTTTGTTATGGCTGCCCCGCCAGTTCCAGGTGCTATTCTATGTGCTGCAGTTGCTAGTTTTGCGGCATCAAGTGCATCTGAGTTCGCGTTTATTTGGCCATCTCCGTTATAGTCAACGTGGTTTCTAGCATCTTCTTGCATAGCAGCACGAAGATCTTCTGTTGTTGTTACTTGTCTTGCGATTTTATCGTTATTTGGATGAACAGCTGTTGTTTGTGAACTTGTATAGACATATTGATAAGCTGTGATGATATCTTTATCAGCTAAACCAGCAACTGTATTTCCACCATTTAATTTTAGATGGATATTTTTTGTCTCTTCAGTAGTGCCTGAGTTATTTCTATTTATAAGTGTTAGTTTATTACCTTCTGAAATTTCAGCTCTAACACCAGTTTTATTGTACTGAGCATTGATCGCAGCTGCAACATCACTGATACTTGATATTGCATTATCTTGAGATTTTATAGTAGTACCATTTATTGTGATATTAAGTGTTGCTTTTGGATTTATCTGTCCGATACTTTGTGGCAATCCACTTCCTACTGTAAATTTTTCGGTTTTAGCATTTGCATAGCTCACCCAAATACCTTGTCCATCTCTTAGAGCAAGGCCATTTCCAAGCTCATCAAATGTAACACCAAGATCGACGCCACGCTCTGTTAAATTTTGCTCTTTTTTCGAGTTTGTATAAAACTGATCATTATTTACATCATTCTCGTTATGGACTTCGTTTGCATTTAAAATTCCGTCATTGTTATAGTCACGTCCGCCAGCAACAGAGTCTAGTGAATAAATAGGAGTGCTTCTTTGGTCGATGGTGTTGCCTGAGTCAAGGTTACCTTTTATCTTTACTTCTGTTGTCGCTCTTGCTGGAGTAGTAAGACCCTCTTTGATCACAATATTTTTTATCGGTCCAGTTGAGTCGATAGTGCCAGTCTCTTCATCTCTTGTCCAGCCTTGAACGATATAACCACTATTGTTTACAAAATTTCCAGCTTTATCACGGACAAAGTCACCATTTCTTGTATAGTATCTTGTTGTTCCGCCATCTGGAGATACGACGAAGAAACCATTTCCTTGAAGTGCAAGGTCTGTTTGCTTATCAGTAGATGTTAGTGTGCCTTGAGAGAAAATTCTTGTAGTCGAGTTTATAGTCGTTCCTAGACCTATTTGCATAGCGTTTTGACCGCCTAGCTGACCTTGTGGAGCAGTAGCAACTCTTGGAGTTTGGCTTAGTATATCAGCAAAATTTGCACGGTTGTATTTATAACCATAAGTATTGACGTTTGCGATATTGTTGCCCTCTACGTCCATGGCTATCTGGTGGGCTTGCAGGCCTGAAACACCAGACCAAAGTGATCTCATCATTGACTTATCCTTTTTGCATTTTAAATTTTTATATTTGTCAAAAGCAAAAGATGTTCCAAAATTTATATTGATAAAAAGCAGAAGAAATAAAAAGAAATTTGGCGTAATTAACGCCAAATTTTATCCAAGTATCATAGCTCCAACTATACCACCGATGATAAGTGGGATATTGAAAAATACAAATGTAGGCACACAAGTATCATATATGTGATTGTGCTCATTATCAGCATTTAGACCGCTTGTTGGCCCAAGTGTGCTATCGCTTGCTGGGCTTCCAGCATCTCCTAGAGCTGCAGCGATACCAACTAGCAAGATGATAGCTGGCACGCCAAAGCCAAGGCTAAGGCAAAGTGGTACATAGATAGAGGCTAAAATAGGTATCGTACCAAAGCTAGTGCCTATGCCCATTGTGACTAAAAGACCAATAAGTAGCATCAAAAATGCACCGCCTATCTTGCCGCCAGATACCAAGCTAGCGTATTTTACAAGCTCATCGATACCGCCACTCTCTCTTAAGATAGTGCCATAACCTGCAGCAACTAGCATGATAAAAGCGATAAATCCCATCATAGCAAGGCCGTTATCCATGATCTTATCTACTTTTTTGTATTCGATACCACCAAAAACGACCATAACCAAAAGTCCAAGTAGTGCGCCAAGAGGTAGCAGCTCAGTATAAATTTGCACACCAAAAGCCACAACTGCACCAGCTAAAACCGCCCACTCTTTTTTAGTCATCTCAAGGCTTTTTGCGCGCTCGATCTCATCAAGCTCTTCTTTTTCAAATTTTGAAGTTTTATAAGCTCTTTTTTTACCATAAAAAAGTATGGCAAGGATAAGTCCGATAAGCATAGAAGCGCCGCCTATCCACATAACAGAAGAGATATCAGAAATAGATGTGGTTATGCCGTTATTTGCTAGTTCTTTTTTTAAGATATTGTGAAAAAGCAGACCAAAGCCAACGCTAAGGCTTACATAAGGTGCTTGAAGACCAAACGTCAAAGCACAAGCTACGGCACGTCTATCTATTCCCATTTTGTTCATAATAGCAAGAAGTGGCGGGATTAAAATAGGTATAAAAGCTATGTGAACTGGGATTAAATTTTGAGATAAGCATGCTATAAATGCAATAGTTAGTATAAAAATCACTTTATTTGAGCTAAGGAATTTACTCAAAGCATTTATCAAGATAGCAGTTAAATTTGTATTTGCGATGGCGGCTGCTAAAGCACCAAGCAAAATATAACTAAGCGATGTTTCAAGATTGCCTTGCATACCGCTTATGAGGCTTTGTGTAGTCTCTTTTAGGGCTGTAAAGAGGCTATCAATCCCATCTGCAATGCCACTTTCAAATCCACTAAATCCATGCTTATACATTACTCCCGCAACAAGAGCAGAGATAAGGATAGAAAGCAAAATGTTAAAACGCAATAGACAAAGTATCGTCATTACCAAAATGCTAAAAACAACTGGGTTAAATATAAGCATGAGCGTCCTTTTTGTGAGTGTTGAGAGATTATACAAATGTGTGGCTTATTAAATTTTAAAAAGAGTGGCTTAAGTGGGCTTGTGTTAAGATTTTGAGTAAATTTTAAAAGGAAAAAGCGATGGATTTAGAGAAAATTTATAAGGACGCTGGGGCGTATTTGGAGGGACACTTTTTGCTAAGCAGTGGTAACCACTCGCAGTTTTATCTGCAAAGTGCGAAGATACTTGAAGACCCAGCACTTGCTGCAAAGCTAGCAGATGAGTTAGCGCGTGTGATAGAGAAATTTGGCATTAAATTTGATAGCGTTTGTTCTCCTGCACTTGGTGGAATTTTAGCTGGATATGAGCTAGCTCGTGCGGCGAAAAAGCGCTTTATATTTACAGAGCGCGTTGATAGGGTGATGAGCCTAAGGCGCGGCTTTGAAGTGAAAAAGGGCGAGAAATTTATAGTTTGTGAAGATATCATAACAACTGGTGGCTCAGCACTTGAAGCAGCGCACGTGATAGAGAGCCTTGGGGGCGAGGTGGTTGGCTTTGCGGCACTTGCAAACCGCGGCTTTTGTAAGGTTGCAAATTTGGGCAATGAAGCTAAAGTAAATGCAAAACTGCCAAGTGACAAGCCGTTTTTTGCTTTAGGGAATTTTGAATTTGAAATTTACGAGCCAGAGCGCTGTCCGCTTTGTAAGAGCGGCAGCAAGGCTATTAAGCCTGGAAGCAGAGGCAACTAAAATTTATACTATAAATATAGCTATCTTTCTTTTTTAAATTGATCGATAGCTAAAATTTTTATAAAAATCCAAAAATAGTACTCATAAAAAATTTTAATCAAGACTTCAAGTCACTTCAACAAAAATTTATAGTTTAATTTTTAAAAGCAATCTATCTTTTATATCGGTATGAATTATTTTTTAGATAATCTTATTTTTTAAGCTACCAAGTGATAATATCTGCTCAAAAAGCGAGATGAAGCTATGCAAGAATATGATATTTTAGACGTTTTATCAAACAAAAAGGTCCTTTGCCTTGAAGATGAAGAGGCGATTTTAAAAAATATTTGTGCTTCTTTGGAGCTATTTTTTGCCGAGGTAAATGGCGTAACAGATGGCTATGATGCACTTGAGCTAGCGATGAGCGATGCTTATGATGTTTTGGTACTTGATATAAGCGTGCCAAATATTGATGGCCTAGAGATCGCTAAAAAAGTAAGAACCATAAATCAAAAAATTCCTATCGTGATCTTATCAAGCCACATCGAGCAAGAGTATTTGTGGAGAGCGGTTGAGCTAAAGATCACAAGATATCTTGCAAAGCCATATGATAAAAAATCATTTATAAAAGCCCTAGAAGACGTTGCTTTAGAGCTTGTTGGACGCAAGCCGACTCTTAGGCTAAATGATGAATTAGAATACGATTTTGGCAAAAAAGTACTTTATATAAATGGTGAAATTTCTCATCTAAGCAAGAGTGAAAGTAGGCTTTTAGAGTATTTTTTAAACAATAAAAATCAAACTATAACTTATGAACAAATTTTTGATTATATTTGGGAGTATGAGCAGCCAAGCAAAGAGGCGATAAAGACGATCGTAAAAGAGCTTAGAAGGAAGCTTGGCAAAGATGTGATTAAAAATTTATACGGTGTAGGTTATCTTTGTGAAATATAAATTTAAGCTAATCGTTAGTGTTTTTATCTTTGTTTATCTCTTAATATCCGCACTTGTTTTAAATTTTTATAATAATCTTGCAATGAAAGATGCCAAAAAAGAGGCGTACTACGTCCTTGAGAGTATAAATTCTGTAAGAGAGTACATTGCAGGCGTTCAGCGTCCGCTAATAGAGCAGCTAAAGCATGATGGCATTATAAAAGAGGATTTTTTTGACGAGAGATTGCTCTCATCTTCATATATAAGCCGTGAAATTTATAATATCCAAAAGAAAAAATACAATCTTGACTTTGACTACAAACTAGTCGCCATGGCACCTTTAAATAAAGCTCATGAGCCAAATGAATTTGAAGCGCAGGTGTTAAGAGGCTTTAAAGAGAATAAATTCAGTGAGTTTTCAAAGATTATAAAAGATGAAAACGGCTCACAATTTTTTGTAGGGCTTCCTATAAAAAGTCAAAATACATCTTGCCTAGCCTGTCACAATAGCGAAAGTGCTCCAAAACAGATGTTGGATCGTTATGAAATTTCAAATGGAAAAATTTCTGAGGCAAGTGAGATGATGGCAATGCTATCTTTTAAAATCCCACTACGTGCCATTTTTTCTTACCATTTAAAAGAGGTTGTCATCATAATGAGCGCGATAGCCTTTATATTTGGGATATTTTTGCTACTTGTTTATAAGATGCATAGGCGTGGCGAAGAGAGTAAAAGGCAGACCGAGCAGCTAATGATACATCAAAGTCGTCTAGCTTCGATGGGTGAAATGATAGGCAATATCTCACATCAGTGGAAGCAGCCTTTAGCTCAAATCAGCTCAGCTTTAATAAATTTAGAACTCTATCAGGAGCGAAAAAAGCTTGATGAAGCAAAAATTTATGAGTTTATAGAAGAGACTAGCAAGCAGATAAATTTCATGTCTGAAACGGTTGATGATTTTAAAAACTTTTTTAAGCCAAATACTTTAAAAAGGGAGTTTAGCGTAGAGGAAGTAGTAAATCAGACTATAAAAATTCTAAACGCCTCACTTAAGAAATATCAAATCGAAATAGAGATCGATATAAGAGAAAATTTTACGATTTTTGCAAATTTTAATGAAATAATCCAAATTTTAATAAATATTATAAATAACGCAAAAGATGCATTTAAACAAAGCTATGTAAAGCCAAGAGTAATAAAAATTTATACTTTTATAAAAGATAATCGTAAAAATTTATGCGTTCAAAATAATGCAGGAGCGATAAAGACTTCGTTTTTAAAAGTTATCTTTGAGCCACACTTTAGCACAAAAGAGTCTGGCAGCGGGCTTGGCCTATATATGAGCCGGCTAATCGCTAACAAAAATAACGCGCTAATCTTTGCTAGAAATGTAGATGAAAATAGTATTACATTTACAATTAGTTTCGAAAATTTATAATTTATTAAAATTCCCCCTTTTCTACCCTTTTTTGGTGTTAGTATTATCAGTATGAAATCATTTTGATTTTAGGATAAAAATTTAAAGGAGGGCACATGAGAAATCTACAAAAAGCCTTAGCTGGTTTGCTCATGGGTGTTAGCATCTTCGCTTCACAAGCCTGTTGCGAAGAGCATAATATGCAGATGTCCGATAAAGCACGTGATGTTATCGCAAATCCTAAAGGCACACTGCAAAGTAGAGGTGTTATCTCCTTGCAAGACTACGTTGTAGAAGAGCAAGAGATGTATAACTGGTTATTTAAAAACCACCCTATTTTTACAAAATATGGTGGTAAAACCGTCGGTAAAATGGTCGTTCACGACCGTGGCTTAGAGTGGCTTGCCGAGGGACATGGCTTTGATATGTCAAAGCTTAGTAAAAGAGATGGCGGTAAGGGCTATAGCTCTATGATGTATAGAATTCCAGCCACTTCATCGCTTCAGTTTCCTAACAAATTTGTAGGACCAGAAAAGTGCGGTGAGTGTCACCCAGCTCAGTATGAAGTATGGAGCAGATCTCGCCACGCAACTACTATGCGTTTCCCTGGTGAGCACCCAGAGGTTAATAACAACCTAACTGAGCCAGTATTTGACAAAGATACCGCTTCTATCCTTCCAAAAGGTATCACACCAGATGTGATCTATGCAACTGTTGGTCACTTAAGAACAAAAATGGGCTACGTAGATGCATGGTTACTTCGTGGTACTTATTACGTTGAGGGCGGCTTGCTAAGAGATGGCACAGGTCAGATCGTAGCTGGCGGTAACCAATGGCAAAGAACATGGGCGTTAAATTTAGACGACGCAACTGTTAAAAAGATAAAAGAGCTTGTCCCAGAATTTCCTGGCACTCTTGAAGAGTATGGCGACAATGGCGGATATGTTAGAGGTCTAGCTTCATACGCCGCAAAACACAAAAAGTCGATGTTTTTCCAAGCGAACTCATCATATTGTGAAGTTTGTCACCCAGTTAAATTTGATTTCAAATCAAAAGCAGAATTTTACGCAGCACTTGGTAATGCCAAAGAGCTTCAAAAACACACTATCTCAAAAGGTGTAAGCTGTGAGGAGTGCCACGGAGCTGGCGGTCACCTTGATGGGGCTACAAATTTTAGAACATCAAACTGCGAACGCTGCCACCAAAGGTTTAACTTTAGTCCAGATCTAGCTCGTGCTAATCCGCTTAATAACGGTAAGCTTGATCTTTCTTTAAGCTCTAAATTTAAATCAATGGGACCAGGATGTGGTTCTGAAGGTTCACAATCATACTTTACAGCTCACTATGATAAAGGTATGAGATGTGTTACTTGCCACGATCCACACGATAACACAGGTCCAGTTGTAGGTGATAAGAGTGTAACAGGTATGAACTATAATTCAGAGCAAGGCTATCTAAGCTCATTCTATACTAAACCAAAAATTAGAAAAGAGTGTAAAGATTGCCACGAGACTCAAGCATATATCGCATCTAAAGCAGATACTCACAAAGACAACACTTGTGCATCTTGCCACATGCCATTTATGATGAGTTGTGAGAATTTCTACGCTGTTCAGTTCCAAGACAACGCTGGCTTTGATACTCAAAGAAGATCTCACATCTGGAAGATCATGGTTGATCCAAAAGAGAAATCTCTAGTACCAGGCGATGCTGCTAAAGGTCCAAGAGATGCTAAAGATTGGCACTTTGAGAGAGATAAAAATGGCCATAACTACGTTGACTTGATGTGGGCTTGCGCTAGAACATCTTGGGCTGATAAAGATATGAAAGATACCAAAGGCTGCCACAGCCCAGTACTATCTGAGCTAAAACCAACACTTCACTTCAAAAACCAAAAACAAGTTTATGATGAAGTTATGGGATGGCAAACTCCAGTTAAGAATGAATTCTCTGAAGTTAAGATTGGTATTGAAGGACTTTACTCACTACTTGAGACTAAAAAACTTGATGCAAGTGATAAAGTAAGAGTTTATGAGCTTATCCAAAATGCTCAAGAGATCATCGATATGGTTGAAAAAGATGGTTCGTGGGGTATGCACGGATTTAAATTTACTAAACAAAAACTCGATGCATCAAAAGAGTATATAAAAGAAGCTCAAAGAATTTTGAATAAAAATTTATAGAGCATTTAGGGGCTAGTTTTAGCCCCTTTAATCTTAAGGGTTTGATATGAAAAATAAGGTTTTAAAATTTACGCTACTTCTTAGCTTAAGTGCTTCTAGTTTGCTTGCAAATGTAGATTCAAATGAGTCTTATGCTATGGGAGCAACAAGTGGTGGATATGTTTTAAAAGGGTTACTTGAACAAAAACAAATAGGCATTAGCTACGATGCTGAGGCCGTTATCAAAGGTTTTAGTGATGCACTAAAAGGAGAGCTAAAACTAAGCGATGATGAGATAGCAAAGCTACTAAACAAAAGAGCTGAAAATTTAGACAAGATAGTAAAAGAAAAAGAAGCCGCCATACTTAAAGAGAATTTAAAGCAGGGCAATGCTTTTATGGATAAAAATGCAAAAAATAAAAATGTAAAAACGACAAAATCAAAATTGCAATATGAAATTTTAAAATCAAGCAAAAAGGGAGCGACTCCAAAACAAGAAAGTATCATCATAGCAAACTACAAAGCTAGCTTTATCGATGGTAAGGTCTTTGATGAGACAAAAGAGGCTCCAGCCCATCTTTCTATGCTAAATTTGATCCCAGGCCTTGAAGAGGGCTTAATGCTCATGAAAGAGGGCGATAAGTTTAAATTTGTTATCCCGTCAGAACTTGCGTACGGTGATAGCGGCATGGAGGGCATACCTGGAGGCGAGACTATTGTTTTTGAGATAGAGCTTGTTAAGGTCTTAAAGCCAGGTGAGTTAGCCGAGGCTGCAAAGAAAATTCACGAAAAAGAACTAAATGAGGGCATTAAAAAGCCTCATTAAGATATAAAAATGGAGTTAAAAATGCAAAATCAAAAAAATAGAAGAGCCTTTTTAAAAAGCATGGTAGTTGCGGCTGCTGGTGCTGGTGCGGCAAGTAGTGGTTTTGCTTTTAAGAGTGAAGAAAGTGTAAAAAAACCACACTTTGGTATGATATTTGACCAAAATAAATGTGTTGGCTGTACAGACTGCGAGATAGCTTGCAGAAAGGTAAATTTAGTCCCAAAAGGACAGATGAGACTTTTTATAGAAGATAAGACTAATCCTAAAAATTTACTCGATAAAAGATTTGTAAGAGTGTCTTGTCAGCAGTGCGTCGATGCGCCTTGTGTAGCTGTTTGTCCGACCAAGGCTTGTCATAAAGACGAAAAAACTGGCATACAAACTACAAATATAGATGATTGTATCGCCTGTAAATACTGCATCGTAGCCTGTCCATATGATGTGAGATATATCGATAAGGTTACTCATTCAGCTCAAAGCTGTAACTTTTGCGTAGATACAAATTTAAAGGACGACAAAGAGCCAGCTTGCGTAGAAGCTTGTAGATATGAGGCGATCGTCTTTGGTGACCTTAACGATGAAGATTCGCACATCAGCAAACTACTAGCCGTAAAAGATAGCATAAGACTAAGAGCAGAGCTTGGCACAAAACCAAGCCTTAGATATATTCCTAAAGTAAAAATGGGGGTGTAAGATGGATGGTGCATTAAATTTTACTGCAACATTTTCGCATGGAGTAGAGTGGGGCTGGCCGATCGCTGTTTATCTTTTGCTAGCTGGTATGAGTGGTGGAGCGCTAATCGCTGCTATACTTTTAAAACACTATAAAAAGCAAGAGAGCTTTAGCCCATTTTTTAAGGCTGCTTCGCTTTTAGCATTTGTTAGTATCATGCTTGGTATGGTTTGTTTGATAGCTGACCTTGAAAAGCCGCTTTTATTTTGGAAAATTTTGATTAATTATAATTTCACATCAGTTATGTCTATCGGTGTTGCCGGACTTTGTGTATTTATACCGCTTAGCTTTTTGATGTGCCTTTATGCATTTAATGATGAGATTTCAAATTTCTTAGCCAAAAGTTTAAAATCCTTTAGCACTCTTTTTGCACTAATAATGAAAATTTTAATACCGCTTTATCCATTTTTAAGTCGTATTTGTCTCATTTTTGCTGTAATAATTTGTGCTTATACTGGATTTTTGATCTCAGTTTTGATTAGATTCCCACTCTTAAACACAGCTGTGCTTCCAGCTTTATTTATAGCTTCAGGACTAAGTGCTGGCATAAGTGGCAGTAGCTTGGTTGCAGCAGCTTTATTTAAAGAAGATCCACATTCAAGCGACCTTCATTCGCTTCATAGCGTAGAATTTAGCGTTTTAGGAGCTGAAATTTTACTCATTTTAATGCTTTTTGTATCGCTTCTGCTTGGCTCAAGTTATCAGCAAAATGCAGCTGTTGCTTTTTATAGCGGTGTTTGGGCAAATTTCTTTTGGCTTGGTGTTGTGCTAGTTGGCTTTATTGTGCCTTTTGTTTTAAATTTCGCATTTGGCAAAAAAGTAGCTAGCCTAAAATTTAGCTTTTATATCAGTTCATTAGCGGCTGTTATTGGTGTTTTACTGCTTAGGGTGTTTATACTTTATGCGGGACAAACTTATAGCATTTAAAGTAGAGGCGAGCGATGAGAATTTTAAATATCTACCGCTTGTCTTTGATATTATTATTTATTCTTGCTTTTGGTGCAGGGCTTGCGACTTTTTTAGAAAATTTTTATGACACACAAACGGCTAGAGTGCTTGTTTATGAAGCGCTTTGGTACGAGTGTGTTATGCTTGCTTGCACTATTTGTTTAGCCATTAGTATCGTAAAAACCAAGATGTATAAGAAATTTGGCGCATTTTTGATACATCTTGCTTTTATCGTTATCTTCATTGGGGCTGCGCTTACAAGGTATTTTGGCGAAGAGGGCGTTATGCATCTTAGAACCTTGCAAAGCTCAAATGTGATGCAAAGCGTCAAGCCTTATCTTAGAGTCGAAATACTTGGAGAAAATTTTAGTTATCCATTAAAATTAAGCTTATTTGGTAAAAACGACTTTGAGTTTAAAAATTTTATAGTTGGCAAAGAATTTATAATTAACTTACTTAAGTATAAAAAAGATGAGAAAAATGCTCCTGCTACGCTTAGTTTAGAGATAAGTTTTAACGGCGAAAAAAAGAGTGTTAAGCTAAAAGGCGGAGCTGGATATGAGCTAGAGCCAAGTGTGCTAAGTTTTGGTGGGCAAGAGGCGAAATTTTACTTTAGCTCAAAGGCTTTAAATTTGCCATTTTCATTAAAGCTTGACGAGTTTATTTTAGAGCGATATGCGGGGCTAAATAGTCCATCATCTTATACAAGTAAAGTAAGTATCGCTGGCGGCAAGTACGACATCTCGCTAAATAATCCACTAACGATTGAAGGCTATAAAATTTTTCAGTCTTCATACGATCCTGACGAGCTTGGAAGCGCTTTTGAGATCAGCCGTGATCCTGGCAAAATCCCAACTTACATAGGATATTTTTTACTTTGCCTTGGCTTTGTGGCAAATTTATTTATCAAAAAGAGCCGTTTTTTTAGACTGCTAAATTTTATAAAAGGTTCGCAAATCGCATTTTTGGCTATTTTGCTTTTAAATGCTACTCCAAATTTTGCTAATGAAAATAATAAAAATTTAGACGCCCACTCAAGCAAATTTGCCAAAATTTTGACTCAAGCTGATAGCAGAATCGCTCCAGCTGGCTCTTACTCAAGAGCTGTGATAAGTAAAATTTCAACCAAAACTACGCTCTTTGGGCTTAGCAGCGAGGAGCTAATGCTCTCTTTTGCCATCTCACCAAAAGAGTGGATGGATAAAAGGATAGTAAAAATCACAAGTGAGCGCGTAGGCGAGCTTTTGGGTATTAATGAAAAATTTGCTAGTTTTAACGATGTCTTTAACGAAAATGGCGAGTATAAGCTGGCTAAATTTGTAGAAGCTGCAAATGAAAAATCCGCCTCTAAAAGAGATAAATTTGACAACGATGTGATCAAATTTGACGAGAGATTAAATATCTTATACCTTGCGCTAAAGGGAGAAATTTTAAAATTTATACCAGCTAAAAATGGCGATAAATTAACGTGGCTAGGCGTAAATGAAGCCTTTGGCTCAAGTGAAATTTCAAGCGAGCTTAAAAGTGTTTTAGGCGCTTATATAGAAAATTTAAGCCTTTGTGTAAAAAGTGGTGAGTGCAAAGAGGCTGATAGGAGCTTGGAGAAAATTTCAAGCTATCAAAGAAGCACTCTAGGCTCCCTTGCGCCAAGCAAGGCAAAGGTGGAGCTTGAAGTGCTTTATAATCAAATGGAAATTTTTAAATTTCTTATATATTTTTACATGATTCTTGGGCTAGTTTCGCTCGCTCTTGGTTTTTATAGGCTATTTTCTGGAAAGAAATTTAGATTTGAGAGCGCATTAAGCCTTGCATTTTATTTTGGCTTTGCGGTGCATTTGTTAAATTTAGCTCTTCGTGCTTATATCTCAGGGCATGCACCTTGGAGTGATGCTTATGAGAGCTTAGTCTATATCTCGCTTGCAAGTGTACTAGCTGGAGTTTTATTTTTTAAACATCAAAGCTTTGCTCTTGGAGCTGCTTCACTTTTTGCAAGTGTGAGCTTGCTTGTGGCTCATCTAAATTTTATAAATCCACAAATAACAAATCTAGTTCCAGTTTTAAAGTCATTTTGGCTTAGCGTGCATGTAAGCGTCATCACAGCAAGCTATGGCTTTTTAGGTTTTAGCTTTGTGCTCGGGCTTCTTGGACTTCTTTTAATGGCTATAAAAAATCAAAAAAACGAGCAAAAGCTTAGTGAGCAGATAAGATACCTCGCCGCAACTAATGAGCTAAGCCTCATCATAGGACTTAGTTTGCTAACTATTGGAAATTTTCTTGGCGGCGTCTGGGCGAATGAGAGCTGGGGCAGATACTGGGGCTGGGATAGCAAAGAGAGCTGGTCGTACATTACGATAATTATTTATGCCATTGCGCTCCATTTAAGATTTATCCCAAGATTAAAAAATATTTTTACCTTTTTGGTAGCTAGCGTGCTCTCTTTTGGTTCAGTTATTTTTACCTATTTTGGTGTAAATTTCTATCTAAGCGGACTTCACTCATACGCAAATGGCGATGGATTTAGCGTTTCAAATTTGCTTTATTTGCTTTTAATGCTCTTGGCTTTGCTAATCGCCTTTGCTTATAGAGGTAAGGATATAAAAGAGATTTAGGAGATATGATGAAAAAGAGTTTGGTTTTATTATTTGCTAGTTTGTGTGTTTTAAATGCTGGCTACATCAAAGAGGCTTTGAGTGCAAAAGAAGACCATAATAAGCTAGCACAAATTTATGAAGATGCTTGTGATAAAGAGAAAAAGGCATCAGGCTGCTACAATCTAGCTGTGCTTTACAGCAGAGGTGATGGCAATGTCAAAAAGGACGAAGCAAAGGCAGCAATGCTTTATGAAAAAGCTTGTGATCAAAACTTCTCTATGGCTTGCAGCAACCTTGGCTACGTCTATGAAAAAGGCAAAGGTGTGGAAAAAGACCTAGCAAAAGCAGTTAAATTTTATGAAAAAGCATGTAGCGACAACGAGGGTTGCACGGAGCTTGGCTTGCTTTATGCAAATGGCACCGGCGTGACAAAGGATATTAAAAAGGCAAAAGAGCTTTATGAAAAGGCTTGCAAAGCAGGGGACGGCATAGGATGTAGTAACCTTGGCTATCTATACGCGCAGGGTGAAGGTGTCGAGAAAGACTATGCAAAAGCCAAAGTAAACTACGAAATGGCTTGCGCAAACGAAGCTGGCATAGGGTGTGATAATCTTGGCTTTTTATATGTTTATGCACAAGGCGTTGATCAAAACCTCACAAAAGCCACAAAACTTTATGAGCAAGCGTGTATATATGGATATGAAAAGGGCTGCAATAATTACGCTATCATGCTAGCTGAAGGTAAAGGCGTAAAAGAAGACGTGGAGAAAGCACGTGAAATTTTTACTAGAAGCTGCAAAAATGGCTTAAAAGAAGCGTGCGAGAATTTAGAAATTTTAGGAAAGCATTGATGCTTGATAAAGTTAGCCCAGTGGCATTTAAAGCTTATAAATATAAAAATAAAAAATACTAAAGGAGATAATTATGATTTTACGTTCTATCTTGAGTTCAGCACTACTAGCAACCATACTTTTTAGTGCTTCTACAAATGAACAAGCCGTCAAAATGAAACCGATGTTTCAAAGCGTGGATCCTAGCAAGGCTACACTAGTAGGAAATGGCGAGGGCAAGGAGTACTGCGCCGTTTGTGGAATGAATTTGGTTAAATTTTATAAGACTAATCACGTATATAACGGCAAGCAAGTAGCATCACTTCACTGCTTATACGAGCTAACAGAAGGTAAGATCCCAAGCGACGCGCAGGTCGTCGATACTAAAAATCTAAATTTAATCGATGTAAATAAAGCTTTTTATGTCGTTGGTAGTAGTGTTAAAGGCACAATGACTAGAAATAGCAAATACGCCTTTTCAACCGAGGCTGACGCAAAAGAATTTCAAGCAGAAAATGGCGGTGAGATAATGAATTTTGCTAAAGCTTACGAGATCGCTGGACAAGACTTCGCAGGCGACAATAAGATGATCAAAGCTAAGCGTGAGGACGGCGTTTACGCGCATGGTAAGGAATTTTACGAGGCAAACTGCGACAAAACTGATCCAAAAAGCTTTAAGGCTATCTCTGAGCTAAAAGCTCATCTCAAAAAAGTATGCGACGCAAAAGAGGCCAGCAAAGCCCCAGAGTACGACAAGCACTTGCAAGCCGCTGCTCTTTATCTATGGGATGCTCCGGCAAATGTAGGCGCTAGCAACCAAGCTTCAAAAGCTAAACAAGAAATAAAAAAACCTGAGAGAATAGTCGTACCAAAAGGTGCAAGATGTGCGGTATGTGGCATGCTTGTCAAAAATTCTCCATGGGCAACACTCATCAAAGCAGATGGCAAGGATTATTATTTTGATGGTGTAAAGGATATGGCACAATTTTACTTTGCGGATGGCAAAATGAAAGATGCTTATGTGAGTGATTATTACACGCTAGAAAAGCTTGATGCAAAAGATGCGTTTTATGTTCACGGTTCAAACGTTTATGGACCAATGGGTGATGAGTTTATCCCATTTAAAGATGAAGCAAAGGCAGAGAGCTTTTTAAAAGATCATGCTGGCAAAGGTGTCATAAGATTTGACGAGATAAAGAACTTTATCGGTAAATAGTGTGAAATTTCTAGTTTTTTTAGCGTTATTTTTTGGACTTTCTTATACGCTTTTAGCGGCACACTATCTTAGCTTTGATCATAAAGCAAAGCAAGATGAACTAAGAGAAATTTCTAAGATAACAAGAGCAAATGCTGCTTTTAGTTTTAACCAAAAGGGGCAAAAAGGCTTTGTCTATGATAGGTAAAAATTTTATAAACTATGCTGTGGTTCTGCTTTTTAAAGATAGGAAGGATCACCTTTTTAGCTTTTGCCTCTTTGCACTCATTATCTTTGTGCTAAGCTCGGTACTTTTTATCTCTGGATCGATCCAACATGATCTTATAAATTTAGTAAAAGATAGATCAAGTATCGTAGTGAGTGCATTTCGTGCTGGCAAAAATGATCTCATGCACCCTGGCTATATCTACGACATCTCAAAGATTGATGGCGTGGCTGACGTTAGGGGCGTGGTTGATGGAGAGTACTACTTCGTTCAAAAGCGTGTTTGGTTTCATCTATATGAAGATGATAGCTTAAAAGAGGATGAGATGATCGTCGGAGAAGGTGTAAAGGCGGCGATGAATGAGCTTTACTACGACGAGAGCTTTAATTTTCTAACTGAAGAGCGCATGATACCAGTAAAGATATTAAAGACCATGCCGGCACAAAGTGGTTTAATCTCAAATAACGCTATATTTTTGCATCCAAATACGCTAAGGGCTATCTTAAATTTAAAAGATGAAGAGTATACAAAGCTCTACGTTGAGGTGCCAAATACCGATGAGATCAGTGAAGTAGCTTTAAAGATAGAGAATTTATATCCAAATTCTTTCGCTCTTAGTATAGAAGATGAGGTGGCTAAGGTTAGGCACCTTTACTATTATAAGGGTGGAATTTTCATGAGCATTTACGTTAGTGTTATGCTTATATTCTTTGTCTTGCTTAAAAACCAAATTTCACTCGCCTATGGTAGTAAAAAGCGTGAAATAGCTATTTTAAGAAGCATCGGTTTTTGCATAAAAGATATTATATTTTTAAAATT
Organism: Campylobacter concisus; assembly: GCF_002914195.1. GTDB lineage: Bacteria > Campylobacterota > Campylobacteria > Campylobacterales > Campylobacteraceae > Campylobacter_A > Campylobacter_A concisus_M. Next base: position 21,195 of record NZ_PPAU01000113.1, on the reverse strand, counting down.
TATACAAAATTTCATCGTGAGCGTTAGTGCTTTTTTACTAGGTGTTATGCTGGCTTATCTCTTTGTTTTTGTATTAAATGCTCCACTTTTAAAAGGGATATTTTTAGGCGATGAGCTTTTAAATTTTACAAATTTCACGCCTATTTTAGAGTTTGATAAACTCTTTTTGATCTTTGTTTTTGGTGTGATACCATTTTTGGCGTTTGTACTCATACCTTCATGGAGAGTAGCAAGTAGTGACATAAATGAGGGGCTAAAATGATAAATATAAGAGGTGTTAGCCTAGTTTATAACCAAAACAAACAAAATGAGTTTTGTGCTTTAAAAAATATAAATTTAGATATTAATGACGGCGAGATAGTGATACTAAAAGGCATTAGTGGAAGCGGTAAAAGCACCTTGCTTTCGCTTATCGCCCTACTTCAAAAGCCAACTAGTGGAGAAATTTTGATAGATGGCACTAACATCGCAAAGCTTCCTGATGCCTTTTGTTCTGAGCTTAGACACAAGAGGCTTGGATTGGTTTTTCAAAATTTTAACCTTATTGATGGCTTGAGTGTATATGAAAATTTACTAGCTCCATTTGCTCTAACAAATTTCAAGGCAAATGTGCGAGATGAGATGATAAAGAGAGCGCTTGATCTTGCAAATATCGCTCATAAAAAAGATGAGAACGTATCAAATTTAAGTGGTGGCGAGCGTCAAAGATGTGCGGTAGCTAGGGCTTTATCTATGGATGCTAACATCATCTTGGCTGATGAGCCAACGGCAAATTTAGATAGAGATAATGCACGTGCATTTTTAGGCTTACTAGAGTCTTTTAAAGCTCTAAAAAAGAGTGTTATTGTCGCTACTCACGATAGCATTTTTGATGAGCTAAGTGCAACAGGTAGGGTTGTTTCTTTACAAAACGGAGAGATAGTATGAGTGTCTTTTTATCAAACGCCGTTATCGCCTTTTTGTTAGCGGAGTTTGTACTGTTAGTTTTGATGAGTATTTCGCTTTTTTATGTCATTAGGGTCGTGAGATCGTGGGACTACAACGCACTAACATCGCTTCAATACTCGCTTGAAAAACAAAACTACCTTGTAAATACGATCTTGCTTTTTTGTGTTTGTATCAAGATCGTATTGTTTATATTCTTTGCACTTTGCCTAAATGAACTCTCTGATATTGTGCCTGGTGCCATGTGTTCAGCTGGCGTGATCGGCTCGAATAAATTTGGTGGTATATTGATGCTCACTAAAATTTTGCTGATCTTTGGGCTTGGCATTTGGCTGGTTATAAATAAGCTTGACTTGCAGGCTCTAAATTTCCCTTATCTAAAGAAAAAATACGCCATTTTTATCTGCCTTTTTGTCATGATATTAGTCGAACTTGGTATAGAAATTTCGTTTTTTTACAATATTCCACTAAAAGTGCCGGTCTTTTGCTGTTCTGTTACTTTTCAAGCTCCAAAGCTACCATTTGGCTATACAAATTTTGGCTTAGTGAGTGCATTTTATGTGCTCTTTTTTGTCATTTTGGTGCTAAATTTTTTAAAGCAAAGTATGGCGAGCTTTGTGGCAAATTTATTGTTTTTGGTGCTTAGCTACTATGCAATTACCTACTTTTTTGGCCTTTATGTTTACGAGCAACCAAATCACAAATGCCCATACTGCATGCTAAAAGGTGACTATTTTTATATTGGCTACCTCATCTGGGGCAGTTTGTTTCTCGGTGTATTTTACGGTCTTATGCCATATCTTGTTGAGATTATCACAAAGACAAACTACTCACACAAGCTTAAATTTTCATCGATCTGGCTAAGTGTTTGCGTGCTGATCTGTGCGCTTTATGTCCTAAAATATTATTTGTTAAGAGGATTTTTATTTTGATAAAACAAATTTTTTCTTTGTGTTTGTTAGCTCTAGTCTTAGCCGTACTTGCCTATAATGCCGACATAAGTGATGATAAAATTTTGGTTTTAAATAACGGCAAATCAGAGCCGATCGAAGAGCTAACACCAAATAAATATATATGTTATGAGAGTAGGACGCTTATCGCTGATAACAACGACACAGCTCAAGCCATCATGCCAAATGGCAATATCTACTTCTTTAACGATATCACAAATTCTTTTATCTGGTATATGGCAGAAAAAGATAAAGAAAAGATAAAGCTATATGTATACACAAAGGATACAAACCGCTATATCCTGGCACAAGACGCTTGGTACTCAAGGGTCGACATCACACCGATGGGATATGGCATAGGGGCATATGAGTTTCACTTGTATGGCATATGTGATAACTATTTTAAAGAGGTCTTACTATACGCAGCACGTGGCGAAACGCTCATAAACCCATATATAAACATCCTACTTTCAGAAAATAAGATATAAATTTACGAAGTTAGTAGATTTGCTTTAGATGATTGATAGTTTTACTCATAGTTTTAAATATGATCTCAATCTTTTCATCATTGTCATCTGTAGCGTTGCTGTCAATCATTTTATTAAGATAGTCGCATCCATCTTGAAAACCTAGAGTGCAAGCTTTAAAAACGTATCTTTTTGCCAAGCGATAGTCTTGATTTACCCCCATTGCCTAGCGCATATAAAACCCCTAAGTTATGGCAAGCTTGAGCGACATCGCCGTCGCAAGCCTTTTTGTATAGATTGATAGCCTTGATATAGTCTTGTCCTATGCCTTGATCTTTTATATATAAAGCCCCTAAATTTAGACAACTACCAACAAATCCTCCATTACATGACCTTTTATATAGCTCGGCTGCTTTGCGGTAGTCTTGTTTTACACCTTTAGCATCCTCGTATAAAATTTCTAAATTATGACAAGCACGGGCGACATTATCGTCACAAGCTTTTTGCCATTGCTGGGCAGCTTTATCAAACTCGCCTTTATTATAAGCCTCAAACCCAAGCTTAAAAAGATCCTCGCAAAAGCTGGTAGTTAGTAAGATCATGGATAAAAGAACAATCTTTTTCATCTCTTCTTCATTTTTGTAAATTTGACTTGTCTCTTTGTTAGAGAAACAAGTCTAATGTTAGTGTATAAATTTCACACCTATTGTACAAACGACAACTACTTTAAAGATGCTCTACGCAGCACGCGACGAAACGCTCATAAATCTATATATAAACATCCTACTTTCAGAAAATAGGATATAAATTTAGAGAAGCTCTAAATTTGTTAGAGCTTACTAGGTTGTTTTTGATATCAAGGCGCTATTCGTTTAATTTTTTGTAAAAATCGCATCCTGATTGAAACCCTAATTTGCAAGCCTTATCAAAATATTCTTTTGCTATGTGATAGTCTTGTTTTGCACCTTTGCCTTTTAGATAAAAAGCTCCTAAATTAAAACAACCGCGATTGTATCCACCATTGCAAGCTTTTTTATACAATTCTACTGATTTACTGTAGTCTTGTTTTACACCTTGACCGTTTTCATATAAAATTCCTAAACTAGAACAGCTATCACTAACTCCATCATCACAAGCTTGTTTGTATAGATCGGCTGCTTTATAATAGTCTTGTTTTACACCTTGACCAATATTGTATAAAATCCCTAAATTGTAACAGCTAGTGCTATATTTGTCACTGCAAGCTTTTTGCCATAATTGAGCTGCTTTATAATAGTCTTTCTCTACGCCATGACCGTTTATATATAAAACTCCCAAATTATGGTAGGCTTGGGCAACATTGCCATCACAAGCTTTTTTGTATAGTTTGACAGCTTTGGTATAGTCTTGCTCTACTCCTTGTCCTCTTTCATAAAAACCACCTAGATTATAGCAACCAATAGCATCTTTACTATCACAAGCGTGTTTATACAAGGCGGCTGCTTTATTATAGTCCTGCGCCACACCTTGACCGTTTTCATATAAAGTTCCTAAATTAGTGCAACTATCAATATTTCCATCATTACAACCTCTTTGCCATTGCTTGGCAGCTTTATCAAACTCGCCTTTATTATAAGCTTCAAGCCCAAGCTCAAAAAGATCTTCGCAAAAGCCAGTGGTTAACAATATCACAGATAAAAGAACAGCCTTTTTCATTTTTTCTCCATTTTGCAAATTCGTAGTTATTGTGGTCTGGCCTGCCTCTTTGTTAGAGAAGCAAGCCTGATGTTAGTATCTAACGTTATTAACTTTTAAAAAGTCTCTTAGATCTTCGTATTCGCTGTTTTCGAAGTAGCGCCATTTGCCAGGCTTTAGCATATCAAGGCTAACGCGCCCAAAACTAACACGTTTTAGGTCCATTACTTCAAGGTCAAAGTAGCCAAAGAAGCGGCGTAGCTCTCTGTTTTGCCCCTCGTTGATGATGACCTTTAGTTTTGTGTAACCACCGCTTGAGCCAAAGACTTTGTAGGCTAGAAATGGCTTAAATTCCATTGATTTTATAGTGGTTTTTGCGTGCGCGCCTTTGGTGGCATCCTTGGCGAAAAAGCCATTTGTCATCGCCTCTATTACCTCTTTTGTCACCTCGCCTTTTACTTTTAGGTAGTATTCGCGCTCTAAGTCGCTATTCATGAGCGCTGTGGCGATCGCTGGAGCGTCAGTTAGCAAAAGTAGCCCCTCGCTTGCGTAGTCTAGGCGTCCCACGCTAACAAATTTAGCAAATTTCTTATCTAACGTGTCATATATCTTCTTTCGTCCGCGGTCATCTTTTTTGCTAACTAGCTCGCCCTTTTGTTTGTGATAAACGATAACGGTAAATTCTTTTTTTAGCTTTATCAAACGGCCATTTATACGCACTTTGTCATCTTCATCTACGCTTGTAGCAAGGTCGCTAACCACACGCCCTGCTATGCTAACCTTGCCAGCTTTTATCAGCTCATCTGCCTCACGGCGTGAGTAGTTTGTGTTATGCGAGATAAATTTATTTAGTCTTGTTTTTTCCATTTTATAGTCCTAAATTTGCAAGGTCATGGATGTGTAAAACACCCACAGGCACGCCATTTTCTACGACAGCTAGAAGCTGAATTTTGTATTTTTCTATCAAGGCTAACGCATCTACGGCTAACATCTCTTTGTCGTTTATCTCTTTTGGATGCAAGGTTGCAAATTTCATCGCTGGCTCGTCTAGGTCAAAGTCCTCTCTCATAAGTGCACGCCTAAGATCGCCGTCACTTAAAAGAGCGTCTAGCACGCCATCTTTATTGATGATAAGAACCGTGCCAAGCTTGCCATGCGTCATCGTATCGATCGCACTTTTTAGGCTTGCATCCCAGCGGACTATCGGTAAATTTTCGCTTCTCATCACATCTTTGACCTTTAAAAACAGCCTCTTGCCAAGGCTGCCACCTGGATGAAAATTTGCAAAGTCCTCTTTTTTAAAGCCTCGCTTTTGCATCAAACAAACAGCTAACGCATCGCCAAGAGCTAACGTTAGCGTGGTTGATGCTGTTGGGGCGGCATTTAGTGGGCACGCCTCTTTCTCTACATTTATATCTATAAAAGCGTCGCTAAATTTACCAAGTGAGCTTGTCTTGCTCCTTGCCATGGCGACGATTTTTACGCCAAAGCGCTTTACGTGAGGCAAAATTTTGATAAGCTCATCACTCTCGCCACTAAAACTAATGGCTAACAAAATGTCATCTTTTTCTATCATGCCAAGGTCACCATGCATGGCCTCTGTCGGGTGTAAGAAAAAGCTTGGCGTGCCAGTGCTTGCAAGCGTGGCAGCGATCTTTGCGCCCACGTGACCGCTCTTACCCACGCCTGTTACTATGACTTTGCCTTTTGCGTTAAATATCAAATTTACAGCATCTTTTATCTCTACGCTTTTAGCGTGTCTTAAAAGCTCGTTTGCTTCTATCTCTAAGACTTCAGCGGCGATTTGGTTGGCTTTTTGCATAAATTTTCCTTACATTAGATAGATGATCGGCACGATAGTTGGGTACTTTTTGACCTTTCTAAAGATGTGCTTTCTGATAACTTGGCGCACTTGTGACTCAAGTAGTCTGCTATCTTTCAAAAGCTCCTCTTTGACGTTGCTTAGGTATTGCTCTAGCACGCCCTCCATCTCTTTTCTAAACTCGGCGTCTTGCTTGTCGCCCACAAGGCCGTAGCTGATGACGCGAGGTTTGTTGATGAGTTTTGCGCCGTGACGTGAAATTTGAGCGATTATCATAACAACCCCTGCTTCAGCTAGGTTTTGTCTGTCGATGACGACGTCGTCCGCGATTTGTTTATTTATTTGATTGTCTATGAAGACTTTGCCAGTTTTTACAGTTTTTACACGTTTTAGGTATTTTTGACAAACCTCCATTTGATCGCCGTCACTCATTAGATAGATATTTCGCTCATCCACACCACAGCTAATGGCCGTCTCTTTGTGCTTTGCGATGTGGTTGTACTCGCCATGCACTGGCAAGAAAAATTTTGGTTTTATGAGGCGAAGCATCAGCTTTTGCTCTTCTTGTGCTGCGTGACCGCTGACGTGGATCTCACTAAAGTCTTGATAAGCGACGCTCGCACCTGATTTTAGTAAGAAATTTAGCACCGTTGAGACGCTGTTTTCGTTGCCTGGGATCGCTTTTGAGCTGATTATTATCTGATCGGTCGGCTTTATCTTTATATATTTGTGCTCGTCTGTCGCCATGCGGTAAAGCGCGCTCATAGTCTCGCCCTGAGAGCCAGTAGTGACGATAAGTACCTCGTCATCTTTAAATTTACCAACCTCGTTTGCATCGATAAAAATTTTCTTATCAAGCTTGATGTAGCCAAGCTCCATCGCAGTGTATAAATTTCTCTCCATTGATCTGCCGATGACACAGACTTTGCGGTTGTATTTTAAGCCCCATTCGATCGCTTGATAGACGCGGTGGATGTTTGAGCTAAATGTGCTCATTATGACGCGTCCTTTGGCCTTTGAGAATATCGCATCAAAGGTCTTGCCAACACTGCTTTCGCTTTTGGTAAATCCTTCGCGGTAGCTGTTCGTGCTATCGCTCATGAGGCACAGTACGCCGCGCTCGCCGTAGTATGCAAGTCTGCCAAGGTCAGTTGGATAGCCGTCGATCGGCGTATGGTCGATCTTAAAGTCGCCCGTATGGATGATGGTGCCTGCCTTTGTCGTAATGGCTAGCGCGCTAGCATCGATGATAGAGTGGGTGATGTGTATCCACTCAACCTCAAAGTCGCCTATAAGATATGGCTTTCGCTTCTCTACCGATCTAAAAAGCGAACGTTCTTGTTTTAGCCCGTGCTCTTCAAATTTGTTATTTATCATACCAAGCGGTAGCGGCGTGGCATAAATCGGAAATTTAAACTCTTTGTAAAAATATGGTACTGCACCGATATGATCTTCGTGCGCGTGAGTGATGATGACACCTTTTATCTTGTCTTTTATCTTGCGAACGTAGTCAAAGTCAGGGATTAGTATATCCACGCCGTGCATACTCTCGCTTGGAAAGCTCATGCCGATATCCACGATGATCGCGCTCGTATCAGTCTCAAATATCGTCATATTTCCGCCGATCTCGCCCAGCCCGCCAAGTGGAGTTATACGAATTTTATGCTCACTTGAGTTTAGATACTTCATCGGCTCCAGACGAAGCTCGTGAACGGCCTTGTTTGCCACCATTGCACTTGCGATATCTTGCTGCCATTGTTCATTGCCGTTTAGCTTAGCTGGTAAATTTTTCTTTGGCTTTTTAGCCTTTTTTGGCTTTTCTTTTTGTTCTTGTGTTTTGGTTTTTGTTTCTTGTGATTCTTGTTTTTGCTCTTTTGGATTATTGTTTTCGCCATTTTTGTTTTGATTTTTGTTATTTCTTGGCTTTTTTGGACGAGAATTTTGGCTCTTTGGCTCGGCGTGCATTTCAGCTTCAGCCTGCTCTGCTGCAAAGAAGTTATCTATTACGCTTTTGCTTGCTAGTGAAGCTTGCTCGGTAGTTTCGCCATCTTGTTTTTGTTTGTTTTTTGGTCTAAATCTTCGTCTTTTGTTATTTTTGCTTTGGTTAGTTACAACTTTCTCTTCGTTTTTGTCGTTCATTATCTTCCTTTAATCTTTCAAATACTTTTAGATAAGAATCGACATCTAGCTCGTGTGGACGTAAATTTTGAGCTAAGTCTAGGTCTTCAAAAATTTCTTCTAACGCCTCTTTGTCAAAATTTATGGATAAATTTTTCAAAAGCGTCTTTCTTGGCGAAGCAAATGCAGCTCTTAAAAATACTTTAAAAGCCTCGTATTGTTTTGCATCTTTGAAAATCCCGTCTTTGCCAAAAACCTTTTTTGTTTTTTGCAGTTTGATGACTGAGGATGTGACCTTTGGGGGTGGATTAAAAAGCTTTGCATCCACGTCAAACAAAAGCTCGCACCTACCTTGAAGTGAAGCGAGGATCGATAAAGCGCTAAATTCTTTATCCTTGCTCTTTGCACTAAATTTAAGAGCAACCTCTTTTTGTATCATCACAATAAGCCCAAGGCATTTTTCGTCATCTATCGCATTTAGTATCATTTTTGTAGCAATGTAATAGGGTAAATTTGCGACTAAAAAGTAGTTCTCGCTACTTAGTCCGCCCTCTTCTTGCCACTGCTCTAATGCATCTTTACAAAAAAGTTTTAATTGTCCATTTTGGATCTCATTTGCAAATTTGGCCTTTAAAATTTGAAATAGCTCACAATCTATCTCAAAACAGGTCGTCTTGTAAATTTGCAAAAGTCTAAATGTCAAATCACCTAAGCCAGGCCCAATCTCAACGACGTTTGCTACGTCATTGGGTATCGCTTGGATGATCTTATCTAGTGTCGCTTTGTCCTGTAAAAAATTCTGTCCAAAGTGCTTTTTTGCCTTTATCATAGCCGCGATATTAGCCAAAAATTACTTATACAATGATTACAAGTTTAGTTTAATCATATATAAAATGGATTATAATCACTAAATAATAACGAAATAGGGCATAAATTTGAGCAAGGCAAATACCTTAAAATACTTTTTATTATCACAATATTTAGAGCCAAAAACCTTAGACGAGCCAAAAAAGACAAATACTAGATTTAAAAAATCAATAGATCTTGACATTACAAATTTTGATGAGAAATTTCTACAAATTTTAAGAGCATTTGACAGGCCGCTTTTAAAAAATGGTATAGAAATTTCAATTTATGGCGGTATTTTTGAGACTGACTTGCTTGCCATTTATATCTCAAAGCTAGCAAATTCAAAATTTGAAAAAGAGCAAATTTTAGAGGAACTACGCTCTGAGCAAACGAGCTTTGATAAGGCATTTTGCTATAAATTTAAGCTTGCTGGTGATTTGGTATTTTGTAAAGATGATCAAAATTTTGCTTTAAAAGATGTAAATTTAGATGTTAATTTAATTCCGTTTTTTACACCAAGCTCATCTGATGATCTTTTCATCTCAATAGCTCCTTGGGCAATGGCCCGCCTAAATCATCTAAAAGAGATAAGCCAAAGTGACTTTAGCAAAGAGTGCGAGCGCATAAAAGACAAGCTATCTATCTATAAAGAAAAAATGGAATTTGGCAAATATATAAAGCTTATAAACGATGAGCTAAAAAGTGCACTTAAAACACCATTTTGTAATGATTTCTTAAGGCTTGAAGTAAAGATCATAAATCCAAATTTTAAAGAAAATGATAGCCTTTTAAATAGCTTTTTCATAGATGATATAAATTTGCTTATCAAATTTTACGAGTCAGGCAGGACGCACGAGCTAACGGATCAGTTTTTGGATGAGGGCAGTGAGAATAAATTTGAAAGACTTGATGTAAGAGATGAACAAAATAAAAGGCTTGTTAGAGATTTTTTTAAAGCAGAAGAGTATCCAAGATCGGCCTTTGCTAGTGATTTTGCTCTAAATTTCTCGCAGCAAATTGCTGTTAATAACATCATTAAAAAATTTAAAGAAAAAAGTGGTGGAATTTATAGTGTAAATGGCGCTCCAGGTACTGGCAAAACAACGCTTTTAAAAGATGTAATGGCTGAAGTTGTTACGCTTAGAGCGATGAAACTCGCGCAAATGAGCAGACATGATATCTTTGCTCCAGTTCGAGATAGTAGCGATAAGGTGCTTTATTTTACTCTAAATAAAGAACTTCAGGGCTATGAGATGGTTGTTAGCTCTTGTAATAATGGTGCGGTTGAAATTTTAAGTAAAGAGCTTAGCCAACTAAAAAGTATCGGTAGTTACGCAGGCGAGATTGATTATTTTAAATTTATAGCTACAAGGCTTCTCTCGGCTGATGAAAAGACAAATTTTGGAGAAAAATCTTTTATCTCAAAACCTGCATGGGGGCTTTTTTGCATACCTCTTGGCTCAAAGCAAAATAAGTCAAATTTTGTTTTTAACGCGATTAATGGCGTAAAGATCGAAAAAACGCATAGTCAGTTTGAAGATATTTCAAAAGAATTTAAAGAATTTATAGAGCAAGATGGCTTTTTAGTGGGGCTTGGCAAGTATTTGGCTACCGGCAAAGGAGTTGATGATTACGATGCGGCAAAGGAGAAATTTAATCAAGCCCTACACGAAGTAAATCTACTTTTTAGCGAGATCAGGATCAAAGAAGAGGAGCTAAAAAGTATAAATAGTGAGCTTATAAATATCGATAAAAGACTTGATAACTATAATTCAGCAAAGCAAATAGAAGAGCTTTTAAGGCCACTAATAGATGAACTAGATTTGAGCAAAAATGAGCTAGAGCAAAAGACTACTGAAGCTAACGAGCTAACAAAGCTTATTGACCAAAATGAAATTTTGCAAGAGTATCTGAGTGCGCCTATAAAGCCATCATTTTTTATTTTCCAGCAAATTTTAAGGACACAAGCTTTTGAAAAATATAACAATGAAGCGCAAAAAGTTAGTGAGATAAATCGCCAAATAGCTGAGCAAAATTTGAAAGCAAGTAAGCAAAATAGTGAAAATAAAGAGAAGAATGAAGCAAAATTAAATGAACTAAAAGCTCAAATAACTCAGCTTGAAGAGAAAATTTTAGAACTTAACACCAAAATAGACCATCTCAACAAGCTTAATGATGACTTTGTTAGACGTCAAAAATTAATTGGTAGAAGCGAAGAGCTTGATAGCTTTTTAAATGGTAGTTTTAATCAGAGTAATGAAGAAATGCAAAAGAGTATGCCATTTATGATGGAGCTTGGCCTTGATGAGAAATCCCACAAGACGAAGCTTTTTAACGCAAGAATCAAGCTTTTTAAAGAAGCACTTAATCTGCATAAAGCCACTATCTTTGCTTGCAAAGAAGCTGTTAGAACAAATTTACGAGCTCTTAGTGTTATATTTAATGATGAAAAAATGGCTGAGAAAAACGGGCTTGAGGCTAAAGATAGACGTGAAATAATAAAAGGATCGTTCTTACTAACGCCAGTTGTTAGTTCTACTTTTGCATCTTTTAATAATACCTTTAAAGAGCTACTAAATGGCGATATAGGCTTGCTCTTAATAGATGAAGCAGGGCAGGCAAATTTAACTAACGCATTAGGCGCATTGCTTCGTTCAAACATGGCTGTTGTAGTTGGTGATCCACTTCAACTTGAGCCCGTTGTAACATTACCACCAGCTTTAAATAACGCTATTTTGCGCTACTGTGATGCAAAAGATGAGTTTAATTTACTAAAATCATCAGTTCAACTTCGAGCCGATAAAGTACAAAATATTGGTACATATATAAAAGGAGAGGGTAAGTCCATTTGGGTTGGTTCGCCACTTATCGTTCATAGAAGGTGCGCTAATCCTATGTTTAAAATTTCAAATGAAACAACATATGATGATATGATGATACTTGGCAGAAGTAGTGAAAGTAAACTTAGTGATCCTAATATCAAAACAGAATGGATTGATGTTAGTAGTGATGAATGGATAGGTAATTATAATAAAGCTGAAGGTATGATCGTTAAAAAGCTTTTAGATGGTAAGCTAGCCAAGCTAAAAGATAGTGTTAAAATAATAACACCTTTTAAAGATGTTTGTAAAAATTTAAAAGGGGCTGGCACCATTCACACCATGCAAGGCAAAGAAGCCGATGTTGTTATCTTTGTTCTTGGTGGTGCCACAAAAGGTGCTAGAGCATGGGCTGCTAGTACGCCAAATTTACTAAATGTAGCGCTAACAAGAGCAAAAGAGGTTGTTTATATAGTTGGCAACCGAGAAAATTGGTCTAATTTGCCATATTTTGAGGTAGCAGCTAGAAAAATAGATAAAGGACAGATTTGAATCATTTTGCAAAACGCATAATCCCATGCCTTGATGTAAAAGATGGCAGAGTCGTAAAAGGCGTAAATTTCGTAGGGCTTGTCGATGCTGGAGATCCTGTTGAGATAGCTAAAAGATACAATGACGAGGGCGCTGATGAGCTTTGCTTTTTGGATATCACTGCCTCTCATCTTGGGCGTGATACGATAGTTGATGTCGTAAAAAAGGTTGCAAGTAAGCTTTTTATCCCGCTAACAGTTGGTGGCGGTATACGCACGATCGATGATATTTCTCGCCTTTTAAATGCTGGCTGCGATAAAGTAAGCTTAAATTCATCAGCTATACAAGAGCCAAATTTGATTGATGAGGCAGCTAAGAAATTTGGCTCGCAATGTGTCGTAATTGCGATCGATGCGAAGAAGATCGAAAATGGTTATAGTGTTTTTATAAATGGTGGCAGGATCGATACCAAAAAAGATGCCTTTACCTGGGCGAAAGAGGTCGAGTCGCGTGGAGCAGGGGAGATATTGCTAACCTCTATGGACAATGACGGCGTCAAACAGGGCTTTAATCTTGAGCTAACAAAGATATTTAGTACGCTTTCTATACCAACTATCGCAAGTGGCGGCGCTGGTAAGATGGAGCACTTTAAAGAGGCTTTTGAAGCCGGGGCTGATGCGTGTTTAGCTGCTTCGATATTTCACTTTGGCGAAATCGAGATAAAAAAACTAAAAGAGTATCTCAAGGCAAATGGCGTTGAGGTTAGGCTCTGATGTTAGTTATCTCTGCTGGAAAAAACGAAATTTTTGACTTTGCTTTGCCAATGGGTGTGGGGCTAGTTGATATGGCGATAAATTTGACAAAGTTTTTGCAAAAAAGATTGTGCGTGGGAGAAGATGAAAAGAATATAAATTTAAAAAACATTGATCCTCACTATCTTGCAAGGATCGAGGCTAAATTTGCAAACTCATCAAATCCAGAGTTACAAAATCTAATCCAAAATTTGTCAAAAAATCCTGAGCGAAATCTATACCAGATGCCAGAAAAGATAGTTTTTGTTGGCTCGGCAGGTTTATATAAAGATGGTGAAATTTTACAAATATACGAAAGCTCGGTTGGGGCAAATATTGAAATTTCTAGCATAGAAAATAGATCTTACTCGCCTATCGAGTGTGAAATTTCTTCTATCGTTTCACGTGGAACTATCAAAATAAATTCGTCAAATTTTATAACGACTGATAAAAATTTAGCTCATAAGATGTTTGAAAAAGGGTATTTTTTAGAAAATATGGAGTTTTATTCTGTTCTAAAAGTAGCTCAAATTTTTAAAATTCCAGCTTATGGAATTTTCGTAGCGACAAATTTTTGTAATAAAAATGCACATGCTGATTTTGTAAAAAATCACGCAGAGGCCAAGAAAATTTTAACAAAATATATAAAGGAAAATATGTGATAAATTTGCTTGATCTTAGTATTGATGAGCTAAAAGAGTTAGTTTCTCCACCATTTAGAGCAACACAAATCTACGAGTGGGTATATAAAAAAAATGTAACCGAATTTAGCCAAATGCTAAATTTGCCTAAAGATATGCGTCAGAATCTAACCGAGAAATTTTATCTCGATCCTCTAAAATGTGTAAAATTTGAGCAAAGTAGTGATGGTTCGATTAAGTATCTTTTTGAGCTAAAAGATGGGCTAAAGATAGAGAGTGTCTTACTCCCGATGAAAGAGGAGATTAGTGATGAGAATGGAAAGATCAGTCGCCATGCTCGTTATACAGTTTGTGTTAGTTCACAGGTTGGCTGTAAAATGGGATGTGCTTTTTGTCTAACAGCAAAGGGTGGGCTTGTTAGAAATTTGACTGCAGGCGAGATTGTGGGGCAAATTTTATGGATAAAAAGAGAAAATAAAATACCTTATGAAAGACGTATAAATGTCGTTTATATGGGTATGGGTGAGCCACTCGATAATCTTACTAACGTTAGTAAAGCGATCAAAATTTTAGCTCTTAACGAGGGTCTAGCCATATCGCCACGTCGTCAAACCGTTTCAACTAGTGGCCTTGGTAGCCAGATAAACAAGCTTGGCGAGATGGATCTTGGTGTATTATTGGCCATATCGCTTCATGCTGTTACTAATGAACTCAGAAGTCGCCTGATGCCGATAAATAAGGCGTATAATATCGAGGCTGTTATGGATGCTGTTAGGGGATTTCCTATCGATATGCGAAAGCGCGTGATGTTTGAATACCTTGTTATCAAGGATTTAAACGATAGCGTGAGTGATGCCAAAAAGTTGGTAAAATTGCTTCATGGTATAAAAGCGAAGGTAAATCTTATATATTTTAACCCACATGAGGGTAGTGAATTTGGACGACCTGAGCTTACCAGCATGCTAAAATTTCAAGAATATCTAAGAGATCATGGCATCACTTGTACGATTAGACAGAGCAAAGGACTTGATATAAGTGCAGCTTGTGGACAGTTAAAACAGCGAAATGAAAATGCAAAATTAAAGCTATTTCCAGCGATAAAAATTTAAAAATACATTCGCTTGAAGATAATAGTAAAGCTAGTATGAGTTAGAATGAGTGTACTTGATATAGCCGAAATAGTCTTTGTTGCTGTTGTGGTTTTACTTGGATTAGGGCTTATTTTAAAAGTTTTAAAAGATGAAAAAGATAGGTATAAATTCTGAGTCTTAATATCAAGATAAAATCTAGCTCTCATAAAGAAATAAAGTGGAGCATTAATTGCATAAACTACAAAATTATCATTGTGGTATCTAAAAGCGATAAACTTTGGCAAAAGTAGGTAAAGATTTATTAAAAAAAGAAAATTTTAGACTAAAGTAAACCTTCTTTTGCAAATTTATAAAACTCATTTTCGGCGTCAAATTTGCTCTTTATCTTGTAAAAAATTTCATCAAATTTAAATGAAATTTCGTCCGAGTGAAGCAAGAGCCTTTTTGCACCAGTTAAATTTATCCGTTCGCACTCGCTCATCTCTTTATCTAAAATTTTCTCGATCTGCGGACGTGACAAACCATAAAGTGGTTCGCCAAGTATCTTGTGTTTCACATGAAACAAATGTAAGCGAATTTGATGTTGTCTGCCAGTGAGTGGGATAGCCCGAAGTAAAGTCGTATCGATATCGTCAAAATATCTGATCGGCAAAATTTTAGTCACAGCACTCTTGCCGTTCTCACAAATTTGCATTCGCATTTTCACATCGTCGTAGTTATTTGCTAGATCCATTTTGGCATCGATCGTAAATTCTCGCTTGATCTTACCTTGTACCATCGCGACGTAGCTTTTAAAAACCTCTCTATTTTCAAAGATTTTCTTTAGTTTTATCGTAGAATTTCTATCTTTGCCCACGACTATCAAGCCGCTTGTCTCAAAGTCTAGCCTATGTGCCACGCTCGCATCTCGCCCAAAAAGTGTATAAATTTCATCATTTAGAGAGTACTCACAGTGTCTGCCATTTGGGTGGCTCAGTACACCGCTTGGCTTATCAAATACAGCAAAGCTTTCACACTCAAAGATTGGCTTAAGTCCCTTTGGCTCCGCCTCATAGTCGATCAAAAAAATATCGCCATGCAAAATAGCATTTTTCTCGCTCACGACACTGCCGTCACAAATCAGCCTGCCTTTATCTATGAGTCGTTGCGCTTCTCTCATGCTAAAGCCAGTTTTTATTAAAATTTCATATGCTTTTTGTTTGTTTGCAGTGGTAATAAATTTATTTACGTATGGCAAAAATGATCCTTTAAAAAAGAGCGAGCTATCTTAAGCACAAATTTATAAGCGTATAACCGACATTTCAGCACGGATTTTATATAATCCAAACTTAAATTTTATAAAATTATACTATGTGATTTTTAGCTTCCAAGACTAAAAATTACTTTTATGATAAAGAAAACTAATACAAAAAGGTTCAACAATGGTCGAAAGATACTCGCGTAAAGAGATGGCTGATAAGTGGAGTATGCAAGCAAAATACGACGCTTGGCTCAAGGTGGAAAAAGCTGCTGTTAAAGCTTGGAATAAGCTTGGCTTCATAAGCGACGGCGACTGCGAGAAAATTTGCAAAAATGCTAAATTTGAAGTGGCTCGCATCGATGAGATAGAAAAGACGACAAAGCACGACGTCATCGCATTTTTAACAAGCGTCAGCGAGAGCCTTGGTGAGGAGAGCAGATTCGTGCACTACGGCATGACCTCAAGCGACTGCATTGACACAGCCGTCGCACTTCAGATGAAAGAGAGCCTAGAGCTCATCATCAGCGACGTAGAGGAGTTTATGCAGGCGGTCAAAAACAGAGCAAACGAGCACAAACACACGCTCATGGTTGGCAGAAGCCACGGCATCCACGGCGAGCCGATAACCTTTGGCCTAGTGCTTGCCATCTGGTACGACGAGATTGCAAGGGCACTAAAGCTCATCAAAGACGCAAAAGATACTATCAGCTACGGCAAGCTCTCAGGCGCCATGGGAAATTTAGCCCACGCTCCGATGGAATTTGAAGAGCTAACATGCGAAGAGCTAGGTCTTAAAGCTGCCCCAGCGTCAAACCAAGTGATCCAGCGCGACCGCTACGCACATGTGGTAAGCGCTATCGCTATCTTGGCTTCTACTTGCGAGAAGATCGCAGTTGCCATTAGACACTACCAAAGGACGGAGGTTTATGAGGCGGAGGAGTATTTTAGCCCAGGACAAAAGGGCTCAAGTGCTATGCCACATAAACGCAATCCAGTCCTTAGTGAAAACATCACCGGCCTTTGTAGAGTGCTACGCTCATACGTCACACCTGCACTTGAAAACGTCGCCCTTTGGCACGAGCGTGACATCAGCCACAGCTCGGTCGAGAGATTTATCCTACCAGATATGTTTATCACCGCTGATTTTATGCTGGTTCGCATCAAAAATTTGATAGCAAATTTAGTCGTCTATCCAGAAAATATGATGAAAAATTTAAATTTAACAGGTGGCTTAGTCTTTTCACAGCGCGTGCTTTTGCAGCTACCACAGCGTGGAATCTCTAGAGAGGATGCTTACAAAATCGTTCAGCGCAACGCCATGAAGGTCTGGGCGGACTTACAAGAGGGCAAAAAAGCGATAGACGAGCAAGGTCACAGTCTATTTTTACAAAATTTGCTAAACGATGAGGACCTAACTAAGAGCCTTAGCAAAGATGAGATCAAAGAGTGCTTTGACTACAACTACTACACCAAAAATGTAGATAAAATTTTCGCTAGAGTCTTTGGTAAGTAAATTTAAATGCAAGAAGCAAATTTATGCTTCTTGCTTCAAGACATCGCTTCAAAAATTTTTACAATCATTTTAAAATAAGATCAAATTTTTTAATTTTTTAAAAATAAAATATTATTTTTCGAATTAAATTTTATATCTAAAATCACTTTTTTAACAAAGAGAGTTTTTATCTCCTTTTGGATAAAATCCCAAATTAAAATTTAACATGGAGAGATATTTTTGAAAGTTATAAAACGTAATGGCAGAACAGAAGAGCTTGATATAAGTAAGATTAAAAAATATACAAATGAAGCCGTTTTTGGCCTTAGCAACGTAAGCCTTAGTGAACTTGAAGTAGATGCGAAAATCCAGTTTAGAGATATGATAACGACTGAGGAAATTCAGCAAACTCTTATAAAAACAGCAGTTGATAAGATCGACATCGACCGCCCAAACTGGACATTTGTTGCAGCAAGGCTATTTTTGTTCGACCTTTATCACAAAGTGACCGGCTTTAACGGCTACAATCACCTAAAAGACTACCTAGTAAAAGGCGAAAAAGTAGGTCGCATCATCCCTGGACTAAAAGAGAAGTACGATCTTGAGGATCTAAACGCTTACATCAAGCCTGAGCGTGACCTTCAGTTTGCATACCTTGGTATCAAAACGCTTTATGACCGCTATCTTATCAAAGACAAAAATGGCATGCCGATCGAACTGCCACAGCATATGTTTATGGCGATTGCTATGTTCCTTGCGCAAAATGAGCTAGACAGTCAAGGCTGGGCTAAGAAATTTTACGACCTCATCTCTAAATTTGAAGTGATGCTAGCCACTCCGACGCTCTCAAATGCCCGTACGACGCGTCACCAGCTAAGCAGCTGTTACGTAGGCAGCACGCCTGATAATATCGAGGGCATTTTTGATAGCTACAAAGAGATGGCGCTACTTTCAAAATTTGGCGGCGGTATCGGCTGGGACTGGAGCAAGGTGCGTGCGATGGGCGGCAGTATCGACGGACATAAAAACGCAGCTGGCGGTATCATACCATTTTTAAAAGTGACAAACGACATCGCAGTAGCGGTCGATCAGCTAGGCACTAGAAAGGGCGCGATCGCCGTTTATATCGAGCCTTGGCACATGGACGTGAGCGATTTTCTCGATCTTCGTAAAAACTCAGGCGAAGAGAGACGCCGTGCGCACGAGCTTTTCCCTGCACTTTGGATAAACGACCTATTTATGAAGCGTGTCAAAGAAAATGGCCGCTGGAGTCTTTTTGACCCAGCTCAAGTAAGCGACCTTTGCGACCTTTATGGCGAGGCGTTTGAGAAGAGATATTTAGAGTATGAAAATGACGAAAATATCCAGAAAAACACCATCCTTGCAAAAGAGCTTTGGAAGAAAATTTTAACTAGCTATTTTGAAACGGGCATGCCATTTTTATGCTTTAAAGACAACGCCAACAAAGCAAATCCAAACGACCACGAGGGCATCATCAGAAGCTCAAATTTATGCACCGAAATTTTCCAAAACACAGCGCCAAACTACTATAAGATCAAGATCACTTATGAAGACGGTGGCGAGGAGCTATTTGACGAAGAAGAAGACATCATCGTTGATAGTGGCATAACTAAAAAGGCCAAAAAGCTTAGCGCGCTTGATAGCCTAAAAGGCAAGCAAATTTTCATCGTAGAAAAAGAGAGCATCGAGGGCAAAACGGCAGTTTGCAACCTTGCAAGTATAAATTTAAGCAAGATAAACAGCAAAGAGGACATCGAGCGTGTCGTGCCGATAGCTATCAGGATGCTTGATAACGTTATAGATCTAAATTTCTACCCGCACAAAAAGGTAAAACACACAAACCTATCATCTCGCTCGATTGGCCTTGGCGTCATGGGCGAAGCGCAAATGCTAGCTGAGAAGAACGTAAAATGGGGCAGCTATGAGCATTTGGTGCTGATTGATAGCATAATGGAAAACATAAGCTACAACGCGATCTACGCTAGCTCAAATTTAGCCGTAGAAAAGGGCATATATCCAAAATTTGAAGGCTCAAAATGGAGTAAAGGTATCATGCCGATAGACACCGCAAACGAGAACGCAAAAGCGCTTTTAAACGACAAAGGCGGGCTATTTGACGAAAATGTCTGCGACTGGGACAAGCTAAGAGAGAAGGTCAAGCGTGATGGCATGAGAAATGGCTACCTAATGGCGATTGCTCCAACTAGCTCGATCTCGATCCTAGTTGGCACTACTCAGACTATCGAGCCAGTCTATAAGCGCAAGTGGTTCGAGCACAATCTAAGCGGTATGATCCCAAATGTCGTGCCAAATTTAAGCCCTGATACGTGGCAGTTTTACACGCCAGCTTACGAGCTTGATCAAAGAATTCTTATAAAAGCAGGCGCTATCCGCCAAAAATGGATCGATCAAGGTCAAAGTCTAAATATCTTCATGAGCTTAGACAAAGCAAGTGGCGGATATCTAAGTGAAATTTACACGCTTGCATGGGAGCTCGGACTAAAATCAACCTATTATCTACGCTCAGAGTCGCCAGACAGCGAAAAACTAAACGACGTAGCTGACCGCTCTATTGAGTGTGAAGGTTGTCAGTAGAGAACTTTTTATAATAAGACATTTGATTTGTTTTCTTGTTTAGGAGTAAGAAAGCTATGAAAGTATGGCTATTATATTTTATAAAATGTATTTATAAAATTTTAAAAAATAAAGATACTTATTCTATTCTTGGTAATATTGCAACTATTATTGTTGCAATAACTGCCATATATGGGTATATTTATACAATTAAGCCAACATTTGAAATGAAAATGCTAGAAAAACAAGTAGCTACATTAAATGAAAAAGAAAAAAATATTACTATTGAAAATCAAAAAATCAGCAAAGAATTGTTAAAGAAATCAAATGAACTTAATATGACTAATATTAGAATAGCCGAACTTAATGAGAAAGAAAACGATCTTAAAAACACCAATAATGCATTAATTAAACAAATGGAAGAATATGGAAAAAGTATACAAGATTTACAAAATAAAGAACTAGTTTATAAACAAAATTTAATAAATTTAAAAAAATTATATACTAGTAAAACGATTGAATATATCTCCTATGAAAGCAAGATAACCGATTTATTTGATGATAGAAATGTATCTAATATTTTTAAAATAAAAAATGTTAACAATATTGAACAAGATTTAAAAAAATCTCTGATTTTGCCCATTGATAGAATAAAACAACAACTTAATAAATTATATGAATATTTAGGCAATGCTAAAAGCAGTTCAGAAAAAGATAACTATCAAAGTATAATAAAAACATACTCATCTAATATGAAAAAATTTCAAGAAATTTTGCACATTCAAGAACCCGATTATAAATTATGGAAAGATAGTTTTTTAAAAGCAGTAGAGACAAAGCAAAAATTTGTAAATATATGTAAAAACGATTATGAAAAAGAATTTATAGAAATTAATATAAAAAATAGTAATTGGAATGATAATGATTTAAAATATATGCGAGAAAGTGGCGAGATAACAAAAGCAGTAGAAAAACATAGCGATTGTGAAAGGAATATTAACTTTCATATAGAATATTTATTTTTTGAAAAGTGGTTAAAAAATCAAAATATTATTTCAGACATAGGATTTGATATGTTGGATCTTATATATGGAAAAATAGATATAAAACAGTTAAAATCTCACGAATTATTATCTCCACCAAGTGAAGCAGATATAGAAAAGTATATTC
>NZ_PPAU01000112.1:0-456 GCF_002914195.1 Campylobacter concisus | reverse complement strand
CTATTACTATGCCTGGTACTGTGATTTTATTATCGCTATCAGCTGTTAATGTTTGACCATCAGCTGCTTTTAGAGTGATAGTATTGTCGCTATTTCTTGTGATAGCAAATTCTTTTTGTAAAGTTGTGTTGCCATCAGCTTTAACCTCAAGTATCATCTTGTCGCCAGTTATCACATTATTTGGCACTTTTACTTTTAGATCAGTCTTATGAAGATCACTATCTTTCATGCTCTCATCTCTTGTGATAGATGTATTAGCATCAATATCTTCACCAAAGAAAATTCCAGAGTCATCAAGCTCTGTTACGCTTACTCTATTTGTTCCAGTAGCACTTTGAACATCATCTTTATCGATGATAGTAGCTGAAATTTTAGTCTTAGCTCCTGTTAATGTACCAACATGAGAAATTTTAAAGCCGTTGTCGCTTACTACTACATCATTGCCATGCTCATCTG
>NZ_PPAU01000111.1:0-480 GCF_002914195.1 Campylobacter concisus | reverse complement strand
CTTATAAATTTTCTCTAAATCCATCGCTTTTTCCTTTTAAAATTTACCAAAAATCTTAACACATACCCACTTAAGCCACTCTTTTTAAAATTTAATAAGCCCCGCCCTTGTATAATTCTTGCACTCATACAAAAAGGACACTCATGCTTCTCTTTAACCCTGTTGTTTTTAGCATTTTGGTGATGACGGTGCTATGTTTGCTACGTTTTAACATCCTGCTTTCTATCCTCGTTTCTGCGCTTGTTGCTGGGGTTATGTATAAGCATGGTTTTAGTGGATTTGAAAGTGGTTTGGCAAGCGGTTTTGAGAGCTTTTTTACAGCTCTAAAAGAGACCACGCAAAGCCTCATAAGCGGCATGCAAGGCAACCTTGAGACCTCTCTTAGCTACATCTTGCTAGGTGCTCTTGCAGCTGCCATAGCAAATACAAATTTAACTGCCATTTTGATAAATGCAATGAGTAAATTCCTTAGCTCAAATA
>NZ_PPAU01000110.1:0-2272 GCF_002914195.1 Campylobacter concisus | reverse complement strand
AGCTAAAGATAGACAATTTAATACCTTATACTCTAAGAAGAACGCCTTTCGTTGATTAGTATTTTTATGTATTATTAAGCTTTTTGATGTTCTTTACTAATGAAAAATAACATCTTAATACATACTATGAAAGCAATAAAATGAATTACAAAGAGCAAACACTAATAGCACCACCAGAAGGAGCATAAAATGAACACTAAATTTTTACTATCTAGCCTAATGCTTTTTAGCGCACTATGGCTTCATGCAGAGGAGATCAGTGGCAAAGTAATAAAAGTTGCTGACGGCGATACACTTACTATCTTAACAAGTTCAAAAGAACAAGTTAGGATTAGGCTTGCTAGCATAGATGCGCCAGAAAAGAGCCAAGATTTTGGAAATGTATCAAAAAAATCCCTAAACTCTATGTGCTATGGCACAAATGCTAACGTAGTTGTGCAAGATACAGACCAATATGGCCGAAAGGTTGGTGTAGTCTATTGCAATGGTATAGAGGTTAATTTAGAGCAGGTTGAGAAAGGTTTGGCCTGGGTTTATATAAAATACGCCAAAGAACAAAAGTATTTTGATGCTGAGAGTAGGGCAAAGAATAAAAAAATAGGTATTTGGTCAATGAATAATCTAACGCCTGCTTGGGAATTTAGAAAAAGTCATCAAGAATAAAAGCATCTAGGCTTTAATCTTAGGATTTGAGCCTATACTCTCATTTTCAGCACTTTGATTGGTTCTTGTTCTTGCTTTACTTTGACCTTCAAGCGCATAAGAGCTATAAATTTCAGGGTTTTTAGCAATCCTTTCTATTGCCCTTTTTGTAGTTAGATCAGGGTTGGCAATTTCAGTAACTGCTTTTACCAATATTTCTAGCGTATTATTTAGGCTTTCGCTGCTTTCTTTCTTTGCTGAGATAAAGTTAGAAAAATATCGGCTAAGCTCTGCATTGTTGCTATCGCCAGCATATAGACCAATAATATTCTTATTATCTATTTTTGCCATTGCTTTTTTTATATCTTTTGGATTATCGAATAAATTTGCATCTGTTAAGAAAAATACGGCCCTTGATTGCTTTAAGTCTTTTCTGATAGTCTTTAGGCTGTGATCTATTGCATTTATTATACCCTCGTCATGACTGGCCTCTAGTGCTGAAATTATTTCAAGTGGCTTTTGATTAAAGTCCTTAAATTTTATAATGGTGCAGTTATCAACAAGACCACCTTTATGTAGCACTAGACTTGCGTCTATATATTGCTCATCTTGTAATTTTTTAACTACTGCCAATAGGTGTTTAGAGTTAAAAATTGGCTTACCGCGCATAGAACCACTAAGATCAAGAAAAAATGTAAGCTTCACTGGCTCTTTCTTCTTTTTCAAAGGCTCTTTAAATAAGCCTCTTAATGTTGGATTAAATGGCAACGATGCTATCTTTTTGTTATTTAGTTTTTTGCTTAGCCTAGAGCTAGCTTCATCTGCTGTTTTTGGGAAAAATTTACTCAATTCTTTTTTGGCTTGGTTAAAATATTTATTGATCAGTGGTAAATTTAGCGTAATATCGCCATTTTTGATAGCAGCAAGTGGTTTTTGTAGCATTTTTTCTAAATCATTATTTTCAAAATTTCTTTTTCTGCCATAAACCGCAGCAACACGTTGGATAAATTCTTCATCATCTAAAGTATTAATAATTGCCCCATTATCAGTTATTTTAATAGCTTCACTTTTTATTCTGCGTATAAGTCGGCGTATCACCTCTTTTTCTTCATCGCTTAAAGCATCTATCAAGTCGCCTTTGTCCCCAAGTAGTTTGTTTTTATTAGGCTCATTATTTTCGCTATGCCCATTATTCTCTTCTTTGGAATTATCTTGTGGATCTTGTATAGTTTGATAAGAATTCGAAAAGTCATCATCATCTAAATAACCATAGTCGTTAGAAATATCTTCATCTTCGCTTTCATCTATGTCAAAACTGTTATCCCCAAGGCTTTTTTCAGGCTGTTTTTGCTGCTGGTCTTCTGCCTGATCTGTGCTTTCTTTTAATTTTATGCCAGTGCCTTGTTTTTGATCTTGTTTAGGATGTCGTTTTTCCATCTCTTCTAAAAATTCTTTCGCTATTTGGCAAATTTCAAATATATTGTTTGCTTTTTGAGTTTTGTCAAAGATATATTTGCAAAATTCTGTATCTGGTGATAAATACGTATATTTGGGATCATTGAGCGTTACACAAATAGGAAATAATATATCATAGCCAGTCTTTGTAGATTGAAATAGCTCTGGATTTACC
>NZ_PPAU01000109.1:0-1358 GCF_002914195.1 Campylobacter concisus | reverse complement strand
GATATTACTAGGCAGTCTGCTTGCATTTAGCACTTGTGCATTTGCAATAGATGAGAACAATATAAGCAAAGAGATAGATGCTTTAAATATTGCCAACAAAACAGAATTTAAAAAGAATTTCACAAAACTCTTAAAGGAGTTTCCAGACAATGTTAATCTTGGAAATTTCACTCAACTGAAAAATGCTGGCACTATATTGCTTACCGTTACAACAGCCGATGGAACAAATATACCAGCATTTGTAGCACAAGATGGCAAGATGATTAATGGTCTTGGTGCATTATTTGTTGCTGATGACGAAACAAGCTTAGAGATCAAAGACTATATCGTAGAGGTAACAAAAAACAACAAAAAGGTAAATCTTGAAGATGAGGCTGCAAATGCCAAGCTAGAAAAGGTAGTCGGTGCTATCCCAGAAGAATATGTGCTTGAATTTAACCACAAAGATAGCAAGCAATATGCCATTGTTTTAACTGATCCAGAATGTCCGTTTTGCAGAAGACATCTGGCTTATGAATTGCCTGAGCTAGTAAAACAGATGAATGTAAAAGTCTATTTTACACCAGTTCATCCAGACTCGTCATTTGTGAAATCTATGCTGATACTAAGCGAGGGACGTGGAAAAAGTAATGATGAAAAATTAAAAATCATGAATAAATACTATGATGAAAATGCTAAGGTGAGTGCTGAACAAGAAAAGATCGATATTTCAAAACTAAAAGTTTATAGGGATGTGATCTTGACTGAAAGCGGTATCCGTGGAGTGCCTCACACTTCTGTTTATGATAAAAAATAAGAGTTAAGGAGAATAAGATGAGCGATAATATTTTTGCCAACATGGATTGGGGTGATGGACTTGACAATGACTACGATGAAGTAGAGCATAATTGGGATCTATACAAACAAAAATATGGACTTAAAGGTTATTGCCCCGTCTATTTAGATAACTTAGAATACAACTGGGAGCTTGCTAAGCTCCAGTGGGATAAAAATAAGACCAAGAGCGAGATTGTCACCAGAGAGTATGAAGGTGTCTTTATCGTCTATGATAACCCTGATGGCGATTTTTTAAAGAACATAGATCGAGCAAAAAAAGAATTCCCTACTCGTAAATTTATACTAAAAACTTGGGATGACAAAAAATACTACTTTGTGGATCTTGATGCAGAAGGCGATGAAGTTTTACAGACAAATTTTGAAGGATATAGTGAAAAGAATACCCTTATTCGGTTACTGCTGTTTCATAAATACATAGAGAAACTACCTGATTGGGAGAAATATAAACGTGTAAAATATATGCAGCAGCTTGAATATTACGCTATGCAGTCACAAAGCGTTCCTTTTGGAGAATACTTGGA
>NZ_PPAU01000108.1:0-316894 GCF_002914195.1 Campylobacter concisus | reverse complement strand
TTTAGGAGGGGGATGGTTAAGAGACCTTCGATCTTGCTACCGAGCGGGCAGGCCTTGGGTGAGTCAGAGTGGATCTTAAAAAGTTTTTCTTTATCATTTACTGTGTTAAAAATTTGAAGGAGGGTTAGGTGTTGGGGTAGTATTGCTGGCTTGAGATGTAGTGTTTGTGGGGCTGGGGTATTTAGGCATCAAATAGTTATGTCAAGCATGTGATGTTCGCTAGGTACTATTTCCTCATTATCTGCTATATCGTCCAAATTTTCTTCGTCACTATCTCTTGAATTTTGTCTTTCGCTCTCAAACTCACTTGCCTCTTCTTCATTTTTTTGGCGCTCATGCTCCTTTTCAGGGTCTATTTTATAAGACTCTTCCATCGGACGCACCTCTTTGATCTCTTCACTTTGTTGCGAGGCAAGCTCAGCTGCCATCAAAGACTGCATATCAAATCTAGCTTGTTGATTTGCATGCACTTGCGATACTACTGGGGCATTTTGATTTATAAAGTTACTATTTCCTAAGGGTGTTACCGCCATTTTTAGCCTTTATTTATGATGATTGTTTTGTAGTTTGTGTAAGTGACGTTTGCGCCATTTTCACGCCTTAAATTTTCACGTTTGGTGTAGTCCACCTCGTATCTACCAGCTCCTTTTACGCTAAATTCCACGCAGAATTTAGCTGCCATTTCTAGCACATCTTCTGGCACTTTGCTCTTGTTTGTCTTAATAATGACATGAGCGCTTGGGGTATCCTTTAGATGTAACCATATATCGTCTTTTTTGGCAAGGTCAAGCAAATTTATATTGCCTTTTTCGTTTCTACCAACTAGTATTTTAAATTCTCTAACGTAAAAAATTTCAGCATTTTCACTCACATCTTTTACGTGGCGTTCTCTTTGTTTTGCTTTGTTTTTTGGGCTTAAAATTTCAAGCTCATAAAGACTGTTCGCTTCTTTTAAAAGAGATTTTAATCCTTCAAAAAACTCGATCTTTTCGCTTAAATTTCTCTTTTCTATCTCCACGCCAATGGCTTTTGCACGAAATTTTTTTGATCTTGTGTAAAATTCATTTGCGCTGTTTTTTGGTGTATCGCTAAGAGTTAGTTTTATCTCATTGCCATCAAAATCTTTCAGGCAAATTTCTCTCTCATAGCCCTTAAAATTGCCCAGATTTGCAAGCAAAAGCGATCCTAAATTCGCAGCTTCTTCACTCTTTCTCATCAGCTCATCTTTGTCTTCAAGTGAGTTTAAAATTTCGCTCATGTTATCTATCTTTTTTTGTACGCTTGCAAGCTTCGCCTCTTTTAAGCTAGCTATCCTGGACTCATTTACTCTGGCCGCTTCACTTCTAAAAAACGCCTTAAAGTCAGTTATGGGCTCGCACGGTTTTTCTTTGATAGCGATGGCTGGAAGCTGCTTTAAAACTTCGCCGGTTTCTATCTTTCGGTAGCTATTATCGATGTGTCTTAACGCTTCGATGATTACGTTATTTTCATCAGTTATCACAGCATTTGTAAAGCGGCCGGTAAATTCAAGATAGAGGATAAAATTTTCACTTTTATATGAGCCACTTTGCGTACAGATAAATTTTAAAATTCTATTATCTTTTAAGCACTCAACGCTTTTTATATGCGAGGCGTTAAAGCGCTTTTTTAGCACATTATCAAAAGGCGCTTGATAAATTTTTGCTTCTTTTTGCTCATCGTCTTTATAAATAGCAGAGTTTGATTTATTTAGATCAAAGATGATCTTCTCGCCATTAAATTCGATCAAAATAGCCATATCATTGATGCGTTTTGCTTGGTTTATCTTTGTAAAATTTGATAAATAACTTGCTATTTGAACTAAATGTGCGTACTTCATGCTAAAGATTATATCAGAAATGTTGCAAAAATGTTTTAACAAAAGTTTCATCACTTTTTGTGACAGAATAGTAAAGATCTGTTTTTTATGGTTCTATTTTTAATTTTGAAAATGCTTCATTTGTAATGTTATTGAAATATAAATTTTTCGTAAATTTTTTCATAAAAATTTAAATCTTGTTTATATATAATGATAACTATTTTTATAATATTAAAATTTTAAGGAATAATAGATGAATAAATTTCGCATTAGTGCGGTGCTTTGTTTTGCTATTTCTGCTTTAAATGCTACTGATGTAAGCTTAGATGGTATCAGCGTTGAAGATAGCGCAGACGATGGATACCGAGCCAAAACCAGCGAAGTAGGCAAAACAAATACGCCTATTTTAGAGATCCCGCAGACGGTAAACGTCGTAACCCAGCAGCAACTAAAGGATAAAAAGCCAGAGACCCTAGCTGAGAGCCTTCAAAATGTGAGCGGAGTTAGCTACGGAAACACCACGGGCGGTATCTTTGACTCGATTATTAAGCGAGGCTTTGGCGGCGGACGCGACGGCTCGATCATGCGAAACGGCGTACCGTCTAGCGTCATGCATAGCTTTAATAAAACCGTAGAAAGCGTCGAGGTGCTAAAAGGCCCCTCTAGCTTGCTTTACGGCGCGCAAGAGCCAGGCGGTATCATAAATATGGTCACTAAAAAGCCAAAATACGACTTCTCAAACGAAATTTGGGCTGGTATCGGCAACCGCAACTACTGGAACGCGGGCTTTGATACCACAGGACCTATTGCGGAGAGCGGGTTTGCGTATAGATTTATATTTGATACTATGCAAAAGGACTACTGGAGAGAGTTTGGCGAATATAAAAACGTCCTCTTTGCGCCATCACTTTCGTATAAAGGCGATGACTACCGCATAAATTTAGCCTATGCGCACACACGCTCGACCGATCCGATTGACCGAGGCATGTATCTCATTCCAAGCACTGGAAAACTACTACCCATAGATAAGAAAAGACGCCTTGACGAGCCATTTAATAAGCTAAAAACAAAGCTTGACACGTTAGATGTAAATTTCGAGAAAAATCTCGGTGAAAACTGGCTACTAAAGGGCGCTTATGCATTTTCTCGCTCAAAGCACGAGTACGGCCACATAAGGCTAATGAATGTATTAAATAATGGCACAGCAACTAGGCGAAACGAATATTACGACGGATTTATCCACCGCACGCACGCAGGGTCATTAAATTTAAACGGTTACGTTAAAACCGGTGAGATAGAGCATAATTTACTCTTTGGCATTGACGCAAAGGAATACTACCGCTATAGACCAGGTGGCCTAAAAGATACGGGTAACCACTTAAGCATCAACATATATCACCCTATCTATGGAAGAGTAGGACTACCAACTGCCAGGGAGTCAAGCATTCAGTATCAAAAGCTAAAAACTATCGGATTTTACGCACAAGATAGCATAAATTTAACTGAAAACTTAATCTATTCTTTAGGAACTAGGTATGAATACTACGACCAAGTAGCTCGCGGCACAACTAGTGGACCAAATAGCACAGATCAGCAAGATGGCAAATTTACGTGGCAAACTGGGCTTTTATATCTACTAACGCCTCAGTGGTCGGTCTATACCAACTACGCACAAAGTTTCAATCCGCAAATGGCTATGAAAGGCGATATCGGCGATATAAAGCCTGAAGAGGGCAAAAGTATAGAGTTTGGATCTAAATTTCAAAACGATAGCATAACGGCTAGTGCGGCGGTTTTTAATATCAATAAGAAAAACATCATGCGTACCGTAAGTGGCGTGAGTACGCCAGTGGGCGAGGCGCGCTCTAGAGGATTTGAGTTTGACTTTAACGGCCGCGTGACACAAGGACTAAGCGTGGGCGCTAGCTACGCATTCACAAAAACTGAGGTGCGAAAGGATAGCGGAGCGTTTGCCGTGCTAGTGGGCAAACCGCTAGAAGCTACGCCAAAGCACCAAGCCAGCTTGTTTGCTAACTACGACTTTAGCCACCTAGGCGCAAAAGGTCTAAGGATCGGCGGTGGAGCTAGATATTTTGGCTCGTGGTATACATACTATATGAGGACAAATTTACCTGCAGTACCAGCAGGAACGGCATTCAAGATGGATAGTGCGGTTGTTTACGATGCTTTCATCAGCTACGATACCAAGATCGCGGGCTATGAGACAAATTTCGCCTTTAACGTCAAAAACTTGACCGACAAGCTTTATTATACATCCTCATCTACTGGTACGGATGCTAATATCATACCGATACAACCAGGCTATGCTCGTCAGTTTATGCTAACAGCTAGCGTTAAATTCTAAATTTACTAGGCCTTTTGGCTTAGTAAAATTCCTTTAAATTTAGCTATTTTTGTTAAAATCGTCTAAAATTTAAAGGAAATTTATGAAACAAACTATTACCGAGAAAATATTTTCAGATCACGTTGGCAAAGAGGTAAGCGCAGGAGAGATCATCGAGAGCAAGATCGATATGATCATAGGCAACGACATCACGACGCCTATTTCGATCAAGCAGTTTGAGCGAAGTGGTGCGACAAAGCTAGCTAACCCAGATGGCTTTGCCATCGTGATGGATCACTACATCCCGACAAAAGATATCCTAAGCGCAAATCAAGCCAAAATTTCACGCGAATTTGCCTACAAATACGATCTTAAAAACTATTTTGATGAAAAAGATATGGGCATCGAGCACGCACTTTTGCCTGAAAAAGGGCTAGTCATCCCAGGCGACGTCATCATCGGTGCAGACAGCCATACCTGTACACACGGCGCTCTTGGAGCGTTTAGCACTGGCATGGGCAGCACCGACCTAGCTTATGCGATGATCACTGGCAAAAACTGGTTTAAAGTGCCTGAGAGCATCAAAGTCATATTTAAAGGTAAGCTTGATAAGCACGTCTACGGCAAGGATCTCATCCTTGAGATCATCCGACAAATAGGTGTTGATGGTGCACTTTACAAGGCACTTGAGTTTAGTGGCGAGGTGATAGAGGGTCTTAGCATGGATGATAGATTTTCAATGTGCAACATGGCGATCGAAGCGGGCGCAAAGAGCGGTATCATCGCGGTTGATGAGATCACAAAAGAGTTTTTAAAAGATAAAAATTTACGCGATAAACCAAAATTCTTCTACTCAGACGAGGGCGCAAAATATGACAAAATTTTAGAGATCGATGTTACAAACCTTGATCCAGTCATAGCATATCCATTTTTGCCAAGCAACGGCAAGAGCGTAAGACAGGCGGTTCATGACGATCTAACTATCGATCAGGCATTTATCGGGTCATGCACAAATGGCCGCCTAAGCGACCTTCGCATCGCAGCACAAATTTTAAAAGGCAAAAAAGTAGCTCGCAAGACAAGGCTCATCATCACCCCAGCGACGCAAAAGATCGCAAGAGCTGCCGAAAAAGAGGGCTTAATCGACATTTTCGTCGAAGCAGGAGCGGTTGTGAGCAACCCAACATGTGGTGCTTGTCTTGGCGGATATATGGGAATTTTAGGTGCAAATGAGCGCTGTATCTCAACGACAAATAGAAATTTCGTAGGCCGTATGGGCGATAGAACGAGTGAAATTTATCTAGCCAACTCAGCAGTTGTAGCGGCCTCAGCCATAGCAGGTAAAATCGTCGATCCAAGGGACTTATAGGCGTTAGCTTTTAAGTATCTTTGAATGAGTTAGAAATTTCCACACTTTGATAAACTACGTGTTTTATCTTGTGTGAAAATTTCGTCACAACATCCAAATCTATCTTAAAATCTTGCCGCTCTAGGCTTGTTTTTACATAATCAAATAAAATTTAAAAGTATCTCTTCTAAAAAAAGCTTTTATTTTTCTAATTGACAAAATTGAGTTAATTCTTTGTGAAATATCAAAAAATTTAAAGTATTTGTATGGATTAATTTAACCAGTAAATCCCGCTATTTTTTGCAAATTTACCGGCTTTATTAGCGTATTAAAACGCTGTTATCGTAGCCAAAAGACCAAAGATTATGCCTGGGAAGTTTGCAGCAGAAAGTGGATAGTCTTTTTTAGCTTTTAATAAGCCGTAGCTTGTCCAGATCGTGCAGTTTAGTGCAGCTGCTAGTGGCTGTATAAAAGGCGTCTTGTTGCCGTCAAGGTTGCCCATTATTTGTGGGATGTATGAAAAGTACATAACAACTGATAGGCATGTGCCGATCCAGCCTAAAATTTGTAGATTTTTTTCGCTCATTGCTTCTCCTTAAATAAAAGCGCCATTATATCTTTTTTTAATCATAGCAAGCAAATGGATAAAATAGCCATGATTTTTACTGCGATTAAGATGGTTTTAGTAAAATTGAGCATTTTAAAAGGATAAAAATGCCAGATATAGTATATGACAAAGCAAAATGGCATTGGGGTGCGAAAGATGCGCCGACTGATATACCGCATGAAAACGGTGTGACACACATTGCATTTTTCTTTCGCTGGTGCATGGAACACAAATTTTATTCAAAGGAATTTGCAGCAGATTTTGCGGACGATATAGCACAGATGGACGAAAATTTTAACTATCGTCAGTATCTTTTTGACGCTATGGACGGCGTACTTGGAAGTGCGGAGCTAAATACTGTTGGTAAAGCCTTTGCAAAAGCTTACTATACGACTGATCGGACAAAATTTGCCAAAATGTATGGTTGGTATTTGCAGGATTATACGGATTTTGTTTCGAAAAAATTTGGTGAAAAATACTTTGATAACGCCTATTTTTATATAGAAAACTCACAAGAAAACTATGCCTTGATCAAAGCTATCATTGATCGTCGCTATGAGGAATTTTTAACAATGAAAAGGGTAAAGCAGGCTTAAAATTTCACAAGTAGCATAAACAAAAATAAGTTTTTATCGCATATTTTTGGTAGATCAAAGCCGCTTTTAGCTAAATTTAGCCTCATAACTTTCTTAAGGGAAAAGATGCAAACTTGCGTGATTTTAGCAGGTGGCAAAAGCTCGCGTATGGGGCAAGATAAGACACTTTTGCCATTTGGTGGTTTTAAGACGCTTACTCATTATGAGGTTGCGAAATTTAGCAAAGTTTTTGGCGAAGTTTATGTAAGCTCAAAATTTGAAAAATTTAGCCCGCCACTAAAGCTTATAAAAGATGAAAATAGCAATAACTATTCGCCAATGCTCGCACTTTACTCCATTCTTAAAAATTTTGATCATAGCATTTTTGTGATACCAGCCGACATGCCATTTTTTGATCTTAAAAGTTTGGAGGAGCTTGCTAAATTTAAAGATGAATTTGACATGGTCGTTGCTAGTGATAATGATCACATTCACTCGCTTTGTGGTTTTTTTAGCCCAGGGCTTGCCACTTTGGCTCATGAGTTTTATTTAAAAAATGAGCATAAAATCGGACTTTTGAGAAAAAGCTGTAAATGCAAAGTCGTAAATTTTAAAGATAGTGAGCAGTTTTTTAATGTAAATTTCCCTGACGAATACGAAATGGCAAAGAAAATCCAAGAAAAGAAGATAGATGATGAGTAAAATTTTATTATTTTTAAGCCTTGGTCTTAGTTTTTTGATAGCAAGTGGGTTAGATGATTTTAAAAGGGCACAAGAGCTGGAGCAAAGCGGCGATATAAAGGCTGCTATGCAAATTTATAAAGAGCTAGCCAAAAGCTCTTTAAACGAGCAAAGCGTGATACAAAATGTGCAAGAGAGCGAGCCAGCACCAAGAGAGGCGAAGCTAAAGCAAGCTGATCTTTTAAGAGAAGATAAAAGTGATAAAAATTTACAAAATGCACTTGGTATCGAGCTTTATAAATTTAACTACCTTTTGCCAGTAACTTATGCTAAAAATGTGCCAAACAATGAGCGAAAGAGCGTTGAAACTAAGTTTCAAATAAGCCTTGCAAAGCCGTTATTTTATGACCTATTTGGGTTTAGGGAGAGCCTTGTAGCAGCCTACACGCAGACATCTTGGTGGCAGATAACAAGAACTTCAGCGCCATTTCGTGAAACGAACTATCAGCCAGAAATTTTTCTAAATTTTGCTTCGCCAAAATATTTGGATCAAATAGGTGTTAAAAGCCTAAAATTTGGACTTTTGCATGAGTCAAATGGACGAGATGGTAGCAATTCAAGAAGCTGGAATAGAGCTTATGTGCAAAGTGATTTTGTTTTTGGCAAGCTTAGCATTTCGCCAAGAGCTTGGATGGTAGTGGGCAATAAGGGCGATAATAAAGATATATTAAAATACATCGGGCATGGTGATGTAAGGCTTAGTTACAACCTTAATGATCACATTTTTAGCCTGATGCTAAGAAATAACTTACATTTTGATAAAACAAATAAAGGTGCCGCTGAAATTTCATATATGTTTCCGATATTTTCAACTGGCGTTTATGGCTATTTGCAGTATTTTACGGGATATGGCGAGAGTTTGATTGATTATAATAGGCATACTGATAAATTTGGTCTTGGTTTTGTTATTTTAAAATAAGCTAAAAATTTTAAACTTATAAAATGGCTAAATTTAGGCAAATAATCATAAATTTACTCAAATATGTCAAAAAATTTAATTAATCAAAAAACTTAAAAATATTAGAAAAAATACAAGCAAATTTTGCTAAAATCTTAAGCAAAATCTCAGAGCAAAGGAGTTTTTATGAGCGGAATCTCACTAATTGTCTGTTTTGTTGTAGCCATCATACTTATGATCGTTATGATCTCTAAGCTAAAAGTGCATCCATTTTTGGCACTTATGAGCATTTCTTTGGTTCTTGCGATAGTCGCAGGCATTGATCTATCCAAAATTCCAGCGATGATAGGTGTTGGATTTAGTGGCACATTTAAGAGCATCGGTATCGTTATTATCTTTGGAACGATCATCGGCACTGTGCTTGAAAAAACGGGAGCTGCTTTAAAGCTAGCTGATATGGTCGTAAAGCTAGTCGGACAAAAGCGTCCAGAGCTTGCTATGCTCATCATGGGCTGGGTTGTTGGCATTCCGGTATTTTGCGATAGCGGATTTGTCGTTTTAAACTCTATTCGTGAGGCACTTTATAAGAAAATTTCAGCAAGCCCAGTCGCGATGTCAGTCGCACTTAGTGGTGGTCTATACGCATCTCACGTCTTCATCCCACCAACACCAGGCCCAATAGCAGCTGCAGGAACACTTGGTCTTGGCGGAAATTTGCTCCTTGTTATCATTATGGGAACAGTCGTTTCAGTGCCTGTTTTGATAGCTGTTTATTTCTTTTCAAAGAGTGTTGGCAAAAGCGTGATTATCAGCGACAAAGATGCTAACGCTACGATATCGGCTACCTACGAAGAGCTTTTAAAGAAATTTGGAACACTACCTAGCGGATTTTTGAGCCTTGCTCCCATCATTATGCCTATCATCTTTATGGCAATTGGTTCGATCGTTGATGTATTAGCAAAACAGGGCATGTTTGATAAAACGGCTCTCTTGCCAAAGATACTTTTATTTTTAGGAAATCCTATCATTGCTCTTGCAATCGGCGTGATCTTTTGCGTATTTTTATTAGTTGAAGCCAGAAAGATAAGAGAATTTGACCATATCACGAACGAGTCTTTAAAAATCGCTGGTCCGATACTCTTTATCACAGCAGCTGGCGGTGTTTTGGGTAATGTCATCACTGAGGCTGGCTTTGTAAATTTCATAAAAGAAAACGCAACCACTATAAAAGCGATAGGAATTTTCTTCCCATTCATCATCTCAGCCGTACTAAAAACCGCTCAAGGAAGCTCGACTGTGGCTATCATCACGACAGCATCTATTATGGGCGCATTTAGTGCTGATAACTCGCTCATGCATACACTTGGCTTTACGAGTGAAATTTCAGCTGCACTTTGTGTCATGGCGATAGCATCTGGTGCGATGTGCGTATCTCACGCAAATGACAGCTACTTCTGGGTTGTGACAAATTTTAGCAAGATGAGCGCAGAACAAGGATATCGCACACAAACGGCTATGACTTTTATAATGGGTATCGTTGGTATAATTAGTGTTTACATATTATCTTTGGTGCTTTTATGAGAATTTTAGTTGCGATTGATTCATTAAAAGGCTCGCTTAGCTCGCTTGAAGCGGGCCTTGCCATAAAAGAAGGGCTAGAAGAGATTGGCTGCGAGGTCGTTGTCAAGCCCATCGCTGATGGTGGCGAGGGTAGTGTAGAGGCGATGGCTGATGCACTTGGTGCGAAATTTATAGATACGATAGTTAAAAATCCGCTTGGTACTGAAATACTAGCCAGATACGCCCTAAAAGATGATCTTGCCATACTTGAGATGTCAAGTGCTTCAGGTCTTACACTAATAAATCCGGACGAGAGAAATCCACTAAAGACTAGCACATTTGGCTTTGGTCAGATGATAAAAGATGCCATTGCTAAAGGTGCTAGAAAATTTATCATTGGCATCGGCGGAAGTGCGACAAATGACGCTGGTACAGGCATGCTTAGCGCACTTGGCTTTAAATTTTATAATAAAGATGGTGCTTTACTTGAAGGAAAAGGCGAGAATTTAGCCAAAATTTGTGAGTTTACAGATGAAGAGGCACCAAAAGAGCTAAAGGATTGCGAATTTTTAATCGCCTGCGATGTAGATAATCCGCTTTATGGCATGAATGGAGCAGCCCATGTTTATGCCCCTCAAAAGGGTGCAAATGGCCGCATGGTAAAAGAGCTTGATGATGGACTAAAACACTTTGCAAGCCTTGTAAAAGAAAAAAATGGCACCAAATTTCACACACAAAAAGGTGCTGGCGCGGCCGGCGGACTTGGCTTTGCTTTCGTGGCATTTTTAGGAGCAAAACTTTGCCCAGGTATTGAGATCATTACACAGACCATCGCACTTGAGGATGAGATCAAAAAGGCTGATCTAGTCATCACTGGCGAAGGCCGTATGGACTTTCAAAGCTCAATGGGAAAGACTCCGACTGGGGTTGCAAAACTAGCCAAAAAGTATCATAAGCCAGTGATCGCATTTGCTGGAAGCGTGCAAAAATGCGCCAAAGATTGCCACAAAAATGGGATTGATGCCTATTTTTGTATATTAAATGAGCCAGTGAGTCTTGAAGAAGCGATGAGAAAAGATGTCGCGATTAGAAATTTAAAGATGACAGCAGAGCAAGTCATTCGCCTTTATATGCTAAACTACAAATCATAAATTTAAAAAGATAGAAGTTAAATTTCTATCTTTTTACCTAAATTTTACTATATAAATTTCTACTTTTTAAGTGCTACAAAAATTCTCAAATTCTAATATATTTTGCAAAAAGCTAAAATAAAATTTAAAAAAAAATTTTACTATGTTAGAATAAGAAATACTTTTTTTGAAAAGGAGAAATATATGCAACAAGGGCTAAATTCTCGTCGCAGCTTCATTGCAGCTGCGGGAATATTTTTCGCTACGACCGCACTAAAGGCAGCACCAAAGGACTTTAGTGGTAGTGGCGTTCGCTACGGCATGGCGATAGACCTTACAAGATGTGTTGGCTGTCAGTCATGCACTATGAGCTGTATGATGGAAAATGACGTTCAGCCAGGTGCTTTTAGAACCATTGTCTCCGAATATGAAGCAAAGGATAAAAGCGGCAAAATGGCAGTCATAGCATCACTTCCAAGACTTTGCAACCACTGCAACAATCCAGCCTGTATTAGTGTTTGTCCAACTGGTGCTAGCTGCCAAAGAAGCAACGGTATCGTTAAGATCAACACAAAAGAGTGTATAGGCTATGCGCTTTGTGTGGAGGCCTGTCCATATCACGCAAGGTATCTTAGCCTGCATACCTATAAAGCTGATAAATGCACATTTTGCGACCACAGACTAAGAGCAGGGCTTCAGCCAGCATGTGTAGAGAGCTGTGTGGGCGGTAGCCGTATAATAGGCGATCTTAATGATCCTAACTCAAATATTAGAAAATTTCTAGCCACACATGAGACTATGGTTATAGATAGCCCTAAAAATACAAATCCACAGGTGTTCTACCACGGTGTTAGTGAAATTTTGGCTAAAAACAATAAAAAACTCGAGCTTGATAATGGATATAAAAAGGTTATCAGCTGGAGCGAAGAGATAGCACAGTAAAAGGAAATAAGTAATGCAAAGAAGAGAATTTTTAAAAAGATCAGCCGTGCTCTCAACACTAACCACGAGTGCTATACTGGCAGATGAAGATAAGGACGACTATAAACCGCAGGCAAACTCGCTAGAGCCTGAATTTAGCGTAAAAGATGGCAAAATTTCACTTAGCGATGGACATAGCGTTATCTTTTCTATGTGCCACGGCTGTACAACGAAGTGCGGGATAAGACTTCACGTAGATGACAAAAACGACCGAGTTTTAAGATGTAGCGGCAACCCATACCACCCACTCTCAAACGTACACTGGGCAAATTTTGACACATCTATAAATGATGCACTTCTTGCCACAACGCTAAGTGGCGAAGCTGAAAAGCGAGCCACAGTTTGCGCTAGAGGAGCGATATTGCCTGAGATGATAGACTCACCTGCAAGGATACTAACGCCACTAAAGAGAGTTGGTAAAAGAGGCGAAGGCAAGTGGAAGAGCATAAGCTTTGAGCAGCTAGTAGAAGAGGTAGTGGAGGGTGGAGATCTCTTTGGCGAGGGGCATGTTGATGGGCTAAGAGCAATATATAGCGACGAGCTAATCGATAGTGAAAATCCAGAGTACGGTACCAAACGCAATCAATTTTTAAGTTTTTATCTATATGACGGACGCTCTGATATCGTTGATCGCTTTGTCAAAAAGTCATTTGGCACTATAAATCACTACTCTCACGGCGGAATTTGCGGTGGTGGCTTTAGGGTCGGCGGCAAGATCGCGCACAACGCAAAGGGCTTTGCACACACTAAGCCAGACTATGAAAACTCTAAATTTGTCATCTACTGGGGCACTTCGCCGTCAAATGGTGGCAACCCTTTCCAAAAACAGGCAAAAATGCTCTCTTACGCAAGAGGCACTAGAGATAACTTTAGCTACGCAGTGGTCGACCCAAGCGTTACAAACGCTGTAAAATACGCCTCTTCAGACAAAGGCCGCTGGATAGCGATAAAGCCAGGCACCGACTCAGCTCTAGCCATGGCGATGATACGCTGGATCATAGAAAATGAAAAATACGCTACAAACTACCTTATTCAGCCAAATTTAGACCAAGCAAAGCTAGCAGGCGAGATACACTGGTGCAACGCCACGCATCTAGTCATCACCGAAAAAGGCCACAAAGACTACGGCAAATTTGCACTTATCAATAACGAGTGGCAGGTCTGCTCGCAAGATGGCAAGATACAAAGCTACAAGGTAAATGAACCAGCCAAGCTCTACTACAAAGGTAAAATTTTAATAGACGGCAAAAAAGTCGAGGTAAAAAGCTCAATGCAGCTTTTAAAAGAATCAGCTTACAAGCATAGCCTTGAAGAGTACTCAAAAATTTGCGGTGTAAGCGTAGATGATATTTTGTGGCTTTGTGAAAATTTCACCAAAAATGGCAGACAAGTGAGTACAAACGTGCATGGCGGCATGATGCATACACAAGCTGGCATGACTACCTACGCGATCCTTTGTCTAAATACGCTAATGGGTACTTACGGCTATAAAGGCGGCAACATCAATGCAAGTGCTGGCACGCACGAGTTTTTAAAGGGCAGATATGATCTTGAGAGCTTTGAGGGTGCTTATAAACCAAATGGACTAAATTTATCAAGATCTGGCAAATACTACGAAACTAGCTCGGAGTTTAAGCGCAAAGTGGCAGCTGGCGGAAGTGGCTATCCGGCACAGCAGCCGTGGTATCCTATCTCTATGCCACTGGTAAACGAAACGCTCACTAGCCACAAGGCTGGCTATCCATACAAAGTAAAAGTATTCATAAACTATATGACAAACGTATTTTACGCTCAAGCTGGACTTGAAAAAGCGGTCTTAGATGCACTAAAAGATAGTAAAAATTTACCACTTTTTGTGGGCATAGACGCCTTTATGAACGAGACAAACGCCTATGCTGACTACATCGTACCAGACGGAGTAAATTTAGAAAACTGGGCACTTCCAAACTCTCTTTGGGGAACGATCGCTAAAACTTCAGTCGTGCGCTATCCAGCTGTTAGCTCAAAGCAGGCAAAGGATAAAAACGGCGGCGCGATCGACGTTGAGGCATTTTATATAGCTGTAGCAAAGAGGCTTGGACTAAAAGGCTTTGGCAAAAATGCCTTCAAAGATAAAGACGGAAATTTCATGGACCTTGACGTAAAAGAGCAGTATTACGCGGCTGCACTAGCAAATTTAGCCTTTGATGGCGAGGGTGTGAAAGATATAAGCGACGAGGACAAAAAGCTTAGTAAGATATCAAGAGTGATGACAAAACTCGATCCTTATCTAAAAGACGAAGAGAAGCCAAAAGTGGCGCACGTGCTAGCAAAAGGCGGCAGATATGACAGCTACGAGAGCGCATATAAGGGCGATAAAGCAACCGTAAAAGTACCAGCGCCTATGCCAGCTTCAATCTACTATGAGCCACTTGGTGGGCATAGACACTCAATAACAGGCGAATTTATGCCAGGAGTGCCAACTCTGATGCTTCCGGTAGCAAGTGATGGCACACCGCTTGAGAAATTTTTCCCACGCTCTGAGTGGAAGTACACAGTGAGCTCAAGAAAGTCAAATATCCAGCACTTCTACACCTTTGTTAGCCCAAGGCTAAGATCTGTTCATCCTAAGAATTTCATAAGGATATCGACAGATGTAGCTAACGAGCAAGGCATACGCTCAGGCGATAAGGTGAAGGTGACTACGCCTTATGGTGCGCAAGTTGGTGAGGCATTTGTGACAGACGGCGTTGCTAGCGGGGTTATTAGTATTGAGCATGGATTTGGTCATGATGAGTTTGGCATAAGAACGCACATTGTCGATGGAAAGCCAGCTTTTGGGATCGCAAATTTAGAAAAAGGGGTCAATCATAATAAGCTTGGACTTCTTGATCCAAAAAGAAATGGCGAATTTAGTTTAAATGACTGGTTGGTTGGCACTTGCGCTAGACAAGCACTTCCTGCAAAGATAAGAAAAATCGGCTAGGCCGATATAAATTTGGCGAGTAGAATAAAATTTGCTTGCCAAATTTCACTTTTTATAAGAGCTTTTGACTGGTGGATTGTAAATTTAGATACAGAGCAAGCTTTTAGGCTGCTTGTAAGCTAAAATTTCCTCATATATTTATAGGGTTTCATAGTTAAATAATGTTTTAAATTTTGCATGAGTTAAATTTAGTATTGCTAGTTTGCTTTGGCTTTAAGTGCTCTAGTTTGCTAGATCCTCAGCCACTTTTGCAGCAAGTTTTAGCTTATCACTATCAAAGTGGGTGTAAATTCTTGAGGTATTTAGGCTTGCATGACCTAGAGCTTCTTGCACCAAAACAAGGTCCTTTTGCTTTTTGTAAAGCATCGTTGCAAAGGTGTGGCGCAGCATGTGAGCACCATTTTTCTCTTTTCTGATGCCAGCTTTAAATAAAATTTGCTCAACTATGCGGCTAACATAAGCCTGCGTAAGCCTGGTGCCTTTTTTATTGATAAAAAGATAGCCTTCTTTATTGATGTAGTTTATTGCAATCGCATTTAAATGAGCTTCTATTAGGTGACGTTTTATCATAACGATGCGGTATTTGTTGCCTTTGCCTCGTATCCTAATGATAAAAAGGTCGCCATCTTCAGTGATATCTTTTCTTTTTAAATTTAGCGCCTCACTCACACGAATGCCAGTAAAGATGATGGTTTTTATTATGAGCTTATTGCGATTTGAGTTTTGCTTAAAGTCACTTTCTTCGATCGCATCAAGAAATTTTTTGACCTCATCTTCGCCCATAAACTCAGGCAACTTTTGCCCTTTGTTACCGCTCACTCCGCCCCAGTTTTTTAAATTTATATCAAAAACATGGGCCTTACCATCCTCTTCGTTTTGTTTGTCTAAAAACGCAAAGAAATTTATCACTGAGATGCGGTAATTTTTCTTACTAGCATCACTTAGCCCACCAGTTGTACTAGCTAGTATTTCGCTTAGCAGCTCTTCATCAATCTGCTTTAGGCTGCTAAGCTCGTAAAATTTCATCGTTTCATATATTTTTTTAAGTGGGTTAAAGTAGGTATTTATGCCGGTAAGCCCTGCGTTTCTCGCGCTTTTTACCAAGCCATCAAGCTGATCAATGTTCTTTATCTCGCGGCTTAGGGCGTAATTCACGCTTGCAAGTACTTTTGGATCCCTAAGCTCTTTATTTGAAAGTGAGCTAAGTTTAAATTTGACATAGCGAGTTAGCCAAAATATAAATGAGTTTTCAAAACTATCTTTACAATCAAGTGGATATTTCAAACCAATAGCCTTAAATTTTTTATTTTGAAAAGTATTATATTTGAAATTTTATGAAATCTACTCTTTTTTTCAAATTCAACTATAAAAGCTTAAGCACATATCCATTTTCAGTGGCTTCAAGCTTATATTTATGCATCTTATCAAGCTCTAAAACCACTCTGAAATATCTATCATGCCAGCCTATGATCACATTTTTAAAATATTCATTTTCAAGTTTTAAGCTCTTAGTTTTAAAGCTTCTTGGTGGCCTTGCAAAGTCAAGAACGATCTTATTTTTCTCATAAGCAAAATGCTTTAAATTTTTAGCTTTTGTAGCGATTTTTAGCTCTTTGCTATTAGCTAGAAAGCTTATAAAACCTAGAAATTTAACATCCTTTTTATTTTTGACACTATCAACTGGCTTTGCACTAGGCTCGATCTTTATCTCGACCACCTTTTGTTCAGGCTTTATGGTAGTTTCTTTTGTTTTGTCTGTGCTAAGATCGATCACTACAACATTTGGAGTTGGCATATCTGAAGTTTTATTTCTATCTTTATTTGAAATTTTAGTTTCATTTTTTTCTATTATCACAGGAGTGCTTACTTTTTGGCTAGGCATATTTGCCATTGTGACCGAAACATCTAGCTTTTTTGCTACGACTGGTTCTGGATTTTTTACCTTATTTAAAGCAAATTCATCGCTGTAATTGATAGTTTTATTTATATCAGCTAACCTTTTTTCCTTTATAGTGCCGTCATTTGCTCTATATCTTATGGTGATATCTAGTAAAAGCGCTGCATCGCTTGGAAATTTAAACGAAAGAGAATCAAAGCTATCAAATTTTTCTATGATATTTGTTGTCATAACGCTTGTATTTAGCTCGCTAATAGGCATAAATGGGTTCTCTCTAGCAAACACGCTTGCTGCAAATATAGATAAAACTAACCAAATTTTTTTCATCATTCCTACTTTTTATTAAAGTCTGGCTCAAGGCCTTGTAATTCAAAATAATCTTTTTGCAGGCGCGCGTTCATTTTTTTTAAAATCTCCACGTCCTCGCTAAGTCTATCTTTTTTACTCTGAAGACTTAGCATAACATCAAGTGAGCGTTTGCCAAACATCATATTGCCTACATAAAAGGCAAACATAGCCACACAAATGGTGGCTATGACGTAGCGTAATGTTGGTCTAATGTATTTTAAAATTTTATGAAATATGCCATCAGTGTTGCCATATTCGTCTAAAATTTCGCTCAAATATTATCCCCCAAAAACTCTCCAGCCTCAAGCTCGATCTCAAGCAAACGGTTGTATTTTGCGTTGCGCTCGCTTCTTGAAGTAGCACCTGTCTTTATCTCGCCAGTGTTTAGTGCGACTGCAAAGTCAGCGATGAATGCATCTTCGCTCTCGCCGCTTCTATGACTCATTATGCAGCGATATCCGTTTCTTTGAGCAAGGCGGACAGTTTGCATAGTTTGTGTGACTGAGCCTATTTGATTTGGCTTGATTAAGACTGCATTTGCGATCTTTTTCTCGATACCTTCGCGTAAAATTTTCTCATTTGTGACAAAAAGATCGTCGCCAACTAGCTGCACTTTGCTGCCAAGCCTTTTTGTAAGCTCAGCCCAGCCGCTCCAGTCGTCCTCGCTAAGGCCATCTTCGATAGAAAATATAGGATACTTTTCGCAAAGTTTTTCGTAGTAGCTAATGAGCTCATCGCTGCTAAATTTCTTGCCCTCAAGCTCGTATTTGCCGTCTTTATAAAGCTCGCTTGAAGCAACGTCAAGGGCTAGCTTTATCTGGCTGCCTAGCTCATATCCAGCCTCTTTGACAGCTTGCGAGATGAGTTTTAGTGGCTCTTCGTTATCTTTTAAATTTGGAGCAAAGCCGCCCTCGTCACCGACAGCCGTGCTGTGTCCGGCTGCGTTTAGGATAGATTTTAGCTTGTGATAAATTTCAGTTGCAGCTCTTAGTGCCTCGCTAAATGTGCTAAAGCCAAATGGCATGATCATAAATTCTTGAAAATCAACGCTATTGTTTGCGTGTGCGCCGCCATTTATGATGTTAAACATCGGCACTGGCAAGATGCTAGCGTTTGCACCGCCAAGATAGCGGTAGAGCGGAATATTTAGGCTCTTTGCAGCTGCGCGAGCTACTGCCATAGATACGCCAAGGACTGCGTTTGCACCCAAATTTGAGTAGTTGTGCGTGCCATCAAGCTCAAGCATCTCTTCATCGACTGCTTTTTGGTTGTAAGCATCAAGTCCTATCACTGCCTCAGCGATCTTTTCATTTACGTTTGAAACAGCTTTTAAAACGCCCTTGCCAGCGTATCTCTCGTCTTTGTCGCGAAGCTCAAGCGCCTCACGCTTACCAGTGCTTGCGCCGCTTGGTACGATCGCGCTTGCCTCGGTTCCATCGCTTAGTCTAACTGTCGCACGAACTGTTGGGTTGCCTCTGCTGTCTAAAACCTCGTGAGCTTCTACATCTTCAATAAATACCATTATTCATCTCCTGCTTCGTTTGTGTCGTCGTCTTCGTCTTTTGCGCCGCTGCTTATTAGGTGATCTATTCCCATTGAGCCTTTGATCGCCGCTACTATCTCGTCAGAAATTTCTGGGTGCTCTTTTAGGTAGGCTTTGGCGTTTTCTCTGCCTTGACCTAGTTTTTCGGCCTTGTAGCTAAACCACGCGCCTGATTTATCGATGATGTCG
This sequence comes from Campylobacter concisus, assembly GCF_002914195.1. Lineage (GTDB taxonomy): Bacteria > Campylobacterota > Campylobacteria > Campylobacterales > Campylobacteraceae > Campylobacter_A > Campylobacter_A concisus_M. The sequence goes on along the minus strand of NZ_PPAU01000108.1, from coordinate 297,931 downwards.
AGTTTTACGCCATAGTCGATGATCTCGCCCTCTTTGCTCACACCCTCGCCAAACATGATGTCAAATTCAGCCACTTTAAATGGAGGCGCGACCTTGTTTTTAACCACTTTTGCTTTTGTGCGGTTGCCGATAGGCTCGTCGTTTTGTTTAAGCGTGGCTATCTTTCTTACATCGATCCTTACAGATGAGTAAAATTTAAGCGCATTACCGCCAGTTGTGGTCTCTGGCGTGCCATATCCCATCATACCGATCTTCATACGAATTTGGTTGATGAAGATAACAGTTGTCTTCATCTTGCTTAAAATTCCAGTTAGCTTTCTAAGCGCCTGGCTCATTAGTCTTGCTTGCAGGCCAACGTGCTGATCGCCCATATCGCCGTCTATCTCGCTCTTTGGAGTAAGAGCTGCCACACTATCAACTACGATAAGATCGATCGCACCGCTTCTTGCAAGCGTCTCAACGATCTCAAGTGCCTGCTCGCCAAAGTCTGGCTGAGAGACGTAAAGATTGTCGGTATTTACGCCTAAATTTGAAGCGTATTTTACGTCTAGTGCGTGCTCTGCATCGACAAATGCACAAATTCCGCCAGCTTTTTGCGCTTCAGCTATGATGTGAAGCGTGAGCGTGGTCTTACCAGAGCTCTCTGGTCCGTAGATCTCTATGATCCTGCCTTTTGGAACGCCGCCTATGCCAAGAGCCAGATCAAGTCCAAGCGAGCCAGTCGGTATCGACTCGATAGCCTCAACCTCTTTGTCGCCAAGTCTTAAAAGCGTGCCTTTGCCAAAAGCTTTATCGATCTGCTTTAGCGCAAGCTCGAGCGCCTTTTTCTTGTCCGCTTCGCTCTCTGGGATAGCTATCTTTTTGTCACTATCTTTTTCTTTTGCCATTTTTTACCTTATAGTTGAAATTTGGCTTGATTTTATCTAAAAAGAGATGAATTTTACTTGATTTACTCGCAAATTATAATATTTTCGCCAAGCAGTGCAGCGCTATCAACAAGAGCAAAAAGCTGCTCTTTTTCAAACAAAAATCCATAAATTTGATCTTCATTTTTTAGTATCGCAAGATTTAGCGGCTCTATAAGCGAGCTGGCGCAAAGGTTTAAAAAAGCTTCATCGATACTGTTTTGCGAAATTTGGGGTTTGATTTTGAAATTTTCATCTTTTATAAAAGAGATAAATTTCTCTTGCGAGGTAGTTTTATTAAATTTAAAAATTAGTTTTTCTTTTAAGGCCTGGGCTAAAATTTCATCAAATTTAACTAGGTCTATGTGATTTTGAACGCCTAAAATTTTGGCAAAATTTAGCAAGTTTTTATCATAACTGGCCACATTTTTCTCATGCTCGCTTTGTGCCTTTTTGGCCCTATAAATGGCATAAAAGCCAATAATTATAAACAAAAGTGAAAGGGTAAAAACTTCGCTCAAAAACTCACTCATCATCATCCTTATAAAATGCAAACTTCGGTCTTAAGCTCTACGCCAAATTTCTCTAAAACTCTAGCCTTTGCCAAATTTATAAGGCTAGTGGCATCCTCAAAGCTTGCATGGTTAAAATTTATCAAGAAATTCGCGTGCTCTTCGCTAAATTTCGCTCCGCCGATAGCGTATCCTTTTAGCCCAACCGCCTCAAGTAGCGCCCCTGCAAAGTGCCCCTCTGGATTTACAAAGCAGCTGCCAAAGCTAGCTCCTTTTGGTTGATTTGCCCTTTTTGCGCTTATAGCATCAGATATGCTCGAGTCAAAGCCACTTTGAAGCTTAAATTTAGCCCCCAAAATGACCTCATCTATGCCGCTGTGGCGGTAGCTAAAGCTTATCTCATCTTTGCTCACCCAGCCACGAGCTAGACGCACATGCGTGATGTTGTCGCTTATGCTAAATTTAAGCAGTCCAGCGTTCATTTTTATAAGTCCGCCAAGCGTGCCTGGGATATTTTTTAAAAACTCAAGGTGAGCTATGTTGTTTTGTTTGCAGAAGTTATAAATTTTGGCAGATTTCGTCGCAGCACCTATCTCAAGGTAAATTTTTTCATCACAAATTTCTAAATTTATATAGTCAAAGTTCTTGCCAAGTATCGCCATTTTTGGGGGATTTGGCGAGATAAGCAAGTTATTGCCCCTACCTATCATCACTGTGCCTAAAAAGTGAGGCGAATTTAGATCTTCAAGGCTATCAACCTCGAAAATTTCATGCACGCCGCCTATCCTAACCGAGGTAAATTTAGAAAAATCAACAAGCCTCGTCACTGGATAAATTCCGGTATAAAATCAAGCATGCGAGTGGTAAATTCAACCATCATCGAGATCATCCAAGGCATCAAAAATATGATGACAACGACGACTAGCAAGATCTTTGGCACGAAGCTTAGCGTGGTCTCGTTTATCTGAGTTGTCGCTTGAAAGATGGAGATGATAAGACCTGCTATTAGTCCGCTTAGTAGCATCGGAAGGCTGATGTAAAGGGCAATCTTAAAAGTTTCAACTCCAAGCGAGACAAGCGTACTTTGCATCAACTAAACCTTACTTCGTTGTATTCAGTTGGGATGAGGTAGTCGTTTACGTCGATTGGCTTTTCAAAAAAACCTTTGTCATAGCCTATTTGATAGAGCTTATTTAGCGCTTTTAGCTGCGTTTCGTTCATGCTTATAGACTCGTCGTTTGCGTATAAATTTAGATATGTTTTTAGCTCATCTTTGCCAACTCTGATGAGGTTTCGCTCCATTAGCATGTGAGATAAAAATGGCTTGTGCGAAGTGGCGATCCTAACGGCCTCGCTAAGCACTCTCTCGCACTCGATCGCGTCGGTTATCGGCAGACTTCGTCTAAGCGCCATGCCGCCAAGTGGAAGCGGTAAATTTTCGCCGTTTAGCTCGCTCCAGATGTCCCAAATTTCGCGCTCTACGCAGAGCTGGTCTGAGAAATTTAAGATACTTTCATGTATAAGCACGCCAGCATCGACTTCGCCGCTAAGCACGGCATTTTCGATCTCTAAGAAATTTTTATAAACGATCCTTGCCTCTGGGTAGGCTATGCGAAAGAGCAGGGCGTTTGTCGTATTTTTACCAGAGAGTGCGACTTTAAAATTTCGCTTTAGCTGCTTGCCTTTTAGCTTGATAAGCTTTGGGCCATATCCGTTGCCAAAGCTCACCGCGCAGCGTAAAAGTGCAAATTCATCGCAAATTTTAGGATAGAGTGCAAAGCTGATCGCCGTTGCCTCATAAGTGCCTTTTAGTGCCTCTTCGTTTAGTGTCTCTATATCAAGCGCCTTTGATATAAAGGCTAAATTTTTACTGCTAACCCAGCCAAATTTGACCGCGGCATACATGAAAATATCGTCAGCGTCCGGCGAGTGAGCGACGTTTATAGTTTTTAGATTGTGCAAAGATGATCCTTTTTTTGATTATGCCATTTTAATGAAATTTATTTAAAATAAAGTTTTAAGGGCGGTTTTGAAACGATTTTACCAGCTTTGCCTCTTTGAAATTTAGCACGTATTTCACATCTATGGCGTCTTTAGCACCTTTCCTTCGAGCTTGGAGCGTTGAGTAAAACGGATGCTTAAGCTCTAGCATCTTAAGTAGCTTTTGATCGCTATCTTCTTTTTTTATATTTTCAACGATTATTGTCGTTAAAAATTTGCCCTCAAACTCATAAAATGGCCACACTATCACGCCAGTATCGTTTGTTTTAAAGTCATTTATTTTAGACTTTTTTGGGATATTTAACATGGAGATGATCTTTTTGCGTGAGCTATCCAAATTTTGCACAGATATCACCTTTACAAGCAGGTCTTTTTTGACCCCGAGGCCATTTTGGCTAAAGCGATAAATTCCGTCTTCAAGGATGCCAACCTTTTCAAAAGCATTAGCGTAGTTTGCGGCGGTGCAAGTAGTCAGCAAAAGTGACAGAAACATTAAAATTTTTATAAATTTCATCTTTTCTCTTAAAATTTCACTCTCTTTAGCCTGTCTGAAGCAAAATTTTTCCTACCAAATTTAGCCTCATCTTTACCGTTTAGCTCGACTAGATCGCCAGTAAAGCCACAAATGTCATTTTTAACAAGATAACTTCCAACGCCATAAGTATCAACTGGTGTGTTATGAGCTTCAAATTCTTTTATAATTTTAGGGCTAAAGCCTGAGCTAACGACGATTTTAACGTATTTAAAGCCAGCTTTATCAAGCGCCTCTCTTAGAGCAAATATAAGCTCCTTGCAAACGCCATGTGGGTCAAACCCGCTAGTATCCTTATCATCAAAATATTTATCAATCAAATTTTTACTAGTATCGACTCTAACCGCGCCAAGCCTCTCTTTTAAGGCATTTGCAGCCCTTAATGCGTCTGTGATCACGTCGTTGTTATAGTCCACCAATGCCGTGATCTTCTCATTTTCAAAGGTTTTAGCATAAATTTCTGAGGCTTTTACTATATCCCCGCCGCACATTTGAATGAGTGCATGAGGCATGGTACCACCACCTTTTAGCCCCGTAAGCTCGCCCTGAGCGTCAGTAGCGACTTTTTTAATCCCACCGATAAACGAGGCGTATCCATCGCCTGGTTGCGTGCAGATGTCATCTTGCCTGTCTGCCATGCTAAAAACGTCCTTGCCATTTGCCGCTCTTATCACGTCTCTTGAGTTTGTCGCCACGCAGCTTCTTCTAGTAAGCGTCGCATCGATGACGTTTTCTAAAAAGCCAAAATTTTCATACTTGCCGCTTATCTTTAAAACTGGCTCGTTTGCGTTTATGATATCGCTATCATTAAGTGCATAAATTTCAAGCTCGCTTGGATTTTTGGCAAATTTATTGATGACGGCTAAAACTTCGTCGATGCCACAAAGTACGATATCATCGCGCCTTTGGAAAAACTGCATCGTCACGTGCTGATCGGGTAAATTTTGCTTAATTATCTCATTTACTTTTAGAAAATATTTCGCCGTGAAATAACCCTCGCCGATCCTTGGATCTAACCTAAAAGTCTTATCCGTTAGCCTATCTATCTTGCCCTGCATCTTTAGCTCAAGTTCGTTCATGCCCATCCTTTTGTTTTGTTGGGATTATACCATTTTGGCAAAAATCCGAATAAGTTATAAAAATATATTTTATAAAATCATGAGACTTTATTTTAAAGGAAAAATATGAAAAAGATCTTGCTTTTAATGGTTGCTATGTTTGCATTTGGCAATGAAAATTTGCTAGTAAGTGCGGGTGGTGGATATAAAAAGATAGTCGAAGCAGTCGCGCAAAATCTCAAAAAAGATGGCGTAAATATCGACACTTCTTTTGCAAACATCACAGCGATCATGGCGCAGGCAAAAGAGGGCAAAACTGACGTGATAGTGGGCGATGAAGACTTTTTGAAAAAGTCTGATCTAAAGATCGCTGAGTATGTAAATTTAGGCTCAGGCGCTTTGGTACTGGCTACCAAAAAAGGTGTGAAAATAGAAAAAGTTGATGAGCTAAAAGCTCTTTCTAAAATCGCTATGCCAGATGCCGTAAAGACAGTTTATGGCAAAAGAGCAAATGAATTTATGCAAAAAGCAAATTTAAGTGGTGAGCTAAAGGATAAAATTTTAGCAGTTGCTGGTGTGCCACAAGTCGTTACATATATATTAAACGGTGAAGTTGATGCTGGGTTCATTAATCAGACCGAACTAAATGCGCACAAAGACGAATTTGGTAGTTTTATTTTGATAGACAAGGCTCTTTACATACCAGCAAATATCGTAGCTGCAAAGCTTGAAGGATGTGATAAAAAGACTGATTGCGTTAAATTTCTGGATGAGCTAAAAAGCGAGAGATCAAAAGAAATTTACACTAAATTTGGCATAAGATAAGGCTAAATTTGCAAGAGCTCTCTTGGTTGCTTGATCCTCTGGTTTTAAGCATAAAGGTCATTTTATGCCAAGGGGCTTTGCTCGTCGTTTTTGGGCTAGCTTTAGCCTATCTTTTGGCCTTTTATAAAGGTAAATTTAGAGCCGTTTTAGAGATGATCGTAACTTTTCCTCTCATCTTTCCACCTATTGCGACTGGATTTTTACTGCTTTACCTGCTTGGCAAAAATGGCATCGTTGGCAAGGCTTTAAATTTAGAAATTATTTTTAGTTTTAAGGCTCTTGTGTTAGCTGCTTTTATAGCTTCGCTGCCGCTATTTGTAAAGCCTGTCGCTTCTGCTCTTGGCTCACTTTCAAGGAGCCTAAGTGAAGCAGCATACAGCCTCGGAAAAGATAAATTTCAAACAGCTATTTTCGTGCTCTTTCCATGTGTTGCAAAGAGCGTAGCAGCGGCTTTTATCTTAGCGATCTCGCGTGGGCTTGGCGAGGTTGGCATAACACTAATTTTGGGTGGCAATATCATAGGCAAAACAGACACTATTTCGCTTGCCATTTATAATGCCGTATACGATGGTAAAAGCGATGAAGCACTAGTTTTAAGCCTTGTTTTGGTTGTATTAAGCTTTATTTTGTTTGGGATTATAAATTTGCTTGATAAAAGTAAAATTTAAAATGAGAGTGGCGAGAGGATGAGAGAATCGAACTCCCCACCAGACGGTCAACCGCCCAGTCATCGGGTTTGAAGCCCGTGAGCATCACCAGATTACTTTATCCTCCGTGCGCGTTATTTTAGCAGATTTAGATAAATTTTAGCCCATTTTCTATAAACTTTTTGAAATTACAAAAGGATTTCTGATTTTAAAATTTAGTGTTTTTGTATTTTTGGCTCTATTTTTTTGCTCTTGTTCCTCGGTTCTTTCTCCAGCAACTGCGCCGCTAAATGTATATGATGCGTACTCTATTTCACGTGATAAACGTGGTATTTACTCGATCACAAGAGATAAATTTATACAAAGCAAATTACAAAGCAAAATTTTATTTTCAAAAGGTCTTAGTAATATTGATATCGAGATAGAGGTTTTTTACGGAGATGCTTATCTGATCGGACTTGTTGATAGTAAAGAGCTTGAAGATAAGCTAGTAGAATTAGCCAAAAGCACAGATGGAGTGCGGAAAATTTATACCTATCTTCGTATCAAAAAGCCAGAGTATCCATGCGATAGTCTAAAAATTCTTGCAAACTTAAAGCAAAATCTTTTTAAAGATAGTATAGTTGAGGGTACAAATGTGCGTGTTAGCATAGTTGGCTGTGATGTTGTATTTAGCGGCGTAGTTGATAGCATTGAGCAAGAAAAACATGCTATTTGGTATGCTAAGCACATTGACGGCGTGGCCGATGTCTACTCGTTCATCAAAGTTATCAAATAAATTTAGCTTAAATATCGCTCTTTTTTACAAAGCTCGCAATGAGGCTTGGTAAGATGATTAGTGCGCCAAGAAGCATAAATACCATAACAAGATCGGTTAGTAAGCCAAAATATATAGTCGGGATAAAGTTACTAGTTATCATCACGCTAAAGCCAAGAAAAATAGTGAATGATGTGTAATACATCGCATATCCGATGCTTGCGTGCGCGACTTTAATGCTCTCAAAAACGCTTTTTGTAAGCATTTCTTCTTTAAAGCGGTGTATGTAGTGAATGATATCATCAACGCCGATACCAATACTAATGGCTGCAATCGTGATGCTCATCACATCAAGTGGAATGCCAAAAAATCCCATCACACCAAAGAGTGTGCAAAGCGGGATTAAATTTGAAACTATCGCAATGGTTGCTAGCTTTATGCTTCTAAAAATAAAGCAAAATATGACAAAAAGTATAGCGACAGTTAGTCCAAAAGTATCAACTTGTGAGCTAAGTAAATTTTGAAGCATATTGTTATAAAGTACCATCATGCCGGCCACTTCTATGCTTACATTGTCATTTTTAGTAAGCTGTGCCAGCCCTTCTCTAAGCTCTTTTAGAAATAAATTTCGTCTAAGCTCAGAGTTACTATCGACGATCCTTATACTAAATCTAAGCTCGTCATCTTCAACGCTTACATAAGGACTTAATAAGATGTTTTTATAATTTTGTGGCAATTTCTCATACATCGCAGCTAATAAAAAATCATCACTAGCGCCGTTATTTAGCTCTTTTATGGCTTTTATAAGGGTTGCTAGCGAGCTTACATGTCCAACAAATTTTTGCTCTTTTAAATAGTCGTGAATTTTCTCAGCAACCCTTGTGTGATAGCTATTAAACCAGTATTTCGCATCCTTAGCGTTGCTTTCAAACTCATTTTCAAACTCATCTTGCTCAGCATTTTTATCTTGTTTTTGTTCTTTAAACTTCACTATCACATCAACTGGTATCGTGCCACCAAGTTTGGTATCAATAACTTGCATTCCTTGGCGAATTTCTGTGCTTTCTTTAAAGTAGCCAATGAAGCTATTTTCAACCTTTATCTTGCTGATACCATAAACACCAAAGCAGACAACTAGAGCGCAAACTGCGTAGATAATCTTTCTTGAATTTAGGGCTAAATTTGCGCAGTATTTTGTAAATTTAAAGCTATTTTCAAAGGTTCTAATGGGAGCTAATTTTTCTAAATTTACATTTATCGCACCAAATAGCAAAAACGCAAGCACAAGCGAAACGCTAATGCCAGTGCTCATCATAATGCCAAGCATGATAACTGGCTTTATGTCAGCACTCATAAGCGAGCTAAAGCCAATAACCGTGGTAAATATCGCCCAAAAAGATGGAGAGAATTTATCACGAAGCGTTAGATAAATTAACTGATTCTGGCTATATTTTGGATGCTTTGCGTAAAATTCTCGGTAGCTAACGACTAGATGGATGACTGTTGAAATAGTAATGATAAGCTGAAGCGCGATGTAGTTTGAGCTAATGACCGTCACTTCCCAGTCAAATATACCAAAAATTCCGGTCGTAAAAATGGCACTTACGGCACATATAAACATCGGTAAAACTATCCATCTAACCTGTCTGAAAAATAGCCACAAACTAAAGCTAAGAAGAGCAAGTACGCTTAAGCCATAGACTAAAAGATCGCTCTTTATAAAGCCTATCATATCATCAGCGATCATATTTGCGCCGCCTAAGAATAGCTCGTCATTTGTGTTAAATTTAGCTATGGTTGCTTTTATGGCTTCAAGGTTTTCGTGATCGCTCTTTCTAAGCTCATCTCGGTAGGCTTTAAACTCATAGGCAAGAGCCTCTAGCTTAAGTCGCTCGGCTTGTGTGATAGTGCCGTTTGACTCTTTTTGGCTAAGTAAATTTCTTTCATTTACAAGCTCATTAAATTTCTCATCTTGTTTTAAATTTAGAGCAATCGCTGTGGTTTTTAGATCTTTGCTTATCAAATTTCCGCTGTAAATCGGGCTTTTGGCAAACTCAAGCTTTGCTTTTGAAATATTTATATCTTTATCTTGCAGCGTTGGGGTATGATCTAAGATGCCCGTGATCCCGCCTTTTACACTATTTAAAAGCGGAATATTTATTATAGAGATGACACTATTTACCATATCGTTTTTAGCTAGTTCATCGCCTAAATTTTTGATAAGTTCTAAATTTTTAGGTGAAAAAAGATCGTCTTTTGGGGTAAAAGCGACCACTAAAAATCCAGGTGAGTCGTAGCGTTTGGCTATCTCCCTATAAGCTTTTAAGTCAGGATCATGCTCAAGCAGTAGCGTTTCAGCTGACGCATCAACACTAAGCTTAGTGCTAAGATAGCCAAAAACTACGCTTAAAGCTAAAATTAGAGTAATAATAAGCTTGTTTTTAGCAATGATAAATTTAAAAATTTGTCGCATTAAGGGTTAGTTTTATTTTGATCAGGCAAAACAGCTTCATTTAGCTTTTGTAAAAGAGTATTGAAATCAGCGTTATTTAGCACATCACCAAACTGACTTCTATAAGTTTGAATGATGCTTACACCAACGATATCAAGATCGTAAATGAGCCATCCACGCTCTTTAGCGTCATAAAATTTATAGACAAATTCGTAGCTCTTGCCATCATTTATAAGCTCAGATGTTAGCCAGTATCTATTTTTTTGAGGTTCGCTCTCGCCAGTGATGTGGATCTGTTGGTCTTTGTAGCCTAAAAGTTTATCTATGTATGAGCTTTTTAGTTTTTGCTCAAATGCTGCGTCAAATTTAGCTTGCTCGTCGCTACTTAAGCTGTTGTAGCGTTTGCCAAGGCTAATCTTTGCCATTTGTTTATAGTCAAAAAATGGATCAAGAAGAGCAAAAATTTCTTTTGTCTTTGCATTATTGTCTAAATTTGTATCTTTTAAAATTTCAATAACCTTTGTTGTTTTCATCTCTACTTCAGGCTTGATCTGCTCTTTTGAAATAGCAAAAAGGCTAGTTGTAAAAAGTAAAATCATAGTTAGAATTTTTAAAATTTTCATATTTACTCCTTGATAAGCTTGTCACGTCTTTGCTCGTAAGCATCGCGTAAAAATGGATAAAGATCAATAGCATCTTTTCTTAGTTTTTCATAAGCAGTTGGATCTTGTGAAAAGCTATTAAACGCTCTATATGACTTTATGCCAGTTGATAAAAGTATAGGATCAACGTAGCTAATAGGATCAGCAAAATAATCTCCAACCATGCCACCAGTATCTCTTAAATTTGATGGTCCAATAAGTGGCCAAACTATATGAAAACCGCTGCCAAGCCCCCAATATCCAAGCGTTTGTCCAAAATCTTCATCGTGAGGTTTTAGATCGTAGTATTTTGCTCCGTCTGTTAGTCCGCCAAAACCTATTATCGTATTTGCTAAAAATCTCAATGTCTCTTCGCCAGCATTTTGAAATTTAAGCTGAAGTAGATTGTTTACAAAGCGAACTGGGAAAAGAAGGTTGTCAAAGAAATTTGAAACCATTGTTCTAGCTGTTTTTGGCACAACATAGGCATAGCCTTTTGCCACCGGAGTTAGCATATTTACATAGATAAAGTCATTTGCATGTGTCATCATTCTATTGTAGCCACTAAGCGGGTCGAAAACATCTTTTCTTGCTTCAAATTCAACATCAAATTCATCGCTTTCGCTATTCGTATTTATATCCGTATTAGCACAGGCTAAAAGCAAACTAAAAAAGATAGAAAGCAAAAATTTCATACTAAGCCTTATTTTTATTTATAAAATGTAGCTCGATTTTATCTTTTAAAAACTTTATAAGAAATTAAGAAAAATTTATAGATCAACTTAACTTTAAGCTTAAGGATTAATATAATTAGATATACTTCACAAATTATTCTCCAATATAGTAAAGGTAAAAATTTTGAAAGCAGATATAAATTTAGAACTATTTTTAGGCGAAGATACACAGGTTTTAGCTAAACATATTACATTATTAAAGGCCATAAAAAAGACAAAAAGTATCACAAAAGCAGCAGAATTGGTTGGTATATCATATAAAAATGCTTGGGACTGTCTTGATACGATAAATAATAAAAGTAGTAAGCCCCTTATTATTAGAGCTGATGGAAATAAAAAAAATAGTGGCTCCGAGCTAAGCGAGTATGCCAATAAACTGATAAAAATTTATGATGTCATTCTTGAGACTCAAAAGGATTTTTTGCAAAAAATTTGTCAAAAAGTAGATTTTGAGGATGTAGATATTATAAATCTTCAAAGAATGAATATGAACTTAAGTGCTAGAAATCAGCTCTCATGTGAGATTATTAGCATAAACCGCGGTGCGGTAAATTCTCAAATAGTTGCAAAACTAAGTAATGGCTGCACGCTTGAGTCAAACATCACGGTTGAAAGTGAGAAAAATTTAGGCCTAAAAGTTGGACAAAAAGTTATTTATATTTTTAAAGCTCCAGCTGTCATTTTGGCTAAGGATCTAGATATAAAAATAAGCACAAAAAATCAATTAAAAGGCGAAGTGATCGAAGCAAAGATAGGAGCTGTAAATGCTGAAATCACTTTAAAACTAAGCGATGAACAGACTTTAACTGCTATCATCACAAAAGATAGTGCTATCCAGATGAAAATAGGTGTTGGCGATACACTTTTGGCAATAGTAAAATCATCTCAAATTATTATAGGAGTTTAAATGAGAAAAGCTTTTAAATTTTTATGTGTGGCGGCTTTGCTTGCCATAAACGCATTTGGTACTGAAGTAAATGTATATGCTGCTGCAAATACGACATATGCATTTCCAGAGCTTATAAAAGAGTTTAATAAGCTTTATCCAAATACAAAGATCAACTTAACCCTTGGTGCAAGTGGCGGTCTTGTTACGCAGATACAAAACTCGGCTCCAGCTGATATATTCATGGCTGCTGATATGGGCTTTGCTCAAAAAGCTTATGACACAGGCTTTGCAGTAGCTGCTCCAAAAGTTTATGCACAAGGTGCTGTTGCTATTTTCTCTATTAGAAATGTTGATTTCAAAAAAGGTATCGAAGTTGTTCGTAGCTTAAAGGCGATTTCTATCGCAAATCCACAAACTGCACCATACGGCAAAGCTAGTATAGAGGCTCTTAAAAACGCAAAACTTTATGACGAAGTAGAAAAAAATATCGTCTATGCTCAAAAAATTTCTGAAACTCTATCTCAAGCATTAAGTGCTTCTGATGTAGGTTTTATCGCTGCTAGCGCACTTTTTGATGAGAAAATGTCAAAATACAAAGAGGGCGTTAATTACATCTTTGTTCCACAAGAGCTATACACTCCGATCGATCAAGGCATAGTTCTTCTAAAACATGCTGAAAAAAATGATGATGCGAAGGCATTTTATGAGTTTATCTTAGGTGATAAATCAAGAGAAATTTTCAAGAAATTTGGTTACAACGTTCCAGCTAAATGATAAGAGCAAAGATCGTTGGAATTTTAACTAAAGATGACGTTAGCTTATTTGAGCTAAAGGGTCTAAATTTAGAGGCAAATTTATTTATGCTAGTTTTAAATGAGGCTAGCAAATTCACCTTAGATGATGAGATTGGCTTAGGTTTTAAAAGCTCCGATGTTATCTTGGCAAAAGACAAACTAAGTAATAGCTCGCTTGAAAACGAGCTAAAGTGCGTGATTGAAGCTATAAATTTTGGTGAAATTTTAAGTGTTGTTAGCTTAAAATGTGGCGAAATTTACTTCGAAGCTATTATCTCAAATCACGCTTTAAGAGCGCTAAATTTGAGTAAAAATGATAGTGTTTTTGCCTATATAAAATCTACTAGTATTCATATAAGTACTCAAAAATGATAGAAATTTCTTGCAAAAAAGAGCTAAATGGTGGCGACGGCAAATTTATGCTTGAGGCAGACCTTAGCTTTGAAAGTGGTGATTTTGTCGCACTTTATGGAGCAAGCGGCGGCGGAAAGACTACTATTTTAAGATTGATTGCTGGTTTTGAAACGCCACAAAGTGGCTCTATAAAGGTCGGAGATAAAGTTTTCTTTGATGAAAAGACAAATTTGGCTCCACAAAAGCGAAATATCGGCTTTTTATTTCAAGACTATGCACTTTTTGAAAATATGAATGTCTTTAAAAATTTGCTCTTTGCAAAAAATGATCTAGCTCTAGCGAACAAGCTTCTTGATATTTGCGGCCTAATAAGTCTAAAAAACGCAAAGATTAGCACTCTTTCTGGCGGTCAAAAGCAACGTGTTGCTTTGGCTCGTGCGGTTATGAGAAAGCCTGAAATTTTACTACTTGATGAGCCGTTAAGTGCGCTTGATAATGCCATGCGTGAGAAACTTCAAGACTATTTACTAGCACTTCATGATGAGTTTAAGATGAGCATTATTTTAGTAAGTCATGATATCGCTGAAATTTATAAGCTTTGCAATAAAGTCTTTGTCCTTGAGAATGGAAAAATTTCAAGATCAGGTAGCGCAAGTGAGATATTTTTAAAGAGTGCAGGATCGCAGAAATTTGCCTTTAATGCTAAAATTTTAGAGATAAAAAAACATGATGCGATCTTCGTAGCAAATGTATTAATAAACCGCCAAATTTGTGAAGTGGTGCTAAGTAGCAGCGAAGCAATGAATCTAAAAGCAGGCGATATGGTAGTAGTTAGCACAAAAGCATTTGGTGTAAATTTGGAAAAAGCATGATAGACGAGTTAAAAAGTATCGATTACGAGCCGTTTTGGCTATCACTAAAATTATCTTTTATAACAACTTTTATTTTATTTTTTGTCTGCATCGCACTTGCCTATTTTATGTCTCAAAAGAAATTTTTTGGCAAGTCGTTTTTAGAGTCGGTAATCTCACTACCTCTGGTCTTGCCGCCAAGTGTTCTTGGCTTTTATTTACTCATTTTTCTTTCGCCTTATTCGGCCTTTGGTAAATTTATCGAAGAAATTTTTGGAGTTAGGTTGGTTTTTAATTTCACAGGTCTTGTTGTGGCAAGTTGTATCTATTCGTTGCCATTTATGTTTGGTCCGATTTATGCTGGACTAAACAGCCTAAAAAAGAGCCTTTTTGAAGCAAGTTATAGTCTTGGTAAAAATAAGCTCACGACTATTTTTAGAGTGATTTTGCCAAGTATAAGATCGAATTTATTAACAGCTACTGTCGTTAGCTTTGCTCACACTATGGGTGAGTTTGGTGTTGTTTTAATGATAGGCGGTAGCGTAGCTGGAGAGAGCAAGGTCGCTAGCATTGCGATATTTGAAGCAGTTGAAATGCTTGATTACACCAAGGCTCATATCTATGCACTTTTGATGTTAATAATTAGCTTTTTTGTCCTTTTTGTAGTTTATCTTTTAAATTCTAAAAAAGCTTAAGACAAAGCTTATAGAGATATAATAGTAAAAAATTTTAAAGGATGAGGTATGATAAAAGTGCCTACAAGTATATATTTAAATACCCTAGACGGTAAGGAATTTGATTTTTCTGCCTTTGCAAGGACACACGACTGCGTTATTTTTATCTACCCAAAGATAGGCGAGGACTTTAGTCTTTTAAGCGAGCAACTGCAAAATACAGCTGGCATGAAGGGTTGCACCAAACAAGCGATAAACTACAAGAAATTTTTAAAAGATTTTAACGACCTTGGTTTTATGGTAGTAGCCATTAGCTCACAAGATATCGTAGCTCAAAAGAAATTTCAAGAAGAAACTTCTGCTGGAGTTATGTTTTTAAATGATAGTGAGTTTATGCTTGAGAGAGCACTTGAACTTCCGGTTTTTTCTGCATCAAATGGCCATAAATTTTACTTTAGACAAACGCTCATCATAAAAGATGGCAAGGTAAGGCACGCATATATAGTGGATGATCCTGAGAATGATGCCAAAAATATGCTAGAAAAACTCAAAGAAAAAGACTACTAGGAGCTAAAATGAGCCAAAATAGCAAAATCGAAAAGTCTTATGATGAGCTAACTTATAAATCAATAGCTTTTGCCCAATCGTCGCCATATAGGCTTGAAGCTTGTGCTACACTTCTTGGCATAACTCCACCGCCATGCGAAAATGCAAGAGTTTTAGAAATAGGATGTAGCTTTGGCGGAAATTTGATCCCATTTGCAGTAAATAACAAAAATGCAAAAGTAGTTGGCATAGACCTCAGTGGAGAGCAGATAAGGCGTGGGCAAGAGATCGTTAAAGAGATGGGGCTTACAAATTTAGAGCTTATACACGGCGATATTTGCGAATTTAAAAGCGATGAGAAATTTGACTATATCATCGCTCATGGTGTTTTTAGCTGGGTGCCTGACTTTGTAAAAGAAGCTATATTAAAAGTCGTAAGAGAGAATTTAAGTGCAAATGGCGTGGCATTTATCTCTTATAATGTTTATCCTGGCTGGAAAGTAAAAGACATCGTAAGAGATATAATGCTACTTGCCGCAAAAGATAAAGAGAGCATGCAAGAGAGGCTACAAGCAGCCAAAGAAGCACTTTTAGTCTATAAAGAATATTTGCTAACAAGAGATGAAGAAATTTATGAAGGAAAAATACCTCTTAAGATGCTTCTTTTTGTAACTGAACATGTGCTCTCAAAAGATGACTTTTACATAGCTCATGAGTTTTTAGAATACACAAATGATCCATTTTATTTTAAAGATTTTAATGCCATGCTTGCCAAAAATGATCTTACCTATCTTTGTGAATATACGCTTGATGATATTTTTACCCCAGATGTTGGCACAGCCGTAGTAGATGAATATAAAAATAACAAGTTTAAAGACAGGATCGATCTAGAGCAATTCATGGATATGATTAGCAACAAAGTATTTAGACAAAGCCTAATAGTCCATAGCAAAACTTATGAGAGCATAGCAAATAAACAAATAGGTCCAAGCGATATTAATAAAATTCACGTTGTGGCAGATTTTATAAAGAAAGATAACCAGTGGCAAGATAGTTATGGTGCTATGCCACAGGATATATCATGGCTTTGCG
Organism: Campylobacter concisus; assembly: GCF_002914195.1. Classification (GTDB taxonomy): domain Bacteria; phylum Campylobacterota; class Campylobacteria; order Campylobacterales; family Campylobacteraceae; genus Campylobacter_A; species Campylobacter_A concisus_M. Next base: position 281,667 of record NZ_PPAU01000108.1, on the reverse strand, counting down.
AGGTCTTTTATAAGATGTATCCAGCTAGCATAAACCTTTCTCAGATTTTAGAAATTTTGCCAGAAGATAAGCTTATGGTTTATAGTGCTTTTGTAAGAATTTTAACAAACTCGTCTGATGCAATGATTTTAAAAGATGAGCAAAAAAATATCGAGTATAGGCCCGGCTATTCAAGGCTTAGTCAAAATTTAATAAATTATGTAAGATATTTTTTAAATCATAAAAATAATGCCGATGTTGTTTTTGCTAATAAATTTAGCATCTCAAGGAAGCTTAATAATATCGATTATTACATACTTTTATTGCTTGATGGTAAAAATAGCTTAGAAGATGTCGCAGCAAAAGCTTTGAAATTTATCAAAGAGAGTAACGAAGATATATTTGACATAAATGGCAAAGTGCTTAAAAAAGATAAAGTCGCAGCAAACATAATGAGCTATGTGCTAGGCACAGCAAAAATAGCTAGCATGCTTTATCTACTAGAAGAAATTTAAGATTTAAATTTTACTTTGCTTATATAGTTGTGTGATTTTATCTTTTAGATTTAGTGTATTTTTTGAGAGAGCTATGAAAAATGGACTTTTTAGATGAACAAGCTCATAGCTCATCTCTTTGCCGCTATTAGCGTCAAATACTTTTCCGCCACAAAAATTTACGAGCGCTTCTCCTGCTGCATTGTCCCAAAGATAGCTTGGGGCAAATCTCAAATAAGCTCCACCAAATTCAACTAAACGGCAAAATTTTATGGCTGAGCCGATGCACCTTTGCTCAAAATTTAAGCTCTGTCCTATAAATTCTATCTCTTTGACGTCGCCTCTTCTGCTTGAAAAGATTAGATTGTCTAAATTTTTATCTTTTTCGTTTAGATCAACTCTCTTTATGATTTCATCATTGTTATCTAAAATTTCTTTAAAAGCGCCATTTTCATCAGCGTAAAAAAGCTCTTTACTAACTGGGATAAATATCACGCCAAGCACCGGTCTAGCTTTTTTTATAAGTGCTATACAAACGGAAAATTCGCCGTTTCTAGCTAGAAATTCTTTCGTGCCATCAAGAGGATCTACGAGCCAAAACTCGTCTTTAACGCTTTCTAGCAAGATACTCTCTTCAGAGCAAATTTTTATCCCGCTTTCACTTAGAACTTTTAGTATTGTTTCATTTGCGGCTAGATCAGCGCTAGTTAGTGGTGAGCTGTCATCTTTTAGGCAGACTTTAAGAGACGTATTATCTGCAGAGTAAAATTTCATTATTTGCGCTCCAGCATTAACGGCTGCTTTAATGGCTAAATTTAGAAGCTCACTCATTTTGGTGTTCTGTTTGTCTCTCCAACATAAAGCTGTCTTGGGCGGACGATCTTTATCGTATCTTGCTCTTTTAGCTCGATCCACTGGCTGATCCAGCCTGGAGTCCTGCCGATGACAAAGATGACGGCAAACATATTATTTGGTATGCCAAGCGCTTTTAGGATGAGTCCTGAGTGAAAATCAACATTTGGATATAAATTTCTACTCACAAAATAATCATCATTTAGCGCGATATCCTCGATGCGGTTGGCGATCTTGATGAGCTCTGAGTTAATGCCTATCTCATCCATAAGCTGATCTCTCATCTTCTTAAGCACCTTTGCACGAGGGTCAAAATTTTTATAGACCCTGTGACCAAAGCCCATTAGCCTAAATGGATCGTTCTTATCCTTTGCTCTAGCGATGTATCTATCGACATTTGCGACCGAGCCTATCTCTTCAAGCTGACGTATAACACCCTCGTTTGCCCCACCATGAGCCCAGCCCCAAAGTGCGCCGATGCCCGCACTTATACATGCGTATGGGTGAGCGTGCGTTGAGCCAACGGTTCTAACAGTCGTTGTTGAAGCGTTTTGCTCGTGGTCTGCGTGCAGCATAAAGACCGTATCAAGTGCCTTTATCTCGATTGGCTTAAGATCGACGTGCTCGTACGGATAGCCTCTCATCATGTAGAGGAAATTTTCAGTAAAGCCACGATCTAAATTTGGATATATGATAGGAAGTCCGCGTGAGTAGCGGTAGCTAAATGCAGCTATTGTTGGAATTTTAGCGATTATACGCATAGCCATCTCGTGATACTCTTCAGGTTTATCCATATTTAGATGATCTGAGTAAAAGGCACTTAGCGCTGATACTGCTGCTTGCAAGATCGCCATAGGGTGAGCTTTATCTGGGAATGCATCAAATAGCTTCATCATGCCTTCATGTATAAAGCTTCTTTTTTTAAGCTCGGTTTTAAAATTTATATACTGCTCATTTGTTGGAAGCTCTTTGTTTAAGAGTAAATATGCCACGTCTAAAAATGTCTTATTTTCAGCCAAATACGCGATATCATAACCTCTATACATTAGCTCACCTTTTAAGCCGTCTATATAAGTTATCGCCGAGCGACACATCGCAGTTGAAGTATAACCTCTGTCAAAAGTAAACATTCCAGTATCACTAAAAAATGTCGAGATGTCTATCACATCAGGTCCCATAGTGCCTTTTAGTATAGGAAACTCATAACTCTTGCCGGTTCTGTTATCAGTTAGTGTAGCTGTATTTGATGACATTTTTACTCCTTACTTCTTGATTGCATTAGAAATTTTATAATTATTGTCCCTATTATAGCTTGAGCTAGGCTCGCTAGGATAAAAGATGAGTAAGAATAATCACTTATCTCACCTGATCTGTGTGCGATAGTAGCAACTGCTACTAGAAGCGTTAGTGGCATGGATTGTGAGAGAGAAAACAAAAATATCCCCTTAAATCCTAATTTTCCTACAAATAACACACTTGAAAAAAGCCTTGTGGCAAGCATCGCACAAAATATAAAAATAGCATCTTTTATCACTTCATTTGAGCTTAGGCTTGAGAGCTTGAAAGTTGAGCCTATGTGTATAAAAAATATCGGTACCAAAAATCCAAATCCAAAGCTTGATAGCTTGTGTGGTAAGTCTTTTTTATGATCAAAAAATGTCGCTATAAACATACCCGCGATAAACGCGCCAAAGGCAACTTCTAAATTTAAATAAAGCATAAGTGCAATCATCGAAAAAAATACAGCAATGCTTAGCCTAATATCTTTTTCGTCCTTGTCGTAGTGTGGCATAAGGATCACTTTAAGCCCCGGATACCACCAAAAAAGCACATCTAAAATTTTAAAGCTAAGTACGCTGATGGCCAAAAATAAGATCAAATAGCCAATCGTTAGCCATAAATTTATACTAGCTCCAAACTGCAAATAGGCCGCTATAAACGTCAAAAGCGTAATGCTTATAAGCTCACCAATAGTTGCAATAAGCATGCTTAAATTTAGCCATTTTACATCTCTGCCATACTCTTTAAATAGCGTAAATATCATGCCAACGGCCATTATCGGGATAATGATAATATAGAGCAAACTAAGATCAAAACTAAATGTAAGTGCAGTTGCTAGCGAGTAGATGAGGGCAAGATAGATAAGCCCCAGGCGTAAAATTTTGCGGTCAATGTTTATAAGCATTCTAAGATCGATCTCCATGCCTGCTAGAAACATCAAAAAGAAAAAGCCAACTTCGCTAATTAGCTTAAACATCTCATTTTCGCCGACAAGCCCGATGTAGCTAGCCAGTGCTCCAAGTATTATCTCAGCAGGAGCGACAGGAATGCGTAAAATTTTAGAAATATAAGGCGAAGCAAAGACGATAAATGCCAAAACGACAAGAATACTAAGCTCGCTAGCTTGATGTAACTGCAAAAAGATCCTTAAATTAAAAATGTTTGATTGTATAAAAAGCTTTGTTATTTTTTGATTAAGCTAAGCGATTTTTGGGCAAAATGGCGACAAATTTTTAAAAATTTGGAGTGCAAATTTATGCGTAAATTTCTATTTTTTGTCTTGATGTTTTTTGGAATTTTTAGCTTTGCAGATGAGCTAAGTTTGGTTCAAAGTTTTAAATTTGATGGAAGCATTTTTTATAAGAAAAATACAGCCAAAGATGAGAGTTTTTACTTTTTAAAAAATGAAAATTTTGATGAGCATTTTGTAGGCTTTAGAGTGAAATTTGATAAAAATATAAAAAGTGAAAGTATGCTTGCTGAGCTAAAAAAGAAGATAAAAGAGGCTAAAGAGGTGCTTTATAGCGAAGAGAATGATCAAATTTTAGCTCTCATAAAAGATAAAATAAGCAGTAAAAATATAGAAATAATCCACTTTCTACTAAAAAAAGATGGAGTATTAATGCTTTCATATGAGAGAATTTACGATTCAAAAACTCTGGTAGATGGGCTTAAGCCTGTACTTTTAAGTGAGGCTAGAAATTTTATGCTTCAGATGCCAAAGGTAGAAGCTAGGTAGAAAGGTGGATGAGGTGGTATTTTGCACTACATACGGTTTTGTTAAATTTCATCAAATTTTACTAGCCAATTCTTGTGAGTGAATGAAATTTAAAATTTGCACATAGATTGATGAAATTTACTTAAAGGGGGACAAAGGGGCTTGAATTTTGCTTCGTAAGCTCGCAACTGCATGGCAGACACGAAGTCGCCCCCTTATCCCCCTTTATATCCCCCAATCCCTTAACACGCTCAAAGTGCACGCAATAGTGCTGGCGCACTGCATGCGGGTAAAACTCTATCAAATTTTAAAATTTTATAAGCAAGTAATTTCGGCTCTAGTGGCAAGCTTTGTAAGACCCAAAATCAGTAGTCAATTCTTGCGAGTGAATGGAATTTTAAAATTTATAAATTAAGGTTTTTAGAAATTTAAAGTTTTGTTTCTTTGTTAAGAGGGAAGAGGCTTGAATTACGAAGTCGCTCCCTTCCCCCTTAACGATCCCCTAACCCCGACAACGTTAGAGGTGACATGCTCCAGTGCTAACGCACTGCATGCGATTTGTTATCAGATAAATTTGAGTAAATTAAAGCGAGCATATCGCGGCTCTAAATTTAGTGGCGAGTGAGTGAAGCTTTAAAATTTAAAAATGGCATAGATAAAGTTATTTTGTTGCGTACCTTAAAAACCTCACAAATTTTTACCAAGCAAAATGCCAAAATAGCTTGCGAGCAGGCAAAGGCTAAGGTTTAAAAATATATTTAAAAAGCCTTTTACGAGTTCGCCTTCTAGTAAAAATTTAACGCTATCGAGGCTAAAGCTTGAAAACGTGGTAAAGCCACCAAGTATGCCAACGACTAAGAAAACCCTCACACTTTGGCTTAAATTTAAGCAAAATAAAACGCCGATAATGAAGCTGCCAAGCACATTTACGCCAAGCGTGGCTAGCGGAAAGTGGCTAAATTTTAGCAGCTCACCAGCTAAAAACCTACATCCAGCTCCGATAAAGCCTCCAAGCCCTGCAAAAAGTAAATTTACTAGCATTAGTGGCAGATGCTTGCGAAGCTAAAACCGCGCTTTGTAAGCTCCTCGATGTCCTTGCTCGCCTTCTCGCCCTTTGCAGTGAGGTAGTCGCCTATCACGATCGCATCTGCGCCATTTTCAAAGATCTCGTACTGCCTCTCGCCCAATATCTTCTCCCTGCCGCCAGCTATCATGACCCTAGTTTCTGGCAGTGCGCTTTTGGTTTCGCGCACGATTTTTAGGGCTTCATCCGCGCTAAGAGGTGGCTGATCAAGCCTTAGTGCGTCACTTTTTATGAAAAAATTTATAGGCGATGAAAACGGCTCAAGCTCCTTTAGGCTCGCCCTAAAGCTCATCCTGTCGGCCTCGCTCTCGCCAACGCCGTAAATGCCGCCAGTGCAAAGCATGAGCCCAGCCCTTTTTGCGTCTAAATTTGTCTGATATCTCTCGTCCCAAGAGTGCGTTGTGCAGATTTTGGGGAAATATTCACGGCTAGTTTCTAGGTTGTGGTTGTAGCTAAAAACGCCAGCATTTTTGAGCTCGCAAAGCTGCTCGTAAGTCGCCATACCGTTACATGCGATGAGCATCAAATTTGGCACTTCTTTATGCACGGCTCTTGCTAAAGATGCGATGTAGTCGGTCTTTTTGTCGTTTAGCCTAGCGCCACTTGTGACTAAACAAAAGCCAAGAGCGTGGTTTTTATATGCCATTTTGGCCTCATCCACCACCTGCTGCACGCTTTTTTCTTTAAATTTTGTGATATCAGCGCCAGCTTTGGCACTTTGCGTGCAATAAGCACAGTCCTCAGCGCAGTTTCCCTGCGTGACGGAGCATATCGCACAAAGCATGATTGTTTTCATTTTTTATCCTTTTTTGTGGCGTATTATAGCTTTGATAGGTTTAAAATTTAAGTAGGATGGTTTATAAATTTGCAAAAATAGTTTGATGAAATGTATAAATTTATTTTTATTCAAAGATGGACAAAGGAGCTTGAGTTACGGTTTACTTGTAGCTGTGAGCTAACGAAGCAAAGCCATTCCTTCCCCTAAATCCCTCGCACGTTAGAAGTGCATGTGATAGCACTTTACACCGCATGCGTTCGTATATCTATAAATTTTAAAATTTCAAGAACGAGTAATTTCGGCTCTAAAATTTAAGCTAAACTATAAGCAAAGCTAATTTTAATAGTCAGCTCTTGCGAGTGAATGGAATTTTAAAATTTGCTCCACAATATAAACTTATTAAAAACTATGCGAAAAACTTAAATTTTATGGCATTACTTTCTCTTACTAAATTTCTACTCGTTTTTTTAAAAGATCTGTTTTTAAATTTGGCAAAGCGCTAAGCTCGTCAAAAAGCCCAAAAAGTGAGTGCTACGATTTGAAGCTACCATCTGACTAAGTGTAGTTGATGACAAGGTTTTTGCCCTTTATCTGGCTAAGCTTAGCGGTGGTATCAGGCATTTAAAGTCTAAATTTATAAAAGCCAAATTTAGACCAAGACGGCTCAAATTTGGCTAGAAATTTTTAGTTTTCAGAAATAAGCGTCTTTTTCTTACATTTTGTGCACTCTATAAATGTGCCTTTTTTAAGCTCTTTTTTGATCATGTCGCCGCCACATTCGTCGCATTTTTGCTCAACTGGCTCGTAGTTTGAGACGAAGTCGCATTTTGGATAGTTGGCACATCCATAAAATTTACCGCGCCTGCTAAATCTCTCGACGATCTCGCCGCCACATTTTGGACATGGCACGTCAAGCTTTTTAAGCTCGCGTTTTGGCTTAGCTGCCGCAGTAGTGCCAGTTTCTGCGCTCTTTTCATTATCTTTTGCGACATTTCTTGAATATTTGCATTTTGGGAAATTTGAACAAGCGATAAACTCGCCGTATCTGCCCTTTCTAAGCACTAGCTCGCTTCCACACTCTGGGCACTTCTCACCGATCGGAGTGGCTGTTTTTAGGCTTTTTATGCCAGTTTTGCCAGCGCTTATTTTTTCCATAAATGGATAGTAAAAGTCGCTTAGCACCTTTTGCCAGTCGGCCTTATCAAGTGCGATTTCATCGAGCTTTTCTTCAAGATGAGAGGTAAATTCGCTATCAACTATATTGCTAAAGTGTTCCTCCAAAACGCCTATCATGCTAAATGCAATCTCGTTTGGTATGAGCTGCTTTTTCTCGACTCTCACGTAGTCTCTTGAGGTTAGCAGCGTAATAGTCGGTGCATAGGTACTTGGGCGGCCGATGCCTAGACTTTCAAGCTTCTTAACAAGTCCAGCTTCTGAGTACCTGGCTGGTGGCTCGGTGGAATTTTGCGTGCTTTTTATGCTTTGCAAGCTCATCTCGTCGCCCTTTTTTAAATTTGGCAAAATTTTATCCTTATCAAGCTCGCCATAAACTTTGTAAAAGCCGTCAAATAGCACCTTTCTGCCGCTTATCTTAAACTCGCCTTTCTCACTTGCGACATAGACATTTTGCGTTTGGCTCACACATGCGCTCATTTGGCAGGCCAAAAATCTATTGTAGATGAGCGTGTAGAGTTTGAGCGCGTCTTTTTCTAGAAATTTAGCGGCTATTTGCGGTGTGAAGTTTAAATTTGTAGGGCGGATCGCTTCGTGGGCTTCTTGCGCGCCTTTTGAGCTTGTCGTGTAGCTTATCGCTTTGGCCGGTAGATACTCTTTGCCGTAGTTTTGAAGGATGTGCTCTCTAGCGGCCGCGACAGCCTCTTTGGCTAAATTTAAGCTATCCGTTCTCATGTAAGTGATCGCACCCATGAAGCCCTCGTTTGTTTGCACGCCTTCATATAGGCTTTGCGCGATCATCATCGTCTTTTTAGGGCTAAAGCCAAGGCGATTACTCGCACTTTGCTGAAGTGTTGATGTCATAAATGGCGGGCTTGGCTGGATCTTTCTATCCTTGCTCTCGATCTCACGGACGCTAAATTTCTCATTTTGTAAATTCTCTATAATGTATTTTGCACGGTCTGGATTTTGGATAGTTAGTTTTTCGATCTTTTGGTTTTCAAATTTAACTAGCTCAGCGTCTAAGTCTTTTTTAAAAACGGTGTCGATAGTGTAGTATTCAACTGGCTTAAATGCCTGTATTTCACGCTCGCGGTCGACTATTATTTTTAGGGCCGCACTTTGCACACGGCCAGCGCTTAGCCCTTTTTGTATCTTCAAATTTAAAAGCGGACTTAGCTTGTAGCCAACTATGCGGTCCAGCAAGCGCCTTGTTTGCTGGGCATTGACGCTATTCATATCGACGTGTCTTGGGCTTTTTAGAGCGTTTTGTATGGCGCTTTTGGTGATCTCGTGAAAGACGATGCGAGGTAGGCTGGTTGGCTCTTTGCCGATAGCGTTTGCGATGTGAAACGCGATCGCCTCACCCTCTCTATCCTCATCGGTCGCGAGATAAATTTCATCAGCACCCTTGGCGAGTTCTTTTATCTCTTTTACGATAGCGGAGTGATCACTGCTGATGCGATACTCTGGGGTAAATTTATCATCCTCTATCTTGATACCAAAGCTTGTTTTTGGCAGGTCTCTGATGTGGCCTTTTGAGGCGATGACGTTGTAGCTTTTATCTAGAAAATTTTTGATAGTTTTTGCTTTTGCGGGAGATTCCACGATGATTAAGCTTTTCATTATATATAGCCTTTGTATTTTTTGGCGTAATTGTAGCAAAAATAATTTTTAAAGTATCAAGACATAAAAATCAAATCCATGTTAATTTTTTAAAAATTTTTTCATTAATGCCTATAAAGTTTTTAGAAAATTTCACGATATAGTTTTTGTGCGACAAGAAGTCGTAACTAAAAAATTAAAAGGATTTACAATGAGTTTTCGTATTAACACAAACGTAAACGCACTTAACACACACGCTAACGCAGTTAGCAACAACACTGACCTATCTAAGTCACTTAACAAACTTAGCTCAGGTCTTAGGATTCAAACAGCTGCAGATGATGCTTCAGGTCTATCTATTGCAGATAGCTTAAGAAGTCAAGCTTCAGCTTTAGGTCAAGCTATTGCAAATGGTAATGATGCTATTGGTATCATTCAAGTTGCCGATAAAGCTATGGACGAGCAGCTAAAAATTCTTGATACTATCAAGACAAAAGCTACTCAATCAGCTCAAGACGGCCAAACAACTCAATCACGCCAAGCATTGCAAGCTGATATCGTTCGTCTAATGGAAGAGCTTGATAATATCGGTAACACTACTTCATTTAACGGTCAGCAACTACTAAACGGAACATTCTCTAATAAAGAATTCCAAATAGGTGCTTACTCAAACCAAACTGTTAAAGCAAGTATTGGTGCGACTACGTCTGATAAGATCGGTCTTACACGTTTTGAGAGTTCAAGACTACTTACAGCTATGGGTACAGTAAATCTTAAATTCTTAAACGTTGATGGTGTAAATGATGTTGGCGTTACAGCTGCTACTATCTCAACAGGTATCGGTAAAGGTCTTGGTGCTTTAGCTGAGAATATCAACAAAGTTGCTGATAGAACTGGTGTTAGAGCTACAGCTGATGTTACTTGGAAAGCAAGTGCTGCTATTGGTGGCGGCTTAATTCAGTCTTTAACAATCAATGGCGTTAAAATAGGCGACCTAGAAGTTAAAGCAAATGATGCAAACGGTGCACTTGTAAATGCTATCAACTCTGTAAAAGATCAAACTGGCGTTGAAGCTTCTGTTGATGCCGAAACTGGTAAAATGGTGCTAACAAGCCGTGATGGCCGTGCTATCGTAGCTTCTGGTAAAGACATCTCAAAGGGTCTTGGTGGTAAAGGAGCAGCTGCAAAAGGTACATCTTTAACTGGTTTTGTAGGTAGACTAAACCTAGTTCGCCTTGATGGTAGAGATATTAAACTAAATGCTGGTGGCGTTGCTAAACTATCATTAGCATTCTCTGCTAATGGTGGTGCTCAACAATCAGTATCACTAAGAGACATAAGAGGTCAAATAGATAAAAACCTAGCAACTGCTATGGGCTTCCAAAGAATGAGTGGAGCTTTATCAGTAGCTCAATCTGCTGGTGTTATGACACTTCGCGGTGCAATGGCTGTTATGAGTATTGCTGAGTCTGCTCAAAAAACACTTGATCAAGTTCGTTCAGACCTTGGTTCAGTTCAAAACCAACTTCAAGCTACAGTTAATAACATCACTGTAACTCAAGTTAACGTAAAATCTGCAGAATCTCAAATCAGAGATGTTGATTTTGCTAGCGAGTCTGCTAACTTCTCAAAACATAACATCCTAGCTCAATCAGGTGCTTATGCTATGAGTCAAGCAAACAGCGTACAACAAAACGTAATGAAACTACTACAATAGTTTCATTAAGGTTTTAGATAGAGGCTTTGTCACAGTAACAAGGCCTTAAGAGTGTTAATGCTTTTACAATACGCAAACCCACGCCCCAGAGTTTAACTTTGGGGCTTTATCTACTAAAAATAAATAGTAATGTATCTATTTTATCTTTGCTCTAGTGGTTTATAATGGGTTGTGTTATAAATTTATAATTGTGACAGAGGCTTACTAAAACTAGTAAGCCAAATAAAAAGACTGTAAGTAAAATAATTCTACTTACAAATTAGCTTATATACTCAGTATAAAATTTTCTTTTGCTTTTCCTATCTCATTTTTAGTTATTAGTTTTCTCTTTTTTAGCTCAGCAACAAGTGCTTTTGAAGCTTTTTTAGTAACTTCGATGTCGGCATTTAGTCCGCCAGCTGCGGAGAACATCCAGTACTTGTGCATATTTACCCACATAAGAAGCTTGTTGGTTTTTTGGATGGTTGTGTCACTTGGTGCTACAGAAATTTTTGCAAGCTCAAGTTCTTGATAGTAGACTGAAATTTGCAATATATTATCTACATATTTTTGATAATTACGCTTTGCGATTACGTCTTTTAGTTTATCTATCTTTTTTGTTATTTTAAGAAGCTCATCAAAGTGCTTTTTTTCTATTTTATTTTCTTTATTGAGCTCAAGCAATTTATCTATACTAGGCACTACTTCTAAAAAGACTTTTTCTATTTGTTGTTTGACTTCACTTTGAGCTTTTATTTTTGCAAGTATAACTTTATAAGCTTTTAAAAGGTTTTTATTTATCGTCGTTTCGCTATCTTTTTTGATATTAGGCAGTTTTTTAATCTCTTTGTCTTTGCAAAGCTCATGCATTACTTCTAAAAACGGCCTTTCTATAGTTCCTTCTATTCTAGCACCACCTTCGGTACAGTTATATGATTTTATATTCTCTAGGCTTGATTGGGCGATGTCATTTTCAAACTGGTTTTTAAATAGAGTCCAAACATACGTTGTTTTAACCTCTCCCTCTCCGCCATAAGCTTTAACAAATATATTTTCATCCGCTTGCGCAAAGGCGTGACCTTTTGCATGGCTTGCTCCATCTTTACCAAATGCTAGATCCTGTCCTATGAAAACAATATTTTTATGTCCTAAGACATAGGCTAGCTGGTAGGCCATGTTTGCGCAACTATGTCCTACGCCCAAGTATCCATATCTTTTTAGACCAAACATATACTCCTCTTGTTGAGGTCTCATGGTTAGCACTAGTTTTCTTGGCAAGATATTTTTAATAGTTTGCTTGTGTGTAACTGAGGCAACAATAAAGTGTATATTGTCATCAATATTTGGATGTTTTTTTTCAAAAAAACTAGAAGTTGGTTCTATTCTTTCAATCGACATTACATAATCAGGCTTTATATCATGCCTCGCAAGGATTGGGTAAGAGGCATCAACGCTTATAATGCTAACATATGGAGCAAATTTCTTAAGTGTATTAAGCTGTTTATCTAGGCTTGGACCAGTTGATACAATTATAGCTGTATCCATAAGACCATATCTTTTTTTAACAAGACTTGTGTAGCAATAATTGCTAATCATAGGCACTAAATTTTCACAATTTTGTCTTGTGCCTAATAAAAGATCGTCTATGCTATTGCCGTGAGCAACTACTATTTGAGAAAATGCCCTTGTAATCTCTTTGTTTATTCTTATGTAGTCTTCTTCAAATTGATCATAAAAAGGCATATGAATCATAAGATTATCATAAGTTTTTGCATATGAGTTTAGTTTCGCTTCTGTAACCAGATAATAAAAATGTGTATAGGTAACAAATTTTGAATAAAAAAGTATTATCTGTCCACTTTCTAGTTCGTTTGATAGATCAATAACATTTAAAACAAGATATATGATCTCAATCTCTGGCTCTATAACTACTATTTTTTGGTGTGTTTCATTTTTTGCTAGTGCTTTATAAAGTACGCCATTACCTAATCCATAAAAAAACAGCATTGGATAACGTTTATAGTCACTTTCTGTATCTTCAAGTAACTTTAAAATGTCTGCTCCAGGATTTTCATAGATATATTTAAAAGTATGCTTGTTTATTAAATTTATATCAATGGGGTCTTTTCCTATAAAAATTTCATAGTCTTCATTACCAGCAATAGACCAAAGCCTTGCTGCTAGAATTTCATCTTGCCGAAATAGTGCTTGAAGGTTTTTTTGAAAGATAGGATTTTGGATATTTGATACATTGTCTTTAGATGGTTTCGCTTTTTTATTAGATGCCTTATCGTTTTTGTTATTCATATCAAATCTTCCTTTGTTAATCTTTCGCTAAATTTTATATCTCTTTTTGCTTTTTTGCCGATCAGCTCTTTTAAAAATTTAGGGTGCAGGCCGTACCCTGGACGCACGCTCCTTATATTTTGCTCGCTAAAATTTTCACCCTTTTTTATATCTGTGCTTGCATAAAGTGAGCGTGAAAATCTCCTGTTTAAAGCTGCTTTTTCGTCTAGCTCGTAGTTTACCACACCCAAAAGCTCCTCGGCCTCTCTAACACACTTTGCCATAAGAGCAAATTCGTTCTTATCAAGACTAAATGCGCTATCAACGCTTTTTACGCTTTTATCAAGTATAAAATGCTTTTCAATTATCCTAGCACCCAGGCTAACCGCAACAACTGGGGCTGTCACGCCTAATGTGTGATCTGAAAAGCCGACCTCTACGCCAAATTTCTCTTTCATATCAGCTATCGTTTTTAAATTCATACCATTTAGCGGCGCTGGGTAGCTTGAAGTGCATTTTAAAAGAGTGATGTCGCTATTGCCTACGTTTTTGCAAATTTGCACCACATCTCTTATCTCTTCTTCATAGGCTATACCAGTTGAGATGATGATAGGCCTACCTTTTTTAGCTATAAATTCTACAAAATCATAGTCCGTTACCTCAAAGCTTGCGATCTTATAGGCTGGCGGGTTAAACTGCTCTAAGAAGTTGGCGTCGTCCTTGCAAAATGGGCTTGAAAAGCAGATAAGCCCTTCTTCTTCTGCCACTTTAAAAAGCTCAGCATGCCACTCTTTTGGCGTTAGCGCCTCTTGGTAAAGCTTGTATAAATTTCTCCCATCCCAAAGTCCGCCTTTTATGACAAAGTCGTCTAGGTGCGAATTTAGAGTCAGGCTATCAGGCGTATATGTCTGAAGCTTTATCGCGTCAGCTCCAGCGCGCTTAGCCGCCTTTATCGTATCTACCGCCGTTTTTAGGCTACCGCTGTGATTAGCAGAGAGCTCTGCTATTATAAAGACCTTTTTGTCTGTATCAAAATTTCCTATTTTCATCCGCTAGTCCGTTTTATTTTTTAGCTCAAGATAGCTAAATTCATCATCTTTTGCGTAGATCCTAAAGCCAAAATTTTCATAAAGTGCGAGCGCTTTTTTGTTGTTATTATAAGCTTTTGCCTTTAGCGAGCCAACTTTTAATGTAAAAAAAGCGTAGTCTTTTATGAGATCAAGCAGCTTTTTACCCACTCCTTTTAGCTCTGGGTTTTTATAAACGCCAAATTCGCAACTCTCTTTCGTTATATCAACGAAGCTCACCACTCCGATAAATTCACCCTCGTCTTTTACTAAAAAGTAGATCTTATCTTGAATGCTCTTTAATCTCTCTAAAAAAGCAAAATGCTCCTCTTTGCCAACGCTTTTATTTTTCATAAATTTAGCTATACACTCATCGTTTCGCCACTTTAAGACCATCAGCTTTTGCTCGTCATTAAGCGAGGTAAAATTTATAAGCTCAAGCAAATCTCATCTCCCCAGTAAGCTTCATATCCATTTTCTTTTAGCCAAGCAAAGATCTCTTTTTGATTATCCGCTACGCAAATGGCTTTAAATTTAGCTCCCAAAACGTAAGCTTCATTTACGAGCGAGCTTGCTGTTATGATGAGCATTCTGGCTTCATTCATTAGCTTTGCCACGCTTTTACCATCTACAAAAAGGCTGAAATTTTCGTTTTTATTAGATAGCTCTTTTAGTGCGCTCAAATTTTTATTTCCACTAGTTGTTATGACAGCTGTTTTTTGGTTTTTAAGAAGAAGTTTTTCTGAAATTTTTGCACTTAGCCCTGAGATATCAGTACCTCCAAGAATGATAGCGTAGTCGTAAATTTTCTCCCTTTTTACCTGCGCTTCTTCATAAAACTCATCTCTAACTAGCAAAAACTCACTTCGGCAAAATACCTCACAACCTTTTTCTACAAGCCTCTCATATCTTGCCTTTTGCGCATATAAATTTACGTTTAAAATGTAGTCTGCAAAATGTTTTTCGTAAGTATCATCAAATGATAAAATTTTAACGCCGGTTTTTTCTTTTATAGCTCTTTCGTCTTCAAAGCTAAAGCCGTAGTGGTCGATGATAAGAAGCTCAAATTTATTATCTTTTATAAGCTCGCAAAGCTCATCTATCTCGCCACTTCTTAGGCTAAATTTAGGGTAGTTTATCTCATCAAAAATGTCACCATCTAGCCTCAAAGATGCAAATGAGATGTCATTAAATTTTTTAGCAAGCAAAAGGTCTCGCCTGATGTGCCCATGCCCTATCTTACTGCTACTATCAGCGCGCACGAGCGTTTTTAGCAGGGAGAGTCCTTTAAATTCTTTCAATCAAATCTTTCCATTATTTATCAAATAAAGCTTCTTAGCAAACTCAAAATCCTCTAGCGTATCGATGTCACAGACTAAATTTCTTGGCAGCAAATATGCCTTTGAGTGTGGCGCAAACAAGGCACTGCACTCCAGCCAAGCCTCTTTTTTACCAAAATAAAATGCCCCAGCGTCATGAAACGTAGGCTCAAGATCTTGCGAGCGTGTATTTTCAAACTGCGGATAAAACATGCTAACTCTAGCGTTTTCATCAAGTTTTATCGCCCTTTGTATAGGAAAATCGAACGCAGTCGCTGAAAATAAAAATTTACACTCCTGCTTTTTAAACTCTCCTGCAGCCTCTTTTAAAATTTCAGCCCTTATAAGCGGTGCTGTGGCATAAAGGCAGCAGACATCACTAAAGCCAGAATTTACGCGCCCTATCGCGTCTTTTATCACGTCAGTGCTTGTTGCGTAGTCATCGCTTAGGCTCGCATCTCTAAAAAATGGCACGCTAGCTCCAAATTCTCTAGCCACATTTGCGATCATTTCATCATCGGTGCTTACGATCACTTCGCTAAAAACTTTAGAATTTAGCGCGGCCTCAATGCTATATGCGATTAAGGGCTTGCCTAAAAAGTCTTTTATGTTTTTGCCAGGTATCCTCTTGCTGCCACCTCTTGCTGGGATGATGCAGATCATTTTTTACTCGCTAAAGCTTTTTAGCACATCAAATAGCGTGCTAGCTACAAATTTAGCATCATCTACGCTCATGCCGTGATGGCATGGGATGCTAAGCTCGGCGCTATAAAATTTCTCCGCATTTGGCAGTGAAATTTCACCAAGAAGCGCTTTATAAAAGCTAAATTTATATGTT
This sequence comes from Campylobacter concisus, assembly GCF_002914195.1. GTDB lineage: Bacteria > Campylobacterota > Campylobacteria > Campylobacterales > Campylobacteraceae > Campylobacter_A > Campylobacter_A concisus_M. Next base: position 265,498 of record NZ_PPAU01000108.1, on the reverse strand, counting down.
GGCTTGTAATGCACCTGCACACCAACGCCCTTTTGCAAGAGTGCTTCAAAAATTTGCTCTTTTTTATCCCAAAATTTCTCATCCAAAAGCACTGGATATAGGTGCCTTGAGCTAGTTGTATTTGCTGGGATTTTTATGGTTTTAAAATATTCACACCCGCTAAATTTCTCATCATAAAATTTAGCTATCTCATTTCTTTTGGCGATAAAGCCGTCCAGCCTTTTTAGCTGGCTAAGCCCCAAAGCGCAGGCCACGTCTGTGATCCTGTAGTTGTATCCAAGCAGGCTCATGTCGCTATCCCAAAGCTTTGTTTTAGCGATGCCGTGGCTTCTATAAAGTCTTGCAAGTCTTGCGAGCTCATCGTCGTTTGTAGCAAGCGCGCCGCCTTCAAGCGTGGTGATAGGCTTTACTGGGTGAAAGCTAAATATGCTAATATCAGCCTTAACGCCCACTTTTACGCCGTTTTGCACGCTACCAAGGGCGTGAGAGGCATCATCTATCACTTTTATGCCATGTTTTTTGGCTAAATTTATGATCCTATCTAGCTCCACTGGATTACCACCGTAATCAACCACGGTTATCACCTTTGTTTTTGGTGTGATAAGAGCTGGAATTTTCTCTTCGTCAATGTTGCCATCCATCTTCACATCGCAAAATTTAACCTGCGCTTCTGCCATTAAAGCCGCATTTGCAGTAGCTGCAAAGGTGATAGGCGTTGTAATCATTTCATCACCACTCTTTACACCCAGGCTAAGATAAGCTACGTGCAGAGCCGAAGTGGCTGAGTTCATGACAACTACGTGCTTTACGCCAACATACTTTGCTAGCTCCTCTTCAAATTGACTAACCTTTTGGCCACCTGTTAAGATGTCATCTTTTAAGGCATCAGTGACTGCCTTTATGTCCTCTTCTGTGATCTGCTGACGGCTGTAAGGGATCATTTAGCATCTCCTATCATCTCAAGAAGACCTGCTCTATCGAGCCAAATTTTATTTGTATTTGAGCTATATTCAAAGTCCTCGCTCACTGGTTTGCCCTTTTGATGAAGAGCATTTGTCGAGAAGTTTTGGGCTGTTAAAAACTGAATAGACGGACTAATAACGTAGTAATCATCAAATTCATATGTAAGATGCGCATCATCTCTTGAGATCATCATCTCATGCATCTTCTCACCTGGGCGAATGCCTATGATCTTTACGCCAAGCTCTGGTGCAAGGGCTTTTGCAAGATCCATCATCGTCATTGACGGGATCTTTGGTATGAAAATTTCGCCACCTTTCATCCTCTCAAAGTTTTTAAGGACGAAATTTACACCTTGCTCAAGCGTGATCCAAAATCTTGTCATCTTCTCATGTGTGATAGGAAGCTCTTTTTCGCCTTGCGCGATCAGTTTTTTAAATAGTGGCACTACTGAGCCACGAGAGCCAACGACGTTTCCATATCTTACGACGCTAAATCTTGTCTTTTTGTCCCCAACAATGTTATTTGCAGCAACAAAGAGCTTATCGCTTGCTAGCTTTGTGGCTCCGTATAAATTTACAGGGTTGCACGCCTTGTCAGTTGAGAGAGCGATTACCTTGCTAACGCCACACTCCAAAGAGGCGTCGATGACGTTTTGAGCGCCGTCAATGTTTGTTTTGATGCACTCCATTGGGTTATATTCTGCGATTGGCACGTGTTTCATCGCAGCTGCGTGGATGACGTAGTCTATGCCATTCATCGCGGTTCTTAAGCGCTTATAGTCCCTCACATCGCCTATAAAAAAACGCATCGCCTTGTCTTTAAAGACTTGTGCCATTTCGTATTGTTTTAGCTCATCGCGTGAGTAGATAACTAGCCTTTTTGGCTTGTATTTTTTTAACAAAATTTCGGTGTATTTTTTACCAAAACTTCCTGTTCCGCCGGTGATTAGTATTGATTTATCATTAAACATTATTGCGCCCTTTACTAACTATTTTTGGGGTATAAATAGCTAAATCTAAATTGTATTTTATAAAAATTTAAGCAAAAGCTATGCCAAAATTTTAAAATTTATTAAAAATTTTTTTATCTTTCTAGATTCTATTTCGTCAAATTTTAATTAATGTTTAGAGGAAATTGTAAAAGCAGCGTTTAAATTTAGCCTTTGCAAGGTCGCAAAGGCATAAAAACTACTTCAAAATTCTTGGCAGCGTGATGCCTTCTTGGGCTTGGTATTTGCCGTTTTTATCAGCATAAGTCACCTCGCAAGGCTCATCGCCCTCGATAAATAGCACCTGTGCGATGCCCTCGTTTGCATAAATTTTTGCAGGAAGTGGTGTCGTGTTTGAGATCTCTATCGTGATATGCCCCTTAAATCCAGGCTCAAAAGGCGTCACATTTACGATGATACCGCATCTTGCGTATGTGCTCTTGCCAAGACAGATCGCTAGTACGTTATCAGGCATGTTAAAGTACTCGATCGTGCGCGCCAAAGCAAAAGAATTTGGCGGCACTATGCAGACATCGCCCTTAAAATCAACCACATTTTTCTCATCAAAATTCTTTGGATCAACGACGGTTCCGCCGATGTTTGTGAAAATTTTAAACTCATCGCCCACGCGGATATCGTAGCCATAGCTAGAAACTCCGTAGCTAACGACGCCACGCCCCACTTGCTCCTCGGCAAATGGCACGATCATCTTCTTTTCGACCGACATTTTCCTTATCCAAGAGTCTGATTTTAAACCCATTTTTGCTCCTTTTTTGGGGCGATTATAACGCTTTGCGTCTTTAAAGTAAATTTAATGGCACTTTGTAATAAATTTTGAGAAAATCAGTATAATTTTAAAAGAAAAATTTAATAAAGGACAAAAATGCAAGAAAGAAAGGCTGAAATTTTCACTGGCGAGCGCGCGATGTTTGGGGCAAAAGGGATAAATTTTACTAACTGCATCTTTGAAGATGGTGAGTCACCGCTAAAACACAGCTCAAATTTAAAGCTAAATGGGTGCGTTTTTGCCTACAAATATCCACTTTGGTACGCAAGCGACATCACGCTAAATGGCGGATACTTGGAGCCTATAGCAAGGGCTGGCATGTGGTACAGCACAAATTTAAGCTTCAAAGATGTGGTCATAAATGCGCCAAAAAGCTTTAGAAAAAGCTCGCAAATTTCACTTGAAAATGTAAATTTCTCAGACGCTGCCGAGACACTTTGGGGATGTGCGGACGTGAAGATAAAAAACGTCTTTGCAAAAGGGGATTACTTTGGGGCAAATAGCGAAAATTTGGAGGTTGATGGGCTAAGCTTAGACGGCAACTACTGCTTTGATGGCTGCAAGAATCTTCGCATCACAAACTCAAAGCTCATCTCAAAAGACGCCTTTTGGAACTGCGAAAACGTGACCGCACAAAATTGCCTCATCTCAGGCGAATATCTAGCTTGGAACTCAAAAAATGTGACGCTTATAAACTGCACGATAAAGAGCTTGCAAGCCCTTTGCTATGTAGAAAATTTGGTCGTAAAAGATTGCATTTTTATGGATACGAGTCTTGCGTTTGAGTACTCAAGTGTCGATGTGAGCACAAGCGGAGTGATAAAAAGCATAAAAAATCCAAAAAGTGGCGTGATAAGGGCAGCAAAGATAGATGAGATCATTATCGATGAAAATTTAGTTGATACTAAAGGTATTAAGATAATTGTTACTGAAAAATAACTTAGAAAAAAAGAGTAACTTTGAGTTCTCGTTTTTGCTTCATAAAAAAATTTTTTATCTAATTTTCGCTACAATTAGACGCTTATATAAAAATTTAGGAGAATTTTCTATGAAAAAAGAAGATATAAAAGAGCTTATCGAATTTTTTAATGATATGGAGATGAATCATATCAAAATAAAAAGTGGTGATTTTGAGGTAGAGCTTGAAAAATTTTCAGATTATTGCGCGCCTGCTAAACCAGCAGCACAAGCACCAGCTCCAGCACCTGTAAATGTAGTCGTTAATTCAGAGGTAAAACCAGCCACAAACTCGCCAAAAGATAGCATAAAATCTCCTATGGTAGGTACTTTCTATGCTGCTCCAAGCCCAGGCGCTGCTCCATTTGTAAAAGTAGGCCAAAGAGTAAGAAAAGGCGATGTAGTAGGTATCATCGAGGCTATGAAGATAATGAATGAGATCGAGGCTGAGTTTGACTGCCAGATCACTGAGATGCTAGTCTCTGACGGGCAGCCAGTTGAGTTTGGATTGCCGTTATTTGGCGTGGAGAAAAATTAATGGAATTAAAAAGAATTTTAATCGCAAACCGCGGTGAGATCGCTCTTCGTGCTTTGCGAACGATAAAGGAGATGGGTAAAGAAGCCGTTGTAGTCTATTCAACCGCTGATAAAGACGCACTTTACGTAAAATATGCCGACGTGGCCATTTGCATCGGTAAAGAGCGCTCAAGTGATAGCTATCTAAACATCCCAGCTATTATAAGTGCGGCTGAGATCAGCGAAGCAGACGCTATTTTCCCCGGATATGGCTTTTTAAGTGAAAATCAAAATTTTGTTGAAATTTGCTCACATCACAAGATCAAATTTATAGGACCAAGTGTCGCTGCGATGGCTTTGATGAGTGATAAAAGTAAGGCAAAACAAGTCATGCAAAGAGCTGGCGTGCCAGTCATCCCTGGCTCAGACGGCGCTGTGGCTGACACAAAAGCTGCAAAAGAGCTAGCTAAAAAGATAGGCTATCCAGTCATATTAAAAGCTGCTGCAGGTGGTGGTGGACGTGGCATGCGCGTGGTTGAACGTGAAGAGGATTTAGAAAAGGCATTTTGGTCGGCTGAAAGCGAAGCTATGAGCGCATTTGGTGATGGCACAATGTATATGGAAAAATATATCCTAAACCCACGCCACATCGAAGTTCAAGTAATTGGCGATAGCCATGGCAATGTACTTCATATAGGTGAGCGTGACTGCTCTATGCAGCGTCGCCACCAAAAGCTGATCGAAGAGAGTCCAGCTATTCTGCTTGACGAAAAGACAAGAGAGAGACTTCACGAAACTGCCATAAAAGCGGCAAAAGCGATTGGCTACGAGGGAGCTGGTACGTTTGAGTTTTTGGTTGATAAAAATTTAGACTTTTATTTCATTGAGATGAATACAAGACTTCAAGTTGAGCACACAGTGAGCGAAATGGTAAGCGGACTTGATATCATCGAGCTTATGATAAAAGTGGCTGAAGGCGAGGCACTACCATCACAAGAGAGCATTGAGCTAAAAGGTCATGCGATCGAGTGTAGGATAACAGCTGAAGATCCAAATACATTTACGCCGTGTCCTGGTAAGATCACAAAATATGTCTGCCCAGGCGGCCGCAACGTGAGAATGGATAGCCATATCTATCAAGACTACTCTATACCACCGTATTACGATAGTATGATCGGCAAACTTGTGGTTTGGGATACCGATAGAAATAGGGCGATCCATAAGATGAAAGTAGCTCTTGATCAGCTCATAATAAATGGCATAAAAACAACAAAAGATTTTCACATCGCTATGATGGAAAACAAAGACTTTTTAAGTAATAACTACGATACAAATTATCTTTCAAGACACTAAAATTTTAAGTCAGGATTTGCAAAAAGCAGATCTTGGCTTAAATCTATTAAAATTTTTTAAGTTTATCTTAGGGGAAGCATGGTAAACAAAATCAAAGATCAAAATACAAAAATTTTCTCAAATGCTGATCTTGCAAAGCTATTTTTCCCTATTGCGGTTGAACAGTTTTTAGAGTATAGTTTAGGGCTTGCAAATTCTCTAATGGCAGCAAGTGTTAGTGAAAGCGCTGTAAGTGCGATTAGTCTTGTGGAATTTGTCATGGCGCTATTTATTAGCATATTTACAGCTATCGCTACTGGCGGCTCAGTGGTTGCTAGCCAGTATCTTGGTAATAAACAAAGTGGCAATGCCAAAATCACAGCAAATCAGCTCGTTTGGTTTAGTTTTATCTTTGCCCTTTTTATCGCAGTGGTCATCATAGTTCTAAAAGATATTATCCTAGATTATGTCTTTGGCGATATTGGAGAGCAAGTGAGGCATGATGCCAGTCACTATCTTGTTTTCTCAGCTATTTCCGCGCCATTTTTGGCTGTCTATGCAGCAGCAGCTGCGATCTTTCGCACAATGTCAAACGCGAAGCTACCTATGTATATTATGGCGGCTGCAAATTTATTAAACGTATTGCTCACTGCCATTAGTATTTATACATTTCATACTGGTATTTTAGGTATTGCCATCAGTACGCTTATAGCCAAGATGCTTGCTTGCTTTGTCATAGTCTATTTGCTTCTTGATATAAGGCTAAAACTTCACATAAGAAAGAGCTTTATCTATAAATTTGACTATGAGATCATAAAGAAAATTTTAAATATCGGTGTGCCTTATGGCTTTGAAAATTCGATGTTTTATGTGGGTCGCATCATCGTTTTGAGCCTTGTTTCACTCTTTGGCACAGCAAGTATCGCTGCAAATGCCGTGGGAGGGACGATCGTGATGTTTCAAGTGCTCCCTGGCATGGCGATAGGCACAGGACTTAGTGTAATTATCTCAAGGTGCGTTGGTGCAAACGACTTTGCTCAGGCTAAATTTTACGTAAGAAAGTCGATGATAAGCATCTATATTGTCCAGCTTTTTAGCACAGCAGTAATTTTGCTTTTACTTGAGCCATTGCTTCTTGTTTATAATCTCTCAAGCGAAGCCATAAATTTAACAAGGCAGATCGTCTGGTATCACGGCATCGCGATGTGCCTTGTTTGGCCACTTGCCTATACATATCCGACCGTTTTTCGAGCAGCTGGGGATGCTAAATATCCAATGATTGTAAATTTAGTTTGTATGTTTGCTTGTAGAGTCATCTTGGCCTATATTTTTGCGCTTACATTTGATCTTGGCATGATAGGTACTTGGTTTGCAATGTTTGCTGACTGGGCTGTAAAATCGGTGCTTTTTACGATTAGATACTTAAAAGGCACATGGATGAAATTTAAAGCTATTTAAAAAGAAATTTAGTAATATACAAGCGATTTTGTCGCAAAGGATAAAAAATGAAAAATGTATTTAAATTTGGTGCAGTTTTGCTTACGGCAGCTCTTTTTGCTGGATGTGCGAGTGAGAGCTCAAGGGTTGTTGAGACTCCAAAAGTAGCAAGCTACGGCACAGTTTACAATGGCCAAAAAATTTCAGTTTCGATAGGTCGATTTAATAATCAATCAGCTTACCAAAATGGTGTATTTGCTGATGGCGAGGATAGGCTTGGCAACCAAGCTCAAAGTATTTTGATCACAAATTTACAGCAAAGTGGCAGATTTTTGGTGCTTGATAGATCAAATATGAAAGTGATCAAACAAGAGAGCGAGCTAAGTAAAACTGCTCAAAATCTAAAAGGCGCAAGATACGTGATAACTGGTGATGTGACCGAGTTTGGACGAAAAACTACGGGTGATCATCAGCTATTTGGCATACTTGGCAAAGGCAAGCAACAAACTGCCTATTCAAAGGTAAATTTAAATATCGTTGATACCAAAACGGCTGAGGTTGTCTATTCAGTTAGCGGCGCTGGCGAATACACCCTTTCAAACAGAGAAATCATCGGCTTTGGTGGCACAGCAGGATACGACTCTACGCTAAATGGCAAGGTTTTAAGTCTAGCTATTATTGAAGCGGTAAATAATCTAGTAAATGGCATAGAAAGTGGAGCATGGCAAGTAAAATAAAGCTTGCCAGCTTTGCGCTTTTTGCGCTATTTTTAGCGGGTTGCGGCCACTCAAGTGGTCCAAGATCACTTTATTATTGGGATGGATCATATAGTAGCTCACTATATAGTTATCTAAATGAAGAGGGCGATACAAACGAGCAAATTTCACGCTTAGAAAATCTGGTGCAGATCTCAACACAAAAGGGCTACAAGATCGCTCCTGGCGTATATGCACACCTTGGACTTTTGTATCTAAATAATGGAAATTTAGGCGCCGCAAATGTAAATTTTGACAAAGAAGTGCAAAATTTTCCAGAGTCAAGGGAGTATATAAATTTCATCAAAGGCTCTAAAAATTTATCTCCAAAAAAAGTAGAGCAAAAAGAGGGGGCAAATAATGAAAAATAGCCTGAAATTTATAGCCGCTATATTTTTGGTAGTATTTTTTACGGGTTGCTCTATAAAAGAGCCTGAGCCATACGACTACTCAGAATTTTTACAAAAAAGACCTCACTCTATCTTAGTGCTTATGCCAACAAACGATAGCACAGAAATTTCAGGTCCAGCTGCTGTTTTAGCAAATGCAGTCGCACCACTAAGTGAAGCAGGATACTATGTATTTCCAGTGGCTCTTGTAAATGATACCTTTAAGCTAAATGGTATAACCGAGCCAAGCGAGATCGCAGCCGTGTCACTAAATAAGCTTGATAAAATTTTCCATGCCGATAGTGTGCTTTACATAAATATAAAAGACTATGGTACGAGCTATGCAGTCATCTCAAGCTCTACAAAGGTCATTCTTGAAGCAAAGCTTATCGATATAAAAAGTGGCGCTACTCTTTGGCAAGGCAGTGCCATAGCAGCAGAAGATAGCAGTAGTGGCCAAAGCAGCCTACTTGGCATGTTAGTCTCAGCCGTCATCTCACAGGTGGCAAATACCATCTCAGATAGATCATATGATCTAGCAGTGATGGCAGATGCTTATTTATTTTCAAGAGATTGCCATAACTGCATACTTTATGGACCATATTCGCCGTATTATGGCAAAGATGCACAGCTTCATAAAGATAGATAAATTTAATGAATACTCATCGTCTTGGGATACTCCTTACTTTAGTTGGCGGTATCCTTTGGGGATTTAGCGGGGTTTGTGGGCAGTATCTATTTTCACTTGGTATAAGTTCTGATTTTTTGGTGCCATATAGACTGATACTAGCTGGCATTGTTATTGTGATTTTTTATGCTTTTAAAGAACCAAGTGCCGTTTTTGCTCCGATTAAAGATATAAAGCTACTTGGCGAGTTTTTAGTCTATGCCCTGCTTGGGCTTATGATGACGCAGTACGCTTATTTTTACTCCATCGAGCTTTCAAATGCCGCAGTTGCGACTGTTATTCAATACACTGCTCCTGCTTTAATTTTAATGGTCATTTGTATAAAAGAAAAACGCGCCCCAAGAAAACTTGAAATTTTAGCTCTATTTTTAGCTATGCTTGGCGTATTTTTCCTAAGCACACATGCTCAAATTTCATCTCTTGTCATTTCACCAAAGGCCTTGTTTTGGTGTTTGGTGAGCGCTGTTTGCGTTTGTGTTTATAATCTTGCTCCAGCAAGACTAAATGCTAGATATTCAGTCACTCTCACACTTGGTTGGGGCATGGTTATGGGTGGAGTAGTGCTTGCTTGCTATATGAGAGTTTGGGAATTTGCTGGGCTTAATGGTATAAATCAATGGCTGGCATTTATTGCTGTTATTACGCTTGGCACCATTTTTGCATTTAGCTTTTATATGATAGGTGTTAAGCTCATAGGCGCAGCAAAAGCTAGTTTATTAGCCTGCATAGAACCACTAAGTGCAGCATTTTTTGGCTACTTTTGGCTTGGGACAAAATTTGTATTTTGGGATTTTTTAGGATTTGCTCTAATAATCTCTTGTATATTTTTACTATCAAAAAGAGAAAAATTATGATATTTCTAGCACAAACCGATACGACAGCTGGCTTTTTGAGTAAAGATTATAAAGAGATAAATAGAGCCAAAATGCGTGATGAGAATAAACCTTGCCTTATCACGACAGCGAAATTTAGCGTTTTAAATGAGCTTGTTAGAGTGCCAAAAAAGTATAAAAATTTTATACGCCATTCAAGAAAAGCCACATTTTTGTATCCAAATTTAAAGGCTATTAGAGTCGTAAAAGAGTGCGAGCACGAAAAATTTTTAGCTAAATTTGACTGGCTTTATTCAAGCAGTGCAAACAAAAATGGACAAAATTTTAACGAAGCTTGGGCTATGAGCGTGGCTGATGAAATAGTAGATGATCATTTTTTTGAAGATACTCCATCAAAAATTTATAAAATTTCTCGAAAAAAAATAAAACGTTTAAGATAACTAGTAAATTTATACAGCCACTACCTTTTTAAACTCATCTAAATTTTTTAGCGCTTCATTTATGCCAATCAGCCAAAATTCGCACTTTGTCGTATCTTTTTTAAAGTGTTTTTTCATTAGCTCTTCCACGCTTTTTGTGCCACACTCTATTAAAAATTGTTTATAAATTTTGCAAAAATTTGCTTCATCTTTTTTAAACTCACTTAGAAAAAATTGTGATAGTAGATAGCCGACACTATAAGGATAGTTGTAGATATAATTATCTGTTTTATAAAAATGTGGCTTAAAATATGGCAAAAATTCTTCAACATCGCTCGTACTGTCTTTATAAAATTTATTCCAAGCTTGTTTTAAAAGATCGTTTGCATCTTTTTTGCTGACTTGACCTTTTTGTCGCAGCTTTATAAAACCAGTCTCAAACTCGTATCTAACGCTTATATGAAGTAAAAAATTTGCAGCGCTTTTTAGCTCCTGCCATAAAATTTCTACCCTAAGTGAGTCATCTTTTTTTAGCTCATTTCGTAAAAGAGTCTCATTAAATGTACTCGCGCTCTCGGCTAAGCTCATTGGAAAATTTGCGCTTAAAACCGGAAGATCACGCATCAAGTAGTAGTGCCAAGCATGCCCGAGCTCATGAGCTTGCTGGATTAAGTGCGAAAGAGTATTCATGTATGTGGTAAAAATTCTTGGTTGCTTAAATTTTGGCAAACTCACAAAAAATGCTCCGCCAGCTTTATTTTCTCGTACATCGCTTTCTATCCAGTGTTTGTCTATCATAAGCTCGATAAAACTATCTTCGCCCAGTGGCTTTAATGCTTTTTTGATGATTTTAATAGCATCGTCATGAGAAATTTCACTATGCTTGCTAAGTGGATAAGGTGCCAAAAGATCGCAACTTCTCATACTTTTGCCACCTAAAAAGCTAGCTCTTACTCTTACGCATTCTCTTATTTTTTCTAATGGCTTCTTGCATGGCGTTTAAAGTGTCAAGGCTCATTTTATTTTCTTCAAGGCTTGGAGTTAAAAAATCAACTTTTGCTGCCTTAAATTTAGCCAGTCTAAATCCATGAAGCATATTTAAGATATCAAGATAAAGATCGGCAAATTTATCATAGTGAGAACTCAGAGCATCAAACACATTTTTGCGTAAAATTTCATCATCTGATCCTTTTAATATACCCATACATTTTGCAAGATTATAGCTTTGTGTTTTTGTATTTTTATTGGTAGTAGAGATATTTATTAAATTATTTAGATGTCTAAAATTTGTAAAAAGTGGGAAAAAATTTGTGAGCGCTAAATTTGCAAAAAAATCTCTTTCACTCTTTTTTCGTATTTTACTCTTACTATTTTTATGCTCTAAATATAGAAATTTTATATGTTTAAATTGAGCGCTTTGAAAAATTTTATCATCACTTTTTAGGCTATCAAATTTATCAAAAAGTAGCTCCTTTGCCGTATCAAGTTTAGCTTTTTGCTCTTTTATTTTTAGCTCAAATTTACTAGCTAGCTCATCTTTTGTATTATCACTACTTTTGCAACGACAAAATGCGAGTAGGCTGGTTGCTTCTTTATATGCTTCTTCGTATGAGATGATAGCTTTGGTAAGCTCGCTATTGTTTAAAAATTTAACCAAATTTTCATTTTGTGCTTTTAGATTTTCAAACGATGAGGTAAAAATTTCGTTATCAAAATCTACATAAGAATCATCAAAGCTCCATCTCATATTTTCTCCTTAAAATGATAGTAAAAATACAAATATATGGTGGCTTATAAGACCTAAAATAGCTGGCACGCTACATCTTTTAATTAGCGAAAGCGGGCTAATGTGAAGCATGCCTGAAATGGCTACCACTACGCCAGAGACAGGTGAAAGTGGTCTAGCTATTGTGGAGGCTTGATGCATAGGAAGCACGAGCATAACAGAGTTGATGTTTAAGCTCTTAGCTATATTTGGCACCATATTTAAAAGCGGATAAAAGCTTGCACCATTTGAGCCAGCTATGATTGTAACGATGGTTGTTATAAATACAAAAAGTATAGACATGCCAAGTCCCCCAAAACCTATGCTTTTTGCCAAATTTACAATAGCATCAAGCATACCAAGAGCTTTAAAACCTTCAGCAAATATACCAGCTGCTACAACTAGCATAACAACACCACTTAAGCTTTTTGCCATGGCATTAAAAAATACTTTTAGCCCTTCACCAAGCTTTTCAAAGCTAAATTTATATCTAAATGCTTCAAATACCATAGCAATTATCATAGAAAGGATTATGACGCTTGATATGTTTAGTTTTATGGTTTTTAAACAATATGGCGAAAAAATTACTACTAAAATCATCGGTAAAAATGGTAAAAGAGCATAGATCATAGGTGCTTGCTCTTTTGGAACATCTAACTTATCGTCAAAACTAATACTCTCTCCTACATGCTCGCTACAAACCCAACCTTCTTTTTTGTCTAAGTATCTATTCCAAAGAACTAATGCAATGCCGATCACGAGCGCAGTTGGAAGAGCCGCTGGAATTTTATAGATAAAAACATAATCAAGCACCTCAAGTTCAGTTGCTTTTGCAGCAGCGGCTGTCGATGAGCCAAGAAGTACCATTGAGCTAGCTCCACTCATCGCACAGATACTACCAACGCTTAGTTTATTTAGTCCTAGTGATATAAGAACTGGTCCAAGAAGTGCAAGACAAAGCACGCCAAGTCCAACCGCACTGGTTATTACCATGCTTATGAGTTTTGCTACGCAAAAAGCTATGAATATCATAAAATATGGGCTTTTTATGGCTTTAAACCTTTTTGTGGCGATGCCTACAAAGGCTTGATTTGCTCCGATATGAGTCATATAGCTTGCAAAACCGACCATTAACATGATTAAAAGTCCAAGTTGTGAAAAATTATTTGAGAGCATATAGCGGATAAACTCAACTACATCCAGTAAGGAATTTCCAGTGCTCTTTACCTTTTCTGGTAAAAATTTTCCCGTATCAAGAATGACTGAAGAGACAAGCATGATAATGCCAGAGAGTAAGAGCACGAAAGTGGCGTATTTGCCTTTTAAAATCGCCCAACCTACAACAAAAAGCGTAAGTAGAGCTATGATTAGACCAAGAGTATGCATTTTTGCTCCTTATTAAGATATTTAAAAACCAGAATACAAAAATCAAAAATACGCTTAAAATATAAAAAATAATATTTATATGCTTGCAATTATACTACTTGTTATATTGAAATTTCGCTTTTATTTATAAAAATATTATCGATTTTATAAATGAGATCGCTACTTTTATGGCTAAGATGCAAAAGATAAATATAAAAATTTTAATATTAAGTGCGACTATTGTAGTGTGATTTAAAGCTAATTAAAATATTCAAAATATAAAAGATGCAAATATTTGGTTTGGTAAAAATTCAAATAATGCCAGTAGCAACTTATTTTGGTATTTATTCCCTCGGCAGTCCGTTTTTATCAGACTTATCGCTGATTAGCTTACCCGCTTCGTCGTATTTTTTGGCGCGGATGAGCCTGCCGCGCTCAAACTCCCCCTCGGCCTCTAGTTTGCCGTTTGCGTAGTAGTGGCGCGCCTCGCCGACCTCCAGTCCGTCCTCAAACATCACTCTGGCTTTTAGCTTGCCGTTTTCATGATACTCCTCGTACAGTCCGTGATAGCGCCCGTTTTTAAACATCACTTTCGCCGCCAGCGCCCCGCTCTCGTAGTAGTCCAACCCCGCGCCCGTTTGGCGGCCGTCTTTGTACTCGTATTCGCCTCTAAGTTTGCCGCTTGGGTAATATTCGCGCGCGACGCCGTCCTTTTCGCCGTCTTTGTAGTTTTCTACCACGCGCGTTTTGCCGTTTTCGTAAAATCGCTTCCAAACGCCGTTTTTGCTGTCATTTTTGTATTCGCCCGTCTCCTCCACGGCGCCGCTTTCGTAGTACCACGTCTCCGCGCCTTCTCGCTTGTCGTCCTTATACGTTCGCTTGCCGCGGATTTTGCCGCTTTTGTAGTAGTCGATGTCCTCGCCGTTTCGTAGCCCGCCGACATAGGGGCTGCGTGCGCTAACCTCGCCGCTAACGTAATAGTCGGTAAATACGCCCTCTCGCTTGTCCGCCTTGAAAAAGCCCTCTTGCTTTAATGCGCCGCCCTCGTCAAAGTAGTAGCGGCGGTAGCGCCCGTCGCGGACGTCATTTTTGTATTCGCTCTCGCCCATCAGAGCGCCGCTATCTGCGTGGTAGTGCTTGGCCGTACCCTCGCGGACGCCGTTTTTTAGGGGGTATTCGTTTGAGGGCTTGTCCCTGCCGTCAAAATAGTCCCTGTATCGCACCGCCGTGCCGCCCTGCACGTCGATCTCGCGTATGAGCGTGGGCGGCAAAGGTTTTAGCCTCGGATAGACCATGCCCATCGCATTTACGTCATATAGGTCCTCGACGCTGTATCGAAGCATCTTTAGCGTGCCGTCGTAGAGCTTGCCTTTTACGTAGTAAAGCCCGTTTTTTAGGCTCGCTTCGGGCTTCATTACGATTTTTGGCTCTAACGCCTGCGCACCGATGGCTAGAAGCGGAAGTAAAAATAGAAATTTTAGGATTTTCATGGTTTTTCCTGTTTTGTTTAAATTAGGCAATTTTAAAATTTGAAACTAAATTTAAGGTGAAGATGAGGATAAAATCCGTTGTTTGTTTTTATTTATTTATAATTAATTTACAAGTTGGTTTTTGATAGTATTTCGCATAACGTAAATTTTTAGCATGTGCATGATAGCGAGGTTTAAAAATGGGTTTAGATATAGATAAAATTTTGCAAGAGCCAAGAGAAGAAATCGAGCAAAAAGAACTTGAGAGGTTTCAGGAGATTGGGATTCTCAATGGCAATATAGATGCTTTGCATGCGTCAGGGCAAAATAGTGAAGATTGTCTTATTGAAAAATGCACGCAATATGGACAAGTTTTTTTCTTTTTTAAAGGTTTTTACTTAGACCAAAATTCAGACTCCATCAATCATGTAAATTTAGAAAAATATCTGCAAAGTGACGAATTTAATATTGTTCTTTTATTGTGTGATATCGTAAATAATCCAAAACCTATAGAAGATTTAAATAGGATTAAACGGAAGGTAATAATTGTAAATTCCAGGCTTCCTAACATCAGCTCTTGTAAATTTGAAAATGAAGTATTTTTACATAATATTACTAAAGGCAACACGTTTAGCGGATGCGAATTTGCAAAAGAAGTTTACGTAGAAGGTCGTGCACATTTTCATTCATGCACATTTAACGGTGATTTTATATCTCAAAACTCTGGACAAGATATATCCTTTGCAAGTAGTGTCTTTAATAAATCTTTTAAATTAGATACAAAAAATGAGTTGGGAGAGGTAAAATTTGAAGACGCCCATTTTAAGCAAAAATTTGCTATGGATATAGGGAAATTTAGTGTTCTAGATTTCTCAAGCGCCAAATTTTATTGCGAGCTTAATTTGCACGCAAGGCAGTTTGATGGGATAAATATAAATTTTACCAATGCCACATTTAACCAAAAGCTAAGTTTTCATAGGAGCATAATCAACTGTGGAGTGCTTTTCAAAGATGCTTGTTTTGAGAGTGACTTAATTTTTACAGAAACCAAATTTAATGACGTAGTAAATTTAGATAAAGCAAAATTTAAAGGAAAGGCGCAATTTCGCGGAACTAAATTTAACAGAGCAATACTAACAGAAACAACTTTTGAAAATAAAGCCGACTTTTCAAATGCGGTAGTCAACGAAAAAGCATATTTTACAAATGCCGTTTTTAAGGCAGATGCAGACTTTAGATCTGCTACTTTTGCCAATGAGGCAAGGTTTTTCAATACAGACTTTAAAGATGTGGCGACTTTTGAAAATACCGAAATTAAAGGTAAAACAGACTTCAAAACAGACAAAAATCTTACTTTCAGAAAAGATGTAGATTTTAATAATGCAACTTTTCACGATAATGCTTATTTTAATAATAGAGTTTTTGAGAATTTTGTCGATTTTCATGAGACAGATTTTAAAAAAATTGCTTGCTTTTATGGCGTCGCTTTTAAAAAACCAGTTAACTTCTCGTCAAGCATTTTTAATGGCGCTTCAAATTTCATAAATGCAAAAATAGATTTTACATACGAAGAACTTAAAAAGCATATCAAAAATAGAAGCAAAAATATAGACGAATGTATAAGCACGGCAAATGATTTTAGGGACAGTTTTAGGCTCATTAAGCATGCTTTCAACGAAAAAGGCAATGCGCTAGACGCAAGCTTGTTTCACTGCATAGAACTATGCTGCAAGGAGTTGGAACTAGAATTTGCTCTCAAAAGTACAGACGCTGAAAATAGTAAAAATGATAAAGAAGTAAAATCTGCTGATAATGTAGAAGCCAAGTCTAAAAGCAAAAATCGTATCGAGATTTTGTTAGATTTGATAACGCTAAAATTATACAGAAATATCAGCGACCATCATACGAATTTACTACGAATTATAAATTTTATGGTTTTAACTATCGCAGCATATGGGCTATGTTTTTATATTTTTGATATTTTTTTATTGGAAACGATAGTCGCCAATCCCAAAGCACTAGTATTTTCTATAATACTATGTTATATAGCCGGATTAATAGTATATATGAATCTTGACATTAAACAAAGTGCGGTAGCAGTGATAGCAACCCTCATATGCGTCTTTTACGGTATAAGCAAATATTATCCTATTTTTACTATCGATTTTATACTTTTGTATCTAGTACTATACTATATATTTTTTTATTTACACAAGTTTAGACTTGCAAAAATTTTGACTTACTTGATTTGCATAGTTATATTTTTGAGCAAACCATTTTTGATAGCGCCGTTTATAGGTGTATTTACGTCAGAACAAGCGGCTCAAAGCAAATTTAAAGAATACGCCGCAAGATATAATGAAAACGGCCTAGACGATATGCTGCTAGATGCAAATCTCACTAACACCAAAAAAGACGACAAACTAGATTTTATAGTCAAAAATAGAAAAATGATTTTAGAAGAGTTAGAGTGCGAAAAAACGCTATTAATCAACTCCAAAAACAAATGTGCCCAAAATACCGATGAAACCGCATATAGCAACTCTAATAGTAAAAAACAAGAGATAACCAAAAAGCCGTATGCAAAGGCTCTAAATGCTCTAAAATACGATGAAATAATGCAATCAACGCAAAAAAGTGCAAACTTGCTCTATAGCTTCATTATGCTACTTGTTGTTTACTCGCTTACAAAAACTGCACGTAGAAATTCTTTAGTACCTAGCTAGCGGTTTATGCCGCTATTTTCGGCAATAAAGCGAACAAACCTTTTTAAATTTGCTCGCTTCTTAAAATTTTGGAGGCGCCTTTATTTTAGATTTTGCCACTTGTGATAACAGATAAGTAAATTAGCTGAATTTAGATAGATAAAATTTAGCCGTCTTTTAGCGCTTCGGCGACGACCGTCCACTCTTGCACGAGTCTTTCAAAACTAAAATTTGCGTTTGCTGAGCTAGTCGATGGTAGTTTGATCGGTTCTTTGCCTGTAGCGTTTAAAATTTGAGTTTTTAGGTATTTTTCGCAGATTTCGTGCGCCTTGCCGCCGTTTGCGTAAACTTGCGCTATGCGCGCTCCGCTAAAAATCGGCTCTAAATTTGCGGGCACAACGGCAGTCATTTTAGCATCGCTCGAGCCCTTTATCTCGCACGAGATCGCAGCGTCGTAGATAGCGATGCGGTGGTCAAGCAGAAAATTTATCTTTTCATCCGTACTTGTAGGTAACGGAGCGTTTAAAATCCTGGCCAGTACCCGCCAGAAACGATTTTGCGGATTTGCGTAGTAAAAGCCCAGCTTGCGAGAAACGACGGAAGGAAAGGAGCCGAGGATTAAAATTTTAGAATTTTTATCGAAAATCGGTTTAAAAGGATGGGTTTGGCTCATTTTGCGCCTTTTAAATTTGCTGCGTTAAATTTAAAATTTCAAATTTGAAAGCAAATTTAACCGCCCGAACGAGCGGCTAAATTTACGGAAATTTTCCCTCGCCCGTCAAATTTAGGCGAGAGAAATTTGCGCCTTACTCGGCTACGGTATCGGCAGAGGCATCCTCGGCGCTCTCAGGCGCGCCAGACTCGACCTCATCGCTAAAATCAGCCAAACTTAGGCGTTTTAGCTGGCGGTAGCGTCTTTGCGCGTCGGCCTTGTTTTTAGCTAGCAGCTCGTCTGCGTGCTGTGGATTCGTCTTTTTGAGCGAGTTGTAGCGAACCTCGTTTAGCAAAAACTCCTCGTAAAGCGACCAGTCGGGCTCTTTTGAGGTCATTTTGAGCGGATTTTTGCCCTCTTTGATTAGGCGTGGATCGTAGACGTAGGTCGGCCAGTAGCCGCATTTGGTCGCTAGCTCGCCTTGACCTCCGGAGTAGGCCATACCGCCCTTGATACCGTGCGCGATACACGGCGAATACGCTATCACGAGGCTAGGTCCGTCGTAGGCTTCGGCTGCGGCGATGGCTTTTATCGTGTTTGCTTGGCTCGCGTTTGAGTTGATTTGAGCTACGAAGATATTTCCGTAGGTCATCGCGATGTAGCCCAGATCTTTTTTCTGCATCGGCTTGCCGCTAGCGGTAAACTGCGCTATCGAGCCCGCGCGGCTGGATTTTGAGCTTTGACCGCCGGTGTTTGAGTACACCTCGGTATCTAGCACGAGCACGTTTACGTTCTCGCCGCTAGCTAGCACGTGATCAAGACCGCCAAAGCCGATGTCGTATGCCCAGCCGTCGCCGCCGATGATCCACTGGGACTTTTTGACGAGATATCTTTTTAGCTCTAAAATTTCTTTTACGCCCTCTACGCTTAAATTTTGCTCCAAAATCGGCGTTAAAATTTTAGCGATTTGCGTCGTTTTCTCGCCGTCGTTTTTGTGCGCGATCCAGTCGGAGTATAGCGCGGCTAGGGCATTTGGCGCGCCGTCTTTGGTGCGTAGCATCACGTCTTCTATGCGGTGGCGCAGCGTCTCTACCGCGACGTTCATACCCATACCAAACTCCGCGTTATCCTCAAAGAGCGAATTCGCCCACGCTACGCCCTTGCCCTCTTTGTTCGTCGTGTAAGGCGTCGAAGGCGCGCTACCGCCGTAGATCGAGCTACATCCGGTGGCGTTTGCCACTATCATGCGGTCGCCGAATAGTCTCGTAACAAGCCCGATATAAGGCGTCTCGCCGCATCCGGGGCACGCGCCGTGAAACTCAAATAGCGGCTGCGCAAATCCCACGCCCTTGACGCTATCTTTGCTCATTAGGTCGTCTTTGTAGGTTACCTTTTTAAATAAATAATCGGCGTTTTCCTGCTCGTGCCGCTCCATCTCCTCTGCTAGCGGCACCATGACGAGCGATTTTTCCTTGCTCGGGCAAATTTGAGCGCACAGCTCGCAGCCTGTGCAGTCAAGCGGGCTAACTTGGATTTTGTATTTTAGCCCTTTTACCTCTTTGCCTTTGGCGTCTAGGACGTGATCTTGCACGGTTTGCGGCGCGGCGGCGAGCTCGTTTTCGTCGATGAGAAACGGCCTGATCACCGCGTGCGGGCAAACGAAGGCGCACTGATTACACTGGATACAATTTTCCTCGATCCACTTAGGCACCATCACGCCGATGCCGCGTTTTTCGTATTGCGTCGTACCTGATTTAAAGTGTCCGTCCTCAAAGCCCACAAACGCCGAAACGGGCAAGCTATCGCCCCTGGCGGCGTTGATAGGCTTGACGATTTTTTCTATAAATTCGTCGCCGACGTATTTTTCTTCCGCACTCACGTCATCCGTCAAATTTGCCCAGCTAGGGTCGACCGCGACCTTAACCAGCCCGTCCGCGCCCATATTGATAGCCTTGTAGTTCATCTCCACGATCGCTTCGCCCTTTTTGGCGTAGGCTTTGTGCGCGTACTCTTTCATGTATTTTTGGGCGTCGGCAAACGGGATGATGTCTGCAAGTTTAAAAAACGCCGACTGCATGATGGTGTTCGTGCGGTTTTTTAGCCCGATCTCGCGAGCTAGCTTGGTAGCGTTGATGATGTAGAAATTTACCTTTTTAGCGGCCAAAATTTTCTTTACTTTATTCGGCAGTTTAGCGACCGTCTGCTCGGCATCCCAGATCGAGTTTAGCAGGAACGTCCCACCCTCGCGGATACCGTCTATAACGTCGTAAATTTCAAGATACGCAGCGACCGAGCAGGCTACGAAGTGCGGATTTGAGACGAGGTAGGTCGAGCGGATCGGGTTTTTACCGAAGCGCAGGTGCGAGCGCGTGTAGCCGCCCGATTTTTTGCTGTCGTAGGCAAAATACGCCTGCGCGTAAAGATCGGTTTTATCGCCGATGATTTTGATGGAGTTTTTATTCGCTCCCACGGTACCGTCCGCGCCAAGGCCGTAAAATAGACACTCTTTCACGCTTGCATCGCTTAGCGAAATTTTCTCGCCGACTTTTAGCGAGGTGAAGGTCACATCGTCCTCGATACCGACGGTAAAGCCGTTTTTAGGCTCGCTTAAATTTAGATTTTCAAAGACGGCTAGCATCTGAGCCGGATCGACGTCTTTTGAGCTTAGTCCGTAGCGACCGCCCACGATCACGGGCTGATTTTTGCGTCCGTAAAACGCCGCCTTGACGTCCAGATATAGCGGCTCGCCTAGGCTTCCTGGCTCTTTCGTGCGGTCTAGTACGGCGATCTTTTCTACCGTTTCAGGCATCACGTCAAAGAGGTATTTTAGGCTAAACGGGCGGTATAGATGCACTTTTAGCACGCCTACTTTTTCGCCCTTTGCGCGCAGGTGATCGACCACTTCTTCGAGAGTTTGCGTAACAGAGCCCATCGCGACCACGACGCGCGTAGCATGCGGATCGCCGTAGTAATTAAACGGTTTATAATCGCGTCCCGTGATTTTTGAAATTTCTTTTAGATACTCCGCTACGATATCAGGCACCGCATCGTAGTAGCGGTTGGCTAGCTCGCGCGTCTGGAAGTAGATATCGTCGTTTTGCGCCGTACCGCGAGTCTTCGGACTCTCGGGGCTTAGCGCCTCGTCTCTAAATTTCTGCAGAGCCTCGCGGTCAAGAAGCCTATCAAAGTGCTCGTAGTCTAGCACCTCGACCTTTTGTATCTCATGGCTAGTGCGAAATCCGTCAAAAAAATGCAAAAACGGCACGCGACCCTTGATCGCTGCTAGATGCGCGACGCCCGCGATATCCATGACCTCTTGCACGGAGCCGCTTGCTAGCATGGCAAATCCCGTTTGGCGACAGGCATAAATATCCTGATGATCGCCAAAGATAGAAAGCGCCTGAGCTGCGATAGAGCGGGCGCTCACGTGGATAACGCCTGGTAGTAGCTGGCCTGCGATTTTGTACATGTTCGGGATTTTTAGCAAAAGGCCTTGCGAAGCCGTGTATGTGGTGGTTAGTGCGCCTACTTGCAGCGAGCCGTGCACGGTGCCCGCAGCCCCGCCCTCGCTTTGCATTTCGACTACCTTAACTGGCATGCCAAATAAATTTTTCTTGCCCTGAGCCGCCCACATATCGGTGTAATCGGCCATCGGCGAGCTAGGGGTGATCGGGTAGATGCCCGCAACCTCCGTAAATCCGTAAGCCGCGTGCGCCGCAGCCTCGTTTCCGTCCATAGTTTTCATTATTTTAGCCATTTTTCCGCCTTAACTTTTCTTACGATTTTTAAAAATCTTTTATTATAGAGATAGTTTCCAAAATCTACTATTAATCTATGTCATTAATAAATTCTGAGAATTTTGCCTTTTAAATTACTAACTTTAAGCAAAATTCCATTACCGTAATGAAAAAATTAAGGATAAAATTTGATAAGTGTTCATAGGGTGGCCTATTTAAGGGTTATAGCTCTTGCTTTTTGTGCTTTTATATTTAACACTACTGAGTTTGTCCCAGTGCCACTTTTAAGTGATATTGCGAAAGATTTTGACATGAGCACAGCTGATACCGGTCTTATCATCACGATTTATGCGTGGAGCGTCACTATACTCTCTTTACCGCTTATGCTTTTAACTGCAAATTTAGAGCGAAGATCTCTTCTTTTAAAGGTTTTTATCGTATTTGTTGTAGCTCATACGCTTTGTGCCTTTGCTTGGAATTTTAAAATTTTAATTATTGCTCGGTTGATGATAGCTATTGCTCATGCCATTTTTTGGGCTATCACTGCTTCACTTGCTGTTAGGCTAGCTCCTATAAATAAAAGTTCGCAAGCTCTTGGATTATTAGCTCTTGGTACATCGCTAGCGATGATACTTGGTCTGCCACTTGGAAGAATTTTAGGTGACGCACTTGGTTGGCGTGTGACCTTTGGACTGATCGGAATTTTTGCTGTTGGTGTTGGAGTTTGGCTATATAAAATTTTGCCACTTCTGCCAAGCAAAAACTCAGGCTCGCTTAAAAGCTTGCCAGAGCTTGCAAGAAATGGCCTTTTGATGGTCGTATTTTTACTAACTGCAATTATCATAAGCGCGCATTTTAGCACCTATAGCTACATTGAGCCATTTGCAAAAGATATCAGTGGCTTTGATGGGAAATTTATCACAATATTCTTGCTTATATTTGGCGTTGCTGGTGTAGTTGCAAGCTTGCTTTTCTCTAAATTTTATAAGCTCATTCCAAATGCATTTTCAGCAATTTCTATCATGCTTATTTTATGTTGCTTGCTTTTGTTAAATTTTATTGCTAAAAATGAAGTTTTAATGCTAACCTTAGCTTTTATTTGGGGGCTTGGCATAGCTGGTGTAAATATGAGTTTTCAAATAAAAGTACTAAATTTAGCCTCAAACGCAACTGATGCTGCAATGGCGATATTTTCGGCTATTTATAACATAGGTATCGGAGCAGGGGCGCTAATAGGGCATCAAACGATAGTTCATTTAGGCGAGCAAAATATCGGTAATGTTGGTAGTTTTTTTGCCGCAGGCGGACTTATCATATTTTTGTTTGCGGTATCTAAGGTTAAAAGAGTTTAGATGTTTAAATATCTAAGTAAAACGTTACAAATTTCTACATATAAGTGATAATAAATATCATAACTAAGAAAAATTTTAGTTAAGCTTCCTTATAATCATTATCAGAAAATGAATAAATTTTAGGAGCTTATTATGTCAGTTTTAGTTATCGGTGCAGATGAGATAACGCCTATCAAGGCAGTTTTACATGATTTGGGAGCTGAGAAGATAGAACACTGGGATGCTAGAAATGAAAACCGCGTAAATCGCAAGCCAATCCCTCAAGATACTGAGTGCGTGGTGATGCTAACTAGTTTTTTAAACCACAACACTATGAAGACTATTAAAACTCAAGCAAAAAAGAGAAATATTCCAATTGTTTGTGCAAAAAGAAGCGTTAGCTGCGTATTTTGCGAGTACTGCAAGGTCTTTGGGCTAGATAAGGAATTTGGATGCAAAGAATAATCAATGAGATTCGGGCTTTTATCAGATATTGGCGAAATAACTCCAAATATTTTTGCAAAGCTTGATAGGCTTTCACGTGCAAAAATTTTTATTGCACTTTATAATTCTGGTGTAGAAAGTGAGCTAAAAATACCACTTTCTTACGCTAAATTTCTAAATTTCAAAGAAATTTTTGAGGCTAGGATAAATTTCCTGCTTCGTGAGAAATGTCTAAATTTTAAGCCAGCAGATCGCTTTTGTATTCCATCAAATATCATCATAAATGCTTATTTAAAAGGTGACTTTTCAAAGATAAAATTTATAGCAAAAGAGCCAAAAATGGCGGCTGCAAAGATGATAAAAATGCTTTATGCAAGTGGAGAATTTGAGCTTTGTATCGATGCGGCACAGATGTTTTGTCAATTTGTTTATGATAAAATACGCCTCCGCCATCAAGATAAAGAGGTCGTGCTAAATGGTGGTGTCATCTCGGTCAAAAAAGATGGTAAAAATTTGCTCAGCGTCATGCCAAGCTTTAAAAAAGTGAGCTTTGATGATATGAGAAATTTAAACGACGATATAGATAGAGCTGTCGGTGTGCTTGGTCACGAGTGCGAGATGGTTTATATCGTTTTTCCTAGAAATGAGGAATTTAGGCGACACGTTGAGGTTAGGCACTGTTGTGCGAGAGGTTTGATCAAGCTTGTGCCTTATACGATTATTAGTAAAATTTTTTAAAAAGGATAAAAATGATAGGTATAGTTTATGGAAGCAGCATGGGAAATACCGAAGATGCAGCAAAACTTATAAGTGAGGGTCTAGGCCTTGAAAATGAGCTTTTAAACGTTGCTGATGTAGACACAGCGAAACTAAATAGCTTTGATAAGCTAATCCTTGGTACATCGACCTGGGGTAGTGGCGATCTTCAAGATGACTGGGATGCGTTTGACTTTAAAGCGTTAAATTTAAGTGGTAAAACAGTTGCTGTTTTTGGTATGGGTGATAGCGAGAGCTACTCTGATGAATACTGTAACGGCATGGCAAAGCTTTATGATGAGGTCGTAAAAGCTGGCGCAAAGGTAGTTGGTGAGGTTAGTACTGATGGATATACATTTGATGGCTCTGATGCTGTAAGAAATGGAAAATTTGTAGGTCTAGCGCTTGATGCTGATAACCAAAGTGACAAAACTGAGGGTAGAATTTCAGCTTGGATAGAGCAGATAAAACCTCACTTTGCTTAATGCAAATTTAGCTAGAAAAACTCTAGCTAAATCTTCTATCAATTTTTAAATTTAACAAAATATTTTTTGTTTAAAGTATTATTCGATTTGAATAAAAAGGACCTCACTCCGCTAGAAGTGAGACTGCTAGAGCTTTTACGCCCTTAAAATCAACCTTGCCGCTTGCAAGCGTTGGTATATCATCAACGATGAAGATATAGCTTGGCATCATTATAGGAGCAAGGCTACTCTCTTTTAAAATTTGCTCTAAATTTTTGGGCTCTGTGCCGCTTTTTACTAAAAGTGCGATCGCTTCACCCTTTTTGCTATCTGGTACATTTGCACTGCTAAAGACGACGTCATTTCCAAGTACCTTTGTAAGCTCTTCTTCGACGCTTCCAAGGCTTATCATCTCGCCGCCAATCTTAGCGAATCTTGAGTATCTATCGACGATAAATACAAAGCCGTTTTCATCGATGTGACCTTTGTCACCAGTTTTATAGTATCTGACGCCGTCTATATGCGTGATGACATCGCTTGTTTTGGCCTCGTCGTTTAGATAGCCCTTCATCACCTGCGATCCGCCGATCACGATGAGGCCGTCGGTGCCAGTTTCTAGCTCTTCAAGAGTTTCTGGGTCGATTATCTTGATGATAGTGCCAGGCAGAGGCATGCCAACGCTACCAGGTCTATTAAATGTAAGCTCTTTTAGGCTCTCTTTTTCTAGGATATTTGGCATATTTACAGCAGCTACAGGCGCCGTTTCGGTCGCACCATAACCTTCATAAATTTCTATGCCAAATTTGAGCCTAAACTCATCTTTTATCTCAGGTTTTAGCTTTTCAGCCCCAGCTACGACCATTCTGGCACTTTGAAACATTAGCGGATGGAGCTTTTTGTTTCTGGTGTAGAGCCTAAAAAATGTCGAGGTGCCAAAAATGATGCTAGCGCTGTGTCTTGCGGCCATTTTGCCGATAGTCGCTCCATCTGTTGGATCAGGCACACTTACCATTTTTATGCCCTCGCAAAGTGGCATGAGCGTGGTGACCGTTAGTCCAAATGAGTGAAAAACAGGGAGTGAGTTTAAGATCACGTCATCTTTTTTGAAATTTAGAAGTTCGCTTATTTGCTTTATGTTTGCAAGTAAATTTTTGTGGCTTAGCTCGATACCTTTTGGCTCGCCTTCGCTGCCGCTACTAAATAAAATTGTAGCCGTATCCTCTAAGCTTACACGCTTAAAATAGCAAAGCTTGATGAGCCAAACTGGGGCAAAAAATGCAGTTAAAAGCGCTAAAAATTTCTCTTTTTTTGAGACGCTGGCTGAGAGATCTTCTGCAAATTTAGCCTTGCCGCTCATCGCATCTTTTAGATCAAAGCCCTTAAGTGCGAGCTTTTCAAGAAATTTGCTAGAGGTGATGACTGTGTTTATATCTGCCTTTCTTAGGGCGTGATTTAGCGAGGTAACATTAAGCGTATAGTTTAAATTGACGCTTACTTTGCCCATGGCAAGAAGCGCCATATTGATGATAGTTGCGATGCTTGAGCTAGGTAGTAAGATACCTATATTTTTCTCATCTTTTAGCTCTCGTTTGAAAATTTTGATAAAGACTAAAACGGCTGTTATAAATTTCAAGTTGCTTAAATTTAGCCCAGTACTGTCGCTTACGCACTCTTTAAATTTCTCTTCTTTTGCGTTGCTTAGCCATTCGCTTGTTAGCGGTTTTTGCCTTGAGATAAAGCTCTCCCACGATGAAAAGCTAAGCTCAAGCACCTTTTGCTTCATCTTTGCAGCGTTTATAAATGTGGTTATTGGCTTGCCAAAGGCGACGATGATGTCGCGTCTGCAGTTTTTAGAAGTGAGGTCTTTGTAAAATTTACTAGCTCTTGAAAAGCTAGATCCCCAAAGGCCACGAAGGTAAAATGGCACGATGCAAATTTCTTCTAGATTTCTGATGATAAGCTCAAAGCCCTTTTGAAACTCATTTATCTGACCGTTATAGCTGATGTGGCCTTCTGGAAAAAGTGCGACCACTTCGCCATTTTTTAGGCACTCTCTAACTAGCTCGATCGACTCTTTGCTAGCCCCTGCGCCTATTGGGATTACTTTAAAAAATTTAAAAATTTGCTTTAGATACCATTTGTTATAGATCGTTCTATACATGACAAATCTTATGCCCCTTGGGCTTGCAGCTTGAAGCACGAGCCAGTCGATCCAACTGATGTGATTGCCAAGAAGTAGTGCGCCGCCACTTTGCGGTAAATTTTGAAGTCCTTCTACAAAAAAGCGGTACTTTGTCTTTAAAAATGGCAACAAAAGTAGCCTTGTAAAAAGGTGTGGAAGCTGCAAAATGGCGTAAAAACTACCGATCAAGCAAACAAGCGCTGTAAAGACAAAGAGCCCAGTGGTTGAAATTTTAAAATATACTAAACCTATGCCAATAGCTAGAAATAGCAACATTGAGACGTTTTGTAAAAAGTTGTTTGCCGCCATTATCTTGCCGGTCGTCTTTTGCGGTGCAAAGTACTGGATCATCGCATTTAGTGGTACTATAAAAATTCCACCAAAAAAGCCAAATGCAAATGAACTAAGGCTCACTACGCTTATACTTGAGCCAAATGCGAAAAATAAAAGCGAGAAAAATATACCCATAGCACCCATCGGCACGATACCAAGCTCGATGTGAAGCTTTGACATAGAGCCAGCCACGTATGATCCAAATGCGATACCAATGGCGCTTGCTGCAAGGATCGCCTGCACCGCTAGCGAGCTGTCGTCGTTAAAAACGGCTTTGTAATGAGCCGGGAAAGCTGCGATGATGATCTGAGAAATTCCCCAAAATATACTAAGTCCAGCGATACTTAGCCAAATATTTTTATCTGATCTTACCTCTTTTAAATTTTCTCTTAAATAGCTAAGGCGAATATATTTTTTAATATCAAAATTTTCGCTTGTTTCGTCTTTTTCATCGATGCAAGGTAACTTATAAGCAAAATACGCTTCAAATGCGCTAAAGATCACTAAAAAGATACCAATAGGATAGACGCTTTTTAAAATTTCTTCTGAGTTTTCGCCTTGGATGTATAAATTTTCAAATATAAATGAAAATAAAAATGAGCTAAAAAGTATCGCAACGATGGTGAGCGCTTGGATGATGCCATTTGCTGTGCCAAGGCGCTCAGGGCCGACTAGGGCTTTGATGATGCCATATTTTGCTGGTGAGTAGATCGCACTTTGAGCGGCTAGTATGAGCGTTAAAGCAAAGGCTACGCCAAAAGCGCCCGCAAGATAGCTAAAAAGCACCGCGACGCTGATAATAACGCCAAAAATGGCACAAATTCTTATGACCTTTATTTTTGCGAATTTGTCGTTTATAAAGCTTGAGGGTGAAAATAAAAAGATAAATGGTAGCAAGATCATTGCGTTTATGACGGCTGTTAGAATAAAAAGTATGTCGCCATCGTATGTTTTTAAAAGAACATTTTGTATGGTGATTTTGTGTGCTAGATCGACGCTTGCATTTAAAAATGCGATCGCAAGATATGGCAAAAAGCCAGCAACTTTTAATAAACTCATCATAGAAATACCTTTGTGATTTTAAAAATTTTGTAAATCTAACAGCAAAATATTTAAAATATTATTAATAAAAAACTCTACATTAAATTTGGTAATAAAAATTTTTAAAAAATTTAAATTTTATATGCTTTTGGATAAAATCACGCAATCAAAAAATAGGAAAATTTTATCATGAACTATGAAATAATCGTCATTGGCGGCGGACATGCAGGCATTGAGGCAAGTCTTGCAGCTGCCAGAATGGGCAAGCAAACTTTACTTATCACGATCTTAGCCGAGCAAATAGGCGCTGCAAGCTGTAATCCAGCTATCGGTGGCCTTGCAAAGGGACATCTTGTAAAAGAGATCGACGCGCTTGGTGGCCAAATGGGACTTACAACTGATGCTGTTGGTATCCAGTTTCGCGTGCTAAATGAGAGCAAAGGCCCAGCAGTGCGTGGTAGCCGCGCTCAGATCGATATGGATAGATACCGCGTTTATATGAGAAATTTGCTTTTAAACACGCCAAATTTAGAAATTTCTCAAGAGATCGCCACTGAAATTTTAAGCGAAAATGGCGAAGTAACGGGCGTTAAAACCCACCTAAATAACATCTATAATGCAAAAAAGGTGATAATCACCACTGGCACTTTTTTAAATGGACTAATTCATGTTGGATTTAATAAGCTAGAAGCTGGCCGCGTGGGCGAACTAAGCGCAAAAGATCTTAGCTCTAGTCTAAGAGAGCTTGGACTAAATTTAGGTAGGCTAAAGACTGGAACATGTCCAAGGATTGATGCAAAAACGATAAATTTTAAAATTTTAGAAAAGCAAGATGGCGATACAAAGCCAGTTGCATTTAGCTTTAGAACTAAAAATTTCTCACCAACGCAGCTGCCATGCTACATCGCCTATACAAACGAAACTACGCATGAGATAATCCGCTCAAATTTCGACAAAGCGCCACTTTTTACAGGTCAGATCGAGGGCATTGGGCCAAGATATTGTCCAAGTATCGAGGATAAGATAAACCGCTTTGGCGACCGCGACAGACACCATCTTTTTATCGAGCCTCAAACACTTGAAGCTACAGAGTACTACATAAATGGCTTTTCAACGAGCCTGCCTTATGAAGTGCAAGTGCAGATGTTGCGCTCCGTAAAGGGCTTTGAAAATGCAAAAATCGTAAGGCATGGATACGCTATCGAATACGACTACGTCGAGCCAACGCAACTAAAACATAGTCTGGAGACAAAAAAGGTAAAAGGTCTTTATCTAGCTGGGCAGATAAACGGCACGACTGGATACGAGGAGGCTGGCGCTCAGGGGCTAATGGCTGGCATAAATGCAGCGCTTTCACTTGATAATAAAGAGCCACTTGTCTTGCGCCGCGATGAGGCGTATATCGGCGTTTTAATAGATGATCTTGTCACAAAAGGGACAAAAGAGCCATATAGGATGTTTACGAGTAGGGCGGAGTATCGCTTGCTTTTGCGTGAGGAAAATGCCATTTTAAGGCTTGGTGGATATGGCCATGAGCTTGGACTTCTTGATGATGAGACTTTTAATGAAATTGAAGCTATCAGGCAAAATTTAAAAGATGGGCTTGCTTACCTTAACAATACTCAAATTACGCCGAGCAAGCAAAATTTAGAGCTTTTAGCTAGCCTTGATGAAGAGCCAATAAGCCAAAATGTGAGCCTTCAAAAGATTGTCGCACGCAAAAGCTTTACAGCTGAGAAACTAAGAAAGCTTGATGAGAAATTTGCAAATTTAGATGATACGAGTGTGGATCAAATTTTAACCGAGTGCAAGTATCAGCACTACATAAATGAGCAAAAAAATCAGATAGAAAAAATGAAAGATATGATGGATGTAAAAATTCCTGAAAATTTTGACTTTAGAGGTGTGAGTGGTCTTAGTAATGAAGTGGTCGAAAAGCTTGAGAAATTTGCACCGCCTACGCTTTTTGCTGCGAGTGAAATTTCAGGTATCACGCCAGCCGCGATTGATATCTTACATATTTATATAAAGATGAATGAGAAAAGGCTTAGCTGATTTTAATTTTTGGTTTAGTTTAAGAAGTCATAAACCTAAAAATTTTTATCTTAGAATCAAGATTTACGTTTAAGTTAAAATTAACATTATTTTTGCAGATTATATTTAGAAATTATACTTTTTTAATTTTTTGAGAGTATAATCGTTAAGAATTTATTTATAGAAAGGAATTTAATGTCAGTAAAGCAAGAAAGACGTAGCTTTATCGGCCTTGCGTTTGGTGCTGTGGCAGCTGTCGGCGGCGCTATGTCACTAGTGGCTGTTAAAAAGACTTGGGATCCGCTTCCAAGCGTAAAAGCTGCTGGTTTTACAACAGTTGATCTAAGTCCGATCAAAGATGGAGAAATGAGGCAGGTTGAATGGCGTAAAAAGCCTATTTTCATCCTCAAAAAAAGTCCTGATATGGCTAAAAATGACAAAAGAGATGTTGTCGTAGGGGATGCTAGATACGTAGTTCTTATCGGACTTTGCACGCATCTTGGCTGTATACCTGAGTATAAAGCAAGTAAACAAATGTTTGTATGTGCCTGTCATGGCGGCGAATTTAATGCCGACGGAATGCAAACATACGGACCTCCTCCAAGACCACTTGATATACCACCATTTAAGATCGATGGAACCAAGCTAGTTCTAGGCGAAACAAGCCCAGAATACGAAAAATTAGTAGCAAAAGCTTAGGAGGATAGCAATGTCTTTAGCTCATAAATCAACTGGCGTTATTGACTGGCTTGATCAACGCCTAGCTTTTACAAAACTTATGAAGGTTCTAGTTAGCGAATACTGGATACCAAAAAATATAAATTTCCTTTGGGCAATGGGCGTTATTTTAACAACGCTTTTTATGCTCTTAATCGTTACTGGTTTTTTACTTTTAATGTATTACAAACCAGATGTAAATTTAGCATTTGATAGTGTAAATTATACTATCATGCAAGAGGTCGAGTATGGCTGGCTTTGGCGTCACATTCACGCAGTTTCAGCCTCTACGATATTTCTTATTATGTATATTCACTTGCTTACTGGACTTTACTATGGTTCATACAAAAGAGGTAGAGAGGTCATTTGGATAAGTGGTATGGTGCTATTTATCTGTTTTTCAGCAGAGGCATTTAGTGGTTATATGCTCCCA
Source organism: Campylobacter concisus (assembly GCF_002914195.1). Taxonomy (GTDB): domain Bacteria; phylum Campylobacterota; class Campylobacteria; order Campylobacterales; family Campylobacteraceae; genus Campylobacter_A; species Campylobacter_A concisus_M. Next base: position 234,006 of record NZ_PPAU01000108.1, on the reverse strand, counting down.
TGGGGACAGATGAGCTACTGGGCGGCAACTGTTATTACTCAGCTTTTTGGCGGTGTGCCAGTTATTGGTGACGCTTTAGTTGAGTGGATTAGAGGTGATTATGCAGTTGGTGACTCAACACTTACTAGATTTTTTATGCTTCATGTTTGTTTATTGCCACTTGTAACGATAGCTGTTTTGGTTATTCACTTCTACTCTTTAAGAGTTCCGCATGTTAATAACCTAACAAGCGAAGATATAGACTTTGAAGTAGAGGCACAAGAGTATCTACACGGCGATAGAGCAAAATCTAAAGTTATACCATTTTGGCCAGGATTTTTGGCAAAAGACTTTATGTATGTATCATTCTTTATGATATTTGTCATCTATCTTGTTTGCTATCACTTCAACTTTGCAATGGATCCTATCAACTTTGAGCCAGCAAATCCACTAAAAACCCCACCACATATCTATCCAGAGTGGTATTTCTTGTGGCAATATGAAATTTTACGTGGCTTCTTCTTCGATATCGCTGGAATTTCAGCTTACAACATCGGTCTTATCGCATTTGCATTTGCGGGTGTTGCATTTATGCTTATACCTCTTCTTGATAGAAGCGACCTTGTAGCTCCAGCTCACAAAAGACCACTATTTTTTATATGGTTTTGGGTCTTAGTTGTCGATCTTATCGTTTTATCTATATATGGCAAACTCCCAACAGGTGGTTATAATGACTGGATAGGATTTTATTCATCATTGCTATTCTTGTTCTTATTTATAATTGCGTTGCCAGTTATAACAATACTTGAAAGAAAGAGGGGCTAATTATGAAAGAGCTTAAAATTTTTGCCATTGTTGTTATTCTTTCAGGTGTTTTATATTGGGGTATCGAGCCTTATGCTCACACAAAGCTTCACCCTCATACTGCAAATGCTGAGTATAACTTCTCAAAAGAAGATACTGACTATGCAAAGCACTTTTTAGAGCAAAAAAAGGCAGCACTTGAGACTGCTAAGGCTAGCGGAAATAAGGCAAGTATAGATGCGGCTACAAAAGATGTAGAAGTAGCACAAAAAATTCTTGATGACTATACAGCATTTTGGAATGACATTAACTCTATCGATCTTACAAAAGGTGACGCTATAAAGGGTGCTGACACTTTTGTAGCAGCTGGATGTACAGGATGCCACGGTATAGAGGCAGCAGGTATGCCAGCTAGTATGGATGCCGAGACAGCTAGTCAAAGCTTTGGGGTAGTGCCACCAGATCTTAGTACCGCTGGTAAAATTTATGACGATAAATTCTTGGCTGCACTCATTAAAAATCCAAATATGGCTTTAAAGCTAACTCATAAATTTAACGACGAGCATCCATTTCCGATGACCGCATTTATGGGTGCTGGTGGCGATATAAATGCTGAGACTGCCGATATAGTAGCTTATTTGAAAAAGGTATCTGCTGATTATGAAAAGGCAAATAATAAGATCACTGAAGAAAAGATTTTCGCTGATGCATGTCAAAGATGTCATGATATAAAATATGACAAAAAATATGCATTTAGCAACAAAGTAAGCCTTGCCGCTTATATGGGCTCAAACCCGCCTGATCTATCTATGATGATTCGTTCAAAAGGCGATGAGTATTTACATAAATTTATAAACGATACTCAAAAGATGCTACCAGGTACCGCAATGCCAAGAGTTGGTTTAAATAAAGCTGCTGAAGACGATGTGGTAGCTTATATCCAAAAAGTAGGTGACAAGAAAAAGGCTGAGCGCGAGAGCAAAGGTCTTTACACGATGATCTACTTCTTTATATTAGGAATTTTTGCTTGGCTTTGGAAACGCAAAGTTTGGAGCGAACTACACTAAAATTTAAGAGCCTTTTTGGCTCTTAAATCTTCTCTGGTAAATTTACATATATCAGTAGGTATTCTTTAAATTTATTCTTTTACAAAATTTAATCAAGCAGTCTTGCAAATTTTAAAACTTTCATTCACTCGCAAGAGCTGACTGCTAAAATCTGGTTTCACTTACCGCTTAGCTCAAAATTTAGAACCGAAATTACTCATTAAAGTTTGATCGAAATTAACAAAACTGCATGCAGTGCTTTAGCACTAGAGCATGCCCTTTGAACGTGTCAGGGAAGAGGGATTGTTAAGGGAGAAGGAAGTTCTTTTGCTTTGCTAGCTCGCAACTGCAAGCAGACCGTAATTTAAGCTCCCTTCTCCCTTAATAAAAGAATAGGAGTTGTATGGTCTATATGCTTTACAATTTTTAAACTTTCATTTTCTCGTAAGAATCCACTATTGATTTTAGGTCCCGCAAGGCTTGCTACTAAAATCAAAGCCGAAATTACTCGTTTATGAAATTTTAAAAATTTGCCTAAAAACCTAAAGCAGTAGTATGTCTATGCTGCCATGTAAGCTATGAATATATAAGCGTTTCGGTAGAAAATAGAAATATATCTGAGTTTTAACGGTCGCTATTTAAATAAATTTATTTTTAAGTAAATCACTCACTAAAACCCACCAAATTTCACAAAAATAGTAAAATTTAGCTCCGCATCAAGTCTATTTAAAATTAAATTTCCTTAGCGATCTTGCTCATTTTATTGAGTAGTTTTTCACGTTCATTTGGCTTTAGGTTGCCGTATTGAAGCTTTGTTATCATCTGCATGAAGTCAAATTGTTTAAACATTTGCACATCGCTTTTTAGCTCTTTTTCTAGCTGTTTATAAATTTTTTCAGTCTCTTTATTTGCTTTTTCTAAATTTTGTAAAAAGCTTCCAGTTGCACTCATATCAAGATCATTTTTTGCAGCTTTATCGATGACATTTTTTAGATTTGCTAAATTTTCAGAAATTTTCATCTGCATTTCCTTTTGGATTTTAAAATTTAGAGCAAAATTTATTCCTAAATTTTCTCCCACCACTTTTTTCTAGGCGGATTTTGGGTAGTGAAAACTTCTCCAATCATCGGCGTTGCATAGTTTAGCCCAAGTTTTGTCGCTGCCTTTTCAAAACGCTTGATCGGCTCATCCCAAGCGTGATAAGATAGATCAAATTTGCCCCAGTGCACCGGCACGCCAAGCTTTGCCCCAATATCTTTTAGTGCTTGCGCTGACTCCTCTGGCTTCATATGCACGTAAGGCCAGCCATCGCCATAAGCACCATTTTCGATAAAAACTAGATCAAAGGAGCCAAATTTCTCATTTATCATCTTAAAATGCTTGCCGTATCCGCCATCTCCGCTAAAATAAAAGCTAAAGCCAGTCTCTTCAACCGCCCAGCCACCCCAAAGCGTCGTGTTTCTTTTAAATGTGCGCCCACTAAAGTGCCTTGAAGGACAAAACGTGAAGTTTAAATTTCCTATTTTTTGATCACCAAACCAGTCAAACTCATAAATTTTGTCTTCATCAACGCCCCATTTTACAAGGTGAGCTTTTACGCCAAGTGGCACTAGAAATTTACAAATTCTATCCTTTAGCTCAAGTATCGTTTTATGATCAAGATGATCGTAGTGATCGTGCGAGATGAGAGCGATATCGATCACATCTGGGTAGTCACTAGTGGTGATAGCATGCTCGTAGGCAAAGGGCTTACCGCCAATTGGCAGTGGAAATGCTCGGTGCAAAACTGGGTCAGTGATGATAGTTTTATCATCAAGCTTGCAGATGAGGCTAACGTGTCCAAGCCAGATAAACTCGCCGTTTTTGAGTGCATTTGCGTCAAATTTTAAATTTGGCAAAGGCTTAGTTGGTAGCTTGCCTTTTGGTGGAAAGAGTGCTTGCGGAATGTAATTTAACATAGATGCTTGCGGATTATTCTTTACCATATCAATAGTGGGCTCTAAATTTATAAAAACTTTGCCGTTAAAATTTGGCGAAGATTCTATCAGCTTTTGGCTTTTAATATCTGGCACGCCACCAAAAACTGGGGCAAATCTCATAAATACAAAAACTGCAACAATAAGCAAAAGTATAACTATAAAAATTCCCATAAAAAGCCTTTTAAATTTAAAGGTCGGATTATATTTTAGATTTTTAAATTTCAGCTTTATTTAATTAACCCGAGCCTAAATAATTAACTTGTAAATTTAAACTTAATTAAGATATTTTTACTCTTTATAGGAAAATTTTATTAATAAATATTATCCTTTAGCAAATAAACATACCTAAAAATCGATATTAAGTAGATAATCTTAAAGATATATAAAATAAAAATTTAATTCTAAAAATACAAAATTTGTCAGATAGATGACGGAATTTATTCATTGTAAGTTATAGAATTATTACAAAAATTAGGAAGGAGCGTTTGAGATGTTAAATAAAAATTTAACTATCTCTATTTTGGTGACTAACCATCACTTTAAAAGTGTGCAGGGCAGTTTAGCCTTGTTTAATGGGAGGAATTTATGAAAAAACATAAATTTGTGATTGCCGATTATAAACGCTGTATAGGATGTGCGACCTGCATGGCTGCATGTTTTAAGAGCGCTTATGAACGCGGCAAGCTGTCACGTGCAAGGCTAAGTGTGCTAAGAGAAGCTACTGGCGTTATGCCAACTCAGTGCAGACAATGCGACGATGGTCCTTGTGCGAATGTGTGTCCAACTGGGGCATTGCGATTTAATGATAATTGCATCGAGCTTCACGAGGAAATTTGTATAGGCTGTAAGATGTGCACGATCGCTTGTCCTTACGGTGCAATAAGCTCAAGTGCAGAGCTTATGCCTTCAGTAAATTACGCTGTCGAGCCAAAGTACAACCTTGAGATAGAGTCACAATCAGGTGCAAAAAATATCGCTGTTAAATGCGATATGTGCTTTGGTCGTGAAAATGGACCAGCTTGCGTTGATGTCTGTCCAACGAGTGCTCTTGTTATGATTGATCCTGAAGAGGGTAAACATAAACTTGGCAAGAGGATAGATTATGAAGCAGCGAATAAATTTGCTACTAAAATTTTAAACGGACAAGGAGCATAAGATGACTACGGTTTATATGCTATTTCTTGTAAGTGCCGTCGTTAGCATCTTGCTTTATTGTGCTCCAAAGGCCGCTGTAAAGGTTGGTTTTGGACTAAGTGCTTTAAGCTGTTTTTATGCGATGTGTCACTTTGTTGCAAATATGGGAGTAAGCGATAGCTTTGCTCTTATGGATGGCTTTTTGTATTCGCCAAAATTTGTGCTAAATCCACTTGGAAATTTTTTTAGCTTTGTCGTCGTTTTCATCGGATTTGCAAGTAGTGTTTATGGTATGAGCTATGCAGACGAGTATATCAAAAAAGCAAACGTTGGCGTATTTGCATGTTTGTTTAATATATTCATCCTTTCAATGCTTCTAGTAATTAGCGCTGATAATGTATTTTGCTTTGTTGTTTTATGGGAGCTTATGACTCTTATCTCATCATTTCTTATCATCGTCAATGACGGTAAAAATACACTTAAAGCGGTTATGGTATATCTTGGCATCGCACAAATCGGTGCATTTTGTATCACCTGTGGTTTGCTTATCACTGCTTACTATGCAGGAAGTACAGAATTTAGTGCGTTCATGGGCGTTAAGATGCCATTTGGCGCTTCTGTTGCTACATTTATACTGTTTTTGGTTGGATTTGGTAGCAAAGCTGGTATGTGGCCATTCCACGTTTGGCTCCCACAAGCTCACCCAGCAGCACCATCAAATGTTTCGGCCCTTATGTCAGGCGTTATGATTAAAGTCGCTCTATTTACACTAGTTAAATTTACACTTTACTTGCCACTTAGCACATATTTTGGTCTTACAATACTCGCTCTTGGTGCAGCTAGCTCATTATTTGGTGTTTTATACGCTCTTTGCCAACACGACTTCAAGGCTTTACTTGCTTATCACTCAGTTGAGAACATAGGCATCATCTTACTAGGTCTTGGTACAGGAATTTATGGTGTCGCAGCTGGAAATTTAACACTAGCAGCAGTAGGTTTTCTAGCAGGCTGCTACCACGTAGTTAACCACGCTATATTTAAAGGTCTACTTTTCCTTTGCGCTGGTTCAGTTATCCACGCTACTCACACACAAAATATGGACATCCTTGGTGGTCTTGCTAAAAAGATGCCATGGACAAGCCTTGGTATGTTTATAGGTATCATGGGTATCGCAGCTTTACCTCCAGTAAATGGCTTTGTTTCAGAGTGGTTTACATATCAAGGTATGCTTCAAGGTGCGATGGGCGAGGGAACATTAGTTAGATATGCATTTACGCTTGGCGTCGTAGCCCTTGCGCTAACAGGCGTTTTGGTCGGCATGCACCTCAAACTTTACGCTGTTATCTTTGCAGGCACTCCAAGAGATCAAAAAATTTGGGAAAATGCTAAAGAGAGTCCAATAGGCATGGTTCTTGGTATGATCATCTTAATGATAGGCTGCGTTGGCTTTGGTCTTGGCGCAAACTACATAGTTGATTACATCATGCAAGCTGTAAATTCTATCGCTATAAGCGACTATAAAGCTAGCCTTGGTGCTATAAATGTAACTTCACCAATAGGCAGTATGATCTCAACTCCATTGATAGCCTTGGTTCTTTGCTCAACAATGATTTTGCCATTTATCATCCTTGCTGTTATGAAAGCAAACAGAGATAAACCACGCGAGACTGATCCTTGGGCATGTGGCTTTAAATATAGCTCACGTATGCAAATGACAGGTGGTCCATTTACAGGCGATCTTAGAAAGATTATGCAATGGCTATTTAGAGCTGATAAAAAGATCGTTACTAGAAATTATTTTGACGCGGTTGAATATCACAACCATCCAAAAGATATCTGGTGGGGAATGTTTTATGAGCCAGTCATCAAATGGTGTATGAAATTTGCTGATAAACTAGGCATTGTTCAAAGCGGATACACAAACGTCTATACGCTTTATATCCTAATTTATCTTTGTGCCATACTTGCTGTGGGCTACTTTTTAGTTTAGGAGACGAAAATGCAAACTATACTTTTAATGATATTTCAAGTAGTCGTTATCGTTTTGGTAGCTCCTTTGTTTGATGGTATGGCAAGAAAACTAAGAGCTAGACTTCAATCAAAACAAGGTAGCGATTTCTTTCAAACATATCGTGATATTATAAAACTCTTTAGAAGAGGAAGAACCGTGCCTGAGTGCTCTCACTGGGTATTTAGATGGGCTCCATTTTTCCTTTTTGCAACTTCAGCTGCAGTGCTAGCTGCTATACCTATAACATATAGCAAAGACACTGTTTTTGGAGCATATTCAGATATATTTGTGATCCTTTATCTTGGCGCACTGCTTAGATTTGTATTTGGTGCAGCTTCAATGGATAGTGGCAACCCATTTGCAGCAACAGGCGGCGGCAGGGAGCAAATGCTAGGCGTATATGTTGAGCCAGTTATGATCATGTGCCTAATCGTAGTAATGCTTGCAGCTAAAACATCAAATTTAATTGAGATCCAAGAGATGGTAAAAACTGGCGTTATCGGATATCAAATCCCAAGTTTTGCCGTAGCTTCTATCGCATTTTTATGGTGCATGTATGTTGAGACTGGTAGAAAACCATTTGACGTAGCTGAAGCTGAACAAGAGCTTCAAGAGGGCTTGCTTGGCGAGTACGCAGGTAGCGACCTTGGCTTAGTTCAAGCATCACTTATATTAAAACAGTTTGCTATGATCGGACTTTTCCTAACTATATTTGAGCCATGGAATTTTAGTAATCCTTTCTTAGCTATTATCGTTTTTGTGATAAAAACTGGAGTATTTTACGTAGCGGCTGTCTTTATAGACAACTTTGGTCCACGCTTTAAAATGACTTCATCTTTACGCAAAAATGCGCTTGGTGCACTTGCTATCTCGTTTGTTGCACTAACACTTTATGTAGTAGGAGTGTGAGATGCAAACACTTGATATTTTAGCCATTTGCATGATCGTAACTTCGCTTGCGGTTTTTGGTCTTAGAAGCTTAAAACTCTCAATCATCGCTTATGCGATTGAGACACTACTTTTAGTTAGCATATTTTTCTTGTTATCTGAGAAATTTAACGCCGAGCAGCTCAAAACTTGGGCGATTGTTGCCTTTTTTACCAAAGTTTTGCTTGTGCCAGGAATTTTATTCTGGCTTATCAAAAAACTTGGCGTAGTTAGCGAAGATGAGCCAGTTGGTGGATTTTTTGTAAGTCCTGTTATTGCTATGGGATTTTCTCTAGCTCTTTCAATGAGTATCCACCCTATATTTTTAAAATTCTCTCTTATCAAAGAAGAGATCATGCTAATCGCAGCTGGAACGGTCTTTATGATGGGAATTTTTGGCTTCATGCTAAGAAACTCATTTATAAAACAAATTCTAGCTTACTGCTTGTTTGAAAACGGTATCCACCTAAGCCTTGCTCTAATGGCTTATAACTCACATGAGTTAGTCGAGCTTGGAATTTTAACAGATGCGATATTTGCCGTTATCATCATGAGCGTCTTAGCGATTAGATTTTATAAAGCTTATGATAGCTTAGATACTTCTAAAGCTTCAAATTTAAGGGGTTAGAGATGGATAGTTTAGCTTTAATACTTATCTTACCGCTCCTTGGTGCTTTGGTCTTGTTTTTGAGTCCTAAAAATTATGCGGTATTAAGCGGACTTCATGTTTTGTTTTCTGCTGCGACATCGGTGGCTTTACTTAACAATGTTCTTAAAGTCTTAAGTAGCGGAACTTTTTATAGTTTTGATAAATTTTTGTTTTTAGATAGCTTAGGCTGTGTTTTCTTGGTGCTTATCGCTGTAACTGGATTTATAGTAAATTTCTACTCTATCCACTACATGAGGTGGGAGCTTGAAGATGGACACATCCACTTAAGTGATCTTAAAAAATACTACGCACTAAGCCATGTATTTATCTTTACAATGACTTTAAGCGTTATTTGCAACAACGTTGCGTTTATGTGGGCAGCTATCGAGGCAACAACTCTTGCTTCAGTATTTTTGGTCGCTATCCACAAAGATCAAAAATCAACAGAGAGTGGTTACAAATACATTGTTCTTTGCTCAATCGGTCTAGCATTTGCACTTTATGCGACTGTTCTTTTATATTCAGCCACATTTAGCACTCTAGGAGATGGCGAAGCTTCTATGCTATTTTCAAGCATAATGGCAAATGCTAAAAATTTAAACCCAGATGCAGCAAAACTTATTTTTGTATTTGCTCTAATTGGTTTTGGTACAAAAGCTGGTCTTGCTCCAACTCACACTTGGCTACCAGACGTTCACGCTGAAGGTCCAGCACCTATTTCAGCTTTGCTTTCAGGTGTACTTTTAAAATGTGCGATGCTAGCACTTTTAAGATACTACGCTATCACAGCTCAAGCAGTTGGATTTAGCTTTGTTGAGGGCATAATGATCGTTTCAGGAACTATCACTCTTTTTGTAGCAGGATTTTTCCTAATCAGACAACACAACGTAAAAAGAATGTTTGCATACCACTCAATCGTTCATATGGGTGTTATCGCATTTGCACTTGGTGTTGGCGGTAAATTTGGTCTATTTGCAGCGATATTCCACTGCTTGGCTCACAGTTTTACAAAAGCTTTGGCATTTTGCTCAACAGGCAACATTGCAAGAATTTATGGCCACAAAGATATGAGTAAGATGGGCGGCATGGTTAAGATCGCACCGATCACCACTATAATGTTTGGCGCGGCTGTTTGCTCACTAGTTGGTGTTCCAGCATTTGCTATATTTGTTAGCGAGTATAACGTCTTTGTAGGAGCCATCACAAGTGGTCAATACATCGCAGTTGCGCTATTTGCTATTGCACTTGCAGTTATTTTCATAGCTGACTTTGCGCACTTTAACATGGCAAGCTTTGGCGAGCCAAAAGGTGTGGTTGTTCATAATAAAGAGATGAGTTTGTTAGAGAATTTACCTCTTATAGCACTTTGTGCCCTTATCATAATCTTTGGCGTATGGCACGTAGATAGCTTTTATACGCTAGTAGATAACGGTGTTAATATAATGATGGGAGCTTTAAAATGAGAGGCGATAAATTTGTTGAAATCCTAAAAACCAAGGTAAAAATTTTAGAGGTAACTCGTCAAGCAGACGATCAGATCACAGTTTTGGTTGATAGAAACGATCTTCCACTAGCTGTTAAAACGCTTTATTATGATATCGGTGGCTTCATAAGCACGATGATACCAAATGATGAGCGCCAGATAAATGGCAGCTTTGCTCTTTATTATGCTCTTTCAATGGAAGGTAGCAAGATGACTGAGGCGGATGACTTTGCTGCTGAGGATAAGTGCTTCATCACTGTTAAAACACTTATTCCAGGAAGCGATCCGACATTTCCATCTGTTACTCCGCTAGTGCCAGCTTGTGTTTGGTACGAAAGAGAAGCTTATGATATGTTTGGTTTGGTAGCCGAAGGTTTGCCTGATAAAAGGCGTCTAGTTTTAAGTGATGACTGGCCAGATGGACTTCACCCACTTAGAAAAGATGCGATGGATTATCGCTACCGCCCTGATCCAGTAGATCACAGAGATGAGCCTGATTCTGAGTTTTTGTTCCCAACAGGTGATGCAGTAGTTGATGTGCCACTTGGACCATTACATATCACTTCAGATGAGCCAGGTCACTTTAGACTTTTCTGCGACGGCGACGAGATCATCGACGCTGACTACCGCCTCTTTTATCAACACCGCGGTATGGAAAAGCTAGCTGAAAATAGAATGAACTATGATCAAATGGGCTATCTTGCAGAGAGAGTTTGTGGAATTTGTGGTTATGCTCACGCTATTGCGTGTATCGAAGCAGCAGAAAAAGCTATCAAGCTTGAAATTCCACTAAGAGCTCAAGCTATACGTGTCATCTGTCTTGAGATCGAGCGTCTTCACAGCCACCTTTTAAATATCGGTCTAGCTTGTGAGGTTACTGGTAACTACAACGCTTTCATGCACATCTTTAGGGTTCGTGAGTACTCTATGGAGCTAGCTCAGCTAGTAACTGGCGGACGTAAAACATACGGTAACGTCGTTATGGGTGGTTTAAGACGTGATATGACAAATCAAGAGATTAAAAAAGGCATCGAGATCATAAATAAACTTGACGTTCAAATTTCAGAAATTTGGGATGCAGTTATGGAGGATAAACGCCAAATCGGACGCTGGAAAGGTGTGGGCATCCTAGATCGCCAAATCGCACGTGACTTTAGCCCAGTTGGTCCAAATATGAGAGGCTCTGGCTTTAAACGCGATAACCGCTACGATCACCCATATGACTTCTTTAAACAGATAGAATTTGAAGTAGCAGTTGAGCATGGTTGCGACGTTTTTGCTCGCGAGATGGTTAGATATAAAGAGCTAAAAAGCTCTATCCACATCATCCGCCAATGCTTTGAGATGATGCCTCAAACACCTATCATGATCGATCCTGTGACTATGATCAAACCTGAAAATTTTGCACTTGGTCATGATGAAGCACCACGTGGCGAAAATGTTCACTGGATCATGCAAGGCAGCGCTCAAAAAGTATATCGCTGGAGATGCAGGGCAGCAACATATAACAACTGGCCAAGCCTAAGGTATCAATTCAGAGGCAACAACATAAGTGATGCTGCACTTATCGTTTGCTCACTTGACCCTTGCTACTCATGCACCGAGCGTGTTACATTAGTCGATGTAAGGACTAAAAAGAGCAAAATTTTAACAGAGAAAGACCTTAAAAAATTCTGTCAAGATGGCGGGGTTAGTAAGAAGGATTTAAGATGATGAAGTTATTTGACATCACAGAAAAATATGGAAAGGCGACATACGCCTATCCATTTGAGCCATATATTGTTCCTGAAAATTTCCGTGGTCAGCCAAACTATACATACGATCTTTGCATAGGTTGTGCAGCTTGCGGTATCGCTTGCCCTAGCAACGCGATAGAACTTAAGATGAACGAGGAGCAAACAAAGCTTGTTTGGGAATTTGACTGCGGGCGCTGCATATTTTGCGGACGCTGCGATGAGGTTTGCCCAACTGGAGCCGTAAGACTTAGCGATAGCTTTGAGCTTGCGGTTAAATTTGACAAGAGCGCTCTTATACAAAGGGGCGAGCTTGAGATGCAAACTTGCAAATGCTGTGGCAAGCCATTTACACCAAAAAGGCTTATAAATTTCACACTTGAAAAGCTTGGCACTGCAAATTTACTCCCAGGCAGACTTGAAGAGGCAAAAGACTACCTTTTTATCTGCCCAGAGTGCAAGAAAAATCAATCTGCTGAGAGGCTAACAAAAGGCATTGAGGAGGCTATAAAATGAGTCTATATCAAGTCCCAGAGGACATAAAAACAGCAAATGATCTAACTGCAAAGCTAGAGCATCTAAAAAATATCAAAAGAAGCTTTAGCGTTTATAGGATCGACTGCGGAAGCTGTAACGGCTGTGAGATAGAAATTTTTGCAGCTATTACACCGATGTGGGACCCTGAGCGTTTTGGTTTTAAGCTTGTAGCAAACCCAAGACACGCTGATATTTTGCTTTGCACTGGTCCTGTAACAAGACAGATGTATTATCCGCTTCTTCGTGCTTATGAGGCGACCCCAGATCCTAAGATCGTGGTTGCTCTTGGCGCGTGCGGAAGTAGCGGTGGAATTTTCCATGACGCTTATAGCGTTTGGGGCGGCATCGATAAGATAATCCCAGTCGATGTCTATATCCCAGGCTGTCCTCCACATCCAGCAAGCATTATTTACGGTCTTGGCATGGCTCTTGGTATCATCGATCAAAAGCTTCATAAAAAAAGCTATGAGGAAGATAATACATTGCCGCCTTCAGTTGAGAAGTCAGTCATAGGTGATATTTTATTCGAGCGTGACTTGCAAGCCGAAAGTAGAAGGCTAATGAGCTATATCTTTGGTAGAATCCTTTTTGAAAAATATATGAATGCTATCAAATGTTCAAAAGATGTCCATGACCCAAGCATCTCAAGAGAGGCTGTGCTTACAGCTATCAAAAAAGAGGAAGATCCTAGATATGCTGAGTGTATGGGGCTTTTGCATAATGATGTCTATCTAAAATATGCAAAAGCTGATAAAAGCTTTGCTATAGACGTTGATAGCGAGGTTTGGAGTAAAAGATGATACAAGTTTATAAGCTTACAAAAAGGCATATGGACGACAACGATAAGCTTCCACTCGAGCTAAAGGAGATAAAAATTTTCTCCACTTGCGTGGGACACGGCGTTGGTACGATAGACTTTAGCGAGAAAATTTTAGAGCTAAGCGATGAGGAATTTGACGAGATGATCAAAAACTCAGGCGAATACGTGAAATTTAAGATCGGAAATTTAAGCAAATATTTTGAAGTTGAAATTTTTGCCGAGCATATCGCTAAACTCTTGCCACAGCTTTGTGAGTGTAAGCTTAAAGAAATTTTGGCAAATTTAAAAGAGGGATATATCGTGCTTAGGAAGGACTTTTGATGAAAAAGGCCATCCTTTGCATCGGTAATCCTATGCGTGGCGATGATGATGTGGGTAATGAAGTAGGCCGCATCGTGGAGCACGAGCTAAAAGAGTGGAAAGTCTTTTTTGGGCAAGATGTGCCTGAGAATGAATTTTCAGCTATTAGAGAATTTGCGCCTGATATCTTGATAGTAGTCGATGCAATGAGCGGCTTTGATGAGGATAAGATAGAGTTTTTCGACCTAAGTGACGATAGAGATTACATCTACTCAACTCACAATCTCCCAACGCCAGTACTCTTAAGCTATTTGCGAAAAATTTGTCCTAAGACGCTTTTTCTTGGCATTAGCGTCTTGCTCGAAAATGTCTTAAATTTTGAAGAGGGACTAAGTGAGCAAGCTAAAAAAAGTGCCAGAAAAGCATTTTTAAGAATTGTAGAGATTGATAAAAATTTAGTTGGTTAAATTTGGCAAATGGCTAATTTTAATCTTTTTGGTTACTAAAGGCAAAATTTTGCTTTTAATCGCAAGCAGCGATTTGACTTTAGTGATTTTGCAAAGTGTTAAACTTTGGTCGCAAAGATGAGCCTGGCTCATGTGCGAGATTGAAAATAAAAAGGAGAATGTAATGTTAAATCCGGCAGAAACCGCTCAAGCGGTCTCAAGCTCTATGGAGCATAAGGCTCATATGCCACTTACTAGTATTATCTTCCTTGCTATCATGGCTGGAGCTGCTATTGCTATGGGTGATATTTTCTGGGCTCACTCGACAGTTGGTATGGCTGAAAATCAGTCTATTGGCCTTTCAAATTTTATCGGCGGTATCACATTTAGCTGTGGTCTTATGATGGTTGTCTTTTATGGCGGACATCTTTTTACAAGCTCAGTTTTAAGTGGTGTTAGTGCATATGAAGGAAAGCTAAAACTAGGTAAGACTATCGGATACTGGGCTATTGTTTGGATATTTAACTTCGTTGGCGGCGCATTGATCGCTTATATGTACTACTACTCAGGCTTGCCACTAAAGTATGATGGCTACATCTTGCAGCACTTTATACCAGCTGGTATTGGCAAGATCACAGCACCATTTCATGAGCTATTTATCCGCGGAATTTTTTGTAACGTCTTTGTTTGTATGTCTATTTGGACTGCGACAAGTGAGAGCAATCTATCTGGTAAATTCTTTGCCATTATGTGGATGATCGGCGCATTTGTGGCTTGCTCAATGGAACACTGCGTGGCAAATATGTTTATCATCACTGAAGCCATCATCTCAAAAGCTCACTATATAGCAGTAAACGGCGGAGATATCGCTGTTGCGGCTGCAGCTCTAGGACATGGCATCACGGCTGAAAAACTAGAAGTTTTAAACTGGGGAAATTTTATCGGTAAAAACTTAGTTCCAGTTACACTTGGTAATATCTGTGGCGGACTTTTCTTTGTTGGTTTAGTTGGCTTTATGGCTAATAAATTTGATATGAAGAAAAAAGCTTAAAAATTTTAGTCTTTGCTTCTTGGCAAAGACTAATCCTCTAAGACTACTCTTTGCTAGCCATTATAAAAATTTTGGTTTTTAGTTTGTGTAACTTTCAAGTTTTTCATAATCAATTATTAAAAACTCGTGTGGTGTGATCTTTCTTATGATGTCATCTTTTATAAGCTCATTAAAAGCAGTTGAAGCGCTTTGACGTTTGAGCCCCACAAAGCTTGAGAGCACTTTTAGAGAAAATGGCAAAAATATGTAGTGATAGCCATTTTGTTTTAGATCCTGCTCCTTTGCAAGCTCGATCAAAAAATTTGCAATCCTACCTTTTGCATCTTCAAAAAGTATTGATTTTATGATCTGGCGTTGCACGATCACTGCATTTAACACAGCTTTTAAAATTTCATCTACAACATTTACATTTGATAAAATTCCACTTATTTCGCTTAAGTTTATGGAGTAAATTTTTGCGTCTTCTAAAATTTCAAAAGCACAATTATCATCAAGAACAGCAATGTTATTTGCCTCCAAACGGTAAAGGATAAATTCTTCCCCGTCTTCAAAAAACGAAAGCTTTGCACAGCCGCTTTTTAAAATGATGATTTTGATCTCTTCTGCGTAAATGATGCTTGTTTTTGGAAGGTTTTTGTACTCAAATTTATCAAGCTCGGATTGAGTTAGGATATCTAAAATTTGTGTTTGCAAAAGGCCTAGACGTGATTTTTTCATTTTTCTCCCAAAAAATGTATAGAGCCTGATTTTACTTCACAAAGCATTTAAAGAAGTTGAAAAATATTGCTTTTAGTTTAAGAATTTCAATAATTTTTAAAAGTAGTATTAATTTTTAAAGAAGGTTGCATAAAATGCAACCAAATTTTTAAAAACCATGAAGTTTTTTTAGATTTTCATCTATAGGTTTTTTATGTCCATCTTTTGTCACACTGACGTAGGTTGCGATGGCGCTTGTGACATGTATAGTCTCTCTAAAACCACCGTCATTTAGTCTAAGTGCAGTCACTTCTATCTGTGTTGTTATCGATGTTTTGCCAACTACGATGATCCTTGCGTAGCAGCTTAGCACGTCACCAACAAAAACTGGTTGCTTAAATATGATCTCTTTCATAGAAATTGTCACAACGCGTTCGGGAGAAATTTCTCTTGCGGCTTGTGCACCTGCAAGGTCGATCTGACTCATTATCCAACCGCCAAATATATTTCCAGCCGAGTTTGTATCTTTTGGCAGCATGACTTGTTTTATGCGCGGCTCACCAAAATCTTTTAAAATATCCATTTTTTGCCTTTTAGATGTTAAAATTTTTGGTTGATTGTAGCAAATTTTAATGGCTTTATGCTAAAATCTTGCAACTTCAGGGGATGAAAATATGAACGATTTTAAAAGATTAAATGAGCTTACAAAAGAGCAAAAAAATAAGTTAAATGCTATTTATAAAAATTTAGACGATGACATTATAAACGAAGCTGTTAAAATTTGTGGTCTTGCTGGTACACCAAGCCAAAAACTGGCTCTTGCAAGAAGGATAGTAGATCTTAAAGTAGATCCGCTTCAAAATGAGCTAAAAAAGCTAAATTTAGGCGAAGATGAGCAAAAACGAGTGCTAAATTTAATGTATGGCTACGTTAGAAATTTATATGAAAACCTGCACGCCAAGCTTTTAGAAAAGGCCAAAGAAGAGAAAATTTTAGATCCATTTAACCAAGTTTTTGTGCAGGTGATGCATGAACTTGGGCTTAGTCTAAATGCGTGGCAAATTTCATGGCAAGAAAAGATAATAGACACTACAAACAAAGAGTTTGAGGCTAAATTTAAAGATTTAAGCC
Organism: Campylobacter concisus; assembly: GCF_002914195.1. Lineage (GTDB taxonomy): Bacteria > Campylobacterota > Campylobacteria > Campylobacterales > Campylobacteraceae > Campylobacter_A > Campylobacter_A concisus_M. The sequence continues at coordinate 217,280 of NZ_PPAU01000108.1, read as the reverse complement.
AGGCAAATGAGTTTATTACTAAAAATGCTTTATTTCAGTGTGATAGCAACGGCGTAAGAGCTGATAGAACGTATGGCGCAGTTTGCAAAGAGGGCGAGAAATTTAGCTTTTTGCCTTATGCGCTTGCCTTTAAAGATGAGGTTAGAGAGCTTAAAAAAGTATTTATAAAAAACCTTGAAATTTTAAGAAATTTAGCTCAAAATAACGAGCAAAAATCCTACGTAAAATACCTTGAAAAGCTGCAAAATGCCTTTTGCGAAGAGGACAATGCTAAAGTGATAAACGCTTGGCAAGAGGCTGAGATAGCGTGGATGGAGGTAAAAGGCGCGCTTCAGCCAGGCCATCCGCTAGAATACTACGAGGATGCCTACACGCACGCAGTCGCACTTGAGTGGGACATCAGGCTGGTGGATAGCGAGGGCATTGACGAGTTTAAATTTAAAGAAAAAGTGACAAAAACTTACGAAAGCGTTTGCGAAAAGATCAAATTTGATAATGCTGAAACAAACAAGGCGGTTAGCGAAAATATCGCTAGAACGCAGCTTTATATAAGCGTGCCGATGATCTATTATGGTGCCGAGCTAAATGGGCTTTTTAGTGCTCAAGTCGTGCCAAATGATGAGAGTGTGAGCGCAAAATGCGGCAAGAAAATTTTTGCCTTTGTAAATCACGTCTATGAAGGCGCAAAGGCAAAACCTTTTATGAAGCTTGGGGCTGAAATTTTTAGCAAAGAGTTTTTGGACTTTGGTAGAGAAATTTTATTTCTAAAGCCAAAAATTTGGAAAAAAGTCTATGAAATTTCAACGATCGGTCATGAGTTCGGACACATCCTCTTTATCGGGCTTGATACCGAGATGATGATGAATAAAAGTGGCGTCTTTAAATTTATAGAAGAGTATAAGGCGACAACTGGTGGGCTAGTAAATTTCTTTTTACACGAAGAGGTGGAGTATAAAATGGCCGTCTTTCACGAGCTAATCGCCCGTGCAGTTGGGCTTATCGCGTGGCGAAAGGTCGATGAGGTGAGGGCGTATTACTGCGAGGGGCTTATACACCTTAGCCTGCTTTTTAGGGCTGGAGTGCTTAAATTTGACGGCAAGCTAAGCGTGTATATGAGCGAGCAAGCCTACGCTAAATTTAAAGAAATTTGCTTAGAGAACTACTACGATCTAGCGCAAACATACGCTAAAAAAGTTGATGCGAGCACATTTTTGGGGAAATTTTGCCAAAAAGATGAACTAAGCTATTTGCCAAAAGATGAAGAGTGTAAGAAATTTGTTGAGCATTTTTACGCTAGATACGAAGCTATCGGCAACGACGTCGATGATAGTGGCGAGTGGCAAAGATGGCAAAGCTTAGCCAAAAAGGCAGAGAAAGATATATAAAGACGGAACATGATAAGTAAAATAAGCAACGAAAATCAAGTATCTTTTTTATTTATGTTGATACTTTTTTGTGTATATGTTGTTAGTTATTTTATTGCTAGTGGTTTTTATGAAGACATAATTACTGCTCTATTTGATTTTATGATCACATTATTTATCTTTTTAAAGCTAAAAGAGACAAGAAATTTAAAAACATATTGGATATATATATTACTAGGCCTTACTTGCTGGGTAGCATCAGACACTATGTGGATGCTATATGATAAGGTTGATTTTCTTAAACAATTTCTTTCTAAAGTCAATTTTATACAAATCTCATACGTAGTTTCATATTTTATGTTTGCATTTTCTGCTTTTTACATTTTGATTAAAAATTTGAAAAATTTATTTTTAATGCAAGTATTTGTGGACTCGGTCTCTATTTCCGCAATATATTTTAGCTTTATGTGGTTTATGATTTTTGATAGAAATTTAACTCAAGTATTAAGTCAAAAAGATTTTTTTAATCTAAGCTATATCGCCATAGATTTATTTATGTTTTGTACTTCATTTGTTGCGTTTTTTTCACTTAAATTTTCAAAAAGAAGACTATCTATATTTTTATGCTTGATAGCACTTATTGCAATAAGCGTTTATGATATTTTTACCACTACAATGGATTTTTGGATAGATGAAATATCCTTTTCTGGATACGACATTGTATTTAAGGTCACATTTTTTATGTTGTTTGTTGCTGCGCTTCATTTAAGAGAGGGTGAGGCAAATCTAAAATTTAGGGCACTCAGAAACGATTTTGATAAAATTTTAATACAAAAGCTATTTGTTTTCGCCGTATTTTTGACGATTATGATCTTGTACTCTTGGAAGATAAATTTGACATGGTTATTTTCTATTTTAGTTACTTTGCTTGCATACGGAGCATTATCTTATACATTTTCTAATGTTAGAAAGATGGATATTTTAATTAAACGTGAAATACATATCAAAAAAGTATTAAATAATCAGATAGAAAGTAAAGTAAAAGAGCTTGAAGAGACAAATAGGCACCTACAAAGGATCAGTAAATATGATTATTTAACAAACGCTCTAAATCGCCAGTATTTTATCGCAAGGCTTGAAGAGATGATAAAGTCAAAGGCACTTGGCGAAAAGATAGATATTTATAGTATTGACATAAACCATTTTAAAGCGATAAATGACTCGTACGGGCACTATATCGGCGATGATGTAATAGCAAAGTTTGCTTCAAATATTGAGTCAATATTGCCACCAAACGATTCCTTATTTGCAAGATCTGGCGGAGATGACTTTATCGTTGTTGTCAAGCAAAATGAAGACATTCATTGCAGGGAATTTTTACATTATCTACTAAAAGCTATTTCAGAGCCAATCGTTATAGATGATTATAAAATTGTACTTGATGCGAAAATAGGGATTAGTTCGACACAAACTAGTGAAATTTTGGCTGATGATTTTATCATGCAATCAGAAGCAGCACTAGAAGCAGCAAAAAAAGATACATCTGAAAAGTACGTTTTTTATAGTGATATAAAAAGCATGATTCAGGATAGAAACTACATAGAAATATTGCTAAATAGTATAAGCTTTGATGAAGAATTTGAGCTAAAATTTCAGCCCCAGTATCTAATAGAAGGTAAAAAAATAGTAGGAGCAGAGGCTCTTGTTAGGTGGAACTCTCCTATAAAAGGTCCGGTAGATCAATCAAAATTTATCCCAATAGCTGAACAAAGCTTTATTATCAATGCGATAGGAAAATGGGTGGCAAAAAATGCTATAAAACAAATGGCCTTTTGGAATGAAAAATATAATACAAACCTAAAAATAGGCATAAACATCTCACCAAAACAGATTGATAATATAAATTTTGCATCTAAATTTTTAAGCTATATAGATAGATACGGCATCGATCCATCTTGTGTAGATGTTGAGATCACTGAGGCTAGCCTCGTTAATGCCGAAGAGATGATGCAAAGCGCGTTATCTGAGCTTTCAAATAGAGGAATTTGCATCTCCATAGATGATTTTGGTACCGGTTTTTCATCAATGAATTACATCAAAAAATATCCTATGAGTCGCCTAAAGATCGCTAAAGAGCTGATAGATAATATTGCTATAAATGATATAGATAAAGACGTAGTAAAAAGCGTTATAGCTTTGGCTAAAAATGTGGAGCTAAAGACTATTGCTGAAGGCGTCGAAGATGAAACCCAGCTTGAAATTTTAAGAGAGCTTGGATGTGATGAGGTACAAGGGTATCTTTGGGGCAAGCCAATGAGTGCAGAGGATTTTGAAAAGCTTATAATAAGCACTATTTAAGCACACTCTTTGCGCTAAAATTTTCAAATTTTAAAATATCTTTATCGCAAAGTCTAGCCAGCTCATTTATAATTTTTGAGCTAGCTTCATCTTTTGGGATTATTAGATGAATTTTTTCTTCTAAAAAAACGATAAAGATATTTTTTAGCTCATAAATTTCACTAACTTCATTTAGGTCAAATTTTTCATTTTCTTTGGGTTCGCCTTCATAGTAAGCCAGAAATTCCTCATTTACTTCAAAATTCATTTGCTTTTGAACATCTGAAATTTCAATTCTCTTTAATGCAGCTATACGACTTCTTTTTAAAAAAATAGGATAAAAAATGATCCAAAATATAGCAAAAACAGCCCCAATAATAGTAAAAATTTTACTTTTTAATAGCATATCAGCAACAAAACCAGCTATGATGGCTTCAGTAAATATCATAAAAGTGTTTATAAAATACTGCTTTCTTGCCGCCTTTGAGAAAAATAAGATAAAAGATTTATAATCTATTAAATTTTGTCCATTTATGACGATATTGCACTTCATAAGATACCTTTGTGAATTTTAAAATTTTTGGGAAATTATAACCAAAAGCAAAGTCAATTTTTGTATAATTTGGACTATTTCTTAGGAGAGGGACACTATTTTTTTAATATCAAAATCATCTATAACTGGTATGCGAAAATGGATTTTAATTGCAGTTGTAGTGCTATTCGTATTTGCACTATTAGCATCTTTACTAGACTATAATCTAATTGGAAAAATATCTATTTTGCTTAGCTTCTTTATGATAACTTTTGGCATTTATACTTCAATGGATAAAGTAAAAACCAAAATAACGCATTGGCTTGCAATATGTTTTGGTGTTTTTTTATGGTCTATTTGCGATGCATTAATGGTGCTAAATCAAGATATACTATTGCGGGCTCATAGTTCTTATGTATATCTTGATGTGTTTTTTATGTTGCCGATGATATCTATTTTAGCTGGCGTTAGTATATTTTTGTATTCAAAATTTTCAGCCAGCCAAGAAAAGCTAGCCATCATTATGGATAGCATAAGTGTCTTTTTTTTAATAGTAATTTTAATATATGGTATTTTTGATGAAGTAGATATCTTATCGATGATAAATAATAGATCAAATATCGTTTTTCTCTCTATTGTAGCCATAAATTTTCTTATACTTTTTATTACTTTAAGTGAGATTTTTACAAGCAGTTTGCTTCATATAAAAATTAGCGGCTTTTACCTTATATCAGCTAGTATTTTATTTACGATGCTAAATTTATTTATTTTTTATAGCCAGATTTCAAATGTAAATTTTGGCCATAAAATAGATTTTTTATATATCGTTCCTTTCTTCTTCTTGATGATAGGAGCTTTTCATTTAAAAGCCCAAAACGAATATGTTACAAATACCGATAAAGATATCTCAATAGGATCAAAATGGCTACCAATAATAATAGTTTTACCTTTGCTGTTACAAGAAGATCTAACATCTTTTAGTGCACTCATCTCACTTTTTGTTTTAGTTGTAAATGCTATTGTTAATTACTACGTTAAAAGCTCTATCGCAAGTAGAAAAATATTAGATTATGAGAGAAATCTTCATAGAGAGATGGAAAAGTCGATGCATGAGCGAACCAATGAACTTATGCTCGCAAATTTAAGACTTCAAGATATGTCCGAGAAAGACTATCTAACAGACCTTGGCAATAGAAATTTTATAGTAAATGAGCTTGAAAGAATGTGCAAAAGCATCTCTGAAGATGAGGAAATCGCAGTTTATTATATAAATTTAAGCTGTTTTAAAAGCATAAATACATCTTATGGGCATGAAATAGGCGATAGAATTTTAAAACTAGTTGCAAAGAGGATACTTGAAGTTTGCAATAGGCAAGAAGCCATAGCAAGGATTAGTGCGGACGAATTTATTGTATTAGCAAAAATGGAGATAAATAGTCATACAAAACGCTTAAATCTTGGTATTGCCTTAAAAGATGCTATTGAAAAGCCAATTCAAATAGATAGATATCACTTTGGGCTTAAGTGCATAATAGGCATAGATGTAGCAACAAAAAATAGCACGACAAATCCAAGAAATATTATAAAAAACGCAGATATGGCAATGTATTATGCCAAAAAAAATCCAGCTTTAAATCCTATGGTTTATAGCGATAAAATTAGCAATGAAATGCACCTAAGCTCAAGCATCGAGATCGCACTTAAAAAAGCTAATTTACAAGAAGACCTTCATGTATATTTTCAACCAATATTTGATCTAAAAATCGAAAAAATGATCTACGCAGAGGTTTTTTTATATTGGAAATCAGAAAAATTTGGCTTAATGGAAGCAAGTAAATTTATGAAAGAGGTCAATGTAAATAGTGATATCTTAAACGATATTTGCTCGCTTTTAGTTTCAAAGACTATAGAGTATATAGATATATGGCAAAAAGAAAAACTCTTGATACCAAAAATAAGCATAAATGTTGCGCAGATTCAAAGTAAATCAGAAAAATTTGTTTTAGATTTTGTTTCTAGCTTACGCTCTCACCATATAAATCCAGAGCTTTTTGAAATAGAATTTGGCGAAGAAATATGGACAAATAATTCTAAAACGCTTGATAAAATTTTTTCTATTCTTAAAGAAAATAATATAGATGTTTGTATAGATAATTTTGGCTCTGGATATACTTCATTTATTTATATTAGAAAATACGGTGTTAAGCGTATAAAAATAGCAAGTGAATTTGTTGCTCAAGCATCAAATAGCAAAATAGATGCACAAATCGTATCTGCAATTATTGATTTAGCAAAGGCAATGAAGATAAAAGTTGGCGCAAAAGGCATAGAAAAAGAAGAAGATATTCATTTCTTAAAAGAGCTTAATTGTAATGAAGTGCAAGGACTTTTCTTATCTCGTCCTATGAGTGCAGAAGAATTTGAAGACCTTGTAAGACAAGATCCTCAAATGATAGCTAAAGTTTAAATTTCAGCCTTTATCTCTTCGTTTGATTTTACGACCATGCCTGAGCCATGGATTACGCTTGGAACACAACTGGTGCAGATATCAACTTCTTCACCATTTTTATGAGCGTGGATAAAAACTGCATTTGTATCATCACTGCTTTTTAGTCCGCAAACATTGCAAACCACTAGATCTTTTTCTCTCATTTTTTCTCCTTTGAAATTTTTGCCTATTTTAGCTCCTAAATTTTATACATAAAATGATTTAAGTCAAGCTTGTCTCGTGGCATTTAATAATTTTTTGTTATAATCCTTTAAAATTTTTAAAGGCCTAAAATGAATGAAAGAACGATTATTTTAGAGATGTTAAAGATGCAGCAAAGCCTAAATGATGAGACAAATGGGCTTGGCTGGGAAAATGGTTATACTAATAAAAATAAATTAATCAGCTGGAGGCGCTGCATATATATGGAGTGCGCTGAGCTAATCGATAGCTTTGCATGGAAGCACTGGAAGAGCATTGATGCTAAGACTGATGAGCAAAATTTGCGCATAGAAGTTGTTGATATTTGGCACTTTATTATGAGCCTAGCTTTACAAATTTATAAATCAAAACAGCTTGGAGATATAGAAACTTTGGCCGATGATATTTGCCAATCAAGCGGTTTTAGTGAGTTTTGCAAAGAGCCACTAAAGATCGAAGACGAGAGCATTTATGAGATAATGAATGACGTTGAAATGCTCATACATGAGTGCAGCGGGTTTGACTACGATATATTTGATATTTTAAAAATTTACTTCTCTATGTCTTTAAAATGCGGCGTAAATTTATACTCACTTTATGAGTGCTATATCGCTAAAAACGTGCTAAATCGCTTCCGTCAAAATAATGGCTACAAAGAAGGTAGCTATAAGAAAAATTGGAACGGACGCGAAGATAATGAAGTGATGAGTGAAATTTTGTCAAATGGCGTTAGCAAGATCGATGAAATTTACGCAGCACTTGAGCATGAATATAAAAAGGTGAAATGATAAACCTTCTTCGCCTTGGCTTTAAAGATTTTTTTACAGCCAAATTTATAGCGCTATCCATATTGCCACTTTGCCTTAGCATTTTTAGTCTCACGTGGCTTATGATCTGGAGCGGCGGTGAGATATTTGACCTTTTAAGTGATAGTGCTAAAAACGAAAATTTTACCTTTTTAGAGCCAAACTCGGCGCTCTCTTGTATCGCTATTAAAATTTTAAGCTTTAGCGCCACAAAATGGATAGTTAGCATACTTTTTTATATTTTGAGCACCTTTTTAACGATCATTGTTAGCATCGTGATTGCCCTAATTGTAGCTAGCTTTTTAACTCCAGTTGTTACTAAAGAGATAAACAAAAGACACTACAACTACGTGATCAAAAGTGAGGTTAGCACGGCTAGAGTGCTAAAGGTGATGATGGTTGAGATCATAAAATTTCTTGGGATCTTGCTCGTTTGCCTGCCACTTTTATTTGTACCAGTATTAAATTTTTTCATCATAAATGTGCCGTTTTTTTATATCTATTACAAACTTTTACTGATAGACGTTGGCTCAAACACTCTTGATAGCGATAAATTTGAGCTAGCACTGCTTGAAGGTGGCGGGGTTAAATTTATAGTTTTTACACTTTTATTTTATCTCATCTCGCTTGTGCCGCTTGTGGGACTATTTTTTCAGCTTTATTTCGTGATAGTCTTGTCACACCTCTTTTTCGAGAAAGAAGCACTTATAAAAATTTAGAGCCAAAAGGCCCTAAATTTACGCATAGTAAGATACTTTGTTGCTCTCATCAAGCAATGTGTCAAATAGCCTTTTTGTGGCACTTAGTAGATTTTTATTTGCATCATTTTTAGCTAGAAGCTCGTCAAACATCTTTAGCATATTGTCATTTATGAAATTTTTGTGATTTAGATCTTTTGCGTCAGGCAACATCTGCTTGATCTTGTTTGAAAGATCACTTATGCTTTGGCTACTACCAGCGATCTTGTCGCCCTCTTTGACATTTTTCATAAACTCATCAACTTGTGGGCGAATTTGCTTCATCGCCTCTTCGATCTCTTTCATATCTTGCTCGTCTATGCCGTTGCCTTTATATAAAAACTCATAGCCGTATTCGTGAGTGAGAGTAAGACTTCTTTGGCTTGAAGTGCCATTTTTCTGGCTTGAAAACTCCAAACTTTTGTTGTCATACATCGAAAAGCTTATCTCATCGCCTGAGCTAGTTTTCATCGAAAAGCTCATGTTGTTGTAGCTTCCTTGAGAGTAAAAATTTGTTTGCATTTTTAAATCCTTTTGAGGCTACATCGGCAAATTTTTAATTTCATAAAGCAAAATTTTGTAAAATGCGTCAAAAAAGGACGGGCGATGTGTTGTTTTGGGACTAGGATCTTTTTGCTTATGCTTATCACTGTTTTAAGCTTCGTTTTTGCTAGGCTTTGGCCTATTTTGCCAGTCGTTTGCTACTACTTTGTACTCGCAAATTTGCTTGCTGTTTTGATGTTTTCACTATTTTTTAAAGGGCTTTTGCCAGGCTTTGTAAAAGTAAATGCGATCCACTATTTCTCGCTCATTGGTGGCTTTTTAGGAGCATTTTTAACGATGCTTGTTTTTAAAAAAGTGACAAAGGATAAGTTTAACTTAGTTGAGCTCATCATCTTTTTGGTCTGGATTGTTATATTGCTACTTGTTGTCTTTAAATTTCAAGCTATTCTTGATATTTTTAGAGGAATTTAGATGGATGAGAGAATAGTTAAATTTTTAAAAAAGATGCACCTTGCTAGCGTTTGCGTCATTGATGATGAGGGGCAGCCTTATGCTTTTAGCGCATTTTACGCATTTGATGAGCTAAATTTTAGCCTTTTGCTGGCTAGCTCGCACGAGAGCTCGCATATCAAATTTTTAAAAAACTCAAAGCTTGTTGCTGGTACGGTCGCTCTTGATACAAAGATCGTTGGCAAGATAGAGGGCGTGCAGTTTCAGGGGCAGATGAAAGAAGCTAAAGAAAATGAAAAAGAAATTTATTTCAAAAGATTTTTTTATGCAAAAGCAATGGATCCAAAAATTTGGTGCATAAATCTTGAAAAACTAAAATTTACAAGTAATGTTCTTGGTTTTGGCAAAAAGATAAGGTGGGAAAGAAACGATAAAATTTAGACGTTAAGCTTATATAAGATACAATCATTGAAAAATTAGAAAAAATAAGGAGAAAGTATGAAATTTAGCGGGAAAAACGTGCTAATAACAGGTGCAAGTAGAGGCATCGGTGCACAGATCGCAAAAACGCTTGCAAATATGGGCTTAAAAGTGTGGATAAATTACCGCTCAAAGCCTGAGATAGCAGACGCTTTGCAGGCTGAGATAGAGCAAAATGGCGGCAAGGCTGCAGTGATAAAATTTGACGCAACAGACGAAGATGAGTTTATAAAAGGTATAAATTTGATAGTTGATAGCGACGGCGAGCTAAGCTACCTTGTAAATAATGCTGGCATCACAAACGACAAGCTAGCACTTCGCATGAAAACTAGCGAATTTACAGATATAATAAATGCAAATTTAACTTCAGCTTTCATAGGATGCAGAGAGGCTTTAAAAACGATGAGTAAAAAGCGCTTTGGAGCGGTCGTAAATGTCGCATCTATCGTTGGTGAGATGGGAAATGCAGGACAGGTAAACTATTCAGCCAGCAAGGGCGGACTAATCGCCATGAGCAAAAGCTTTGCAAAAGAGGGCGCAAGTAGAAATATTCGCTTTAATAGCGTAACCCCAGGCTTTATCGAAACTGATATGACGCATGGACTAAGCGATGAGGTGAAAAAAACTTATAGCGATAATATCCCGTTAAAACGCTTTGGCAGTGCTAGCGAGGTGGCTGAGGCAGTAGCGTTTTTACTAAGTGATCACGCAAGCTACGTAACTGGCGAGACGCTAAAAATAAATGGCGGACTTTATATGTAATGAAATTTCAACAAGTTTTGAAATTTAAAATAAATAAAAGCGTAAATATTATAAGATAACAGACATTTTTTATAAGGAGACCTTAAAATGGCAGTATTTGAAGACGTAAGAGACGTAGTTGTAGAGCAACTAAGTGTAGATCCACAAGCAGTAAAATTAGAGTCTAAAATCATTGAGGATTTAGGCGCTGATTCACTTGACGTTGTAGAGCTAGTTATGGCTTTAGAAGAGAAATTTGAAGTAGAAATTCCTGATAGCGAAGCAGAGAAATTAATAAGCATTCAAGACGTTGTTAATTATATAGAAAAACTAGGTAAATAATTAAAATTTACACAGTTTGATTTAAGGAGATGTATTGAAACGAGTCGTTGTAACTGGTATAGGCATGATAAACGCACTTGGCCTTGACAAAGAGAGTTCTTTTAAGGCTATTTGCGAGGGTAAAACAGGTGTGAAAGAGATCACGAGCTTTGATGTAAGTGACTTTCCTGTTAAAATTGCTGCCGAGATAACTGATTTTGATCCAAATAGCATTTTAGACGGCAAAGAGGTGAAAAAAGTAGATCGTTTCATACAGCTTGGCATAAAAGCATCTAATGAAGCTATGGCTGATGCAAATTTTAAAGAGTTTGATGCTCATAAATTCGGCGTTAGTTCAGCAGCTGGTATAGGCGGCTTGCCAAATATTGAGAAAAACTCAATTACATACTTTGAAAAAGGTGTAAAGAGAATTTCGCCATTTTTTATTCCATCGGCACTTGTAAATATGCTGGGTGGCATAGTTTCTATAAATCACGGACTTAAGGGTCCAAATTTGTCTAGTGTAACAGCATGTGCAGCAAGCACTCATGCGATATCGCAAGCTGCAAAATGCATTATGATTGGTCAAGCTACAAATATGCTAGTTATCGGTGCTGAGTCGACTATCTGTGGCGTTGGCATAGGTGGTTTTGCAGCGATGAAAGCGCTATCAACAAGAAATGATGAGCCAAGCAAAGCTTCAAGGCCATTTGACGCAAATCGTGATGGTTTTGTAATGGGTGAAGGAGCTGGTGCACTTGTACTCGAAGAGTATGAGTCAGCTATTGCAAGAGGTGCCAAAATTTATGCTGAAGTGGTTGGATTTGGTGAGAGCGGAGATGCACACCATATTACATCACCAACACTTGAAGGCCCATTAAGTGCGATGAAACAAGCGCTTGATATGGCAAAAGGTGTAAAGATAGATTATGTCAATGCACATGGTACTTCAACGCCTGTAAATGATAAGAATGAGACTGCGGCACTAAAAGCAGTTTTTGGTGATAAATGTCCACCAGTTAGCTCAACAAAAGGTCAAACTGGACACTGTCTAGGTGGTGCTGGTGCAATTGAGGCTGTTATATCTATAATGGCAATGAGAGACGGTATTATCCCTCCAACAATAAACTACGAAACTCCTGATCCAGAGTGCGATCTAGACTACGTTCCAAATAAAGCTAGAAAAGCTGATATAAAAGCTGTTATGAGCAACTCATTTGGCTTTGGTGGAACAAACGGCGTCGTAATATTTAAAAAGTTGGATTAAGATGTCAAATTATTTAGATTTTGAAAAAAGCATAAAGCAAATTGATGAAGATATAGCAAATGCTAAGATCAGAGGCGATGAACATGCTGTTGAAATTTTAAACAAGAATTTATCCAAAGAGATATCAAAAGTATATAAAAATTTAAACGAATATCAACGTTTGCAACTTGCTCGTCATCCAGATAGACCATATTCTATTGATTATATCAATGCATTTTTGATTGATGGATATGAGATTCATGGAGATAGGGCATTTAGAGATGATCCAGCAATAGTTTGCTACATCGGCTATATCGGAGGCAAAAAGACTATTGTTATAGGTGAGCAAAAGGGCCGTGGCACTAAAAATAAGTTAAGAAGAAATTTTGGTATGCCTCATCCTGAGGGTTATCGCAAGGCTCTTAGAGTTGCAAAAATGGCTGAGAAATTTAATCTACCTATTTTATTTCTCATAGACACTCCAGGCGCATATCCAGGCGTTGGAGCTGAAGAGCGAGGACAAAGCGAAGCTATAGCTAGAAATTTATTTGAGTTTGCAAATTTAAAAACTCCAATAATTGCTGTTGTTATCGGCGAAGGTGGAAGTGGTGGCGCTTTAGCTATTGGTGTGGCTGATAGACTTGCTATGATGAAAAATTCTGTATTTTCAGTTATATCACCAGAAGGCTGTGCAGCAATACTTTGGAATGATCCAGCTAAACAAGAACAAGCTACAAAATCTATGAAAATAACAGCTGATGATTTAAAAAGCCTATCATTGATTGATGCTGTTATAGACGAGCCGATAAATGGAGCTCATAGAGATAAAGATGGTGCTGCAAAAGCACTTGCAAATTATTTTGTCTCAGAGCTAGCTAAGCTTGAAAAGCTTGATATAAACGACCTTGTAGCAAAAAGAATAGAAAAAATCCTCTCTATCGGAGCATTTGAAGAATAAATTTATAGTCACAACAATTTTATAAGAATACTTATCAAATTTGTTTGTGGCATCATCTACCAAAATACTAAAACAATTTAAAAATCAATATAAATTTAATCGCTTTAACAGCCATAATTTTTACACTAGCTTTTATATCTTTAAGATTTAAACACTAAAATTGTTAATGTCAAATCTACATAAAGAGTATTAATGAATAAATTTCAAGAAAAATATATCACTCTTTCAAAAGAATATTATAAAAATAATGGCAATGCTTCTAGTATTGAGGCACTCTATCAGTTTAAAGAAGAGTTGAAAAATTGTAATGACATTTGCGCAAAGTATGTTTTAGTCGATGTTTATCAGCTTTTATCTATGAGAAAGAGTGCTTACGACTTACTTTTAAAAATACATGACAAAAGTGATAAAAGGCAGCTAAAGGCACTTGGCTATCTAGTGCAATTCATTGACGAAAATGATAAATGGGCGCTGCCTCGCCCAAAAAGTAGAGGTCAAATTTTGGCTCAAGAAGATAAAGCCTCCACACTACCAAAATTTATCTACCATCCTAACCCTTTAAAAACTGGCGCATTTAAAGATGATATTAGTATCTTGTGTGAGTGTTGTGGCAAAGATACTGAAGTTTATTATAGCGGTAGCATTTATTGCGAGCAAGATATTTTACATCTTTGTCCTACTTGTATTTCTAGTGGTAAGGCTGCTAAGAAATTTGACGCTACATTTGTGCAAGATGCTGACAAACTAAATACAAGTGATGCTAAAAAGGATGACGAACTCTTTAGAAGAACCCCGGGCTACGAGAGCTGGCAGGGTGAGCATTGGATAGCTTGTTGTGATGATTATTGCGAATTTTTAGGTGATGTTGGAACAAAAGAGCTCGAAGAAATGGGCATAGTAGACGAGGTCTTTGAGAACTATGCAAAAAGAGCTGAATATGACGATAAAATGCTACGCGAACATCTTGTTAAAGCTGGCGATATTGCCGGATATTTGTTTCGTTGTTTGCATTGTAAGAAGTATCATATATACGTTGATGCTTGTTAAAGAGGAAAATATGGATATTGCAAAAATTTCTAAAGGTTGTAAAGAACGTAGGTTGGATGAACTTTTTAAGCTTTTATCGCCACTAGCAAGAAATGCCATAAGGATAGATACGCAAGCTAAAAATGACGATGATATCGCCGTTGGAGCGTCTAAATTTGGTGGCTCGCCAGATCTGCCAGATAGTTTAGCATGGCCGTCAAATGAAAACGGCGCTTTGAGTTTTGTGGCACAGATAAATTTTGCTGAAGCTAGCAAATTTGACATTGACTCACTACTGCCAAAAAGCGGAATGCTCTATCTCTTTTATGATAGAAATTTGCGTGTTTGGGGCTATGATCCTGCCGATAAAAACGGCTTTGCAGTGATCTTTTCTGATGTAAGTCATGGGTCACTTTCTCGCAGGAGAGTGGAGAGTTTAGAGGGAGAAAATTCTACATTTAACGTGCGCTTGCTTAGCTTTGAAAATGAGATAAATTTGCCAAATTTACAAAGCTCAATTGTGCCATTTAGTAAAATTAGTGAAGCTGAGTGGGAGGCTTATCATGAGGTTATTGAGCCAAGCTGGCAGGCTAAAGCAAATAAGCTTCTTGGACACTCTGATAATGTCCAAGATGGTATGGAGCTAGAGTGTGAGCTAGTTACAAATGGGCTTAGCTGTGGTGATGGTAGCGCTTATCACCACCCAAGAATAGCGGAATTTGAGAAAAATGTTGCCCAGTGGCAACTGCTTTTACAGATAGATAGTGATGATGAGGGCGACATGGACTGGGACGGAGAGGGCAGAATTTATCTGTGGATAAAAAGGGATGATCTTTTGGCACGCGATTTTAGCAAGACGTGGCTAGTTTTGCAAACAAGTTAATTACAAAAATTTATTAAGATCGCTTGTATTTTTTGTATCATTGGCAATCACTTTAAAGGGATTTATGCCTAAAATTTCATCGCGCAGGCACTTTCTTGCTACGACTGCTTTGCTTGCAGCAAGTGCCATTTTGCCTACTTTTGCTCACACATTGTCTCAAAAAGTCAAAATCAAAAATTTAAAAAAAGATGATTAAAAATATCATTTTAGTTCATGGCGCATTTGCCGATGGTTCTTGCTACGCTGAGGTGATCAGCCACTTGCAAAAAGCTGGTATTAACGCCGTTGTCGTGCAAAACCCGCCAACTTCACTTGTAGCAGACGCTTAGAGGCTTAAGCGCATACTTTAGAGGGCTCAGGGTAAGAGTCTGCTAGTTGGGCACTCACGAGAAGGTCGCTACACTTGTCTATCTCTTAGCCACCCTGCCCGATAATATCGAGTGCGCTGCTGAGGCGCTTGAGCGGCAAAATGCGCCGATGAAAGGTCTTAGTCCAGATGTAAATGGCCAGATATTTTTGCCAGCTGAGGCGCTTGCGGATGTGATGGCAAATGACCTGCCGGCAAAGCAAAGCCGCGTTTTAGCAGCGCTTCAAACGCCTATGAATGCAGCTGCATTTAGCGATAAGATAGGCACGGCTGCTTGGCATGAAAAGCCATCTTTTTATCTTTTAACTAAAAACGACCACGCCTTGGCGTATGAGGTGCAGCAGCGTTTTGCAAAGCAGATAAATGCAAAGATAAAAGAGCTTGATAGCGGACATCTTTCGATGATTGCAAAGCCAAAAGAGCTAGCAAATTGGCTCATTGAGATTGCAAATTTGATTTAAATTTATAAAACGAGCCACGTTAAATGAGTGGCTTGAGGCTAAATTTTGCTAGCACTTTTATCCATCAGAGCTTTAAATTTATCTTTTCTTTTTTAAAATAATTAAGTTCATAAATGCCCAAATTTAGGCAAAATTTAGTAAAATCCTTAAAAAATTTAAAGGCAAAATATGTTTAATGGCTTGATCCGTGAGATAGCACAGGTTGTTAGTTATTCACAAAATATTTTAAGGCTAAAGGCAAATTTTCGTCCAAATTTAGGCGATAGCATCGCAGTAAATGGCGCTTGCCTGAGCGTAATAAAACTACATGAAGATGGCTTTAGTGTGGAGCTAAGCGCAGAGAGTAGGGCAAATATCGCGGTTGAAAATTTAAAAGAAAGAGTGCATATCGAGCCAGCGATGAAGCTAGGAGACCGAGTAGATGGACATTTGATGCAAGGACATATCGATTTTATCGCTAAAATTTCAAATATCAAAAAGAATGAGAATGGGGTTGATTTTTATATCGACCTGCCGCAAGAGGCGATGGCTCTTATGGCAAACAAGGGCTCAGTGGGCGTTGAGGGCGTGAGCCTAACCATAAATGAAATTTTGCCAAAGGGTATAAGACTCACAATCATACCAATCACTTTTAGAGATAGTCTTTTTAGCACTTTCAAGGTCGGTAGGCGCGTAAATATCGAAAGCGATCTTTTGGCTCGCTACGTAGCTAGGCAGCTTTTTTGTAAGCAGGATAGTGGCCTTAGCTGGGATGATGTTGAGCGAATTTCTAGCCTTTACTAGGTGGATAAAATGCGTGAAAATTTAGAGATCGTTTTTGATAAAAATGGCGTATTAGCTGGCTTTACAAATAGATTTGGCGGTGTGAGTGAGGGCACTTTTGAGAGCTTAAATTTAGCAGATCATGTTGGCGATGATCCACTAAAGATCGCACAAAATCGTAAAATTTTAGCAACAGCGCTTGGCATTATGCCTATTAATTTAAAATTTATGAGCCAAATCCACTCAAATAGAGTGGAAATTTTGCAAGATTTTAACGATGATCTACCTCCATGCGATGGTGTGATAACATCATTAAAAGGCGTAGCACTTTGCGTCTTAGTCGCAGACTGTGCACCTGTTTTGATAATAGATGAACATCTTGGCGTAGTTGCAGCTGTGCATGCGGGACGCGCAGGTGTTACTAGTAAAATTTGCACAAATGCAGTAGGGCTAATGACGAGTGAGTTTGGTTGTCGCGCTAGTAATTTACGCGTATTTATAGGCGCAAATATCAAAGTGCAAAACTACGAAGTAGGCAAGCTAGATCTTGGTGAATTTAACCGATATAAAAATGATGGAAAATTTGATATAAACGCAGCTTTATTAGACGAATTTGCTAAGCTCGGGGTAGAGCAAATATCGCTAGATCCTCGTTGCACTTTTGAGATGGATGAATTATTCTCATACCGCAAACAGAGTAGGACCGGGCGTTTTTGCGGATTTGTGATGAATAGAGCCACATCGGTAAATAGTAAAAGATAAAAGTAAATCTTTAGCTTCATTGCTTGCCTGTTAAAATTTGCCAGCTAAATTGTATTGAACGTTTTGATATTTAATTTGATCTAAAAAATGGCTAAATATAATAATTTTTAGCTACAATTTGACATCAAATCTCAAAAATAACAACAAGGAAAATCATGAAAATAGGTAAAATTTTGACTGCCATTATGTTAACAGGAGCCTTTTATATGGTGCAAGCACACATGTTTTGGGTAGATGGAGCTAATGATGAAAAGCTAGGAAAATTTATCGCAAATATGGGTTATAGCGATGATTTTCCAAAGCTAGAGCCTATTATGGCCGAACGCATCCATCTTTTTGCGCCAATTACTGTAATAAGTAAAGATGGTAGCAAAAAGAAGCTTATACAAAGTGGTGAGAACTACCGCTACGAGGGCGAAAGATTAGACAAAGGCACATATATCTTACTAGCACAGCAAAATCCTATGTATTCGCTCAAAAAACGTAGTGATGGCAAGTGGCTAATAGACAAAACAAAGCTTGATCTAAAGGATCTAAGTGATATACAGATTTGCCGGCTGATGACGATAACATCTAAAAGAGTCTTAAATTTAGGTGAAATAGATGGCTTCGTAACTAAACCTGTTGGAGTTAAAATCGAGATCGTGCCACTACAAAATCCTGCGGAATTTAGAGTAGATAAGCCTTTTAAATTGCAGGTTTTTGCTGATGGAAAGCCGCTAGAGCGAGCCAAACTAACTGGTACTTTTGCTGGATTTTTAGACCATAAGCGCGCATTTTACGGTATGACTGATGAGCAAGGCATCACTGAAGTGTTAGCTCTAAGACCAGGATTTTGGGTATTTGAGGTGATTTATGAAAGACCTTATCCAGATGCTGCGAAGTGTGATAAAGAGACGTTAAAAACGACACTTAGTTTTGAGATAAAAGAATAAAAGTTTGATATAAATTTGAGTCCGAATTTATTATAAATTTTTTATAATCGCTTTGTAATTTTGAAAGTAGAGAAAGAATGCCTTACGAAAACTTTAAATCAAAAAATCCTCTTGTGCTAAAAATCACTACAAACGCAAGAAAATTTGGCGTAGAAACGCTACAAAACGAGGAGTTTATAAGCATTCTTTTAAATGTTAAGAAGCTTGAAATTTCATCCGAACAAAGGAAAGCAATGGCAGAAATTTTTGCTAAATTAATAAAAATCGAAGAAGACTCACAATTAAGTAAATAAACTTTAGTTTAAATTCATGTTATTTTAAGTATAATCCCCCTTTATTTCACACACGACAATCCTAAATTTGGTTGTGCGAAAGCATTAATGGTCGTGGAGGATAAAACTAAATTCAAGGCAAAATGCCTAAAACAAGGAGAAACTCATGGTAACTATGAGAGATTTATTAGAGTGTGGCGTACATTTTGGTCACCAAACACGCCGCTGGAACCCAAAGATGAAAAAATTTATCTTTGGCGAGAGAAAAGGTATCTATATCATAGATCTTCAAAAGACTATCCGCTACTTCCGCTACACTTACAACATCGTTCGTGATGCAGCTGCTGAAGGTAAGTCAGTGCTATTTGTAGGCACTAAAAAACAAGCTATCGATGCTATC
Organism: Campylobacter concisus; assembly: GCF_002914195.1. GTDB lineage: Bacteria > Campylobacterota > Campylobacteria > Campylobacterales > Campylobacteraceae > Campylobacter_A > Campylobacter_A concisus_M. The sequence continues at coordinate 198,247 of NZ_PPAU01000108.1, read as the reverse complement.
AAAGAGTACGCTGAAAAATGTGGAATGCCTTATGTAAATCACCGCTGGTTAGGTGGTATGATGACAAACTTCGGTACTATCCGCCAGTCTATCCGCAAACTAGAAGTTATCGAGACTATGGAAGAAGATGGTTCGATAAATTTACTAACTAAAAAAGAGGCTTTGATGCTTCGCCGCAAAAAAGAGAAACTTATCGCAACTCTTGGCGGTATCCGCAATATGAAAAGCCTACCTGATATGATATTTGTCGTTGATACAGTTAAAGAAAAGATCGCTGTTCAAGAAGCAAATCGTTTAAAAATTCCAGTTGTAGCACCGATTGATACAAACTGCGATCCTGACGTTGTTGATTATCCAATTCCAGGAAACGACGACGCGATCCGCTCTGTTCAGCTTTTCTGCCAAGAGATGGCTGAAGCGATCAATGAAGGTAAATCACTTCTTGAACAAGATGGTGGCGAGCAAGCTGCTGGTGAAGAAGTAAGCCAAGACGAGAAAGACGCGGTTGTAGCTGAGGCTATGAGCGAAGAAGACTTTGGCGAGGACGAAGAATAATGGAAATAACTGCACAAATGGTAAAAGAGCTCCGCGAATCAACCGGAGCTGGTATGATGGACTGCAAAAAGGCACTTAGCGAAGCAAATGGCGACATGGAAAAAGCCGTTGATATCCTTCGTGAAAAGGGCCTAGGCCAAGCTGCTAAAAAGGCTGATCGCCTTGCAAGCGAGGGCTTAGTAAGCGTTGAAGTTTGCTCAAAATGCAAAAAAGCAACTATCAGTGAGATCAACTCTGAGACTGACTTCGTTGCTAGAAACCCACAGTTTCAAGCGCTTGCAAAAGATGCAACAGCTCACATCCAATCAAGCGGCATAAAAACAGTTGAAGAGCTAAATGCGAGCACTTTAAATGGTGTTAAATTTGAAGATTACTTCAAAACTCAGATTGCAACCATCGGAGAAAATCTTGTAGTGCGCCGCTTTGAGACTATTAGCGCTGATGATAAGGGCGTGGTAAATGGCTATGTTCACTCAAATGGTCGTGTTGGTGTACTTATCGGTGCAGCTTGCGAAAGCGCTGAAGTTGCAAACAAAGCAGCTGATTTTATAAGAAATTTATGTATGCATGCAGCCGCTATGAAGCCAAGCGTTATAAGCTACAAAGACCTTGATAAAGAGTTTGTTGAGAAAGAATTTATAGCACTTCGCGCTGAACTTGAAAAAGACAATGAAGAGCTAAAACGCCTAGGCAAGCCACTTCATCACATTCCTGAGTATGCTAGTCGCTGCCAAATAGGCGAGGCAGAGCTTGCAAAAGCTACAAAAGCGATCGAGGAAGAGCTAAAAGCTGAGGGCAAACCTGAGAAAATTTGGGACAAGATCATCCCTGGTAAGATCGAGAGATTTTACGCTGACAACACAGTGCTTGACCAACGCCTTACACTTTTAGGTCAGTTTTATGTAATGGACGATAAAAAGACTATCGAACAAGTTATCGAAGAGAAGAGTAAAGAGCTTGGTGGCAAGATCGAGATCGTAAAATACGTTCGTTTCGAGCTTGGCGAAGGCTTAGAAAAGAAAGTAGATGACTTTGCTGCAGAAGTTGCTGCTCAAATAGGCTAATGGAAATTTTAAGAGCGTCTAATCTAGGCTTTGCGTATGATTATACGCTCTTTAATAATATAAATTTAACTCTCAATCAAAAACAAAGCATCGCGATAACCGGCGTTAGCGGTTGTGGAAAATCAACGCTTTTACATATACTTTCAACGCTTTTGAAACCAAATTTTGGCGAGGCCATCTATCAAGATAGATCGATCTATGAGCTTTCTCAAAACGAGCTTTTGGCCATTAGAAGGCTTCATTTTGGCATCATTTTTCAGTCGCATTATCTTTTTAAAGGATTTAGTGCTTATGAAAATATCGAGCTTGCTAGTATTTTATCTGGTGAAAAGATAGAAAAAAATGAGCTTGAAGCGCTTAAAATTTCAAATGTGATAAATCAAAAAGTTGGCGAGCTAAGTGGCGGTCAGCAGCAGCGTGTGAGCATTGCTAGAGTACTTACCAAGAAGCCAAAGATCATCTTTGCAGATGAGCCAACGGGTAACCTTGACAAGCAAACAGCAAATGAAGTTATGCAGGTTTTATTTGACTATATAAATGAAAATAACGCTGCCCTTGTGCTAGTTACTCATGACAACGATCTAGCAGCTAAATGCGACAACTCATACAAGCTTGAAAACAAAGAACTTATACAGATTTTTTAAATTTTAAAGATCAAAATTTACTATTTTATCTTTTAGCATGTTTATAAATTTAGTCAGTTAGATTTGTCTATATTTTTTTAATATAAATTTATATTAAAAAGCTTTACACAAGAAGCAGAATCAGGCAAGCTTAAATTGCTTGCCTAATAATAGAAAGTTTATACTTATCCAGCCATACCGCCAGCTGGTTTTTGAGCGTCTTTATCGATTTTTTGTTTTAAAAATTCCTCTTCCTCTTTTGTAGGTTTATATTCATCTTTGAAGAATTTTTTCTTAACATTGATTTTTTACTCTAGCATCTTCTTCTCATAATTTTTATATGTTGGCTTCCAATATTCAAGGTAAATTCTAAAGCCAGCGCTATATCCTGCATCATAGTGGTAGCTTACACATTTTAGCTCTTTACCACTGCCAAGAAGTTTTTATAGTGGGCGTGCATCTTTTGAGCTTGTGCTGATATTTTATTGCTACCTATCATATTTGTATGGCAGCTAGTGCAGCCATCGTCAATTTGCTAGGATTATCGCCTTGATTTTGATGGCAATCAATGCAATCAAAGCTTAGATATTCGTAATGAGGCTTTAGCTTATGCTTAGCTCTTAGCTCGTCAGAAACTACTATCTTTGTAATATTTAGATCGCTCTTTGGTATGTCAGTACTAATTCTATTAAGATAAATTAACAATAGACTAAAATTCGATTAAATAATAATCTCTCGTGATTAAATTTGTGTTGCTAAGTACTAAGATGCGCCAATAGCTACTACTACGTTATTCCAAAAGAATTTATAAGCGAATAGTCGGACTTTATAATTAGAGAAATTTTGTACTTTATGATAAGAAAGAAGGACTTTAAATTTCTTCTTTTATTTTTTTATAAAGCTCTAAAATCTCATCTTTTTTAATGATAAAACTATTTTTATTTGCTATTAGATAAGCTGAGCTTTGCATGATATCACCAGCGATCTTTAGTCCATTTTGTTTCATAGTTGAGCCAGTCTCGACTACATCAACTATTGCATCGCTTAGCCCAACTAATGGTGCAAGTTCTATTGAGCCATAAAGCTTGATAATCTTTACAGCTACGGCTTGATTTGTAAAATAATTCCTTGTTATATTTGGCATTTTTGTAGCTATTTTTAGCTCAGGCTGGTTTAGATCTAATTCAGAGTCATTTTTTATACCGATGCAAACTTTGCACTGTCCGATTTTCAAATCTAGCAACCTTACAACATTTGGCTTGTGCTCTTCAAGTACGTCGAGCCCCACTACACCAATATCAGCCGCACCTTCAGTGACGTAAGTTGGGATATCTTGGTTGCGAACCATTAAAAATCTAAAATTTCCTTCTTCAAGGATTAATTTTCTATCTTCAAATAAAAAACTTGAACCAAAAATTTTTCTAAAAATTTCCAGCGTTGCTTCGGCTATTCTTCCCTTTGGTAGCGCTACTGTTATCATATTATCATATCTTTCTTTTCAGTTATTAGCTTTTGCATGGCACGAAAAACTAGCATCTTGTCGCAAATAGCATTTTTAAAAAATTTTGACAAAAAGTCGCCATCTCCACCAGTAAAATATACTTTTTTGTCACCGGCTAGTTTATCTAGTAGAGTTATTATCGGTTTAATAATGCCATAACTCACAGCATCGGCTGTTTTTTGTGGTAGGGCATCTATGTCAATTTGTGAATTTATAGTTATATCAAGTCGCGGCGAGATGCTTTTGTAGGCATTTAGCATACTTGAAATGCCTGGCAAGATATATCCTCCAAGGTGAATAGAATTTGCCATAATGTCAACTGTTATGGCACTTCCAGCATCGACAATTACGCCATTATTTATAGAGTAGCATGCAGCGATTCTATCTACGCCTAGACCTTGATATATCGTATCAATAGTAAAAAATGGTTCTAGATCCACAAACATCTTATTGTCTTTTAAAATATTTAAAATTTCATCATTTACGGATATAAAATATACTTTTTTCTCTGGTTTATAGCTTTTAAACTCAGAAATTTTCATACGTGAGATTTTGCCATCTTCTAAAAATGTAGCGTTAGTATTGCCTATATTACACAAAATCATAACATCGCCAATTATTGTTTTGTAGTTCTTTTAAGGCTTTAGAACAAATGCCAGAGCTGTAAAATATAGTTTTTTTTCTTAGATTTGTTTGGAATTTCATCTCTATTTTTTTAGAAATTTCTTCAAGCTCCAAAGCCTCTTTGCGTAGCAATCTACTTTTTGCTGTTCTTAAAAAGACAAGATTGTAAAAGCTCTTATTGTCCACTCCCCAAAAGATATCAAGCGTCTTTTTTGTGCTAAATTCACTTGTGTTAAGTTCTTTGATATCTTTTAAAAGGATTTTTTTGGCTTCAAAAAGCTCCCAAATTTTTTGGTTCATTGCCCTAAATTAACAAGCTCATTATCATAATAAAAGGCACCATTGCCCATAAAACTTTTATCTTTTATCTCATCACTAAACTCATAAATTTCAGCTCCACTGAGGTCTAAATTTGTCTTTATAACGTAGCCTGTTTTTTCGATTATGTAAAGCTTATTATTGATAATAGTAGCTGCTGAGAAGATGGCAAATTTGAAATTTACTTTATTTTGCTCTTTTAGCATAAGATTTGTTCTTACGATCGTACCATCTTTTTTAAAGATATAAATTTCATCGTTATCAACCAGTACATCTTTGATCTCTCCGTCATAATAAACTGTTTGGTTTGGGTTGATGACGATAAGTTTTTTCGCTGTTGCTGCAATTAGATTATTACCCTCAACGCCTAAGAATATGATGTTATTAAAGAAATTTTCAGAGCTTACGACCACGTCACGTAAAATTCTACCAGTCTCTTTTTGTACTATATAAATTTTGCCATCTAACGCCGGATATACAATCAGTGAGCTCATAAAAAATGGTGCTACGACCCTTGAATCAACTGCTGCTATATTAGACGAGCTATATTCCATTATTGTTGTTGCGGTATTTATGTCTATTAGATAGATGTGGTTTGCCGCGCTGATAGCTGCTAATAGGTTTTGGTCAAGAGAAGCAGCAACGATTGCTGTTGGAAATTTATTGCTATAAACGCTGTGTCCGCTAGGATCTGTCACATTTAGATCGCCATTTATACTAGCTGAGATGATAAAGCCGTTGTTTTCATTTAAGAAATTAAAATTTTCAGGCAACTTAATGTTTGTATTTAGGCCATTTTTGGTGATAATATTGCCGTTATCAAGAGTGGCACCATTTGCATTTGCTGATTTGATATAAGATGGCATATCTTTTGACAAAGAAATTTTGCCAGAGGTTTGAGCTGGCTCGAAATATTGTCTTTTTGTGCCACATCCGCTTAAAACTAAAGCCAAGGCAAAAGCCAAGAAAAGAGTAATTTTTTTCATTATTTTATTCCCTGATAGTGTTTTAAATTTTTAACTAAAGTTTGAAGTTGAGAGTCGAGTGAAATTTTATTAAACTCATCATTTGCTTCTTTGATTTTGTTTTGTTTTAAAAGCTCAAAACCTTTTAAAAGTGTGCTATATTCGCTTAAAATTTGAGTGTTTGCATTACCATTTTGTGAAAGAATGATATCTTTTACTATAGGATTTACTTTTAAATTTGCAAGTTCACTAATGCCATTTGTCTCATTTTTATCAAGCTTTTGCTGAAGTGAAAAAAGTGCATATAAATTTGGTTCTTTTTCTTTTAAAATGCTTAAGGCATTTGCATCGTTTGGATTTAAAATGAGCTTTGAGTAAGCCAAATTGGCATCTTCAATTCTATTATCATTTATTATTTTGTTCGAATAAAATCCAATAATTGCAATGACGGCAACGATAATGGCAATTATCATAAATTTTTTATACTTTCTAAAGAAACGCTCACCTTTGATCATGCTTTCTAAAAACTGTTCTTGAGCACCAATCTCTTGTTTTATCTGTGTTAGATCTTCTTTTATAGCCAACGCTTTTCCTTTATTTTTAAAAAATTTTAATTCGCAGATTTTAACATAATTAAATTAAAACTATCCCAAAATTAAAGCTTGAATGTGATATAATGGCTCAAAATTAATTAATAAGGTTACTTATATAATGCAAATAGATGATACTCTTTTAAATAAATTAGAAAAACTTTCTGCCTTACAAATCAGTGATGAAAAAAGAGAAGAAGTAAAAAAACAACTAAGCGAGATTGTATCTTTTGTTGATATTTTAAACGAACTTGATCTAAGCAGCGATGAAGCTGTAGTTAGCTCTATAAAAGGTGGCACACCTTTAAGAGAAGATGAGCCAAGGCCAAGTGATGTGATTGATACGATCTTGAAATACGCTCCTTCACGTGAAGGGCATTTTTTTGCTGTACCAAAAATAATAGAATAATGGTAAAAATATGGATCTAATCGAACAGCTTCAGGCAAAGAATTTAAGTGTAAAAATACCAGAAGATAATAGCCTTAATAATCTTGCTGGCGATATAAAAACACTTTTAAAAACTGTTGTGAGTGATAAGGCAAGCGATCTTCACCTTGTTTCAAGATCCGAGCCGCAAATAAGAGTAGATGGTGCTTTAAAACCTATTGATTTTGGCGTATTAAGTGGCAAGGATATAGAGAATTTATGTTTTTCTTTGATTACTGATGAACAAAAAAGTGAACTTGAGAATAATAAAGAGCTTGACTTTGCGATCGAGCTTCCAGATATTGGCCGCTTTCGTGGCAACTATTACTATACCATGAATGGCGATTTAGCTGCTGCTTTTCGTATAATCCCAATCAATATCCCATCTCTTGATGAGCTAAATACTCCACAAATTTTTAAGCATATTATTAAGCGTGAAAAAGGTCTTATTTTGGTTACTGGACCGACAGGAAGTGGTAAATCAACAACTCTTGCAGCCATGCTTAATGAGATAAATTTAAATTATAGAAAGCATATTATTACAATTGAGGATCCAGTCGAGTTTGTGCATAACAATAAAAAAGCTCTATTTTCTCATAGAAATATCGGCACCGACGCAACTTCTTACTCAAGGGCTCTAAAATCTGCGGTTCGTGAAGATCCAGATATCATACTTGTGGGTGAGATGAGAGATAGAGAAACGATTTCAACGGCTATTACGGCGGCTGAGACTGGACACTTAGTCTTTGGTACGCTTCACACAAATTCAGCCATTCAAACTATAAATAGGATAGTTGATAGTTTCGATGGAAGTGAGCAATTACAAGTAAGAAATATGCTTAGCGTTTCGCTGACTGCTGTCGTTTCACAAAGCCTGATCCCAAAGATAGGCGGTGGAAGGTGCGCGGTGCATGAAATTTTAATAAACAATATGGCTATCTCAAACTTGATACGTGAAAATAAAATACATCAAATTTACTCTCAGATGCAGCTAAATCAACAACAAACTGGCATGAGTACGCAAACTCAGGCTTTGATGAAAGTACTAAAAGAGGGTAAGATTACAAAAGAAAATGCGCTAGCTTATTCAACTAGTCAGCAAGAACTTCAAAATTTAATAGGAACTATATAATGGATTTAGTAACATGGTTTGATATTATTATTATTGCTCTTGTCTTGATGCTTGGCATAAAAGGCATATTAAATGGACTTATCAAAGAAGCTTTCGGACTTATCGGACTTATCGGAGGCTTAATTATAGCCAGCAGGTTTTCGGATCTATCTGGTGAGTTTATAACTAAAAATATATATAAATTTGAAAATCCTTCATTTTTACAGTTTGTCGCATTTATCTCTCTTTGGCTAGTTTTTTGGATAGTTTGCTTGCTAGTTGGTAAATTTTTATCAAAAATAGTTTCAGTAAGCGGACTTGGTTTTTTGGATAGACTTGGTGGATTTGTTATGGGAAGTGGAAAAATTTTCTTAACATTTTCGGCAGTAGTTGCTGTAATATCTGGCACTTCGCTAAATAATATAATTGCTCCTTATTTTGCGAACAGTAAAGTTTATCCGGTTTTGATAGAAACTGGCAAATGGATAACAAATCTTGATGTAAAAAATATCAAAAGTGAGTTAGATGAGATAGTGGCAAGACCAATGGATACAAATAAAACTGATGCATTTATCTCAATGGATACAAATGCTAGTGTAAATACCGACTCTAATATCACAAAAGGGGAATAAAATGATAGAAAATTTAGAATATGATGCGTTGCTTGAGAAATTCAAAAGAGTGCTTCGCGACAATGGTTTGAAATATACGAAACAGCGTGAAATTTTACTAAAAACGCTATACAACAATGGCGAGCACTTTACTCCAGAAAGACTTTATCTTTTTATAAAAGAAACGCACCCTGAGCTAAATATTGGTATCGCAACTGTTTATAGAACACTAAATCTACTTGAAGAATCAGAGATGGTGACATCAATCAGCTTTGGTTCACAAGGTAAAAAATTTGAGCTTGCCACAAAGCCACATCATGACCATATGATATGCAGAAAGTGCGGTCTTATCATAGAATTTGAAGATCCAATGATAGAAAAAAGACAAATCAGTATCGCAAAAGATCATGGTTTTAAACTAACTGGTCATATGATGCAGCTTTATGGAATTTGTGAAAAATGCTCAAAAAATAATATAAAGGGAAAGTAAGGTGATATTTGACAATCAACATGAGATTCAACGACTACAAAGCATAGACGAACTAAGAAATTTAGGTATTAATCCATATCCGCATTTTCTTAGAAGAGATATGAATATCTCTAAATTTAGACTAAAATTTAACTACATTAATGATACAGAAGAGAAAAAGGCCGAAGGTCAGCTAGTAGGTCTTGCGGGTAGAATAAAACTCATTCGTGATGCTGGAAAAGCGGTTTTTGCAAATATTGAAGATGAAGATGGAAATTTACAAATTTACTTTAGTAATAAAACGCTTGATCCAGAGTGGTTTAAAATCGTTAAAAAATACGTAGAGATAGGCGATATCGTCTATGTTAGAGGTTATGCTTTTATAACAAGAACTGGTGAATTTTCTATGCATGTAAGCGAGCTTAGCCTTGCTTCAAAGTCGATAAGCCCACTTCCTGAGAAGTATCATGGTCTAGTTGATGTTGAGACAAGATATCGCCAAAGATACCTTGATATGATAATGAACCCTGAAGTTAGAGCTGATTTTAAAAGACGCTCAGTGATTATAAGTACGATTAGAAGATTTTTTGAAGAAAAGGGCTTTTTAGAAGTTGAAACACCGATGCTGCACCCAATAGCAGGTGGCGCAAACGCCAAGCCATTTATCACTTTTCACAATGCCCTTGGAGTCGAGAGATACCTAAGGATCGCGCCGGAATTATACCTCAAACGCCTTATAGTAGGTGGCTTTGAAGCCGTTTATGAGATGAATAGAAATTTTAGAAACGAAGGAATGGACCTTACTCATAATCCTGAGTTTACAAGTATAGAGTTTTACTGGGCATACCATAACTATCACGATTTAATGGGCATTACAGAGGAACTTTTTAATGTCATTTTAGACAAGCTAGATATGGAAAAAGTTGTAAATTTTGATGGCATGGAAATTGATTTTAGTAAGCCATTTAAGCGAATAAGCTACAAAAAAGCTCTCGTTGAGATCGGTGGACTAGATGAGAATGTCATAAATGACAAAGATAAAATTTTAGCAAAACTAAGAGCTGATGGCCTTGAAGCAAATGAGAAGCTTGATCTTGGCCACTTGCAGGCTGAGCTATTTGATAACTATGTAGAGAGCAAGCTTATACACCCAACATTTGTTATTGATTATCCGATTTCGATCAGTCCACTTTCAAGAAGAAGTGACGCAAACCCTGATGTGGCTGAGAGATTTGAGTTATTTATCGCTGGTCGCGAGCTAGCAAATGGCTTTAATGAGCTAAATGACCCAATCGATCAATACAACCGCTTTAAAGCTCAAATCGATGCTAAAAATGCAGGTGATGACGAAGCTCACGAGATGGATGAGGACTATGTAAAAGCCCTAGGATACGGCATGCCACCAGTTGCAGGTGAGGGTATAGGCATAGATAGGCTTGTTATGCTTTTAACAGATAAAAAATCAATTCGCGATGTTGTGCTCTTCCCAGCGATGAGGCCACTTAAAAATGAGATAAAGGAGAATGAAAAATGAGTTTGCAAAGCTATGATAAGGACATTTACGATCTAGTAAATTTAGAGTTAAAACGCCAATGTGATCACCTTGAGATGATCGCTAGTGAAAATTTTACATATCCAGAAGTTATGGAAGTAATGGGCTCAATCCTAACAAACAAATACGCTGAAGGCTATCCTGGCAAGAGATATTATGGTGGCTGCGAATTTGTCGATGAGATCGAGCAAATAGCGATCGATAGATGTAAAGAGCTTTTTAGATGTGAATTTGCAAACGTTCAACCAAACTCAGGCTCTCAGGCAAATCAAGGTGTTTATGGCGCTTTACTTAATCCAGGCGATAAAATTTTAGGCATGGATCTAAGCCATGGTGGACACTTAACGCACGGCGCAAAGGTCAGTAGCTCTGGCAAGATGTATGAGAGCTTTTTCTATGGCGTTGAGCTTGATGGCCGCATAAACTACGATAGAGTCATGGATATCGCAAAGATAGTAAAACCAAAAATGATCGTTTGCGGCGCAAGCGCATACACAAGAGAGATCGAGTTTAAAAAATTTCGTGAGATAGCTGATGCTGTTGGGGCGATACTCTTTGCAGATGTTGCTCACATTGCTGGTCTTGTTGTTGCTGGTGAGCATCAAAGTCCTTTCCCATACTGCGATGTCGTAAGCTCAACTACGCATAAAACCCTAAGAGGCCCAAGAGGCGGTATCATTATGACAAACAACGAAGAGTATGCTAAGAAGATAAATGCCTCTATTTTTCCAGGCATTCAGGGCGGACCACTAGTTCATGTTATCGCAGCAAAGGCAGTTGGTTTTAAGCACAACCTTAGCCCTGAGTGGAAAATTTATGCTAAACAAGTAAAAGCAAATGCTAAAAAATTAGGCGAAGTACTAATAAAAAGAGGTTTTGACCTAGTGAGTGGTGGTACCGATAACCACCTAATTTTAATGAGCTTTTTAAACCGCGAATTTAGCGGTAAAGACGCTGATATCGCTCTTGGAAATGCTGGAATAACGGTAAATAAAAATACGGTTCCAGGTGAGACAAGAAGCCCATTTATCACAAGTGGTATACGTGTTGGTAGTCCTGCGCTTACGGCTCGTGGCATGAAAGAGGCTGAGTTTGAGCTAATAGCAAACAAAATAGCTGACGTGCTAAGCGACATAAGCAACACATCTTTGCAAGAGAAGACAAAAGCTGAGCTAGTTGAACTTGCTCATAAATTTATAATCTATGATAAAGCGACATTTTGATGCAAAGTATTGATACGGCACTTATAAAGATTATTACAACTCACTACTATATCAAGCGTGATACGATCGTTAATAAAATAGAATACAGAGGTAAAATTTTCTTTGATAAATTTGAAAAAATCAACGAGCCACTAACTTATAGTGTCATGAAAGAGCATGAAGAGGGCAAGGCTGTTATTGCACACTCTTTAATAAATGCGAATGATAAAGTTGAAAATATAGTCTTTGACTATAACGGCAGAACCCCAGATAGATTTTGGCATAAAGCACAGCTTCTTTTAAGAGAAGAAGGATTTATAAATTTTACAGCCTACGAGAGTAAGACGCCAGGACATCTGCATCTTTATGTGCATAAAGGTCACACTACGCTAAATGAGGCTTGTCAGCTGGCAAACGTGCTCAACGCAAAGCTTTCACAGAAGCTACCTAAAGAGTGGAGGATGTTTCCAAATATCGATATGCCAAAAGAATTTAACATACTAACTTTACCTTATAAACTCTATCAAAAAGAGCGCGGGGCAAGTTGGTCAAAATATATGTAATTAAGGATAAAAAGTGGAAAATGATGAGTTAAAAGATATTCTTTTAGAAAGAGACGATGACGCAAGAGGATTGAAGCTAAAAAAGCTTCTGATATTTATTGCAGCTCTTATTATACTTTTTTTGATCATTGTAGTGGCTATGAAGCTAGTAAATTCAAGCGATCCTTCACAAGCGCAAAATGAAGCTGATTCAAGACTAGTGCTTCCTCCAGTACCAGCTGAGCAGCCAGTAGATAGACAAGCTCCGATAGCTGATACAAATTCAGACAATAAAAAAGGCGATACACAGCTTTTTGAGCAAGTACCGATCGTGCCTGAAAATAAGCAACAAGATGAATTTGAAGATATGATCAAAAAGCTAAAAGATAAAGAAAACAATAAGCCTGTTTCTAAAACTGAAGAGCCAAAAGAGATAGTTAAGCCTATTGAAAAGCCTGCTGAAATACCAGCTAAAAAAGCTGAGGCAAAGGTAGATGCTCCAGTTAAAAAAGTCGAAAAAGTAGCAGCTACTGATAAAAAGAGTGAGGCAAAACCAGCCAAAACTGAAAATAAAATAGATAAAAAGATTGAAAAAAAGGTTGAAACCAAAGTAGAAAAAACGGATAAAAAAGCTGAGGTAGCTAAAACTGAACCTGCTACAAAAGGCTCTTATGTTCAAGTATTTGTGACTAGTAAATTTAATCCAAATGCTGAATATATGAAAAAGATCGCTGCTAAGGGATATAGCTACAAGACTATAAAAGCTGGCGAGTTGACTAAAATTTTAGTTGGTCCATTTGATGAAAAAACGCTTCAAAAAGTAGTAGGCGATATTAGAAAAGATATCAATAAAGACGCTTTTATCTTTAGAGCAAAATGAAAACATTCGCAGTCTTTGGAGATCCAATAGCTCACTCGGTATCTCCGAGGCTGCACAATAAAGCCATTGTAGACCTGGGCTTAAAAGCACTTTACACAAGAGTTTTGCTAAAAGATGGCAGCGAATTAATCAATAAATTTAAATCCTTAAAATTAAACGGTGCAAACGTAACTCTTCCACATAAAGAGTGGGCTTTAAATTTAGCCGATGAAGCTTCAGATATAGCTCGTAAAATAGGCTCTGCGAATACGCTTGTGCTTAAAAATGACAAAATTTATGCATACAACACAGATGCGCCCGGGTTTTTAAAGGCAATAAAAAATTTTAAAGATGTAAAAAACGCAATTGTTCTTGGAGCAGGTGGGACTGCAAATGCCATAACTTATGCATTAAAAGAACAAGGCGTTGATGTTTGCATACTAAATAGAAGCAAAGATAGGCTTAAGAAATTTAAAGATGAGTACAAATGTTTTAGCTGGGATAACTACGAAGAGCAAAAATTTGATTTAGTTGTTAACTCGACCTCTGCTGGTTTAAAGGATGATTTTTTACCGGCACCTAAAGAAATTTTAAAAAGCATTTTTAAAGATGCTAAATTCGCATTTGATGTGATTTATGGCAAGCAAACACCATTTTTAGAAATGGCCAAGCAAGATAATCTTAGCGTAAAAGATGGCACCGATATGCTTTTATATCAAGCGGTCTTAGCACTAAATTTATTTTTTAACAATACACTCGATGAGTCAAAGATAGAGCGCTCAATGAGAGAAATTTTCTATCTATAATAGCCACCAATATTTATTTTTGTAAAAATTTATAGCTTGTATAAAAACGTTTTGATTAAAATTTTTATTGAAAGTAACTGGAGTAAATATAAAAAGCAGGGAAGATCCCTGCTAAATTTTACTATTCATTTGTTTTGATATAAGCGTAGTCTGAAATTTTAGTCCATTCTCTTGCTTTTTTAAGGAAAGCTCTTTGAGACTCAACGATCTCTTTAAATAATGGATCTTTAGCACTCTCTTCATCAAGAAGCTCATTTGTGGCTTTTTTAAGAGCTGCAATTACTTCTGGTGGGAAAGATTTTACTTGGATGTCTGGATACTCGCTCTTCATTTTATCCCAGTACTCGACATTTGAATAAAATACTTTTGTATTTGCATCTCTTGCTACTTCTGCTGCAGCTGCTTCAAAGATCGCTTTTAGGTCATCTGGAAGTTTTTCGTATGATTTTTTATTAAAGAAAAACTGAGTCTCACCGTTTGGCTCTTGCCAGCCTGTGTAGTAGTATTTTGCCACTTTGTGAAAGCCAAGTGCCATATCATAAGCTGGGCTAACCCATTCGACTGAGTCGATCGTTCCCATCTCAAGAGCCATATAAAGCTCACCAGTTGGGATAGTATTGATGTTAGCGCCAAGTTTAGCGTAAATTTCACCACCAAAGCCCGGAATTCTTATCTTTAAACCTTTGATATCATCTAGTGATTTTATCTCTTTTTTAAACCAGCCACCCATTTGCATACCGGTATTTCCAGCTCTAAAAATTTTGATATTGTATGGATCGTAAACTTTTGCCTCAAGCTCCTTACCACCGCCAAATTCATACCAAGCTGTTTGCTCGTCAGTATTCATCATAAATGGAGTTGCTGTAAAAAATATAGTTTTAGCATCTTTGCCTTTATAATAATAGCTACTTGTGTAGGTAATGTCGTATTGACCGCTTTTAGCAAAATCAAGCATTGCAAAAGGTGATTTATGCTTTGATGGATAATCAATCCTTAGCTCAAGTCTGCCATTACTCATCTTTTCAACTTTATCCTTTAGCTCTTTTGGCACATCACCAAGCACTGGCATAGTGCTCTCCCATGAGCTAGCAAGCTTTAGCTTATAAACTTTATCATCTCCCATAGCAACGCAAGCAACAGCTGCTAAACCAAGAGACGCTAATAAAAATTTATTCATATCTTCTCCTTTGAAATTTTGCCTATTATACAAAAAATTACATTATTAAAATGTGTTATAATCGCAAAAATCAAATTTATGGGGCATAAAATGATAAAAAAGACAAAAATCGTAGCTACTTTGGGGCCAGCAAGTGATAATGAAGAGACAATGGAAGCGATGGTAAAAGCAGGTGTTAATGTCTTTCGTTTAAATTTTAGCCATGGGACACACGAATACCATAAATCAAACATTGACAAGATAAGAAATATCGAAAAAAGGCTAAATAAAAGAATAGGAATTTTACAAGATATCTGCGGCCCAAAGATCAGAGTTGGCAAGCTTAGTGAGCCATTTTATCTAAAGGCCGGCGATGAACTTAGTATCCATGCTGATGAGATCATCGGTGAAAAAGTGGGAAAAGGAATTTATAAAGTAAGCCTAAACCAGCCTCAAATTTTGCCTATGCTAAAGGTTGGCGAGTATGTCTATCTCTATGATGGCTCTATAAGAGCAAAGGTTGTCAGCGAAGGTAAAGAAATAGTAAAAACTATCATTGAGAATGATGGAATTTTAAACTCAAACAAAGGCGTAAATTTCCCAAATACAGCTCTTGGCATCGAGATCATCACGCCAAAAGATAAAGAAGATATGAAATTTGGCGCAAAGCATGGCGTAAATTTTGTCGCCATTAGCTTCGTGCAAGATGCAAATGACGTAATAAAGGCAAAAAATATCTTAAAAGAATTTGGCTCAAGAGCTGCTGTTTTATCTAAGATCGAGAAATTTGATGCGGTTGAAAATATAGACGACATCATTGCAAAGAGTGATGGTATCATGGTAGCTCGTGGCGATCTTGGTATCGAGGTGCCATTTTATAAGGTCCCAACTATCCAAAAGCTCATCATTAAAAAAGCAAATGCAGCTAGTAAGCCAGTCATCACAGCAACTCAGATGATGCTAAGTATGGCAGAGCATGAGACTGCCACAAGGGCTGAGATCAGTGACGTGGCAAATGCCGTGTTAGACGGTACTGATGCTGTTATGCTAAGCGAGGAAAGTGCGATCGGTAAAAACCCAGTCGCGGTCGTAGAGGCTATGAGTAAAACGATCATCCAAACTCAAAGCATCTATCCATATAATAAATTTGATGAGTTTGACTTTTTTGACGAGACTGATATGGTAGCAAGTAGTGCCGCATCTCTTGCTGTTCGAATAAAAGCAGATGCATTAATCTCAATCACTGGCTCAGGAAAATCGGCTATAAAATTAGCTAGAAACCGCACAAATATCGACATCATAGCAGTCGCTCACGATGAGCAAACAGCGCACATGCTTACTCTTGCTTGGGGTGTTACGCCAGCGCTTGTACTAGAAAAAACAAAGCTTAGCTCACTTTTGGCAAATGTCATGAAAAAGGCGTATGAAGAGGGATATGTTGAACACGACAAGACCTATCTTGTCACTGCCGGTCACCCTACGGGCGTTGAGGGTAGCACAAACCTTATACGTATCATCAGACGCGATCAGCTTGATTATTATTTGGAGCTTGCAACTGAGTAAATTTATACTCTCTTGCAAATTTTAAAATTTTGCTTGCTCGTAAGAATTGACTGCTAAGATTTGCCTGACACTTGCTCGATAGCAAAACGCATGCACCTTGAACGTGTCAGAGTAGAGGGATTATTAAGGGAGAATGGAATTCTTTTTCTTTGCTGGCTCGCAACTGCAAGCAGACCGTAATTTAAGCTCCCTTCTCTCTTAATAAAAGAACAAAAAATATATGTTGTTTTATTTTTGTAAATTTTAAAATCTTATCTCACTCGCCTTAGCAGACTACTAAATTTGGAGCCAAAATTCTCCGTTCATAAAATTTTAAAATTTGTGTGAAATTTACTTGTAAAAATTAGGATATATAAAATTTATTTTGAAAGAATTTGTGACGTAAAATTTAACGTCACAAATCAATTTTATTTTTTCTTTTTCTTCTTTGGCTCATCGCCTTTAAACCAGCTTTTTATCTTATCAAAGACGCTTTCATCGGTATTTGATTTGCCTGATTCTATGCCAAAGCTAGCTTGAAGCTTATTTAAAAGCTCTTTTTGCTCATCGCTTAGTTTTTCAGGCGTTTGAATAGAAATTTGCGCTACGAGCCTACCTTTTTTGCGCGAATTTACGCTTTTGATACCTTCATTTTCAAAGATAAATTGCTGCTTATCCTTTGCTCCAACAGGTAGTTTTAGCTCAGTTTCTCCTCGAAGCGTTGGAATTTTTATACTTTCGCCAAGTATAGCTTGCGTGAAAAAGACAGGAATTTCTAAATAAACATCGTCGTTGTGGCGAATAAAATGCTTGTCTTCTTTTACGTTTATGCTTACATAAAGATCGCCTTGAACGCCGTTTGTACCGATATTGCCTTTGCCAGCTACTCTCATTCTCATGCCGCTATCAACACCTTCAGGGATGGTAATCTTTGCAGTTTGTTGCTGGATTTTATAAGCTTTTGCGTTACAATCGGGGCATGGTTCGCTTATTACTTCACCGCTTCCGTGGCAATATGGACACTCTTGGACGATATTCATAAAGCCATTTCCACGTGTTATCCTGCCACTTCCGCCACAGTGCTGGCAAGTCTTGCTCTTGCCATCTTTACTGCCAGTTGCATTGCATGTTGGGCAAGGTACTTTTTGATCAAATTTTATCTCTTTTTCGCAACCAAAAATAGCTTCGTTAAACTCCAAATTTATAGGAATTTCAAGATCGGCTGAGTATTTTTCAGAGTATCTTTTTCTCTGCCTAGAACTACTTGCAAAACCGCCACCAAAAAATGAGTCAAAAATATCCGAAAGATCAAAATCGGTACTAAATCCGCCACCGCTACCAAATCGACCCTCAAGGCCTTCTTTGCCGTATCTGTCGTAGATAGAGCGTTTTTGCTCGTCACTTAAAACTTGATAAGCTTCATTTATTTGTTTAAATTTTAGTTCAGCCTCTTTGTCGCCAGAATTTCTATCTGGGTGATATTTTAAAGCAAGCCTTCTAAAGGCTTTTTTGATCTCATCTCCGCTTGCATTTCTTGAAATTTCAAGGATTTCGTAATAGTCAAATTCCACATTTTTCCTTGTTAATTAAGCTTATTTTAAATATGGGATTTTACCCAAAAAAGTTTAAATTTAAAAAAGAATTTACATTTTTGCCGTATAATCTCTACTATTTTTAATAAAAAGGATAATTCATGGTTAATGTTTTAATGATAGAAGACGATCCAGAATTTGCACAAATTTTATCTGAATATCTTGATAGTTTTAATATAAAAGTTACGAATTTTGAAGACCCTTATTTAGGGCTTAGTGCTGGGATAAAAAACTATGATTTGCTAATACTTGATCTTACTTTACCGGGTATTGATGGGCTTGAGGTTTGTAAAGAAATTCGCCAAAAATACGACATTCCTATTATTATAAGTTCAGCTAGAAGCGATATTAGTGACAAGGTTGTTGGACTTCAGCTTGGTGCTGATGATTATTTGCCAAAACCATACGATCCAAAAGAGATGTATGCTCGTATCACAAGTCTTATAAGAAGATACAAAAAGACAAATGAAGTACAAGAAGAGGTCGTTGATAGCGCATTTAGGATCGATGATAAACGTCACGAGATTTACTTTAATAATGAGCCGTTAGCTCTTACTCCAGCTGAGTATGAAATTTTAACTTATCTCATTAAGCAACACAGCTTTTCAGTATCACGCGAACAGCTAGTTTATAACTGCAAAAGCCTAAAAGATAAAGATTCAAAGAGCTTAGATGTTATTATCGGACGCCTTAGATCAAAAATCGGTGATAGCTCAAAAGCCCCAAAACATATATTTTCAGTAAGAGGCATAGGATATAAGCTTATCGGATGAAATATTCCATAACTACGAAGATAACTATTATCTTTGCCATAGCTTTCTCGCTGATGTGCTTGCTCTTTGTAACCTTTGCAAACATTCAGCAAGAGAGCGCTTTAGAAAAACTAAAGGATAGACAAATAAGTGCGATGAACTATCTTGTCGCACTCTATGAACGTGGAAATCCCCCAAGAGATTTAGAACATTATTTTAAAAATTTTTACTTAGAGTATGTTGGAAATAAAAATTTAGCCACTTCGATAGCTACAAACGGGACTGTTGTTTTTACACAGCATACGCCTCTTGGAGTGGTACAATCGGTTAATTATAAAGGTGATTTGTATTTGCTTATTAAAAATCCGTCTTTTCAGCTGCTTCTTGAAAGTAATGATGCAAGACACGTAAATGATCCGCTTTGGGTCGCATTTTTGATAGTTTCAGCCCTTCTCATCTCACTTTATGTTTCTGTTCTTAGAAGTCTTTCGCCACTTAGAAGGCTTAGTAAAGACATCAGAAAATTTGCCAGCGGAAATATGGAAATGGCGATGACAGCTAGGCCAAATGAAAACGAGCAAGACGAGATCGGGCAAGTTGCGGTTGAGTTTGATAATGCCGTTTGCAAGATCAGAGAGCTCATCCGCTCAAGGCAGCTATTTTTGCGTGCGATCATGCATGAGTTAAAGACTCCGATTGGAAAGGGTAGGATCGTCTCTGAAATGGTCGCAAATGAGACCCAAAAGATGAGGCTCATAAACGTTTTCGAGCGCCTTGAGATGCTGATAAATGAATTTAGCAAAGTTGAACAGCTCCTTTCAAAAAGCTACGCACTAAACTACCAAGAGTGCCATTTTTCACTTATATTGGAGCAAGTGCAAGATATGCTAATGCTTGATAAATTTGAAGAGCGAGTGAGCTGCGATATCAGAGACGACGTGATATTGAGAGTGGATTTTCAGCTTTTTAGTTTGGCGATTAAAAATTTGATAGATAACGCCCTAAAATACGCAGAGGATAAAAAGGCTATTTTGATCTGCGATAGTGAATTTATTGCGGTTAAAAATTTAGGCAAAAAGCTAAATCATCCGATTGATTACTACAAACAAGCCTTTGTGCGTGGCGACAAGGTAAGTGCAGGAAGCGGTATGGGGCTTGGACTTTATATCATCGAGCAAATTTGTCAGATGCAAAAATTTGAGCTTGCCTACGACTACGAGGATGGCTATCATGTATTTAAAATTTTACTTAGATCAAAGGCGAAGCGAGCATGAAAAGAGGCTTAGAAAAATTTAACGAGCTAACCGAGTCTTTTGCTAAGCTGCCAGGTGTCGGTAAAAAATCAGCCGCAAGGTTTGCCTATTTTGTCTGCATGCAAGATAGCTTTGCAGGGCTAAGGCTCGCTCAAAATATCGAAGATGCGGTGAGATTTATCAAGCGCTGTGAGCGTTGTGGTGGGCTAAGCGAAAATGAAATTTGTGATATTTGTAGCGACGAGAGCAGGGACAGTGAGGTCATTTTGCTGGTTGAGAGCCCAAAAGACATCCTAGTCTTTGAGCAAAATGGCATCTACAACGGCCTTTACTTCGTACTTGACGAGATCGACGAGGATGCCATAGAGAGGCTGCGAAGTGCGATCACGCAAAATGGTTCAAAAGAGGTCGTTTTTGCCTTTACACCAGGGCTAAATTCAGACGCACTCATGCTTTATGTCGAGGATAAGCTTGGCATGAGTGAAATTTCATTTAGCAAGATCGCCCAGGGCGTGCCAACTGGTGTAAATTTAGAAAACGTCGATATGCTTTCACTTTTAAAAGCCTACGAGAGCCGCACAAAAGCCTAATTAAACTTTCTTTTAGTTATAATTTTGTCTAAATTTATAGAAATTTAGCCAAGGCTCAAATGCCGCTAAATTTAAAGGATATAGGTTGATTTTACTCATAGATAATTACGATAGTTTTGTTTTTAATGTTGAGCAATATGTAAAAGAGCTTACAGATGAAGAGGTTAGATGCGTTAGAAATGACAAGATCACGCTTGACGAGATCAAAAAACTAAACCCAAGCAAGATCATTTTAAGCCCAGGGCCGAAGCACCCAAAAGATAGCGGAGTTTGTTTAGAAATTCTAAAAGCCGACCTTGGCATGCCAGTGCTTGGAATTTGCCTTGGACACCAAGCCATAGGGCTTAGTTTTGGTGCGAAGATAAAAAGACTAGATAACCCATTACACGGTAAAACCTCGTTTATTGATGTGAAAAACAAAGAGCCACTTTTTGCTGGGCTACCTGAGCGCTTCGAGGTTATGCGCTACCACTCGCTTTATGTCGATGAGCTCCCAGCTGGACTAAGAGCTGATGCGGTGAGCGATGATGGCGTAGTTATGGCACTTAGCGTTAAAGATAAGCCGATCTTTGGTATCCAGTTTCACCCTGAGAGCTACTTTACGCAATACGGCAAAAAGATCGTTGAAAATTTTGTAAATTATAAAGCAAAAGATGAGGTAAAAGAGCCAAAGATTCGCTCGCTTAAGCCATATCTTATCAAGCTTCAAGATAGTATACCGCTTGATGATAGCGACTTTGAGCAAATTTGCGAGATAATAGCCAGTAAAGAGTACGAGATCGTGCAGCTTTCAGCCCTTTTGGTACTCATTAGCGAAAAGAGCCTCTATCCAAAAAGCCTTGCTGCGCTTGCAAAAAATATCCTAAAGTACTCGCAAACTTACCGCGATGACACGCCTATGATCGATCTTTGCGGCACTGGAGGCGATGGCTTTAAGACGATAAATATCTCAACTACAGTTGCATTTATCCTTGCAAGCCTTGGCATAAAGGTCGCAAAACACGGTAACAAGGCAGTTTCAAGTAAGTCAGGTAGCTCTGATGTGCTTGAAATTTTGGGCGTAAAAAGTGAAAAATCACTGGCAAAACAGCGTGAAAATTTAGCTAGTAAAAATTTAGCCTTTTTCCACGCACCATTTTTCCACCCACTAGTGGGCGAGGTGAGAGAAGTGCGCCAAAGACTTGGCATAAGAACCGTATTTAACGTGCTTGGGCCGCTTTTAAATCCAAATTTAAACCTTACAAACCAGCTAGTTGGCGTATATCACAAACCAGTGCTAAAACTCTACGCCCAGACGCTTAAGATCCTTGGCAGAAAGCACGCTTTGGTCGTCCGCGGCGATGACGGACTAGACGAGATCACGCTTTGTAGTGAAACGAGCGTTGTAGAGCTAAAAAATGGTGAAATTTTTGAGTACAGTATCACGCCAGAGCAGTTTGGCTTTAAAAGAGCGCTTCACAGCGACATCGAGGGCGGCACGTCAGAGGAAAACGCCAAAACATTGATCCGCACGCTAAAGGGCGAGGAGCAGGGGGTGAAATTTGACATCGTGGTCTTTAATGCGATGTTTGCGCTTTATGCAGCAGACGGCGCTAAGAGCCTAGATGAGGCCAAAAACATGGTGCTTGAAGCGATAAATTCTGGCAAGGCGTATAAATTTTATGAAGAGTTTATAAAGGCTGAGGCTAATGGCGCTAGTTAAAATTTGTGGCATCAAAACGCTAGATGAGGCGAGTGCGGTTTGTGCTTTGGATGTTGATTTTATCGGGTTAATATTTGCTAAAAGTAAAAGAAGGGTTGAGCTAAATTTAGCTAGGCAGATAGCGAAATTTGCTCACAGCAAGGGCAAAAAAGTAGTTGGCGTTTTTGCGGAGCAAAGTGATTGTGAGATAATTGAAATTTGCCAGTTTGCTGGTCTTGACGTGGCTCAGGTGCATGGAGTGGTGAGTGAAAATTTAGAGGCAAATTTAAAAGATATGGGGCTTGAGATTTGGCAGGTTTTTAGCGTGAAAGATAGCTTGCCAGAGGTTGATTTTAAGCATTTTGACATGGCGCTTTTTGACTGCAAGGGCGAAAATGCTGGCGGAAACGGCACTAGCTTTGAATGGGAAATTTTAAAAGAGGTCAAGTTTAAATTTGGCATGGCTGGGGGCATAGGCGAGTACAATATAAAAGAGGCGCTCAAATTTAAGCCATATCTAGTTGATATCAACTCAAAAGTCGAGGACGAAAACGGCATAAAAGATGCGCAAAAGATAGAGAGAATTTTAAAGATCATAGGTGAGGTAGAAGATGAATAGTAAGGCGTATTTTGGAAAATTTGGCGGGCAGTTCGTGCCTGAGACGGTGATGTTTGCCCTTGATGAGCTAGAAAATGCTTATGAGAGCATCGCAAAGACAAAAGAGTTTAAAGACGAGCTTGATGATCTTTTGAAAAACTACGTTGGCAGGCCTAGTCCGCTCTTTTTTGCAAAGCGCCTGAGCGAGCACTACAGACATGAAATTTACCTAAAAAGAGAGGATCTAAACCACACAGGTGCGCACAAGATAAATAATGCCCTAGCTCAAGCGCTGCTTGCTAAAAAAATGGGTAAGAAGAAAATTTTAGCTGAGACTGGAGCTGGTCAGCACGGCGTGGCAACAGCTACTGCAGCGGCACTTTTAGGCCTAGAGTGTGATGTGTATATGGGAGCTACAGACGTGGCTAGACAACAGCTAAATGCCTTTCGTATGCAGCTTCTTGGCGCAAAAGTGGTGAGCGTAGAAGATGGCTTAAAAACGCTAAAAGAGGCTACCACAGCGGCCATACAAGCGTGGGTAAATGAGATAGAGAGCGCATTTTACGTCATTGGCTCAGCTGTTGGCCCACACCCATATCCAAAGATCGTGCGTGACTTTCAAAGCGTGATCGGCACAGAGGCCAAAGCTCAGCTTGCAGACTACGGCAAAAAGGCCGACTATGTCATCGCTTGCGTTGGCGGCGGCAGTAATGCTATTGGCATTTTTAGTGCGTTTTTGGACGATAAGAGTGTAAATTTAGTAGGTATAGAAGCTGGCGGACTTGGCATAGATACCCCTTATCACGCTGCTACGCTTAGCAAAGGCAAAACCGGCATCATCCACGGCATGAAAACAACCGTCTTGCAAGATGAGTACGGCATGATCTCGCCAGTGCATAGCATCTCAGCGGGTCTTGACTACCCAGGTATCGGCCCAGAGCACGCCCACCTAAACGACATCAAAAGGGTAAGATACGAAGCTGTGACCGACGATGAGTGCATAAATGCCTTGTATTTTCTAAGTAAGATGGAGGGCATCATCCCAGCCATCGAGAGCGCGCATGCGGTGGCGTATCTGGAGAAACTTTGCCCAAAACTTGATAAAAAAAGCGTCATCGTCGTAAATATCTCAGGCAGGGGCGATAAGGATATAAACACAGTCATCGGCTACGAAAAAGGAAAAATTTATGGATAAGGTTAGAAGCGCATTTAACGGCAAAAAGGCAAACATAGGCTACATCGTGGCTGGTTATCCAAGCTTAGAAAAAACTAAGGAATTTTTAGAAAATTTAGATGAGAGCACGCTTGATCTGCTTGAGATCGGCATCCCATACTCTGACCCGCTGGCTGATGGCAAGCTCATCGCGCAAGCTAGCTTTGAGACAGCTCAAAGTGGCGTAAATACCGACGTTGTCTTTGACATGCTTGAAGGCTGCAAGGCAAAAGTGACAAAGCCACTTGTTTTTTTGGTTTATTACAACATCATCTTTGCTTATGGCGTTGATAAATTTCTAAAAAGATCACGTGAAGCTGGAGTTAGCGGCTTTATCGTGCCAGATCTGCCTTGTGAGGAGTGTGAGGAATTTGCTCTAAAATGTAAAAAGCTAAATTTATGCCTTGTGCCACTTATAAGTGTCACGTCTGGGAGCAGGGCGGATGGAATTTTAAAATTTGGCTCAGGGTTTATCTACGCTCTTGGTGCGATCGGCGTTAGCGGTTCAAAAAGGGCTGATGAAGATAGGATAAAAAATTTGGTCCTAGAGCTTAAGAAAAAGAGCGATCTGCCAGTAGCTGTGGGCTTTGGTATAAAAAACAAAGACGACGTTAATGAAGTAAAAAAATATGCTGACGGAGCGATAATAGGCACGCAAATAGTTAAGCTTTGTGCCGAATTTAGCGGTGAAAAGCTAGTAAAAGAGATAGATAAACTCTTTTAAAATGCTTAATAAATTTATAGCTAATTTAGTAAAGCCAAAGTATAATTGAAAATGCATTTCAAGTCTTAAGGAAGAGATATGAGAAAAGTTATAGATGAAGCTACAAGCTATCTTTGCAAGGATACTTTAGGGCTAGATTTAGAGTTTGGCAAGAGTCTAGGCAAAGGATTTTACGGAGCTAGCATACCAGTCTATAAGGGAAAGAGCGAGTATCATTTTTACCTATTTTTTAAAAAAGATACTTTGAAAATTTTCATGAATGCCTTTTTTGGTCACGAAGATGTTGATGGTGGTGATCTGGATGATCTTTGCAAAGAGATAGCTAATCAAATCATTGGCAAGGCTAAAAATCTGCTAAATGAAAAAGAGCCAAATGCTTATAAGCTTGGAACGCCTGAATTTTTAGGCGAAGTTGAAAATTTTGGTATCAAGCTAAAAGAGAAATTTGTATATAAAATAAAAAATAGAACATTTCAAATAGGCTACGATATACAATGAACGATGAGAGTGCGATAGAGACGCTAGAGCAGCTAGGGCTTTTTAAGAGCTATGATGAGCTTATGGATATAAGTGTTGATTTTATAGCTGAGCTAGGAACTACCACGGTTAGCATAAATGAACTTTTGAAATTTGAAGCTGGCTCGGTCATAGACCTCGAAAAGCCAGCTGGTGAGAGTGTGGAGTTATATATAAATAATAGAATTTTTGGAAAAGGCGAAGTAATGGTTTATGAGAAAAATTTAGCCATCAGGATAAATGAAATTTTGGATTCAAAGTCAGTTATTCAGTACTTCAAAAAAGAACTTTTATGAAATTTATACTATTTTTCTTACTTTTTGCAACTCAAATTTTAGCTTCAAACCTATTAACTTACAATATCTATGAACGTGCCGATAGAGTCGATATTATGCTTAGCTTTGATGCACCTTATGAAGGAAATATCTTTCAAAAGCGCGAAAAAGATACAACGTCTTTGATATTAAATTCGCTAAATTACGATCAAAGTGCTAGCAAAGACATAAACTCAAAGATTATTCAAGAGCTTGAGATAGAGCCAAAGCAAAACTCACTTGTCTTAAATTTACGCTCAAATGATGCTATTATCGTAAATGCTTCAAAGACGACTGATAGTTTTGGACTCCGCATTCGTGTAACTCTAAAAAATGCAAAACCTCAAATACAAAATATGCCTCAAGCTAGTGCAAAAATAGAGACCCCTAGTACTCCAAAGGCAGATGAAGAGCCTATGTTAAATATAGACTCAAGGTATTTTATAGTTTTAAGTGTGCTTATTGCGCTTCTTGTATTTTTATATGTATTTAAAAGATATATTACGTCAAAGAGTAATGATTTTAGCGGATTTAAAGCACCTAGAAATCAGTCTCAAAATGATACAAAATCAATGAACTGGCTACTTAAAAATCAAAATAGTAACGTCAATATAATATATGAAAAGTATCTTGATCGCACGAATAAGCTAATGCTATTAAGCTATGAAAATAGGCGTTATTTGGTGATAGTTGGTAGCTCAAATGTAATGCTTGATAGCTTTGGTGAAGACAGGATACAAAATGAGCAGGATTTTGCTATATTTTTTGAAGAGAACAAGAAAAAGCTAAGCTCATTTTTAGAAGAGCGAAAAAATAGTTTAAGTAACTATAAAGATAAAATGAGCGGAGAATTTTAGTAGTTTTAGCTAAAATTCTTATCCAATTTAAATTTTTATGCGTTAAAGCTAGTTTTAAAATTTATACAAACGAAATAGCAAAAATTTCAGGTTTTGTGATCTTTTTTATCTCTTCTTTTGCCATAGCAAATTCTTTTGCACCTTCTATTTTTAGCGTGTGTCCACTAAATTCGAAGTTTAAATTTAGCCTTTTACAGGTTAGATCAAGTGCCTTTGCTAGTGAGAGTATAAAACTTAGCCATCTTATACACTCGGCTTTTGGAAGTAAATTTTTATATCGCTCAAATTCATAGATATTTTTCTTTCCGTTTGTGCCAATTACTACTGCAATCAATGCTTTTTGTTCATGTGAAAAGCCATAATTTAAGGCATTTAGGACTATATAGGCTGAGTTTTTATGATCACCATAAAAGCCAATCTCTTGACCTACATTGTGAAGTTTTGCAGCAACTAAAAGCACTTCAAGATAGTTATCGCTTAGGCCGTGAAGCTTTTTTAATACCATAAATATATCTTTTGCATATCTTGTGACTGATTTATTGCATGATAATATAAAACGATCTTGCAAACTTTTGATACTTGGATTAAAATTTTGTGGAAATTTAAGGCTAGGGCGTAAAAAATCTTTCAAGAACACTCCCTCTCTTACGCCAACCCCACTTGTTATAATATTTTTGGCATTCAGAGCTTTGGCGAGGGCCAAAAAGATATGTGCACCCTCTCTAATGGTGTCGTATCTGTCTTTTTTAATAGGAAATTTATTTAGCTCAAGCACGCTAATATTTGCAATGCTCTCGATGTAGGCTTGCTCGTCGCTAAGCTTGTAGCAAAAGCCATGAAGCGAAGAGAGCGGATATGAATTTTTACTCATTATGGCAGATGATATCGCTCTAAGAGAGCCACCAATAGCGATTATATTTTGGCATTTAAATCGCTCATCTATCTGTTTTGTAACTTGTTCTAAAAATTTTGGCAATTTATTTAAGTTTTTCTTATCAAAAAAAAGCTCTTTTAACCTAACTGTGCCAATGTCAAGTGAGAGCGTATCTATTATTTTGCCTTTGCTTATTCTGGCAAGTTCAGTTGATCCGCCACCGATATCGATAGTAACGCATTCATCGATGTTATGGAGTAAATTTTTGGCTGCGATCGCACCAAAAGTAGCCTCTTCTTTGCCGTCTATGACTTTTAAATTTATGCCAAGTTTTTTTCTTAAAAGAGAGATCAAAACATTTGCGTTTGGAGCGTCCCTAAGCGCTGAAGTACCAACACATAAGACTTTATTGCATTTGTAGCTTTTTATAATATTTGAAAATTCGCTAAAAGCCTTTAGCGCTTTTTCCATTGAGCTTTCGGATATTTCATTGTTTGAGCCATATCCACCTTCACCTAGGCGAACCTTTGTTTTATATTCAGCTAGTATAAAAAACGCTAAGCGTGACGTTCTCTCAAATATCGCCATTCGCATAGAATTTGAGCCAAGGTCGATTACTGCGGTTCTCTTTGCCATTTTTATCCTTTTATATTTAAAACTAGGCTTGCGACTGCACCGCTTCTATCGTTTCTATTTTTAATGTCTACTTCGCCACCAAGAGCCTGTGCCGCACCTTTAGCTAGAAACAACCCAAGTCCAGCACCACCTTTGTCGCCATATCTTTTAAATGGGGCAAATAAATCTTTGCTCTCATCTATGCCTATTCCTTCATCTATTACTTCGACGATAAATTTATTTTTTATAAGCTTAGAGCTAATCGTAATGGTGCTATTTTTTGGTGAAAATTTAATGGCATTTTGAACAAAATTTTGCACAATGTGTGTTAGTAAGCTAGTTTGTATTTTTAGATTTAAAATTTCTGGTTTTAGGTCTAGTTTTATATTTTTTTCATCATTTTTTGCAAGTATCTCATAGTTTTTTGCAAGTTTTTTTAAAAATCCTATGACATCGGTATTTACTGGCTCTTCAAACTGAGCTCCCTCTTGGCGGCCGATCTCAAGCACAGAACTTATCATTGCGTTCATGCCGTTTATAGCTTCATTGTTTGATTTTAGAGCCTCGATATATCTTTCACTCTCGCGTGGCTTTAAAAGCGTAACTTCATTTTTTGTTTTCATTACAGCCAACGGTGTTTTTAACTCATGTGCCACGCCTACAAAAAGCTCTTTTTGGTATAAGACAAATGTTTGGATTCGAGAGATTAATCTATTTATGCTCTGCCCAAGTGGTAAAAACTCATCTGGTAGACTTTTTATATCGATCTCATGAAGAAATTTTTCGTCTAAATTTGTAAGCTTGTGACTTAAAATTTTTATAGGTATTAAAAGCATCCTTGATAAAAATAGCGCATAAAAAAGTACCAAAAGTATCGCTGATACATTTACGATTATAATATCTATAAAAATTTCTTCTACTATATGAGCTTGAAGTGTAGTATCTTTTTCTAGGCTTAAATAACTGCTTTCATCAAGTTTTGTTATTAAAATAGTCTTACTTTGATCCTTTGATTTTTGTGTTACGATATATATTTCTTTATCTTGTGGCTCGTCTGTTTTTATCGTTGCTAGAGTTTTGTTTGGATTTTCTATCGTAAATGTTTTTGAATTTAAAGGATTGAAATTCTGAGGATTTTTTTTATAAGCTTCTGCTTGATAGTTTAGCTCATTAACTACACTTTGAAAAACGGTAACCCTTATATAGTGATAAAGCATTACCGAAATAACTACAATTAGCATCATAGCACCAGATGCTAATTGTAGTATAAATCTATTCCTTAGGCTTTTTTGGGAAAACAAAATCTATATCCGCGTCTTCTAACAGTTTCAATTGTTGAAATATTTAGTGGTTTGTCCATTTTTTGGCGGATTTGGTTGATAGCGACTTCAATGACGTTTGGAGTTACAAGCTCTGGCTCTTCCCAGATAGCATCAAGTAGTTGCTCTTTAGATACGATTTGATCTGAGTGTCTTGCAAGATGAGTTAGGACTTCAAAAGGTTTGCCCTTAAGCTCAATATCACGACCTAAATATGTGATTTTCTCCTCATCTGGATTGATGATGAGCTCATCGATTTTTATAATATTTGTGCCGCCAAAGCGTAGTCTAGCCTCTAGTCTAGCTACTAAGATGTCAAAATCAAATGGCTTTTTGATATAGTCATCAGCACCAGCTCTAAGTGCTTTTATTTCGCTTTCTTTGTCATCTTTTGCAGAAAGAACTA
The DNA here is from genome assembly GCF_002914195.1 of Campylobacter concisus. Lineage (GTDB taxonomy): Bacteria > Campylobacterota > Campylobacteria > Campylobacterales > Campylobacteraceae > Campylobacter_A > Campylobacter_A concisus_M. Next base: position 168,426 of record NZ_PPAU01000108.1, on the reverse strand, counting down.
CAACTGAAGTGCGTGGAGATTTATGTTTGATGATGTTTATAAGATCTATGCCATCGCCATCTTGAAGCATCCAATCAGTCAAAACTAGATCGTAGTTTCTGATGCCTATATAGTACTCAGCATCTTTAAAATTTTCAGAGCTATCAGTTTGATAGCCAAACTCTTGCAAACCCTCAGCAATCGTCTTATTTAGCGTCACTTCATCTTCAACTATTAAAATACGCATTTTGCTTCCTTAAACTAAAATTTATGGGCGATTGTATCATAAATTAAGCAATATTTCAAGATAGTTTAATAAATTTTTAAAAAATAGTGTTTATTTTTGCTCCAACAACTGCATTTGGTAAAATTTCAGTTTTTAAAATTTCCATTTTAAGGCTAGCTAGTGAGCTAAATTTCTCTTTTAACGCTTTGCTAGTTTCTTCAAGCGACTCTTCAACGCTTTGGAACTGTCTTTCATTATAAAAATTTTTAACAAAGTCAATAATTAAAACATAATCAATAAAACTAGTTGAGCAAATTTCTAGATTCATTCGCACCTCTTGCTTAGCGACTCGCTCAAAATCAAGCATTCCGATGATCGTTTCAAATTTATAATCTTTAATGATCGTCGTCATCTCGCTTTTCATACGACTTTTTTCTCCTTGCCTGAAAGCAGGCGAACAATATTTGGTATGTGTTTATAAACCACTAAAAATGCGATGATTAGTATCGGAGCGTGTGTGTAAATTTCATCTAGCTCTGGGTGAATTATAAAGCTTGATGCTATGAGGGCTATCAACGCACAAAGTGAAGCAAGAGAGCTAATTTTTAAAAATTTTCCGACCACAAACCAAACAGCTAGAGCGATAATGATCTCAACTGGTAAGAAAAATGCGATCACCCCAGCTCCAGTTGCGACTCCTTTGCCGCCTTGAAAGCCTAAAAATATTGAAAAACAATGTCCAGCTACACTTAAGACCGCCATCGTCCAAAGCACACTTTGGCTTGCACCAATAGAAGAGGCGACCATGAGTGGTAAAACACCTTTTAAAACATCACAAACTATCGTTAAAATGGCTAGTTTTTTGGCTAATTTTGGATCTTTTTGTTTTAAAACTCTTAAAACATTTGTCGCACCGATGCTCTTGCTACCTTCGTTTTTTATATCGACATGCCCAAAAATTTTTGCAAGAATGAGGCCAGACGGAATGCTTCCAAGTAAATAACTAATGGCATAAAGTATTAAATTTTGCATATTTTACCTTTTAAATTTAAAGAGAAATGATAGTAAAAAAATACTAATTGTTTTATAAATCATCTCCACAAAAGTACGACTTTCTCGTCATAGATATCGCTTTTCTTTGGTGAAATTTGTATTTCATTTATAGTGATATTTTTTATATCGTTTGCTTCCTTTAGTTCGTTGCTTTCTTTTTCAAATTTCTCTTCAAGTTCGCTTATGGCTAAATTTATATCATTTACGCTTTGCTCGCTAAGCTTGACGTCACTTCGCTCTTTTAAGACTCTATTTGCGCTTCTTGCGCTTGATGCGATCTTGCCCGCATTTTGACGAGATAAAAGCTTGTTGCCAAATATCGCTCCAAGTATGCTGGCGCCTATATTTATGGCAGCATCAAGCCCACTTGTGGTCATCTCTTTTTGCTCTTTATCAAGCTTTGCTAGAGCCTTGTTTAGCTTATCTTGTAAGCTTTTTCGCTCTTTTTCAAATTTTGCTGTAAGTTTTGCGGTTTGTTCTTCTGAAATTTCATTGCACTTATCTTGAAGCCTGATATAAAACTGCTCCTTTGTTTCATTGTTTTTTGAATAAATTCCCAATGCCTCAAAGGTATTAAATTTAAAATTTCTATACAGATACTCTTTAAAATCTTTTTGGAGATTGTCAAAATTTTTAGCTTTTAAGATGAAATTTGGCACAGCTGCAAAGCTTGCACCGCTTGGCTCATTTTCGCTTGCTTCAACGTGCATGCCTTCGCTAGCCTCATCCCAGTTTGGCTCATTGTCATTTTCGTTTAGTTCATAAAGATAGCTTACTTCATAAACGCTATCGATATCTTTTTTGGTGTCATAAATTCTTATCTTTGCGCTTGCAAATAAATTTGGCGTGAGGCTTTTTGAGTTAGCATAAAGTTGCGTGATCTCATTTGAGATTATGGGCTTTATGCTAAATTTCATCTCGCTTTTATCGATCCTTGTATCAGATAAATTTTCTTTTTGCTCTTTCATCAAATTTGAAATTTGCTCACGGCTAAGCGGGCCTTTTAGATAGCTAAGTGCCCAGCGTGTCGAAATAACGCTTAGCCCGTCTTCGTTTATATTTTTAAGTAAGAAATTTCTTTTGGCTAAATTTGATATGAGATTTTCAAGTGAAGCTTTGTCTAAGCTTGAGCCTGCGATGCCGCTTAGCCCGTCTATAACGCGAGCTTTATCCTGGGCTGTTTGGAGGCGACCTATGAACCAAGTGCCGATGTTGCTAAGGCCTTTATAGTCAAGATCGACTGGGTTTTGCGTGCTTAAAACACAGCCCAAACCAAATGCACGAGCTTGCTTTAAAAGTGTGAGCATAGGCGTTTTTGATGGTGGGTTTGCGTTTGGTGGAAAAAAGCCAAAAATTTCATCCATATATAGGATCGCTCTAAGTGAGCTAGTGCCCTCTGTGCCGCGCATCCACGCGATGATCTCATTTAGCAAAAGGGTAACAAAAAACATCCTCTCGGCGTCATTTAGGTGTGAGATCGTAAAGATATTGCACTTTGCTTTGCCGTTTTCGTCAAAGAGCATCTTTGAAATTTCTAGTCTAACGCCCTGCGTCCAGCCCTTAAAGCTTGGGCTTGCGATGAGCACGTTTATCTTCATGGCAAGCTTTAGGCGCTCACTGCTTGGATAGAAGGTATCCACGTCAAAGACACCTATCTTTTTAAAAGGTGGATTTGCGATAAAATTTATTAGCTCTTCTATACTGATGTCTTTTTGCTCTTTAAATTTAGTATCAAATATGGTTGAGATGAGAAGCTGTTCTTTTGAATTCATGTCCTCGGAATTTATACCTACAAGAGATAATACCGAGGCTGCAAGCGAATTTATATAGTTGCTAAAAATTTCTTCATCAGTGATATTTGGGCAGGCAAAGTCGCTAAGTAGCGCCACGCCTATGCCAGCTGAGCTTTTTGGTGTGTAGATGTTAAAGTTAGCGCTCTCTTTTAAAATTTTTACTCGCTTAAGATCTTGAAAGCTCGACTCTATGCCGTTTCTCCATAGCTCGGCTTGAGCAGTGGCAAATTCCTCTACACTTTGACCTTTGTTGGCCGCTTCTGCTTCATCTATGTATGGTAAAAAATCCTCCGGCCTCATCTGCGGAAAAGTGAGGGCTAAATTTGTGATATCGCCTTTTGGATCGATGATGATGGAAGGGATATTATCTATGCAGGCTTCTTCTAAAAGCGTGATACCAAGGCCTGTTTTACCGCTACCTGTCATACCTATGATAGCTGCGTGGGTGGTTAGATCCTTATTTTTATAAAAAAATGGCTCTTTGTCTTTTAGCCCGATATAAAAAAGTTTTAAATTTTCTTGTATTGTTTTCACTAGCTGCCTTATTCGTATAAATTTATACGTGAGCGAAGCTCGTCAAGCGTCTCTTTTATGCGCTTTTGCGTAAAATCTTTTATCGTTTCATCATCATCGATAAGCTTCATACAGTATCTAATGTAGCCTTTATATGCCAGCTCTGTAACAAGTCTTAGTTTTAAAGTCACGTTTTTTACTTTATCTGGCGCGATTAAGATTTCAAAGGTCGCTTCTAGCTCTTCTCCATCTTGAAAATTTGTAGTTTGCGGGCTTAATACACTTATGCCACCTTCAGAAACATCATAAAGGCTACCTTCGATCTTGTCTTGTTTGCCTTTGATAATAGTTTTGGTAAAACGATTTGGCAAGATACGTTGGAATTTTCTTTTATATGCGTACATCGTCGTATTTCGTAAGAAATTTGAAAGAGTGACGCCTTTATTGACTATATTGTAATTAACAATATCAGCACATAATGGTTTTGAGAAAAAGCTATTTGGCAAAATAAAACCTTTGCCGTCTTGCTTCATTGCTAAAATTTGCATCATATCCACGCGAAAAACGACACTATCTTCTTTAACTTCTAAAATTTCAGCCTCATATTTTATATTTAATCCATCATATAAATTTAAAAGCTCTGGCCTTACCTTAGCTTTTTTCATACGAGTGAATGTATTGATCGGATCTTCATAAAAAAATGTTCCGGTTTCAATCATGTCTTTTACATTTGTTTCTTGCTGGTCTTTGGCACCACATAAAATTTCTTTGATTCTTGAAACGGCATTTACGAAATAACCTACGAAGGTGCTATTGTCGCAAGAGTGACTAAAATTTAAAGTCAAATTTAAAAGTAGGAAATTTATTAATTCGTCTCTTGCGTTTGATTTTGGTATTAGATTATTTAAATCATCTTGTAGCTGCGTAGCATTTGGCTTTTGAATAAGCAGTGTATCAAAGATGTTTTCAAGACAAATTTTTACCTGATCGTGCGGTACGATAAATGTTAGCTGTCTACAAAATTTGATACCGTCATCGATAAATTTGTCTCTTAATTTAAGTATGCTATCTTCGCAATTTATTACAAGCTCTTGCCTGCCTTTAAAATCCATGTAGTCTCCGGAATGTTGTTGATTAAAGCCAAGACTATGATATAAAAAGTTATATTAAAAAAGTATTTAAATTTATTTGGAGAAGAAATTTCTAGGTAAAGGATACCTAGAAATTTCTGTTGATTATAGTTTACCTTCGTTGTGTGAAAGGTAGTCAGCGACACCTTCAGTGCTTGGTTTCATGCCAGCATCACCTTTGTTCCAACCAGCTGGACAAACTTCGCCGTGCTCATTTGTAAATAGCATAGTATCAACCATTCTTATCATCTCATCGATATTTCTACCAAGCGGAAGATCGTTGATAACTGCATGGCGAACAGTTCCATCTTTGTCTAGCAAGAATGAGCCGCGAAGTGCTACACCAGCATCTTCTAGAAGTACGTCAAATCCGCGAGCGATTGATTTTGTCATATCAGCTATGATAGGGAAGCGAACTTTGCCAATACCGCCTTTGTTTACTGGAGTCTCTTTCCATGCAAAATGTGAAAATTGGTTGTCGCATGAAACTGCGATAACTTCGATACCACGTGACTTGAACTCGTCATATCTTTTGTCAAATGCGATAATTTCGCTTGGGCAAACAAAAGTAAAATCCATTGGATAGAAAAATACAACTGCGCCTTTTTCGCCAATATTTTTATAAAGATTAAAATCATTTACAATTTGATTGTTTCCTAAAACTGCTGCAGCTGTAAAATCAGGTGCTTTTTTTGTTACTAACATTTGTTCTCCTTAATAATAAATTTTATTGATTGCGAAATTATATCTATTCAAAATTAAATTTAGTTTAAATATATTTTAGAAATTTTTGTGTAGTAAATTTATTGTTATTTGGTAAAAGCAGAAAATGGATTTTTGTTAAAAGTGGTAAAAATTTGAATTTTTAAAAATTTATTGATGAGAATATTTGAAAGAAATTAGTAAAAGCGTTACTAAAAATTTAGAGGATTACTTACTGTAATTATTGTAAGTCGCTAAAATTTTTTCCACCAAATTTTAGAATCGCTGATCCCCATGTAAAGCCGCCGCCAAATGCATCAAGAAGCAAAACTGAACCATTTTTGATACGGCCGTCTTCATAGGCATCATTTATAGCCATCGGAATTGAAGCTGAGCTTGTATTGCCATATTTAGCAACAGTCAAGACACACTGCTCATCTTTAAAATTTAATCTATTTTTTACCGCATCTATTATTCTTATATTTGCTTGATGAGGTATAAAAAAATCGATATCTTTGCTTTGCATTTTATTTGCATGCAAAATTTCTATTACACTTTTGCTAAGTGTTTGAACTGCTATTTTAAAAACCTCATTTCCACTCATATGGATGAAATTTAGTCTATTTTTTAGCGTTTCCTCACTGGCTGGAAATACACTCCCACATCCTGGAGTTATTAAAAGTTCAGCTTGCTTGCCGTCGCTTGCCGTATGAATATCGATGATCTCGTTCTCATTACCACTACTAATTACAGCCGCGCCTGCTCCATCACCAAATAGTATACAAGTGCCTCTATCTGTATAGTCAACAATAGAGCTTAATTTTTCGGCTCCGATAATTAAGACATTCTTTTTAGCACCGCTAATAATGAGAGAATTTGCAAGCTCTAAAAGATAAATAAAACCGGTACAAGCCGCACTTATATCAAATGCTGTAACTCCATAGTTTAAACCCAAATTTGCAGCTATTTTGCAAGCAGTAGAAGGCATACAAAGATGATCTGGAGATATCGTAGCACAGATGATTGCATCGATTTGAGATTTATCAAGTCCTGAGCGTTTTATAGCTAATTCACCAGCCTTTGTGCCAAGGTCACTTGTTGTTTCGTTAGTTGCAATATGCCTTTGTTCGATACCTGTTCGCTTTACTATCCATTCATCACTCGTTTCAACCATTTTTTCAAAGTCAAAATTTGTCAGAATTTTTTCTGGAATGTAAGAAGCGATAGAAATCAGTGAAGCTTTTGGCATATTTTACCTTGCAAAGTGCGAAAGTTCTTCTTCGATAACTTTATTTATATTTGAATTAGCAAATTTTATTGCTTGAAAAATTGCATTTTTTATAGCTTTTGAATTACTTTTGCCGTGACTTATGATAACACAACCATTTACACCAAGAAGTGGTGCACCACCATATTCGTCATAGCTAACCTGTTTTTTAAGTGTCTTAAAAACTTTTCTCATGAGTACAGAGCCAGCTATAGCAAGAGGTGATTTTTTAATTTGTTTTTTGATGATTTTGCCTATTGCATCTGCAACGCCTTCGCTAGTTTTTAAAAGAATATTTCCCATAAAACCATCACAAACCATTACATCAATACTGCCATCAAAAATTTGATTACCTTCTGCATTGCCAACAAAGCTATCAAGCCTAGAAACTAATTTAAATGCTTCTTTGCTAACTTCATTGCCTTTGCTTTCTTCTTCACCATTTGATAAAAGACCAACTTTTGGCTCTTTTCTACCTAAAATTTCTTTTGCATAGGCTTCACCCATTATGGCAAATTGAAACAAATGTTCACTTTTACAATCAACATTTGCACCAACATCTAAAACCAAAGTCGCAGATTCTTTTGAATTTGGCATAAGTGTTGCAATTGCTGGGCGAGAAATATTTTTTAGTCTACCAATTCTTAGGGTAGCTAAACTCATAGTTGCACCACTATGACCGGCAGAAACTACAGCATCAACTTCCTTATTTTTTAAGAGTTCAATTGCTTTGTAGATCGTACTATCTTTTCTCTTAAGTGCATCAGTCGCACCATCTGCCATCGAGATAACTTCGCTAGCATCTAAAAATTCGATATTTTTTAAATAAGATTGTGGGATGAGTGGTTTGATGACATTGCTATCGCCGACTAATACAGCTTTAAATTCTGTCTCTTTTAGTGCATCAATAACACCAGATATTATAGGATCTGCACCAAAATCACCACCCATAGCATCGATAGCAATGCGAATCATATTTTAATATTCACCTGTAGTTTTGTTTATGCGGTGAGGCATTTTCCAAGAACCATCTTTGTCTTTTACAGGCACTGGAAGTGTAACTTTATAATGTGTTCTACGTTTTGCTGCACGAGAATGACTCACTCTTCGCTTTGGTACTGCCATTTTTACTCTCCTTTATAAATTTTTACATTTTTCACAATAGAAATAATCGCTTTTAAAAGCTTCTAACTCACTCTCAAGGACTTCTTTTAAATCAATATTGCCATCAAAAAATTCCATCGTATCGCTAAGCTCATTTTCGCTATCTTTATAAATACCGTCACTTAAATTTAGCTCTACTTCTTGATCGATAGGCAACATAAATGCTTCACCACATCGATCGCAAACATAATTTATATTCCCTTTTATTTTGCCTTGGCATTTTACCAAAAAAGGGTCTTTTCTTTTTAAAATTCCAATAAAAACTAAATTATCATTTCCTACTAGCTCAAAGCTTATATCTTTGTTTGCTATTTTAGAAAAAGATATAATCAATTTTCTTGACCTAAAGTTAGCAAATTTCTCTTGAAGCAAAGAAGAAATTTATCTCATTCACAGCATTTTCTAGGCTGTCACTTCCGTGAACTGCATTTGCATCAATACTATCGGCAAAATCAGCTCTTATAGTGCCAGGAGCTGCTTCTTTTGGGTTAGTTGCACCCATTAGCTCGCGGTTTTTAGCAACTGCATTTTCACCCTCTAAAACCATAACTACAACTGGTCCGCTTACCATAAAATCAACTAAATCATTGAAAAAAGGTCTATCTTTGTGAACTGCGTAAAACGCTTTTGCATCGCATTTGCTAAGCTTGATTTTCTTTGCAGCTGCGATTCTTAGGCCGTTACTTTCAAATCTATCTATAATTTTTCCAACAACATTTTTCTTAACAGCATCAGGCTTAATAATAGAAAGTGTTCTTTGCATAAATTTTCCTTAAATCTAGGTTATTTAAATTGAAGTTGGCAATTATATCAAATAAAGCTTAAAAATAAAATAGGCTCAATTTGAGCCTAAAAATTTATAAATATAAATTTATTGAATAACTGGAATAGAGCCATTACGTGCATCAGCACCGATCTGATCGCGCGAAGGTTGTCCTGCTACAACAGCGTCCCATACGATACAACCGTCAGTTGGACAGGCAGATGCACAGGCTGGCTCATCGTTATAGCCTACGCACTCAACGCATTTATTTGAATAAACATAATATGTATCTGCTCCAGTTGGGTTGTCGCTATCATCAACGATAGCTGAAACCGGGCATTCATCAATACATGAACCACAGCTTATGCATATATCAGTTATTTTTACAGACATTTTTTCTCCTTAGATTAAAATTTGGCGTAGAATATCAAAAAAAGCTGAAAATGATATAAATAAGCCCTTAAATTTAACTACGATCTTAAATTTTAGAAAAACTACTTTATAAATCTTTTATCACTTTTAGACTAAATTTACAGATTAAAATTTTAAAAAGGTTGTATAAATTTAATGAACGATATTATTGAAATAACTGGCGCAAGAGAACATAACTTAAAAAATATAAATCTTAAAATTCCAAAAAATAAATTAGTAGTTTTTACCGGTCTTAGTGGAAGCGGCAAGAGCACACTAGCCTTTGATACGCTTTATGCTGAGGGACAAAGAAGATACATGGAGAGCCTTAGTAGCTACGCTAGGCAGTTTCTAGACCGTGTGGGTAAGCCAGATGTTGATAAGATCGAGGGTTTAACGCCTGCTATCGCGATCGATCAAAAGACGACTTCTAAAAACCCTCGCTCAACGGTTGGTACGATCACGGAAATTTATGACTATCTAAGGCTTTTATATGCAAGGGTTGGCGTTCAGCATTGCCATAAATGCGGCAAACCTATCTCGAAAATGAGTGCAAGCGATATCATAAACGAAATCTCAAAGCTCCCACTTGGAGCAAAAGTGATCATCTATGCGCCACTAGTGCGTGAGAAAAAGGGCACATGGGCGGATTTGATCGAAAATTTACGCCAAAAAGGCTTTGTAAGGGCGCAAATAGATGGCGTGGTGGTGAGGCTTGATGAGGATATCGAGCTTGCAAAAACGAAAAAACACACGATCAAGGTTATTGTTGATAGGATTGCTATCGATGAGCAAAATCACGAACGCCTTGCAAGTGACGTTGAAAAGGCGCTAAATGAGAGCTTTGGCGAGGTCGAGATAGAGATCGCAAATGCTGATGAGCTGGGCTTAAAAGAGAGTTTTATACATTACAGCGAGCACATGGCTTGTTTTGACTGTAAAATTTCATTTACGCCGCTTGAGCCACTTAGTTTTAGCTTTAACTCGCCAAAGGGCGCTTGCGAGCACTGCGACGGACTTGGCATAAGATATAGCCTAGATATGAGCAAGATCATCGACGAGGAAAAGTCGATAGAAAATGGTGCGATCAAGCTACTTTATGGCTATAACATGAGCTATTACTATAAATTTTTACTTGCTTTTTGCGAGCAAAATGGCATCGATATCAAAAAACCATATTATGAGCTTAGTGAAGATGAAAAGAGGCTCGTTTTATATGGAAATGTCAAAGAAGTTGAGTTTTTTTGGAAGAGAAATAAGCTACTTAGAAAGTTTGATGGTGTAGTTAAAATTTCACACGGGCTTTTGAAGGATTACAAAGACTTTGACGAATACATGAGTGAGAAAATTTGTGACGCTTGTAACGGTCACAGGCTAAAGCCTCAAAGTTTAGCGGTAAAGGTCGCTGGCCTTGGACTTGGTGAAATTTTAGATATGAGTATAGAAAACTGCACTGCCTTTTTCTCAAATGAGAAAAATTTTGCCTATCTTAGCGACTATGACAAGGCGATCGCAAAGCCTATCTTAAAAGAGATCAACGAGAGGCTTTTCTTTTTGTATGACGTGGGGCTTGGCTATTTGTCACTTGGACGTGATGCTAGGACGATCAGCGGTGGTGAGGCGCAGCGTATCAGGATCGCGAGTCAGATAGGAAGCGGGCTAAGTGGCGTCATGTACGTGCTTGATGAGCCAAGCATCGGTCTACACGAGCGTGATACGCTAAAACTCATAAAGACGCTTAGAAATTTACAAGCCAAAGGCAACTCTGTAATCGTCGTCGAGCATGATAAAAAAACGATAGAAGAGGCTGATTTTATCGTAGATATCGGTCCTGGGGCTGGTAAATTTGGCGGTAACGTGGTCTTTGCAGGCAGTTCAAAAGAGCTTTTAAGCTCAGATACCCAGACTGCACAATACATAAATGGTAAGAAAAAGATCAACTATCAAAAAAATAGAAAAGCTGAGAAGTGGCTTGAAATTTCAAATGTAAATATCAACAATATTTCAAATTTAACCGCGAAATTTCCACTTAGAAACCTTGTGGGTATCACTGGCGTCTCAGGATCTGGCAAGAGCTCGCTAATACTTCAGACCTTGCTTCCAGAGGCGCAGGAGCAGCTAAATAGAGCCAAAAAAGTAAAAAAAATAGCCGGAGTAAATTTAAGCGGACTTGAAAATTTAGACAAGGTGATCTACCTCGATCAAAGCCCGATCGGTCGCACTCCACGCTCAAATCCAGCGACATACACTGGCGTGATGGACGAGATCAGAAATTTGTTTGCGCAGACTAAAGAGGCAAAGCTTAGAGGCTATAAAATAGGGCGCTTTAGCTTCAACGTCAAAGGTGGGCGCTGCGAGAAGTGCCAAGGCGAGGGTGAGATCACGATCGAGATGCACTTTTTGCCTGATATCAACGTGGTTTGTGACGTTTGTAATGGCGCTAGATACAACGCCCAAACCTTGGAAATTTTATACAAGGGCAAAAACATCGCCGAGGTGCTAAATATGAGTATAGATGAAGCGGTTGAGTTTTTTAAGGCTGTGCCAAAGATCGCTTCAAAACTCACCACGCTTCAAGACGTGGGGCTTGGCTACATCACACTTGGACAAAATGCAGTCACACTAAGTGGCGGCGAGGCGCAGCGCGTAAAGCTAGCAAAAGAGCTTAGTAGAAGTGATACTGGAAATACGCTTTATATCCTTGATGAGCCAACGACTGGACTTCATTTTGCCGATGTCGATCGGTTGGTAAAGGTGCTAAATCACCTAGTTGATCTTGGAAATTCAGTCTTTGTGATCGAGCATAATATGGATGTTATCAAAAACTGCGACTATATCGTAGATATGGGACCAGAAGGCGGCGCAAAGGGCGGTAAAGTGATAGCGTGCGGCAATGTAAAAGAGGTAGCTAAAAACTACAAAAAAACTGGCAGCTACACAGGGGAATTTCTAGCGCAAGAGCTTGAAGAGATGAAGAAAAAATAAAAAATTTGCTTCAACCGTTTCTTTATACAATTTAAAACGGTTGAGGCGTGTTGGAGTGTTAGCTAATTTTTAAGGTCGATTTTTCATCTATGGCACTTAAAGCCAGAGCCCAAAATAGTAGCATTAAAAGCGCATTTTCATGGTGAAATGTTGTATTTGCAAGTGAAATTATATTATTAGCCATGAGCATTAAAAGGGCAAGAAAAACTATGCTATTTTGTCTAAAATTTTTAATAAATTTTATAAAGAGTGATAGTTGAAATACCAAATATGCAAGCAAGGCAACGATGCCCTTTTCTGTTAAAAATGTTAAAAAGGTATTGTGTGCGTGACCAACATGAACTTCAACATTGCCTGGAAAATATTTTGTTATATCAATGATCTTAAACTCACCAGAACCTATCCCAAATAAAGGGTGTTCTAACCACGTATAAAACGCGCTAACAAATATTGGATATCTAGTCTCTGATCCAGTTACCCCCTTTGTTAGTTGACTATATAATCTTTCATCTTGAGCGATATTTGTTGATATATATATATAAGAAATAGCTATTACACTAAATAAAATTATCAAGCCTAATAAAAATTTTATTTTTATCTGTTTATTTAAAATTTCAAAAAGTAAATAAGTAAAAATAATGATCGGTAAAAGATACATTGTAGCTCTAGAGCCAGCTATCATTATTCCAAGGACGCAAATTCCGGCAACACTTATGCCTATATACTTTTCAAAAATTTCTTTACTATTTATAGAAACTAATGCTACACAAAAAACTATTAGCATAAAAATAGCGCTATGATTTACGTGTCCTATTGATTTAAGCTCAAAAAGTGCTAAAGGATCATTTGAAGTGAATTTTTCTACACAAGCAGGGATAAATGCAGCAATCAAACCAGCAAATAAGGCAAAAAATAAAAATTTAAAATTTATTTTTTCTACGCCGACACTTCTGGCTACAAAGAAAAATAGCATACACCTTAGCGGATCAAGCGCTCTTGATACAGAAACTCCATTTACCAAGCAACTTATAAAAGTAGCCAAAACAAAGATAAAAAGTGAGATATTTATGAGATCAAATTTAAATTGCTTTTTTTCTTTGACGCAAATATAAATTCCAGCCAAGATGAAAAGTGTAAGTGAAATTTGCTTTAAGCCCTCAGTTACTGGTAGTGTAAATAAGACAATAACTAAAAAAAGATTGTAGAGCTTAGACATAATATCGTTTTTCATGCAGATCCTTTAAATTTTTAAGTAGGCATTTTATCATTGCTGAACTAAAAATAATATACAATTAAACAAAAATTAAAAGGAAGTATCGTGCCTGATGTGAAAATAAGCTTTGTAGTGCCTGTTTTTAACAAAAAAGAGCACATTAGGGATTGTTTAAATTCGCTTATATCTCAAGACATGGATGATATTGAGATTATAGTTATTAATGATGGAAGTACTGACAATACGCTAGAGATATTAGAAGAATATAAAGATAAAATAATATTAAAAACAAAGAGCAATGCTGGTGTCAGTGCTGCCAGAAATGACGGTATATTGCTAGCTAGTGGCAAATATACTATCTGCGTAGATGCTGATGACTATGTGGAAAAAGATTATGCTTCATGTGTTTATGATATCGCAGAAAAATTTGATGCCGACATAGTGATAACAGATATGTGTAAGGTCTATGGTCATAAAAAGCTCCTTTTAAAGGATTTTGAGACAAAAGAGGACGGCGTAATCGATAAAAATGAGTATCTAAAAAGGCTTTTAGCTTCAAGACACAACAAAGTCTTGCATAATGCGGCAAACAAGGCGATTAGGACTAAAATTTTAAAAGAAAATTTATTTCCAGTTGGGATCACGCAAGCTGAAGATTTTCACACTGTAGTGAGAAATGTTATCGCTTCAAAAACTCTTGTAAAGCTAAATAAAGCATTTTATTACTATAAGATAGGAGACAACAACACTGCTGGCTTTGAAAAATTAAAAGCTGTGATGGATCATAAATTTGTTTATGATGACATAATCTCAATTTTAAAAAACAAAAATTTAGCTCTTGAAATGGTGCCAGATCTAGAGCTTAGAAAGATAAAAAGCGTCTATATGCCAGTTATTTTGGCAAGGCCAAATCTAAAAAATAGTAGCTATGTAAAGGCACTTGATCTTTTTTATGCAGATATTGATAGCATCATAAACTCATCTGGTTTTTCAAAGCTTAGATTAAAACAAAGAATTTTGCTTAAAGTGCTAAAAAATATAAAATCGTACGAAAATGTATCAAAAATTTTAAAAATCTTTAATACAATAAATGGCTTTTTATCAAATAAAAAAATGAAAGAATTTAAAGAGTAGAAAATGATAAATATACTTGAGCTTGAAAGCTCTCTTGGATTTGGTGGACAGGAACACCGTACACAGCGTGTGATAAATGGACTTGATAAGAGCAAATTTAAGGTTTTTTATGGGCTAAATCCTGGCTCAAAAAGCTTTGAAAAACAAATCAAGTGCGAATTCGTTGAGTTTAATCTCAAAAAGTCTTTTAATATCTTTGAAATTTTAAAAATTTGCAAATTTGTAAAGCAAAATAATATAAAAATCATCTCAACTCATTCAGGCAAAGACGGCACGATAGGCGCGATCGTGGGCAAAATTTGCGGCGTTAGCGTGGTTCGCACTAGGCATTTGCAGCTGCCTATAAGCTCTCCCATACCTTACAACCTAAGCACAAAAGTGGTCGGTGTTTGCAACTCAGTCTGTGCTGATCTTATCAAAAGAGGTGTAAAAAAAGAGAAGGTGCTAAAAATTTACACTGGCATTGATACGCAAAAATACACGCCAGAATTTAAGATAAATATGAAAAAAGAATTTGGCCTAAGTGACGATGTGGTGGGCGTTTGTATCGTGGCAGTGCTAAGGGCAGCTAAAAATCATAAGCTATTAATCGATGCATTTAGTGAGTTAAATTTAGAAAAATCAGCCCTTTTTATCGTAGGTGATGGTCCGCAAAATAAAAATTTACAAGAATATATAAAAGATAAAAAAAATATCTTTATGCTTGGCAATAGAACCGATGTGAGCGATTTTTTGGGCTCTCTTGATATTTGTGTGTTGCCTTCAGATATGGAGGCTATCGGTGGAGCGTTACTTGAGGCGTCTTCGTGTAAACTAGCTACCATCGGAAGCGACGTGGGTGGTCTTGGCGAGGCTGTGAGTGATGGAAAGAGTGGATTTTTATTTCAAAATGGCGATAAAGAGGGGTTAAAAAAGACACTTGAAAGGCTTATTTTGGATGAAAATTTAAGAAAACAGATGGGCGAGTTTGGCAGAGAGTACGTAAAAGAGGTTTTTAGTATCGAAAAAATGATAGAAAACACTCAAAATTTATATATGGAACTTGCAAAATGAGCGTAACAGTTTTAATGTATCATCATGTGCTTAAAAAAAGTGGGTTTATTGCAAGTAGCGTAGATGAGTTTAGAGATCAGATGAAATTTTTAGCTCAAAATGGCTACAAAACGCTAAGCTCGGCTGAGTTTGTGGCATATAAAAAAGGTGAGCTTGGTGTGCCTAAAAAGAGTGTCTTTATCACATTTGATGATGGCTGGAAGGATAATTTCGTCTACGCATATCCTATTATCAAGGAATTTAATCTTAAAGCGACTATTTTTCTAGTTGCTGGCTGGATAGAGCAGGCGAGTAGAAAAAGTGGCGAGTTTATAGAGCTAGATCATAATGAATACAAAAATGCTGCACCAACTAGACCTGAAGATGTCTTTTTAAACTACGAAGAAATAACAAAGATGAAAGAGTGCTTTGACTTTCACTCGCATACTTATACGCATTTTGATGATTATTTTGGTATTTGTGAAATGAAAGAAAATTTTACAAAATGCAAAGAATTTATGTATAAAAATTTTGGCTTTGATGACAAGCTACTTTGCTGGCCAAGAGGTAAATTTAATGATGAGCTAAAAAATGTGGCAAAAAGCGTTGGCTATGAGGTTTTTTTCACAACAAAGCGTGGGATAAATAAACCTGATGGTGTGCTTGATGACATAAGGCGCATAGCTGCAAAAAGAGATGCAAGCTGGCTAAAAAAGACACTATTTATCTATCAAAATGACTTTTTAGGCTCACTATATTCAATACTAAAATCTTAAGAGAAATTTTACTTTGTAAAAATTCTCTCATTTTTAGCAATATGTTTTTCGTAAAATCTTGAAATTTTGTATGAGAAATTTTTATTATATTTTTTAAAAAGAGAATTTATCCTATCTTTTTGCTTTCTTTGGATTTCCAAGCTAGAGTTATTTAGCTCCTCTGGATGAGAAAAGATGTTGCTAAAATACATTTTTAGATCAGTGTTTTTTAAGATTGCCTCCCATTTATCGGCCCCGTAAAGACCATCTTTGTAAAAATCAAGTAGAGCTTTTGCACTCTTTCTTGTTAGAATGTAAGCAGCCGTTCTATATATACTAGCGTATGAGTATGGTGAGATAAGGTATAAATTTTCGTTTATTTTTTTGCCAAAAGCACGAAATCTACTATTTAATCCGTCTTGCACACCGCATATCAAAATGCTATCACTACTTATATCGTTGCAAAGTAAAAAGGCTTTATTTATTAATTCGTCATTTCCAATAACATCATCCTCTAATATTAAAGTAAATTCCGCGTCGCCTTGTAAAAAATCCTCATAAGCTTTTATGTGTGACATTGTGCATGCTAGCTCACCTGGTGTCGCAATTAATGGCGGTATTTTAAATTTATAATCTTCATTGCAAGATTTTAATAAGCAATCTATTATGGCGCTGTAATACTCATTGACGCTAAAATTTTTAGCATCAACCGCATCTATTATTTTAAATTTATCATATCTGTTAAATTGTCTTTGTAAATTTTGCCTTCGCTCTTCATCTCTTTTTAATGATATTACATAGATGGGATTATTCATTTTTTGCTCCAACTTTTGAGTCAAATTCTAACTTGACTTTATATGCAAGGCCTGCTAGATCAAGCTCTTTTTTATTTATATGCTTTTGGGTGTTGATTAAATCGTCACTAGAATTTCTTTTATAAATTCCAGCGATTCGAGCTTCTTCATCAGCGTTTAAAATACAAAGAATGTCGCATTTACTTATACGTAGAAGTGGATTTGCGCTTACGTATATTACGACTTTTACGAATGGCATGATAAATTTAAAAAATGGCTTTAACTCATCTTGATGATCACTTTTGATTTTTATCTTTGGACGAGCTATAAATAAATTTAGGCTCATTACATCATCATCGATTACAGCGATTTGATAAGGTTTAAAGTTTTTAAATCCATTTTTTCTAATTTGTTTTGCAAGTGTGCTTTTGCCACTGCCGTGAAGCCCAGTGAGAGCGATTAAGGCTCGTTTTTTATCTTTTAAAATTTCTTTACAAGCCTCGTTTAATGCGTCAAGCATTATTTATAGCCTCTATTTCTAAAATTTGAATATAAATTTCCTAGCACCGGCGTAGAATAGATAAAAAGCTTCTTTTTAACCCTAAAAATGTAATCACTCTCGCTCTTCGCATTGTTTGAGATATCAATACGTCTTATCTTAAATTTATCATCCCCTACGCAAAATCCGCCATCTATCACACTAAAAGCAAAGTCATAATACTCTCTCACAACTTTTAGTGAAAGCTTATTAAAATGCCCTTTGGGAAAGCAAAACCCAAATTCTTTTTTTTCAGGAAATAGCTCTTTTATTTTAGCCAGCGAGCTAGAAAATTCCTCTCTTAGCTTTGTTTCATCGTTACTTTTGCAAGAAAAGTGGCTCGCTGTATGGCTATCAAACTCAAAAAGCCCGCTCTCTTGCATCTGCCTGATCTCATCTAAATTCAAAAAATACTCCGCATCTTTTTCGTAGTCTATTTCTTTATGCTTTTTAAATGCAAAGTCATAATCTTGCCTTTTAAAATCCTTGATCTTATCTGTTATCAAAAAGCACACAGCTGGGATATTTAGCTCTTTTAGGATAGGAAATGCAAATTTATAGTTATCAAAATACCCATCATCAAAGGTTAGTAAAATACTCTTTTTAGAAGCTTTTGCTCGGCCACTAGCTATATCTTTAAACTGGCTATAGTTTATAAATTTATAGCCCTCATCTAACGCCATCAAAAGCGCCTTTTTAAATAGCTCTGGCTTAATGGCAAAGTCGTTTTCATTGTTATTGCAGTGGTGCATCGTTAGCACGCAAACCGGGTAGTTCATTTTTGCTCCAGTAAATTTTTAATAGCCTGTTTTAGCGCCTTATGGCTAAAGTTTTCATCTACAAATTTAAATGCATTTTGTGAGTAAATTTTGGCTTTTTCAGGCTCATTTATCAGCTCCAAAATGCACTCTTTTAGTGAAACTTCATCTAAATTTTTAGCACAAAGCCCACGCTCTTTATCTTTAACTAGCACGTTCATCGGGGCACTATCATAGACTACCACTGGTACTTTTGAGCTCATCGCCTCAAGCAAAACTGTACCAAGCCCCTCAGAGTGCGATGCAAATACGTAGATATCAAAGCTTTTTATAACATTTGCCGCGTCATTTCTAAAGCCAGTGAATATGATCTTGTCTTTATTGCTAAAAATCGAGGCAATCTCATTTTTTGTGCTTTCACTGATATTTCCTGCAAAAACTATTGTGGCGTCCTTCTCTTTTAAAATTTCTTTTGCTGCATTTGCAAAGTCAAAGACACCTTTCTTGCGGTAAAGCGAAGTAAATGTACCGATAACTAGCTTATCTTGAGATATATTAAACTCATCTCTAAATGTGTTTTTTGTAGCATCTATCGCCTTCACATCGACCGTGCTTGGCATAAAAAAGAGCCTATCTTTGCTAACGCCGATGCTTAGAAGATACTCTTTGACACTATCTGAGATGTATAAAATTTTATCAAATAGCTTTTTGTGCATGAGTTTTGAGAGAAAGCCTTTTATAGGAAAAAGATTATGCCTTTCCTTGTAAAATTTAACGCCTTTCCTTCTGTAAAATAGCCCAGCAATTGCCCCAACCCAGCTATCAGTAGAGCCGTGTGTGATCAAGACATCTATCTTGTTCGAGCTTATTGCTTCGCAAAGTGCTGGTACGCTTTTATGAAAATTTTTCTTATTCATCTCTTGTGCTATAACACTAAAGCCTTCTTCTTTTGCAATGCTTTCTATCTGAGAGTTTGGGTTACAAAAAAGTATGACATTGTGACCCATCTCACGCATAAAATGCATCTCATTTAGCGTCTTATTTTGCTCGCCACCCCAGTTAAAAAGTGTCTGCGTGTGAAGAATATTCATCTACCTATCCTAAAATTTCTTTTATTTTGGCTTTTATTTTTGGCATTTCGTCGCTAAAATCCATCAATGTCTTTTCTATGCCATGCTTTGCTATGCCCTCTTTATCGCAAGGCACAAAGTCCCAATCTTTTTGATAGACGATATGCTTGCCCATGCTTTGTATGCCATTTTGCGCTGTGTAGCCATTTTCCATAAGTGAGTTATCCCAAGGCCCCCACTCATAAGCATTGCTAGGGCCAAAAAAGGCGATCACTGGCACATCGTTAGCAGCGGCAATGTGCATTATAGCTGTATCAACACCGATAAAAAGGCTTGAGCGCTTTGATAGGGCGATCGTTTGTTTCAAATTTAGCTTGCCACCTAAATTTATGGGCTCACTCTTACAAATCTTTAGTACGCTTGCTAGCTTTTCTAGCTCATTTTCTTTATTATCACTTGTTAGCACGACCTTTACGCCAAGCTCATTTTCGCAGTAGTCGATGAGCTCTGCCATGCTCTCATCATTTGCACATTTAAACATCCAGCGGCTTGTAAGATGCATATGTACAAAGCGTTTTGGTAAATTTAGATGCTCCACACTCTCGTCCGAAAATACACTCACCTTTTTGCTAACTGGTTCAAATCCCAAAGCCCTTAAAGCGTTTAGATTATGATCGATCGTATGTGAAAAATTTTCATAGTATTTCGCCTTGACGTTTAGAAGTTTATTTATTGATTGATTTTTGCCAAGAAAGCCTACTATTTTTTTGATCTTTGCATATTTTGAGATGATGATGCCGCGGTCTCCCGTGGTTGTTTGCACGGCCATATCGTATTTTTCTTTTTTGATGGCTTTTATAAATTTTATCTCAGTAATTAGTTTTTTTAAAAAGCCAGAATTTGCACTTTGTCTATCGTAAATGTGAATTTTGTTTATGTAAGGATTTCCTTCGATCATCGCTTCTGTGCCTTTGTTTAGGGCAAAGTCGATGATCGCGTCTGGGTAGTAGTGGTGCAAATTTTCAATAAGAGGCGTAGTCAAAAGTACGTCGCCGATGTTTCTAAATTTAATTACAAGTATTTTCATTTTATATATTTCCAAAATGTGTACTGGGCGTAAAGTCTAGCGATAACATAGCCCGCAAAGCCCTCTTTAAAGCCACCTTTTAGCACGTAAAGCTTAAAAAATGTCCACGCTGGGCTTGTAAGCGCCTTTAGTAAATTTCTCTTTGCCCCCATGCTTGAGTAGCGATTTTGCTTAGCGATAAACTGCTCGATACTCTCATATGCATAGTGCAAGAAGTGATTTTTAAGTACTCCAAGCTTTTGCGAGCTGTCATTTAAAATGACCTTTTCATGCACGGCTCTGCCATCAAATTTGGCAAAATTTTTGTTAAAAAGCCTCACTGTGTAGTCTGGATAGAGCCCCATATTTTTGATCGCTTTACCAAAGAAAAAATTTAGCCTAGCTACGTTGTAAGCCATAAATTTTGGCTCTTTTAGCGTGCTGATGATCTCGTTTTTAAGTTCATCCGTGATCACCTCGTCACTATCAAGCACAAAGACCCACTCATTTTTGGCTAGATCAACGCCCTTTTGCTTTTGCGCGCCAAATCCTAGCCAAGCTTGCTCGTGAAATCTCACGTTGCTAAAGCCATCACAAATTTGCCTTGTGCTATCTTTTGAGCCGCTATCAACCACGATGACCTCATCAGCAAAATTTGTACTTTCTAACACTTCTTGTAGATATTTTTGGCTGTTAAAAGTCAGAATGACAACGCTTAGCATTTATACTCATTTTCGTAAAATCTCTTAAACCTTTGGTGAAACCAAAAGTACTCCTCAGGCCTTGCTCTAACCATCTCCTCGCACGCACTGCACTGCATCTGCGTCGCTTTTTGCACGGCATCTTCTTTGTCAAACGTACTTATGTCGATAGGCTGCTCAAAGCAAATTTCGTTTAAATTTTCATCTTTTTGGTAGATAAATGCGTTTATGATAAGGGCATTTGTCTTTTGCGCTAGCACGCTTGCAGCTGGTGTGTGAAGCACATCTTTGCCAAAAAACTGTACCTTTATGCCATCTTTTGGTGCGGTATTTTGATCGACTAAAATCCCTACTATTCGTCTAGCTTTTAGCGCTTTTAAAATATCTTTTGCACCGCCATCTTTGTCGATGAGCTCCACGTCAAACTGCGATCTGTTTGCTCTTAAAATTTTATCCATGACGCTACTATCAAGCCTTCTGCCAAGCACTGAAGATGGCCCAAAATGAGCTGCGACAGCTAAGCCAAATATCTCCCACTGCCCAAAATGCGCAGTTGTAACTATGATAGACCTGCCAGACTTTATTGCGTCAAGCAAAAAGTGCTCATTTTTAAAAACAACTTGCTCTAGTATCTTTTGCTTTGTCGTATTTTGATTGAGGATGAAATTTATACCAAGATATTTTGCGAAGTTGTAGTAGCATTTTTTGGCGATTTCAAGCTTCTCTTCTTTAGTTTTTGTCTCGCCAAAAGCAAGGTTTAAATTTGTCATCACGACGTGAAATCGCTTTTTATTAAGCTTCATATACGAAAAAGCTAAAAATTTAGCAAGCAAATCTCTAAGTGAGCTAGGTAGTAAAAATATAAAAATTTTTAAAGTATAAAAGCTAGCCAGATAGAGCCTATCCATTTAGTAGCCTTTTTGCAAAATTTGCAATAGTTTCTGGAAAAATCTCTCTTATGCAAAAGTCGTTTTTATCGATACTTCTGGCGTCTATTTGCTTGCCCATATCTATAACTAAATTTTTATCCGTGATGTAAGCATTTCTGTGGCTTGGACGGTTGCCAAAAAGCGTGATAGAAGGCCTATTCATCGCCCAAGCAAGGTGCGTTAGACCACTATCGTTGCCAATTACTAAATCACAGCTTGCAATGAAGCTTATCATCTCTTTTATGCTTAGTTTTTCAAGTAGCTTTGCTGAGGTACCTGAGATGATCGCCTCAGCCCTTGCTTTCTCGCTCTCACTTCCGTAACAAAGGTAAATTTCACAACCCCCAAGCAGCCTAATCACATCTTTAAATTTGTTATAAATTTTGCTCTCTTCGCTTGCAAATGCGGCGATTAGAACGCGTTTTTTGCCACTTTCATTTTTATAAATTTCACTTGCTTCAAAGCAAGGTACTTTTTCTAAAATTTCACTTGCTTCAAAGCTAAAATTTAGAGCGAAAGCCACAAGTACCAAATTTCTAATGATTATATTTTCATTGTAATCAATTTTAAATTTATGTCTATAAAGCCTAGCTGCGATCTTTTCTTTGACACTCTCTCTGCTAAAGCCATAAGTTTGCTTGCCTATTATTTTTGCAACGATGGCTGATTTAAAAAGTCCTTGTAGATCGATCACTTTGTCAAATTTACCAAGGGTTTTTAGTATCTTGTAGCTTTGTTTAAAGCTTTGTTTAAGCGGTAAAACGACTAGCTCGTCGATTAGCGGATGATCTTTTAAAAGGCTTGCAAAACGAGCATCAATGAGCCATGTGATATGGACATTTGGATAGTGCTTTTTGATAAACTGAAGCACAATAGCTGCGTGCACGATATCCCCAAGAGCGGAGAGTTTGACAATGGCTATTTTTAGTTGATTTTTGTTTTGCATTGATCACTTTAGATATAAATTTTTGGTATGATTTTAAAAAAAAATGCTTAAAAAAGGGCTAAAATGGCGAAAAGTTACATCTGTGTCTTTGACTGTGAAACGATACCTGATGCAAATTTGATAAGAAAAATTTATGGTATTGATGGGAGCGATGAAGATGTGAGCGTGCAAGCGATGGTGCTGCAAAAAGAGGCCAGTGGTAGTGAGTTTTTGCCTGTGATGTTTCATAGAGTAGTCGCGATCTCTGCGGTAATGGCTGATGAGTACGGCAAATTTTTAAAAGTTAGCACGATGGAGGGCAAGGACGAGCGCGAGATCATCGCTAAATTTTTAAAATTTATAAATGATTATAACCCAAGGCTTGTTAGCTTTAACGGCCGTGGCTTTGACCTGCCGATGCTAATGGTGCGTGCGATGCGCTACAACCTAAACGCGGCGGCATATTACGAGAGCGAAAACAAAGAGCTAAATAAAAACAAATGGGAAAATTATAGGGCAAGGTATTCGCCTAAATTTCACCTTGATTTGCTTGATTTTATAAGCGATTTTGGAAGCGTAAGAGGGCTAAAGCTTGACACACTTTGCGCTAGCTTAAATTTACCTGGCAAGTACGATGTGCACGGCGATCAGGTGCTTGAGCTATACTATGCAGGCGAGCTTGATAAGATCAACGAATACTGCGAAAGTGACGTGCTTAATACCTACTGGCTCTTTTTGAAATTTGAGCTTTTACAGGCAAATATCTTACAAGATGACTATATAAATCACCTAAATGTGATGAGTGAATTTCTAGCCAAAAACTGCGCTCACAGAGGATACACTGAGGTCTTTTGCACTGCGATAAGCGACGAGCTAGCTAGACTTAATGGCAAGCTTAATTACGAGATAAAGATCCAAAAAGAAGACGATGAAGAATTTGATGATTTTAGCGATCTTGATGGCGTGAAAGATACGCCAGAGCAGCTAAATGAGCGTTTGGCAAGACAAGGGCTTGATGGGCTTTTAAAAAAAGCTAGTGAGGTTGCGTCAGCTGCCAAAAAAGATAAGAGTTTTGCCGAAGAGAAACTACCTGAAATAAATTTGGACGAAGAGTAGAAACTCTACGCTTTTAGGCCGTGAAATATCTTTTGCTACTCTATGGAATTAATATCCTGATCCGCGGAATATCACGGGTACTCAAATCCAAATTCATACTCTTTTAAAACTCCATTAGAAAAGATGAATTTCTCGTAGTAGAGGGGCATATCAAATTCTTGCAAGAGTTTGCTCTCATTTTGCTCAGTGATGTAGGTGACGATAGAGGTGGCATTTTCTTCTTGTAGATCGTTTGGCTTGCCTAGTTTCTTTAAAATTTGGTCTTGTTTGTCGCCAAGTTTGATGCCAGAATTTGTAGTAGAAATTTTTTATTATATTTATTTTTGCAAAGTATTTTTGATGCCAATTGGATCATCTATGACTGTTAAATTACCTTTACCTCACTATTTTCTATTTGTTCGAATTCTCCAGTCGATATTTTAGTGGCTTTGCTAAGTATTAAGAGCTCAAAAACATATAAATTTTGTCATATAAATATTAATACGTTACTCAAATTACCTAATTACTACTTATTTTTATAAAAGTTTTTTCTCATGTCATTAAGAATTTTTGAAGTGATTTGATTTATATAAAGCTTATTCTTTTTACCATGATCTACGTAGTAATTTTCTACTTTACTAATCTTTTCGTCGCTCGTATTTTCATCTATGTATCAAAATTTCCAAGTATACTCATACAAATAAAATTTCGAGGCTAATTTTTTAAAAAGTATATAAAAATCCACTATGTTTCCGTCTCTGTCTTGGGTTCCACCTTTAAACTCAATTATATTGCCATTAGCCGTAACGCTCCACATCGACATATCATCATAACAGAAGCTCCATTTTTTTTATCTTCTCTTTGTAAATGATTGCGCACTCTTTTATATCTATCGCGCGACTTAAATTGTCGTCTTTATAATCACGTAAAATTTTTACTGAATAGCTATCGCTGCCTATTCTAAAATAATAGTTAGATGCGTCTTTGTATTTAAAATTTGGTATTTCATCTTTTCCCATACCATTGAAGGTCAGCAATGATACTAATAAAAATACACTATTTAAAAATTTGAAAAATTTCATATTCTATGATCCATCGGTACTATATCCATTAGGATTTTTTATTAGGAATTTTTTAACAGCATCCGTATCATATTCTACACACTTGTCGTTACATTGAAAATTCAAGACTTTTGTTAGAAGCGAAACAATGATCGAATTTTCTTTTTTGTTTAACTCATAGTAATTAGTTACATTGCTCCTTGCGTCATTTAAAGAGTAGCTATTGATGACACAAAGATTTTTCTTTTTATTTATTTCTATAAAAAATACTGATTTTATTTCATCTAGAATGTCTATAATATCAGGTTTTATTAAGGTTTTATCTATGTTTAAAAGCACCATTTGTGTTTTGTTGTTTTGCGTTTTTAAAAACGTAAGCACAGCTAAAGCACCATCTAATTTTACTGCAGCTGGCTTATGGGGCATTGTATTATTGCTATCTATTTTGCATTGCTCCCAGTCATCTTTTGTCCATTGGCTTTGAAGCTTTTTAGAGATAAACATGCAGTTTATTTCGGCTCTATTGGCATTTTTTTGAGGCTCAAAAACGTTTAAATTTATGACTATTAAAAAGCTTATTAATAGTATGGTTTTAAATTTAATCTTTTATCCTTTGTAAATTTATTAGTCAGGTAAATTCTTGGATGTAAATTTATAAACATCTACGCTACCATCTTTTTCCTCATATAGCCATAGCTCACAGATATTTTCAGGATTAGTGTCAAATAACTGAACCAAGAGAGTGTTTTTGTTTATCCATTTAAAATCAAAGTCATAAGAATAGTTATTTGCATCATAGGTCTTGTATCTTATATTTTTCATACATTCTATGTCTTTTATAGGAGGTTCATAAATAAGAACATTTAAAATCGGCTCTTTATACATATTTAATATTGTATCTCTGCGGTAAGTGACCATACTTTCAACCCAAATTTTCTTTGTAAGCTTTTTACAGTCTTTATTCAAAAACTTTTTAGGTATTGTCTTTTTTCCACAGTTATAATCATAATCATCTGTTGCAAATGATAAATTTACAGCTACAAGTAAAGCTAAGATTATTTTAAAGATTGATTTCATAAATATATCGTTCATTATTAGTCAGGTAAATTTTTAGACGTAAAACTATATACATCTACACCACCATCTTCTTCTTCATATAGCCATAACTCACAGCTTGATTTAGAATATTTATCAGCATGAAAATGTAGTTGTACCAAAAGACTTTTGTTGTTTAACCACTTAAAATCAAAGTCGTAACAAAAATTTTTATTACACTCTTTGTATTTTTGATTTTTTAGATGTTGTATTTCTTTAATTTTTAAGTCGTAGTCTCCATATAAATTTAAAATAGGCTCTTTGTATATATTTAATATAGTTGTTTGACGATAGGAAACCTTGCTTTCATTCCAAATGTCTTTTGATATTGTTTTGCAACCTTGACTCAAAAACTTTTTTGATATTGTCTTTTGCTTCCAGCTATCATAATAATCATCTATATAATCATCTATTGCAAATGATAAATTTACAGCTATAAGTAAAGCTAAGATTATTTTAAAGATTATCCTCATAATATTTCCCCAAAAGTATTTTTATATCCCTCTTTTAATATCTCAATAGTATCTGCTAAGTCTTTACGTCTTTTAAATTTATTGTTTGGATCATTAGTGACAGTCAAAACATCACAATAGCTATTAAAAATTTTTCATTTTCATAGTAATATCCTATTTCTTCGGCTTTGAAAAAAAGTAGAAAAATAAGCAAATAAAAGAAAATCTAAAAACCACTATACTTTATATCTTTTTAAATTTATTTTGATCGCTGCAATTCTTTAAAATACTCTTTTGATATAAGCATATTTTTTGGCACCCATTCCTTTTTGTTTAATGTCTCACACTCTTCAAAATTTACTATAGCTCTTTTGTTTTCATCGGCATCTATTCGTGGTGCTAGGTAGTCATATATGTATTCATCTGCAAAGTAGGCTAGTTTCTCGCCATATTCGTCATCATCTGTCTCTGGGTCAAGATCTATATTTTTATTCCTGGCTACTCCAGATATTTTTACAATATCTTTATATGCGTTATTTTTATAGGTTAGACTAAATTCGATCTTATCTTTTGCTATCTGCTTTGTACTTAAATTTATACTTATGGTATCTGTTTTGTATGTAAAGACTTGTGCAAACGAACCACTACAAAAAAATACTATAAAAAATATAAATAAAATTTTTTTCATCTAGTTTCCTTTATGTTGTCAATATTGCCATTTTCTATAGTAGGTAGACTGTAATTGGGTATAAAATTATCTGGATATACAAATGTAAAATTTTTGTTTTTATATATAGAATATCTTACCTCATCTTTTTGGTTACCTCCTAATATTACAAGATTATTATTTTTTGTTACAGCAACAACAAACCCAACATGTCCTGTTCCATTTTTATTAACAATAACTGCTAAACTACCATATGCGGGCTTGTCCAATTTTTTCCCCCAATTTTTCCAGGAGTATGCACCAGCACTATTGGTTCCTTTTATACCAACCTGGGACATTACCCAGTTTACAAAACTGGAGCACCAAGGTGTTTCATCGTCTTTGAAATTTCCTGAAGTAAACGAGTGGTATTCTATGATTTTAGGGTTGTGGTCTTTGCCTGTTATTTCTTTTACTCCTACTTCTTCTCTTGCGACAGCTATCCAAGGCAGCTCTTCTTTTTTTATCTTTATTATCCCAACCCCCTCATCCCCATCTTCCCACATACCACTATCTACTCTGGTTAAACTCTTTGATTCATTAAAAGAGTTAATAAATTTATCCATATTCTCTTTATTTAATAAATTTATACCAAGCTTATCATCTTTATCTGCATTAGACTGATTATTGCTAGAGCTCTCTTTTTTTGCATAAATTTGATAGCTCTTATTTATCTTTTCATCACTTTTTAGCTTTTTGCTTAGCTTATCATCTTCATAGATATTTATCTCATTTGATGAGATATTTTTATTTATATATAAGTAATTACCATTTTTTATTAAAGCATCGTCTTTATTATTGTTAAGCTTTAATCTAGCATTAAATGCCTTCTCTTTTATAGCATGCTCAAACTCATATATAACTAGCTTATCATTACTAAATCCAATATATAAAGGTATCTTTATATCTATCCTTATATGATTTTTGCCATATCTTGTAAAAAACTTAAATTTATCCTTATCACCTTCAAGATATGCAAAAAATACTATAGTATGATCACCTTGTTTTAGCTTGTCTAGATCATTTTTTTGTATAACATCTGAAATTTTAAATGTTATCTCTTTACCTTTTTGATCTTTTAAGGCTACTACATCTTTTGGGTTTGATTTGGATAGCTCATCATACTCTTTACTTTTTATTACCTTATATCCCCAAAGTATCTCTTTATATCTCTTACTACCTTTTTCTTGTTTATATATAGCTTTTAAGCATATTGGCTCATTTGTCTTAAATGGATACTCACTATCAGAGATTACATTTGTTATATGATCTGTTATATCTCTTAACGAGACCTTATTGCTATAGCAAAAGTTAGAGCTACTCTTATCTTGATATCCTAAAGATATTACAGCTGTATCAGAGTGAGCATGAATATCTTTAGTGCTATAAACTTTACTTAGATCACTTGAATAAAGTATAAATTTAGTATCTCCTTTATTCTCTTTGTCTATTGGGATATTAAATATAGCTGTGTATGAGTTCTTGATATCTGAGTCTTCATTTTTTACTAAAGATATACTCTCATATATACTTTTATCAAAGCAGTGATGAAGATATATCTTATCTATATCTTCACTTGCCTTACCATCTTCGTTTTCAATGATGAGATTGTTTATTGTAAGAGTAAGACCTGAACTTGATGCTGATGTAGGCACTACATTATTGCCATGAGCTAGACGAAGCTTTATATCAAACATAGCTGAGTCTTTATCGTCTCTTAGGGTAAAGTTATTCTCTTTGGCAAAATTTAATAAAGAGAAATTTAGGTGTTTGTTTTTGGACGAGGGGGAGTTTGAAGTGATGAGAAGTAGGCACACTACTCCTCTTTTCTATTCTCGGGCAAAATTAAATGACCATTTTTGTCTATTAGGGAGTATTGGATTAACAATATATAAATTAGATCATAGATGTGATACTCGTCATAATCGCCAGCATAGTCATCATATTTTCTTAAGAATTCGGCATAGGGAGCATTGTCTGTTTTTCTTATATGTGTTATTTCTGGAGTAGAGTGGATTATAGGTATATATCTTAAAGTATCTTCAAAGACCTCTTTGAATTTCTCATAGTCTTCACCATAAATTCTTTTAAATAGCTCTTCGTCATTTTCATAAAGCATTAATGCAAATTTTGCTGTAGAACTTCGGTAGTGTGATTTTATACAGTTAATTGTCATATGTATATAGCCTGGCCCTACATCTGGGTTTGGATAGTTTTCTATAGAGTTTATATAGTCTTTTTGGCTGTATATCATACACTCTTTTTTGGTTTTATTTATCCTATTTCTAGCTATTTGTCGTGCTTTGTCTTTTAAATTTGGAGATTCTTTTACTATTAGATTATAAAGATCAGCAAAATAGTTATCCCTAAAAGAGTTATAGCTTGACTGACATATAAAGTCTTCTAAGGAGTATTTTTTAAATTTATACTTTCCTTTAGCGTCATAGCAGGCAAAGCTTGGTTTACTCTCTAAGCCGTAATCATTTGTAGAATTTATAATCCAATCTAGTTGCCCAAGTTCTTCTGTTTTTCTGCTTGCTTTACTCGGTGTTAGAGGTTCAAATGGATATAAATTTTGTCCTATAAATACAATTGCTAGTAATAAAATTTTAAATTTCATAATTTTCCTTTTAATTTAAAAATATATTAAATATATTTGCTTCTCTTATGCGTTTATATGATTCTTTCCTATATTCTAATCCAAGTTTTTTAGGATTTATAACAGCGGTTATGCGCTCTACTATATCATCATTATTGGAATCTAATTTACTTTCATCGGCTGTTTCGTAAAGTTTCTTTTTAGTTTTTTCTCTAGCTGTTGTCCAAAAATAAGTAGCAGACATTAAAGCATATTTGCCGTCTTGTACTAATAAATCTGGCGAATCTAGAAAATTTATATCATTTTCTACCCATTGATTTGTGTGTGAAAAATTATTAAATCCCTTATAATTATCTTTGCCTGTCAATTGTTTTATTCCTCTACCTCTATATTTCCATCCGTCACCCTCTTGAATATTACCAATTAAAGACCAGTTTGCGGATTTTCTTCTATTATCATCATAGATTATGTTGGCTATAGCCTCTCTGTTTGCCTCTTGAACATTTTTTATTTTTCCGTACATTTTAGCTTCATCTTCTGTTACAAATGTAAATACACGCTTCAGCGTGGTATTTGAAAACCTTAAACTTTCCTCTAGTTCAAAATTTCCAGAATCCTGTGCCTCTACAAAGCATTGCCCAAAAAAATGCTCCAATCTATTTCTAGTATCAAGCTTATATTTTACATACATTTGAATTCCATCATCATCTCTTCTATTTAGTTCATCTACCATTTCTTGTAAGATATATTCTTGGTTTGTTTTTATATTAGTAAATACTTGTTTTAGCATATCTAGTGTAAATGGATAATCTTTAATCTCTATTAAAACATTTATCCCCTCATCCCCATCTTCCCACATACCACTATCTACTCTGGTTAAACTCTTTGATTCATTAAAAGAGTTAATAAATTTATCCATATTCTCTTTATTTAATAAATTTATACCAAGCTTATCATCTTTATCTGCATTAGACTGATTATTGCTAGAGCTCTCTTTTTTTGCATAAATTTGATAGCTCTTATTTATCTTTTCATCACTTTTTAGCTTTTTGCTTAGCTTATCATCTTCATAGATATTTATCTCATTTGATGAGATATTTTTATTTATATATAAGTAATTACCATTTTTTATTAAAGCATCGTCTTTATTATTGTTAAGCTTTAATCTAGCATTAAATGCCTTCTCTTTTATAGCATGCTCAAACTCATATATAACTAGCTTATCATTACTAAATCCAATATATAAAGGTATCTTTATATCTATCCTTATATGATTTTTGCCATATCTTGTAAAAAACTTAAATTTATCCTTATCACCTTCAAGATATGCAAAAAATACTATAGTATGATCACCTTGTTTTAGCTTGTCTAGATCATTTTTTTGTATAACATCTGAAATTTTAAATGTTATCTCTTTACCTTTTTGATCTTTTAAGGCTACTACATCTTTTGGGTTTGATTTGGATAGCTCATCATACTCTTTACTTTTTATTACCTTATATCCCCAAAGTATCTCTTTATATCTCTTACTACCTTTTTCTTGTTTATATATAGCTTTTAAGCATATTGGCTCATTTGTCTTAAATGGATACTCACTATCAGAGATTACATTTGTTATATGATCTGTTATATCTCTTAACGAGACCTTATTGCTATAGCAAAAGTTAGAGCTACTCTTATCTTGATATCCTAAAGATATTACAGCTGTATCAGAGTGAGCATGAATATCTTTAGTGCTATAAACTTTACTTAGATCACTTGAATAAAGTATAAATTTAGTATCTCCTTTATTCTCTTTGTCTATTGGGATATTAAATATAGCTGTGTATGAGTTCTTGATATCTGAGTCTTCATTTTTTACTAAAGATATACTCTCATATATACTTTTATCAAAGCAGTGATGAAGATATATCTTATCTATATCTTCACTTGCCTTACCATCTTCGTTTTCAATGATGAGATTGTTTATTGTAAGAGTAAGACCTGAACTTGATGCTGATGTAGGCACTACATTATTGCCATGAGCTAGACGAAGCTTTATATCAAACATAGCTGAGTCTTTATCGTCTCTTAGGGTAAAGTTATTCTCTTTGGCAAAATTTAATAAAGAGAAATTTAGGTGTTTGTTGTTAGATGTTTGGTCTTCAAAGTACTTCATACTTATAGCGCCATCTTCTAGTTTATACTCTATATCATCGCTATTTTGCTTTATGCTAGTAAAGGTAGCACCATTTATCTTATCTTCTTCGTTTTTGTTTTCTTGATAGAGTATTACCGTATCTTTGCTCTTTGCATTTTTAAATTTTATATCTTCATTTTTACTATCTTCGTAAGAGTCAAATTTAAAGTCAGTAAGTATTAGCTCGCATAAATTTACCTTACCATAGTTTGGCCTACTAGAATTTAGTTCTTTTGGGTTTAGCTCACTGCAATCAAATGGAGTTTGACAAGCTAGCACGACGGTAAATTCGCTCTTTTTGGGTTGAAAGACTCTAATAGGAGTTGTCATCTTCCTTGGACATAGCAAGAGTATATTTTCTTGTTTGTAAAATTCCTCCTCTCTTTGCCTTAAGAGCTTATTTATTCTTGAAGTGTTTGAAGCATTTGAGCTAATTAAATTTACGCAGTATATGTTTTCAAGGTTAAAGGTCTTTGTACTTTGAGTACTTAATAAAGAATTTATCTTTGTAACAAATGGCTGAAATAAAGCCTCATACTTTGATGTATCTGGTGCGTTTAAATTTGATCCATTCTCTTGAAGTTTCATAAATTCTAAATGAGTGACGTTTTGGATGATCTCTTTATTGTTTTGATTTTTTGATTTATATTTTGCTTTAGAAATATTTAAATGGCTAAAAACATCTATACACTCGGCAAAATTAACATTTTGTTCATCGCTTTCATAAAGCCCAAACTGATTTGAAATTTTTTCTCGCAAAAGAGATGTTTTATTGCTTACCTCATCACTAAAGCTCTCATATGCTAGCCAAAACCAGGCTTTAAAACGATTTTTGCTTTTGATATAGCTTGCTAGGGATGGATCAATATTGCTTTTCTTGCTGATATAAAGAAGTGCTAAAAGTGCGACATGCTCTATTGAAATTTGGCTGTTTTGTGTATCTGAAGTAAGTGAAACGGCTTGTAAATTTTTAAGTGGAGAGTTGTTTAATTTTTGATTTATCTCTTGGATTAGCGGCGTAAGCTTTTGCTCCAAGATGGCATTTAGCTGATCTTCCGAGCTAAATTCAAACTCAGGTAAAGTATCGGCACCTCCAGACTTTGCATAAGCCCCTTTTGCGGCATCATTTATCTTTTTAAAAAGTTCATCTGTATCTATCTTTTCTATGGTAGTCTTACTTGTGGTGTTAGCAATAGTTTGCTTGATATCTTTTATGACTTTGTCTTTGTTATTTTTATAAATTTGAGCACAAATAAGCTCTATATCATCTTTTAGGCTAAAGCCATATCCAATAAGTAGTTTGTTGTTAGATATAAATGGTCTGCTTATGTCATTGTCATATGAAAATTTTATGATATCTATTAAATTTCTTTTAAAATTTACATCATTTCTGGGCGTTAGGGGCATTAAACTTCCTTGGAAATTTTTGCTAAATATTAGCACAAACTTAAAAAGTATTCAACAATAAAACTTTATAGTAAAAATTTATGTCAAAAACATAAATTTGCATGTTTTTATTTTTAACAAGGCTATTTAAAAGAGCTTGTAAATTTAAAGCGCCTTTATAAACTCTTTAAATTTATCGCCTCGCTCGGCATAGCTCTTAAACTGATCAAGGCTCGCAGCTGCCGGGCTAAGAAGCGCTATCTCGCTGGTCTTTAGCTCTTTATTCATCTCATTGACAGCATTTTGCAAAAAGTCGCATTTTAAAGCTGGTATGCCAAATTTAGTCGCTAATTTCATGAGTTTGTCACTATTTGAGCCAATGGCGTAAATTTTTACTCTTAAGCTCTTTAAGTCTTCAAAAAGTGGCGTCATATCAACACCCTTATCATCGCCACCAAGTATTAGATGTATGAAATGATCTTTGTAGCGTTTAATAGCTTGTATGCTCGCGTCTATGTTAGTCGCTTTTGTGTCATTGACCCAGATTCTGCCCTTATTATCAGTAAATTCTTCGAGCTTATTTGCTTCAATAACAAATGTGTTTAAAAGTGCGACTTCACAGCGGTCAAATAAAATTTTCTCTACCGCGAGTGCCAATAGAGCATCAAGTAAAAATGGCGTTTTGAAATTTATATCATCTACGCTTACACCGCAAAATTTAGCCAGATCGCTCTCGTCTTTGTAAGCGATCACTTTTGCCTTTGTTGGCGTATTGGCGTAAATTTCAGGCACGATCGCCACGCTGCTTTCGCTCATGCTAGCAAGCGGCTTTAGCTTAGCCTTTTCGTATTCGCTCATATCGCCATGCCAGCTTAGATGATCTGGAGTGATCGGTAAAAGCACGTAGATACCAGGTGTGGCGTGATTTGTGTAGTGAAGAGTAAATGAGCTAGTCTCAAGTATCCAAATTTTAGCGTGCGGATCTAAATTTGCTAGTGCGATGCCAACGTTACCGCCCATTACCGAGCCCTTGCTCTCTAGTAGGTGCTGTGTCATCTTGGTTGTCGTAGTCTTGCCATTTGTGCCACTTATCCAGATATTAAATGGCAGATTTTCTTTATAAATTTCATAAAAATAGTCATACTCGCTTACCAAATTTCTAGCTTTTTTAATAAGCTCGTGATGAGGCGGGATACCTGGACTTGGTATCTCTAGGCTGCTTTTTGCTGGATCAAATTTGCTAACTGGCAAAAGAGTGTTGCCAAACTCATCTTTTAAAATTTCACTAAATTTATCATCATAGATATCCCAAAATCCATCTTTTATGAAATTTTTAGCGATCGCCTTTATCGTGCCACCGTAGCCAAATAGCGATTTTCTCATAACTTTCCTTATCTGATCTTTAGCGCAGTTAGTGCGATTAGGTTTGCTAAAAGTGCGATGATCCAAAAGCGAACGATGATCTTATTTTCCGCCCAGCCTTTTATCTCAAAATGGTGATGTATAGGCGCCATGAGGAAAATTCTGCGTTTAAAGATTTTAAAGCTTCCCACTTGCAAGATGACGCTTAGGGTTTCAACGACAAAGATGAGGCCGATGATGATGAGTAAAATTTCATTTTTTGTCGCAACGCCCATAAAACCGATATATGCTCCAACGCTTAAGCTACCGCTATCGCCCATAAAGACTTCAGCTGGATGACAGTTAAACCATAAAAAGCCCATCAATGAGCCAATTAAAGCTGAAGATACAACAACGCTTTCACCAACACCTATGATCTTTGGTAAGAGCAAATATGAGCTAAAGACAGCGTGTCCGCAGATGTAAGCAAAAACACCAAGTGTTAGAAGTGAAAATATCGATGGCACAGTAGCTAGCCCGTCAAGCCCATCTGTTAAATTTACTGAATTTGAAGCAGCGACTATGACCAGTGTCCAAAAGAAAATGGCAAAAATTTTTAAATCTAAAATAGGTTGCTTAAAAAAAGGTAGATAAAACTCGGTGCTAAGCTCGTGACTTGCATATAAAAAAACAGAAATTACAAAGGCTATTAAAAACTGAAAAAGGAGCTTTGCTTTTGGGCTTAGGCCGGCGTGATTTTTTGCTCCTAAAATTTTACTGTAATCGTCCTTGTAGCCAAGCAGCGTAAAGCAAACTAGGCAAAAGAGAGATGTTAAGACAAATGCGTTATCAAGCCTTGCGCAAATTATCGTAGAAAGTACTGCTGTAAAGACAAAAACAAGTCCGCCCATAGTCGGCGTTTTGGCCTTTTTTTGGTGAGTTTGTGGGGCAAGCTCGTAGATGGGCTGGGCGGCGTTTTTTGCCTTTGCCCAAGCGATAAATTTGGGCATCAAATAAGTTGTGAGTGCAAAAGCGATGAAAAAAGCGATACCAGCACGAACGGTGATGTATTGAAAGATATTAAAATTTAAAATTTCATAGATATAGTAAAACATGAGAGCCTTTATTTTTAAAAAAAGCAATTTTAGTATAATGGCCTTAAAAATTATCTAAAATTAAGGATAAATTTTCAAAATGAGTCAAAAAACTATTTTAATAATAACTGATGGTATTGGATTTAATAAAAGCGGTAAATTTAACGCATTTGAGGCGGCTAAAAAGCCAAATTACGAGAAATTTTTTAAAGAAATTCCAAACTCGCTCATAAAAACCTCTGGAAACGCTGTGGGACTACCTGAAGGGCAGATGGGAAACAGCGAAGTAGGGCACATGTGCATAGGAAGTGGGCGAGTTTTGTATCAAAATTTGGTCAAAATTTCACGCAGCTTCGCTGATGGCTCGATAGCAGAAAATGAAGCCCTAAAAGCTCTTTTTAAAAAGTGCAAAAAGATTCATATCATAGGGCTTTATAGCGACGGCGGCGTGCACTCACATATGGAGCATTTTGATGGTATGTGCGAGCTTGCTAGCAAAAGTGGCTGCGAAGTTTTTGCTCACGCTATCACAGACGGACGCGACGTTAGTCCAAATAGTAGCATAAATTTCATAAAAAGCTTGGAAGCTAAATTTAAGGTAGCTACCGTTTGTGGAAGATTTTACGCGATGGATAGGGATAGACGCTGGGAACGTGTAAAAGAGGCCTACGATAGCTTGGTAAATGGAGCAAATTTAAGCAGCTTATCGCCAAGTGAGTATCTACAAAAAAGCTACGATGAGGGCGTGACAGATGAGTTTGTAAAGCCAGCAAGCTTTAATGGCTTTAAGGGCATGGGCGAAGATGACGGCGTGATCTTTATAAATTTTAGAAATGATAGAGCAAGAGAAATTTGCCAGGTTCTAGGCGAGGAGAAATTTAGCGAGTTTGAGCGACCTTTTGCTATCAAAAATCTAATCACCATGACCGAATATGACGCAAATTTTAAATTTGAAGTGCTCTTTAAAAATGAAAAGATAAAAAATACCCTAAGCGAGGTCATAGCAGCGGCTGGGCTAAGGCAGCTTCACACGGCTGAGACTGAAAAATATGCCCACGTCACATTTTTCTTTAACGGTGGCGTCGAGGAGTTAGCTAGCAATGAAACAAGGGTGCTAATCCCTAGTCCAAAGGTAAAGACCTATGACGAAAAGCCAGAGATGAGCGCAGCAGAGGTTTGCAAAGCCGTGCTAAAAGGTATGGATGACGAGCAGGACTTCATTGTGGTAAATTTCGCAAATGGCGATATGGTAGGGCACACTGGTAACTATGAGGCCGCAATCAAAGCAGTAGAGGCAGTAGATAGGGCTCTTGGAGAAATTTACACTAAAGCAAAAGAGAAAAACTACGCGATGATCATCACGAGCGATCATGGAAACTGCGAAGAGATGCGCGATAGTAGTGGCGAGCTACTGACAAACCACACGACTTATGATGTCTTTTGTTTTGTGATGGCTGATGGCGTAAAAAAAGTAAAAAACGGCGGTCTAAATAATATCGCTCCTAGTGTTTTAAAGATCATGGGGCTTGAAATTCCAGCTGAGATGGACGAGGCGTTAATATAAAATAATGGAGCTAGTCGAGTTTTTTGGAGCGGATAAAGTCATAACCTTTATGCTCCTTTTTGCACGTCTTAGTGGGCTTATCGTATTTTTTCCATTCTTTTCTCACAATCAGATCCCGCTTAGCGTAAAAACTTTACTAGTTTTTGCCCTTTGTGTTGTACTTTTTCCGCTCTCACACGCTCATGAGCATGCTATAAATTTTTTGATCATGGAAATTTTAAGTGAGGCCATGCTCGGACTTTGCGCTGGGCTTTTGCTAAATATCGTTTTTGCTATACTTCAAATGGCTGGCGAGCAAATCTCAATGATTATGGGTTTTTCGATGGCTTCAGTGCTTGATCCACAAACTGGTACAAATTCGCCAGTGATCGCAAATATTTTAAATTTTATCGCGCTTCTTGCATTTTTGATGCTTGATGGGCACCATTTAATATTGCAGTTTTATTCCACTTCACTTTCTGCTATACCGCTTGGAGATTTTTATCCAAGAAGCGGTGTGATGAGCTACGCCCTAAAGCTCTTTGGTAATCTTTTTATGTTTGGATTTGTTCTGGCTTTCCCTATTATCGCGCTCTCTATACTTTCAGATGCTATTTTTGGCATGCTTATGAAAACTATGCCACAATTTAACCTATTAGTTGTTGGCTATCCTATTAAGGTAAGTATCGGTTTTTCGGTTTTGATAGCTATTTTAGCTGGCATTATAAAAATCATAACTGATATGATGGTGCAGATTTTAAACGATATGCCAGCACTGTTTTTTTAAGTAAATAGCAATGAAATTTATCATAAAATACAGCCTCAAGCTCTTCAAGGAGGGATTATGAAAGTTGCACTTGTAAATAAAAACCCAGCAGTTTCTCGCCTTATAACGTTAAGTTTAAATAAACTAGGCATAGAATATAGCGAATTTGACGATGTTAATAGTGTTGGCGATCAATTTGATTATATTATCATCGATAGTGATATGGATAGCAGCGATGTTAATTTAAATCAAAAGATAATGTATCTAGCACCTAGGGGCGGTGAAAAGCCAGATTTTGCTGATGTTATGCTTGAAAAGCCCTTTTTACCAACAGAATTTATTAGTTTATTTGAACAAAACAAAGATACTGACAATGATAAAGAACTTGAGCTTGGATTAGATGAGCCTACAAATTTTAATGACTTCGACGAAAACAATAAAAACTTTGATGATTTAGAAAATTTTGAGCTTCCAGAAATTGATATGGGCCTTGAAAATTTAGCAAAAGAAGATGATAAAGCAGATAAATTTGATAACGAGGCTTTAGATGACGAGTTTTTAAAAGAGGAGCTAAGTGAACTAGAGGCTGAGGATTTAAAGGATAAAGATATCAGTTTTGATGAAACAGACACTGAACTCATAGATGATGATATGATAAATGACATAGCTAGCAAATATATGGCTGATTCAGAAGATATAGACAAATCCTTAGAGCAAAACAATGAGCCGCCTGTGATAAAAGAAGAGCATAGTGATAACTTTGATGAGCTTAGTTCGCTTGTAGATGAGATAGATGATATGGGCGAGAGTGACTTGGCGGATGAAGAGGCTAAAAATGAGCTTGATAAAATGGTCGAGCAAAATTCTCAAAATTTAGAAACTGCCGAGCTTAATGAAGATTTTGTAGATGATATAAGCCAAAGTAAAAAAGAGCTCAGCGAGATCGAGTCTTTGGATAAAGAGCTAAACGAAGAAGCTAGCGAAGATAGCGAAAATTTTGATGAACCAGAGACTGATTTTGGCAATGATGAAAATTTTGAGCCTGAAAGCAGCGAGGCAAATTTGATAAATGAAGCTAGTCAAAATTTAGAGGAAGATATAGATGAAGAATCTACTCAGGAAGCAGAGGAGATTTCTTTGGGCGAAGATATAGACCTTGAAAAAGAGCCAACTAAAGAAGATCATGAAGAAATTTCTGAAGAAGTCCTTGCGCAAGAAGATCTAGGTATGGTAGATGAGGTGTTTGAGGAAGAAAATTTTAAAGAAGAGACGTTGGGTAGCCCAAATTTTGATGTAGCATCTATTGAAGAAATAGATGAAAATACGATGCAAGCAGCATTTGGATTAAATAATGCACCACAAACTAGCTCATGCGATGAAACAAAAATCGATGCTGACTATAAAGAAGAGCTAACCAAAAAGATCACAAAACACGTCCATGAGTCGTTAAATGAAAGCTCACTAAGAGATGTGCTAAAAGATATGAACATAAAGATAAATATAAGTTTTGAGGAAAAGTAGTTGCAAGGACAAATTTTAGTAGTTTCTGGGCCTAGCGGAAGTGGGAAAAGTACGCTTTTGGGCCGTCTTTTAAAGGAAGAGAAGGATCTTTATTTTTCTATTTCAAGCACAACAAGGGCAAAAAGAGAAGGCGAAGTCGATGGAGTGGATTACTATTTTATAAAAGAAGATGAGTTTAAAAGCGGTATAGAAAAGGGCGAATTTTTAGAATGGGCGCAGGTGCATAAAAACTATTATGGTACGAGCTTAAAGCCAGTTTTAGCAGCACTTGAGGCTGGCAAGATAGTTATATTTGATATCGATGTGCAAGGCTTTCACATCGCACTTGAAAAATTTAGAAGCTACATAACTTCAGTTTTTATCACAACTGCAAATAAAAAAGAGCTTAAAAAACGCTTGAAAAATCGCGGAACTGATAGTGAGGAGATGATAGAAAATCGCCTAATGAACGCAGTTGGTGAGATGGAGCACATCTTAGAATATGATTATTTTTTGGTAAATGATGACATTGAAAAGAGTTATAAAGGCCTAAAATCAATTCTTAGAGCGATGAGGTTAAAAAGCACAAAAATAGACTTAAGACGCGTTATTGATGAGTGGATAGATTGCTAGAAATTCAGGAATTTATGATAACATTTTGAAAAATTTATTGAGGAGAAAAAATGGGTTCTTTTAGTATTGGTCACTGGCTAGTTGTTTTAGCGATTATTGTTTTACTTTTTGGAGCAAAGAAGATCCCAGAACTTGCAAAAGGACTAGGCAAAGGTATAAAGACTTTTAAGGCTGAGATGGAGGATACAACCCCTGAAAAAAGTGAGAAAGTCGAGCATAAAGAAGAGAATGCCGATAGTCAAAAAATAGAAGAAACAACTAAAAACGCATAGGTTTTAGAGTTGAAAAATAAAATAAAAGCTGAAATTTCAAAGGTTTTAGAGCGTGAATTTGTGCTTGAAAAGCCAAAAGATAAAAATTTAGCTCACTATGCTACGCCACTTTTTAGTCTAGCAAAGGAGCTAAAAAAGTCGCCAGCCATGATAGCTAGCGAGTTTGCCGATAAATTTAGTGATAGCAAAATAGTTGAAGCCAGTGCGGTAAATGGCTACTTAAATTTCAAGCTAAAAAGCGAGTTTTTAGATGAAATTTCAAAGCAAATTTTGCTAGATAGCGAAAATTTTGCAAAAGAAGATATAAAAAAAGATAGCTATTTAATAGAATACATCAGCGCAAATCCAACTGGTCCGCTTCATATCGGACACGTTAGAGGTGCGGTTTACGGCGATACATTGGCAAGACTTGGCAAAAGACTTGGCTATGCTATCTCAACAGAGTACTACATAAATGATGCGGGCAATCAAATAGATCTGCTTGGCACATCGATATCACTTGCGGCTAAAGAGCAGCTTTTTAACGAAAGTGTCGTCTATCCAGAGAAATACTACCGCGGGGATTATATTTTAGATATCGCTAAGCTTGCAAATGAGAAATTTGGCAAGGAAATTTTTTATGACGAGAGCAGGAACCTTGAGCTTGCTGAGTTTGGCAAGGATATCGTGCTTGAGATCATCAAAAAAGATTTAGCGGACGTTGGCATTTTTATAGAGAGCTGGGCCAGTGAAAAAGCACTTTACGACCGCCTGGAGCCAACTATAGAAAAGCTAAAACGTTCAAATCAAATGTATGAAAAAGAGGGCGCTATCTATATCGCTTCTACCACACTTGGCGACGATAACGATAGGGTTGTGGTTAGAAATG
Organism: Campylobacter concisus; assembly: GCF_002914195.1. GTDB lineage: Bacteria > Campylobacterota > Campylobacteria > Campylobacterales > Campylobacteraceae > Campylobacter_A > Campylobacter_A concisus_M. Next base: position 126,935 of record NZ_PPAU01000108.1, on the reverse strand, counting down.
ACGGCAGACCGACATATTTAGCTGGCGATATCATCTATCATAACGCTAAATTTGAAAGAAATTTTGACCACTATATAAACATTTGGGGCGCAGACCATCACGGATATATCGCAAGGCTAAAGGCTGCGATAAATTTCCTTGGATACGATGAAAGCAAGCTTGAAGTGATACTTATGCAGATGGTTAGTCTGCTAAAAGATGGCAAGCCATACAAGATGAGCAAGCGCGCTGGTAATGCCGTGCTGATGAGCGATATTGCAAGCGAGATCGGTGCTGAGGCGCTTAGATTTATCTTTATAAGCAAGGCAAATACGAGTAGTTTGGAATTTGACGTAGATGAGCTTAAAAAAGAGGATAGCTCAAATCCTATTTTTTATATAAATTATGCTCATGCCAGGATAAATCAGATCTTTTCAAAGGCTGGAAAAAGCGTTTGTGACGTGATAAATGCGGACTTTAAATGTCTAGATGAAAATGCTAAAAATTTACTTTTTGAAGCGCTGATTTTACCTGAAATTTTAGAGGATGCTTTTATCTCAAGACAGCTTCAAAAGATACCAGACTATTTGAAGTCACTAGCTGCTAGTTTTCATAAATTTTATAACGAAAACCGCGTGGTTGGAAATGAAAACGAAGATAGCTTACTAAAAGTCTTTGCAGTCGTTGCTGTCTCGATAAAAACAGCATTTAACATAATGGGAATCACAGCTAAAGATAGGATGTAGAATTTGCATTCATTTTGGCTAAAAGCAACAAAATTAAATTAGAAAAAGGTTTATTTAAAAATATCTCAAACTCATGATGCTCTTGAGAATTTAAACGCCTTTTTTCTCAAATATAATCGCGATAGTTTTTACTATGATCTTTATCTCCAGCCAAAGTGACCAGTGTTTGATGTAGTAAAGATCATACATGAGTTTTTGTTTGGCGTCGTGTGTATTTGAGCCATAAGGGTAATTTACCTGTGCCCAGCCTGTGATACCAGGTCGAACAATGTGACGTTCATTGTAGTAAGGTATCTCTTTTTCAAAGAAATTTATCCAGTGTCTTCGCTCAGGCCTTGGTCCTATCAGATGCATTTGCCCTCGAAAGACATTTATGCACTGTGGCACCTCGTCTATACGAGTTTTTCGCATAAATTCGCCAAACTCAAATACTCTCTCATCATTTTCGCTAGCAAATTTTGCCCCATCTTTCTCGGCATCTTCCATCATCGAGCGAAATTTTATGCACTCAAATTCTCTATTGTTCAGCCCAACTCTACTTTGTAAAAAGTAAAGGCTTCCAGGTGATTGCTCGTCTATCTTTCTCTTTACATAAAATTTTAGACCAAAAAGCAAGATAAAAAGTACCAAACAGCTAGCATAATCGATCATTCGCTTGAGTGCGTAAGCAAAAGCACCATAAGGCCTTATCTCATCTAAAAAATTAAGATTTTCGCCATTTTCTGGGATATAACATTTGTGTAGGTAAATTTCTAAAAAATTCTCTACGTTTAAAAATTTTATCTTTTTATACTTCGTTTTAAACTGCAAAAGCGTGAGAAACCTCACCAGTTTGCCATCAACTGGCTTTGCAGTATTTAGTACGATCAGCCTTTGATCGCCTGATTTTATGAGATTTTCTAGTGCACTTCGCAAGGCCTTCGCGTCGCTATTTTCATGGGATAAAAAATTTACTTGACCAAATTTCTTTCTAAGCTTTTCTAGTTCTAAGCTGGTAAAAGCATATTTTTCGCCAAGGATGATCATAGTCCTATCCCTTTATCTTTATTTTAAATTTGCATTATAAAATTCGTCTAATTATACCCAAACGTGCTAATTGCATTTTTAAAAAATAGATTAAGGTTAAAATATGTCTCATAAATTTTTCGCTGTGCTTGTTCTAGTGCTGATTTGCGCCGTTTCTTTTACACTCTCAAACACACTTTTGGCTAAATTTTACACCAGCCCGCTCATTATCTCTATCATTTTAGGCGCTATTTTTGCAAATCTTTTCACCAAACAAACTCAAATTTTAAAATCTAGTGGCGTCGTGGCGATCGCTGGGAAGCAAATTTTAAGGCTAGGCATCATACTTTTTGGCTTCAATATAAGCCTTAACCAGATCGCAAGTGTTGGCACTCTAGGTGTGATATACGCAGCTTTTATGGTCTTTGCGACCTTTTGCTTTGCGCTTTTTACCACTAAGGCTTTGGGGCTTAGCAAGGATAGTGCCGTGCTCATTGGCTCAGGGGCTAGCATCTGCGGCGCAGCTGCTGTTATGGCTACTCAAAATGAGATAAAAGCAGACGCAAACAAGCTTGCTATCGCCATTTGCACGGTGGTGCTCTTTGGGACGATTGGCATGTTTATCTATCCATTTATCGCTAAATTTCTAGCTCTCACGCCACACCAAACTGGCTTTTTTATCGGCGGCTCGCTTCACGAAGTAGCCCACGTAGTCGCAGCTTCAGCAGCATTTGATGGCACAGCAAGTAGCACCGCTGTCATCATAAAAATGCTTCGCGTCATCATGCTTGTGCCATTTTTGTTTTTGCTAAATTTCTTAAATTTAAGTCAAAATAGCGGTGGTTCAAAGCTAAAGAGCATACCTTGGTTTGCGCTATTTTTCTTAGTGGCGATCTGCGTTAGATCTTTGCCATTTTTCCCTGAAAATTTGGTGCAAATTTTAAAGCTAGCCGCTAGTATCTGCCTTTGCGTCGCGATGTGTGCTTTGGGATTTGGGATAGATAGGAGTATATTTAAAGCGACGGGCAAAAAGCCATTTTTGCTAGCATTTTTTATATTTTTATGGCTTATTTGCTCATCGCTTGTTTTTGTTAAGACTCTTTGCTAGTTTTTAGCTTTTGCAAAAACTCTTCGATGTTGTATTTTGCTCTGTAAGCTGGACTTAAAAGATGTATCAAGATGTCGCTAAGGTCCATCACGATCCAATCAGGCGAGCTCTCAGTGCCTATAAATTTTTCTCCAAGAGGTTTAAGCTCCTCTTTTAGATCCTCGCTCAGTGAGTAAGCGTGTCTCTCGCCAAGCGTAGTAGCGATAACTACGGCTTTTACAAAATAATCATCCCCACTCATATCAAACACTTGTATCTCTTCAGCCTTTTTTGCGTCTAAAACCTTAACTATACTTTCGGTGCGCTCTTGCATCGATCTCTCTCGCATTTTTAATCCTTGGTAAAAATTTATAACTTCATCTTTTATCTTGCTAGGCAGCTCATCAAGCCCCTTTTGATGCCTGATTTGCGATGAGCTAACATCTACGTGCACGTCCATTTTTTGTAAATTACGTGGAATTTCTATGTGATTGCGCTTAGCGATCACAAACTGCACTAAATTTTTTAGCTCCTCGTAGCCATGCCATTTATCAAGCGTGGCTAGGTGGTCCGCGCCTATTATGAGATAAAATTTTTCTATCTTGAATTTCTCATACAAATACTTAACAGTCTCTATGGTAGGCACCGGGCGAGCTAAATTTATCTCATAGTCTGAGATCTCGACCTTCTCTAAAGCGCTCCAAATTTCTCTTATCCACTTTAGGCGAAGCTCTGGTGGAGCTGAAAATTCGCTCTTAAAGGGACTTATAAAAGTTGGCATGATGATGAGCTTGTCGATGTCAAGGCCGCTTAGTGCCATTTTCACAATGCTATCGTGTCCTAAATGAACCGGATCAAAGCTCCCGCCAAAAAGTGCTAACTTCATCTATTAAAGTGCCTTGTTTATATTTGTTTTAAAATTCTTTTTTGTAGAATTAGGCGTAATTATATCAAAAGGAGCTAAGATGTCAGTTAAAGTAGCAATAAACGGCTTCGGGCGTATCGGCAGGTGCGCTGCTCGTATTATTTTAGAGCGAGACGACGTTGAGCTTGTCGCTATCAACGACACGGCGACGCGCGACATGACGCGCTATCTGCTCAAATACGACAGCGTGCACGGCGAATTCAAGCAAGACGTTAAGGTGATAAGCGACGATTTTATAGAAGTAAGCGGCAAAAAGATAAGAGTTTTTTCAACAAGAGATCTAAACGAGCTTAGCTACGCAGACTACGGTGCAGACGTGGTTTTGGAGTGTACGGGTAAATTTTTAACTACAGAAAAATGCGAACCGTATCTAGCTCGCGGTATCAAAAAAGTCGTCATGAGCGCTCCGGCAAAAGACGACACGGCGACCTTTGTAGTCGGCGTAAACGACGATAAATACGCAGGCGAAGCGATCGTCTCAAATGCAAGCTGCACCACAAACGGCCTAGCTCCAGTGGCAAAGGTGCTAAACGATAAATTCGGTATCGTAAAAGGTCTTATGACCACGATCCACGCTTATACGAACGGTCAGAGCCTAGTAGACGTAAAGGCTAAAGACTTCCGCCGCTCGCGCGCTGCGGCTCTAAATATCGGGCCTACGACCACCGGAGCCGCAAAGGCGATCGCTAAAGTACTTCCCGAGCTAAGCGGCAAGATGCACGGACAAAGCGTGCGCGTACCGGTAGCAAACGTCTCTATGGTCGATCTAACGGCGGTTTTAAAAAGACCTGCTAGCAAAGAGGAGATAAACGAGGCGTTTAGAGCGGCTGCGGAGTCAAATTTAAGGGGAATTTTATTCGTCGATGACGACTATAGAGTTAGCAGCGACTTTTGCACGAGCGCATACAGCAGCATCGTGGCTAGCGACACTACGCAGGTAATCGCTGATGATATGGTGAAGGTCTTTGCATGGTACGACAACGAGTGGGGCTACTCAACAAGGCTCGTCGACCTAGCTAAGATCGTGGCTACGAAGTAAATTAAAGGGCTAAAAATGAGTGAAATTTTATCGATCAACGACCTTGAGCTCGGCGGCGCGAAGGTATTTGTCAGGTGCGATTTTAACGTGCCGATGGACGAGTTTTTAAACATCACCGACGACCGCCGCATACGCTCTGCGATCCCAACGATCCGCTACTGCCTAGATAACGGCTGCAGCGTGGTTTTGGCTAGCCACCTAGGACGCCCTAAAAACGGCTTTGAGGAGAAATTTTCGCTGCGAGGCGTGGCAAAGAGGCTTTCAAGGCTGCTTGATAGAGACGTGATATTTGCCGAGGACGTCGTCGGCGCGGACGCCAAAGCCAAAGTCGCCGCACTAAAACCGGGCGAAATTTTACTTCTTGAAAATTTGCGCTTTGAAAAGGGCGAAACCAAAAACGACGAAGCTTTGGCAAAAGAGCTTTCAGAATTTGGCGAATTTTACATAAACGACGCATTTGGCGTCTGCCACAGGGCTCACGCATCGGTCGAGGCGATCACTAAATTTTACGACGAGAAGCACAAGGCGGCGGGATTTTTACTACAAAAAGAGATAAATTTCGCCCAAAATCTCATCAAGCACCCTGCGCGTCCATTCGTGGCGGTCGTGGGCGGCAGCAAGGTAAGCGGCAAACTGCAAGCCTTGCATAACCTTCTGCCACGCGTAGATAAGCTCATAATTGGCGGTGGCATGGCATTTACATTTTTAAAATCACTTGGCGAAAACATCGGAAATTCGCTCCTTGAAGAAGACCTCATCGAGGATGCGCGCGAAATTTTGCGCAAGGGCAGGGAGCTTGGCGTTAAAATTTACCTACCCGTAGACGTCGTCGCAGCTCAGACGTTTTCGGCAGAAAGCGCCGTGAAATTCGTCCCTGCGCAAGAAATACCTAGTGGCTGGATGGGGCTAGACATCGGGCCTGCGTCGATTAGGCTCTTTAAGGAGGTAATCGCTGACGCGCAAACCATCTGGTGGAACGGGCCGATGGGCGTTTTTGAGATGGATAAATTTAGCAAAGGTAGCATCAAGATGAGCCACGCCATCATCGACACACACGCGACTACGGTCGTTGGCGGCGGCGATACGGCCGACGTCGTCGAGCGCGCCGGGGATGCCGACGAGATGACATTTATCTCCACGGGCGGCGGCGCGAGCTTGGAGCTCATCGAGGGCAAGGAGCTACCGGGCATAAAACCGCTTAGAAAGGCTGCGGGGTGAGGTTTTTAGCAAATTTAAAGTGCAATCACACGAGAGTGAGCTTTGCTAAATATGCTGAAATTTTAGACGCAAATTTAAGCGCAAACGACGACGTGACGGTATTTCCTCCGTTTAGCGCGCTTGATCTTGCGGCTCATAAATTTAAACTCGGTGCGCAAAATTTCTACCCGTGCGAAAGCGGCGCTCACACCGGCGAGATCGGCAAGGCGATGCTGGACGAGTTTGGCGTAAAAAGCGTGCTGATAGGGCACTCCGAACGGCGCGAGCTGGGCGAGAGCGAGGAGCTTTTGCGAGCTAAATTCGACTTCGCCGTAAAGTCGGACTGGCAGATCGTCTACTGCATCGGCGAAAATTTGAGCGTAAACGAAGCGGGTCGCACGAAGGAGTTTTTGGCGGAACAGCTAAAAAATATCGACCTTGGCTACGAGCGGCTGCTGATCGCCTACGAGCCAATTTGGGCGATAGGCACGGGCAAGAGTGCGAGCACGGAGCAGATAGGGAATGTTTTAAATTTCATCCGCGAGCAGACGAGCGCGCCGCTGCTTTACGGCGGCAGCGTCAATGTCGCAAATATCGGCGGGATAGCGCGGATTGCGAACTGTGACGGAGTATTGGTAGGTACGGCGAGCTGGGACGCGTCGAAGTTTTTGGAGCTTATACGCGTCGTCTCGTGAGTGTCTTTTAATGAGTTGGAAATTTTAAGTCTGCGACAGGCTATGTGCCTAGTCTTGACTTAAAATTTCTACACAACATTAAAATCCATCTCATGATACTGCCGCTATCAAAATTTTAAATTTAAAAATTTAAATCAAATCGCTTAAAAGCCAAGCAAAATAGAAAGGAGAAATAATGATTTTAAAAGGCAAAAAGGGCCTCATCGTCGGCGTCGCTAACGCCAAATCTATCGCTTACGGCATCGCCGAAGCTTGTCACGAGCAGGGTGCGCAGATGGCGTTTACCTACCTAAACGACGCGCTGAAAAAACGCGTAGAGCCGATCGCGGAGGAGTTTGGGAGCAAATTCGTCTATGAGCTTGACGTAAACAATCCTGCCCACTTAGACGGGCTTGCGGATCGCATCAAAGCAGACCTTGGCGAGATAGATTTCGTCGTGCATGCTGTGGCCTATGCGCCGAAAGAAGCGCTAGAGGGCGAGTTCGTAAATACGACCAAAGAGGCCTTTGACATCGCGATGGGTACGAGCGTGTATTCGCTACTAAGCCTTACTCGTGCGGTTTTACCAGTGCTAAAAGAGGGCGGCTCGGTGCTTACACTCACATATCTAGGCGGACCTAAATTCGTGCCTCACTACAACGTCATGGGCGTCGCAAAAGCAGCGCTTGAAAGCTCAGTTCGCTACCTAGCACACGACCTTGGAGCTAAAAATATCCGCGTAAACGCGATCAGTGCAGGCCCTATCAAAACGCTTGCCGCAAGCGGAATTGGCGATTTTAGGATGATTTTACGCTACAACGAAGTAAATAGCCCGCTAAAACGCAACGTCACCACAGAAGACGTCGGCAAAAGCGCTATGTACCTGCTTAGCGACCTTGCTAGCGGCGTGACCGGCGAGGTGCACTACGTCGACTGCGGCTACAACATTATGGGCATGGGCGACGTGGCTACCGACGCCGAGGGCAACACGATCTTAGCCTGGGACGCGAAATAATCCTCTAATGCAAATTTGGCGGGGCGACTCGCCAAATTCTTCTTTTTAATTTCATTAAATTTATCGCAAGAACTCGCGATAAGGGCCTTAGAGCGGTGCATAGATACAAATGAGCCAGGCTGAGAGTTGGTAGAAGAGCAGCTAAATAAGCTAAAAACGAGTGAAATTTACCGCGTGATGAGAGCAGGACGCAAAGCGAGCTTTTAGGACTTCAAGTAACTACCCGCTCACCGATGGGAGCGCTTGTTTATGGGTGCGGCGGAATCGTGATAGACGGCGGTTGGCTGCGCGTGCTTGGCTCAGGGTGCGAGCAGATGAAGCGTGGAATTTACAGCTTTAACCTTGGCAAGAGCTTTAGCGAAGCAGGGCAGATGCCCTAGCTATCTGCTTGTGGCGGATGATGTTTTGGGTGGATTTTTCGCGGTAAATGGCGGCGCATTTGGTGGTAAAGCGGGCAACGTCTTTTACTATGCGCCAGATAGCGGCAAATGGGAAGATACGCAGCTTGGCTACTCGCGTTTTTTACCGAGCGCTATGCGGCGATATATCTAAATTTTACGAGCTTTACCGCTGGGATGGTTGGCGCGAAGATATGAGAAAATTTAGCCTTGATAAGGTGATGTTTGCGCTACCGCCAATACTTTGGCAAGACGCTGACGTAAGGCTAAGGCTAAAAGATATGAAAAAGACGGCGTTAATGTCGATGAATATTTTACTTCTGTGTTTAAAGGTGAGAAATAGAATTTTTGTAAATTTTTACTATTTTTACAAATTTTAAAACTTTCACCCACTCGTAAGAATTGACTACAAAAATTTGGTTTCGCTTACAGCTTAGCTCAAATTTTAGAGCCAAAATGCATTCGCTCAAAAATTTTAAAATTTGATTGATAATTTTAAGATTACAATACACAAATTCCTACAATTCCAAAAATTTAAACAAATATCCTAAAATAACCAAAAATAATTTTAAAGGAAATTTATGCAAAGTAAGCTTTTTACACCATTTAAGATAGGTAATATCGAGATTAAAAACCGCATTATAATGGCCCCTATGTGCATGTATGAAGTTAAAAAAGAGGATGGTCGTCCAAGATGCTTTCATAGGCTCCACTATTCAACAAGGGCGATTGGTGGCGTTGGTATGATCATTGTTGAAGCGACAGCGGTCGAGCCTAGAGGTAGGATCAGCAAAAAAGACCTTGGTCTTTGGAGTGACGAGCAGATAGAAGCTCACGCAGAGCTGGTAAAAGACTGCAGCAAATACGGTGCTAAAATGGCTGTCCAGCTAGCTCATGCTGGTAGAAAGAGTACTTGTGATGGCATTATTGCTCCAAGTGAGATCAAATTTAGTGAAGAATATGCAACACCAAAAAAGATGAGTATCGAGGAGATCGCAAGTGTCAAACAAAGCTTTATAGATGCTGCTGTAAGGGCAGAGAATGCAGGATATGATGCGGTAGAGATTCATGCAGCACATGGATATTTGATAAATCAATTTTTATGCGCCGGCATAAATAAGCGAGAAGATAATTACGGCGGAAGTTTTGAAAACCGTATAAAATTTTTGATAGAAATTTTAAAAGAGATAAAAACTAGCGTTAAAATCGCAGTTGGCGTTAGAATAAGTGCTAGTAGCTGGCTAAATGGTGACTGGGACGTGGAAGATAGTGTGAGGCTAGCGCGTGAGCTAGAAAAAAATGGAGCTGACTTCATCCATGTCTCGGCTGGTGGTATCTATGCAAATGTCGATGCTGCACCAAAATTTACATCACTTTATCAAGCAGACTACGCAAAAGCGGTGAAAAGTGCAGTAAATATTCCTGTCATAGCAGTGGGGCTTATCACAAAGGCAGGCGAGTGCGAGGCATTGCTACTTGGCGATGTTTGTGACGGCGTGGCGCTTGGCAGAGAACTACTTAGAAATCCTTACTTCGCATTTAATGCTATGAAAGAATTTGGCGAGAGCGATAACATAGAAAACGCTTATAAAAGAGCATATTAAAATTTTATGGCAAGGGGAACTCTTGCCAAAATCTACACTTAGCTTAAGCAAAAATTTAAAAATTTTTATCACCATTTTTCATTTAAAGTAAAAAATAATTTTTCTATTTTCACCAATAAATCGTATAAAATATAAATTTTTATTCAAAATTTATATTTTAAATTATAATATTCAATCTCAAAATTATGCTATAAAATTAAAATAGTAACTTTAATAACCAAATTAGGAGAAAATATGAGATTTAAAAGCTTATTTAAACTCTCTCTTGCAGCAAGCATAGCAGTTTGTGCAAATGGGGCAGACGAGAGCGTATTAAGCGGAGTTGAGGTAACAAGTAGCAGTGGTGGATACGGCGTTGATGACATCAAAATTTCAACTAGAAATGCTGGCCTAGTAAAAGACGTGATGAGGGACATCCCTGGAGTCTATGTGGGCGGCACAAACGGCATGAACCAAAAAATTTATATGAGAGGCGTTAGCGACCGCGGTCTAAATATCACGATAGATGGCGCAAAACAAAACGGAAATACATTTCACCACAATGCCGACTTGCTGATCGATTCAGATCTTATAAAAGCCGTTGATGTCGAGGTTGGCTCAAGGTCAGTCGTAAATGGCTCAGGCGCACTTGGTGGCTCGGTCGCCTTTAAAACGGTGGATGCAAAAGACTTACTAGAAAGTGGTGAGATCATCGGCGCAAAAATCAAAACGGGCTACGCCTCAAACAACGACGAATTTTCGCAAGGCCTTATGATCTTTACTGCACCGGTTGAAGGGCTTGATTTTATAGCCGCTATTAATCACAAAGGCTATGACTACGGCAAAAGTGGCAATAAAATGAAGATAGGCGGCGATGGCAACGACCTTAGCTATCTTTTAAAGCTTGGCTATAGCTTCCTTGATGCGCATAGAATTTCTATCTCAAGAGAGCATAATGAATTTAAGGGTCTTTATCCTTTAAGAGCAGAATTTGGTAGTTCGCATGCAAATGATGACCACCGCAAATACGAGCGCGATACGACAACGCTAAAATACGAATACAAGCCTAGTAATCTTTTGAATTTAGAGGTAACGGCATATAATACCGAGCATAAAAAAGATGATCCGGTCTTAAAAATTTTAGGCGTAAAGACAAACGGCATAAATGCAAAGGCTAAGAGTATAGTCGAGACCGGCGCTTTGACGCAGACGCTTAGATACGGCGCTGAGTTTTACCAAAGTAAAAATTTTAACAAGCCAAATAATCACTATCCTGAAAAGGTAAATAACTACTCAATCTATGCGGAAGATGCGCTAAATTTTAGCTCGCTAACCATCACACCAGGCATCAGATACACCCATCACGAGCTAAAAAGCTACGACGGCAGAGCTGGAAATGTAAAGAGCTACACCTATAAATTTAATGAATTTACCCCAGCGCTTGCGCTTGATTATGAGATCATTAAAGGGCTTAATGCATTTGCAAGCTATGCAAGAGTCTTTAGAGGGCCTGATGTCATGGAGTCGATGATGGCAAGTGGAAGCAGCAGGGGCAGAGCCTTAAATTGGTCGGCAAATAAGGATCTAAAAGCGACAACTGGTAATAGCTACGAAACTGGTCTTAAATATCATGGCGACATAAATGAAGTTAGCTCATATAGCCTCTCTGCAAAATATTTCATGACAAAATATAAAAATTTAATAGTTGATAACAACGCAGCAGGTGGAGGTGTAAATCAAACTTTAGTTAGGATAAACGCTGGTGGCGCTGATATAAGCGGCGTTGAGCTACTTGCAAGGCTAAATTTAGACGCACTAAGCCTAGCTGCTAGCTACACTCATCAAAATGTAAAATATAAAGATAGAGTAGCAAACCCAGCAAGGGGCGGATACTACACCTCAAACGTTATCGGCTACCGAGATCAGGGCGATAAATACACATTTAACGCAGAGTATGCATTTTCTAGCATTGATACGCTAGTAGGCTACAACCTAATCTACTTTGCATCAAAAAATACCATCTCGGCTGGTAATGACGAAAGTGTGAATATACCAAGCTACGCAGTTAGCGATATCTACGCTACCTATTCACCAAGCAGCGGTAAATTTAAAGGCCTTGAGATAAACGCTGGAATTTACAACCTCTTTAACAAAGCTTATACTTCACAATCTCAAAGATTGGCTACATATACAGGCGACTCAAATTTCATAGACTGGGAACCAGGTAGAAATTTCAAAGTAAACGTCTCTTATAAATTCTAACTTCAAGGCAAGGTGAGAACCTTGCCAAATTTCTCTTTTATATAAAAATTCTAGCTTTTTTCACTATGCTGTTTGTTTTAAAATTAATATAGTATCATTTTGGCGACTAAACTTTTTTGGGAGAAAAAATGAGGCAGAAGCACTTTGAAGTGGTAATTGTCGGAGCAGGCATTAGTGGGACGGCGCTCTTTTATGAGTTGGCTGCATTTAGCGACATAAAAAAAGTCGCACTTTTAGAAAAATATGACGGCGTAGCTACTCTAAATTCAAACGGCAAAGGCAACTCACAAACCATTCATTGTGGCGATATCGAGACAAACTACACACTAGAAAAAGCAAAAAAAGTCTCTCGTGTGGCAAATATGCCAGTAAAATATGCTCTAAAATACAATCTTGATGGCAAGTATATGTTCGCTCATCAAAAGATGGCACTAGCTATCGGAGATGCTGAAGTAGAGCGCATGAAAGAGAGATATGAGAGTTTTAGAGAGCTTTTTCCTTACCTTGAAATTTATGACAAAGAGAAGTTAAAACAAATCGAGCCAAACGTCGTTTTTGACGCAAATGGCAATGAGAGGACAGAAAACATCATCGCCATAGGCACGCAAAATGGGCAGTTTACGACGATGGATTTTGGTGGCTTAGCAAACTCACTTGTGCAAAATGCGCTAAATTTAGGCGCAGATGGCTACGAGATCAGCCTAAACTCAGAAGTAACTGATATAAAAAAGGCTGGCGATACATTTCACATAAAGATAAATGATGGTGAGGTGATCACTGCAAACTACGTCGTAGTCGATGCTGGAGGACACTCGCTATTTTTGGCTCACAAGATGGGTTATGGGCTTCATCTTAGTACATTGCCCGTTGCTGGAAGCTTTTATTTCGCAAAAAAACGCTTACTAAACGGCAAAGTTTATATGGTGCAAAACGATAAGCTGCCATTTGCTGCGCTTCACGGCGATCCAGATATCCTAGCTAATGGCAACACCCGCTTTGGACCAACAGCTCTAGTCATACCAAAACTAGAGAGATATCACGGCTGTTCAAGCTTTTTTGACTTTTGTAAATGCCTAAAATTTGATAAAAATGTCTTTGAAGTCTTTACAAATCTCTTAAAAGATAGCGACATCAGATCTTATATTTTAAGAAATTTCTTATTTGAAGTGCCATTTATCAATAAAAAAGAATTTGTAAAAGACGCTAGAAAGATCGTGCCAAGCCTAAGTGAAAATGACCTAAGCTATGCTATAAATTTTGGCGGCGTAAGACCGCAAGTTATCGACCGTAATAAAAAGTGCCTTGAGCTTGGCGAGGGCAAGATAAGCACAGGCGAGGGTATAAGTTTTAATATGACTCCAAGTCCTGGGGCTACTAGTTGCTTTGAAATAGCAAGAACTGATATGATCGAAGCCTGTAAATTTTTAGGTAAAAATTTTAACGAAGAGAAATTTAACGCCGAGTTTTTTGAATAAAAATGGGAGTGTTTGATATTTTTAAAAAAGGTGCGGATATGCCAAAAACAGCGCAACAAAGAAAAGATGAGAGCATAAAAATTTTAAAAAAAGAGGGCGTGGCTGTGCTTGAGAGTCTGCCACTAAGGTATGACAATAGTGAAGTTACGCCAAGAAGCGTTGATGAGATCATTGCTCGTGCGGTTTGCTCATTTACAGCGATTATGTGTGCTTGTACGATTCGTGACAATGGCCACCTAAGTGAAGATGAGATAGCTTGGGCTAAAGACTTTTTGGGCGATTTTTATAATGACCTAAGTGTAAAAGAAAAAGAGGTCGTAGAGGGAAGGGCTGATATAAATTTGGCCGTAAATATGGGCTGGAAATATGAGTCGCTTTGGATCTTGCTTTGGGCGCTTGGTATAGCTGAAGATATCGGTGAGATGGATAAAATTTGCGACTGTGAGTTTGTGATGGATGTCTTTAGAGAGGGTGGGCTCAAAAACCGCTCAAAACTGCGCAGTTTGGATGAAATTTTAAGCAAACTTGACCTAGTTTATCGTTATCACTGGGCGTGTGTGGATGCTAGGATAAATGGCAAAAAGCTTGCTGGACTTGACGAAGAGGTCGTTATGGAAAGACGTGCAGGGCTTGAGTGGTTATGTTGCAAAGGTTGGGAGAACGACGACTTAAGAGCTGAATTTAACGCTTGGGACTACCCTGATCTAAATACGTAAATTTACATTTTTGCACTAAAATAAGCCAAAAATGAAAGGAAAAATATGAAAATTTTAGTAACTGGAACAGCTGGATTTATAGGATTTCACCTTGCGAATGCCCTTGTAGCACGTGGCGATGAGGTCGTTGGATATGACGTGATAAACGACTATTACGACGTAAATTTAAAGCTTGCTCGCCTAAAAACGGCTGGCTTTGACGTAAATGAGATAGATTATGGCAAGCTGATCGCCTCAAAAACACATCCGAATTTAAAATTTATAAAAGCCGATTTGGCCGATGAAAAGACTATGAAAGAGCTTTTTTCTAAAGAAAAATTTGACGTAGTAGTAAATTTAGCCGCACAAGCAGGCGTTCGCTACTCGCTTATAAATCCAAAAGCCTATATAGACAGCAACATCACAGGCTTTACAAATATCCTAGAGTGCTGCCGCCACAATGAGATCAAAAATTTAGTCTATGCAAGCTCTAGCTCGGTTTACGGCCTAAATGAGAACATGCCATTTTCTACGCACGAAGGGGTCAATCACCCAATAAGTCTCTACGCAGCGACCAAAAAGAGCAACGAGATGATGGCGCACACTTATAGCCATCTATTTAACGTGCCAACGACCGGACTTCGCTTTTTTACCGTTTATGGACCATGGGGACGCCCTGATATGGCGCTATTTTTGTTTGTTGATGCCGCACTTAAAGATAAGAGCATCGACGTCTTTAACTACGGCAAGATGAAGCGTGACTTTACCTACGTGGATGACATAGTAAAGGGCATCATTAAGTGCATAGATAACCCAGCGAAGCCAAATCCAGCTTGGGACGCAAAGCACCCAGACCCTGCCACTTCAAAAGCGCCGTTTAAGGTCTATAACATCGGTAATAACAGCCCAGTTGAGCTCATGGACTACATCAAGGCGGTTGAGATAAAGATCGGCCGCGAGATCAAGAAAAATTTCCTCCCACTTCAAGCAGGCGACGTGCCAGCAACATTTGCTGATGTGAACGATTTGGTGGCTGATTTTGACTACAAGCCAAATACAAAAGTAAACGACGGCGTGGCTAAATTTGTCGAGTGGTATTGCGAGTTTTACGGAGTTAAAATTTAAGGAAAGCAGATGAGGCGATGTGAATGGGCAAAAGGCGAGCTTGATATAGCTTACCACGATAACGAGTGGGGCAAAGTCGTAAAAGATGATAGAAAATTTTTTGAAATGATAGTTCTGGAGGGTTTTCAGGCGGGACTTTCGTGGCATGGAGTGCTTCAAAAAAGAGAGGCCATGAGAGAGGCGTTTGATGGCTTTGATCCAGAGAAGATCAAGCTTTACGACGAGGCTGAGATAGCGAAATTTATGCAAAATGAGAGATTGATTCGCAACAGATTAAAACTAAAATCACTCTCTGCAAACGCCCTTGCATTTTTATCCGTAACGCAAGAATTTGGTAGCTTTTATGACTATCTTTGGGGATATTTGTTAAGAAAATTTGACCCAAAATTTGACGGCAAACAGATCATAAATCACTATCAAGATATCAAACAAGTGCCAGCCACTACGCCGATGTCTAACTTTGTGGCAAAGGAGCTAAAAAAGCGAGGGTTTAAATTTTTAGGCTCTGTTAGCACCTATGCATTTTTGCAAAGTGTGGGCGTTGTAGACGATCATCTGGATTATTGCTTTTGCAAGGCAAAAGCTTGATTAGAATATTTTTTGCGGTTTTACTCCTTTTAAATTTTGCATTTTCTCTTGATTTGCTACGCCTTAGCGAGTATAAAGATCAAAATGTCAGTGGTTGGCTAGCTAGCGAGAAGCTTGATGGCGTGCGTGCCTACTGGGACGGAGAGAATTTACTCTCAAGGCAGGGCAAAAGGCTGAATGCGCCGCTAAGTTTTACTAAAAATTTCCCAAAATTTGCGCTCGATGGCGAGCTTTACGCAAAAGAGCTTAAATTTGAAGAAATTCAAGCGACCGTGATGGATAAGCTACCCGATGAAAAAGCTTGGCAGAGGCTAAAATTTCATATTTTTGACGTGCCTGAGGCAAGTGGTGGTTTGCTTGACAGGCTTGAAGTTTTGGCTAAATTTCTAAAAAATAAGCCAAATGAAAATTTGATCATCATAAAACAGATAAAAATGCGAGATAACGCTCAGTTTTTAAAATTTACAGAGGATATTATTATAAAGGGTGGCGAGGGAGCAGTCGTGCGTGAGCCAAATGCACCGTACGAGCGAAAAAGAAGCAAAAATGTACTGAAATTTAAAAAATTTAAAGATGCCGAGTGTGAAGTAATCGCTATAAATAAAGGCAGCGGCAAATACGCAAAATTTGCTGGTTCGCTTACCTGTAAAGCGCTTGGTGGCAAGCAGGGTGAAGAAAAATCTGGTGAACCAAAATCTGGCACTATCTTTAAAATAGGCTCAGGACTAAGCGATGAAAAGCGCCGAAATCCCCCAAAGATAGGCTCCATCATCACATATAAATTTCAAAATTTAACAGCCAATGGCAAGCCAAGATTTCCAATATTTTTAAGGGTTAGAGAAGATTAAAATTTATTCAAAAGCCTTGTTTTACTTTTGCTTTACCCTATTTTTGATAAAATTAACCACTTTTTACGAAAGGCTTAAACTTGAAAATTTTAGTAACAGGTGGTGCTGGATACATCGGCAGCCACGTAGTAAAAGCACTTTTAAAGCAAGGTAAAGATGAGATAACCATCATCGATAATCTCTGCAAGGGCTCACAAAAAGCACTTGAGGCGCTCCAAAAAATCGGAAATTTTAAATTCATAAACGCAAATTTAGAAGATGATCTAAGTGAAATTTTTGAAAATGGCAAATTTGATGCGATCATCCATTTTGCGGCGTTTATCGAGGTTTTTGAGAGTATGAGCGAGCCACTAAAATACTATCTAAACAACACTGCAAACGTCGCAAGGGTGCTAAAATACGCAAAAACTTACAATGTAAATAAATTTATATTTAGCTCAACTGCTGCAGTTTATGGCGAGCCAGACGTGGCAGAGGTGAGCGAAACAACGCCTACAAACCCGATAAATCCATACGGAAGAAGTAAGCTTATGAGCGAGCAGATCATTAAAGACTACGCCGCTTCAAATAAAAATTTTAAATTTGCAATACTTCGCTACTTCAACGTGGCAGGCGCGGACGAAGAGGGGTTAATCGGTCAAAACTATCCAAATGCCACGCACCTTATCAAAGTAGCTGTGCAAACTATACTTGGCAAGCGTGACAGTATGGGCATCTTTGGCGATGATTACGCGACAAAAGATGGTACATGTGTAAGAGACTACATTCACGTTAGTGACCTAGCAGACGCTCACATAAGTGCGCTAGAGTATATCGGTCAAAATGGAAGTGAAACTTTTAACGTGGGATACGGCAGAGGATTTAGCGTAAAAGAGGTCATCGAGACCGCAAAAGAGGTGAGTGGGGTAAATTTCAAAGTGTTAAATGCTCCAAGAAGAGACGGCGACCCAGCTATCCTCATCTCAAACGCAAGCAAACTACGCTCGCTAACAAGCTGGAAGCCAAAAAGAGATGATCTAGCGCTCATCATAAAAACCGCCCTTGAATGGGAAAAGAAAATTTAAGGATAAGCATGAAAGTAGCAGTAATCGGAACCGGATATGTTGGACTAGTAAGTGGTGCATGCTTTGCTAAGATGGGCAACAGCGTGATCTGCGTTGATGTTGATAGCAAAAAGATCGAAGCACTAAAAAACGGTATCGTACCGATATATGAGCCAGGGCTTGCTGATATCGTGAGCGAGTGCTACAAAAATGGTTCGCTTAAATTTAGTACGCAGATAACTGAGGCGCTAGAGCATGCAGATGTGTTATTTATCGCAGTTGGCACGCCTATGGGCGCTGATGGGCAGGCGGATTTAAAATACGTTCTCTCGGTTGCCAAGTCTATCGGAGAAAATTTAAGTAAACCGCTGATAGTTGTTGATAAATCAACCGTTCCAGTAGGCACTGGAGCCAGGGTTCATGAGGTTATCAAGTCTGAGCTTGAAAAAAGAAATGTGGATATTAAATTTGAAGTCGTCTCAAACCCAGAGTTTTTAAAAGAGGGCGCGGCAGTCGAGGACTTTTTAAAGCCAGATCGCGTTGTTATCGGAGCTAGCAGTGAGTGGGGCTTTAGCGTGATGAGAGAGCTTTATGAGCCGTTTATGAAAAATCACGACAGACTTATTTGCATGGACGTAAAATCAGCCGAGATGACAAAATACGCTGCAAATTCGATGCTGGCAACCAAAATAAGCTTCATAAACGAGATAGCAAATATCTGTGAACGTGTTGGTGCGGACGTAAATTTAGTGCGAAAAGGCATCGGCAGTGACTCAAGGATCGGATATAGCTTCATCTACCCAGGCTGCGGATACGGTGGCAGCTGCTTTCCAAAAGACGTTGAGGCACTCATCTACACAGCTAGACAAAATGGATTTGAGCCAGAGCTTTTAAACGCGGTCGAGTCAAGAAATAAGGCTCAAAAAAGAGTGCTATTTGAGAAAATTTATAACTTCTTTGGTGGAGATCTAAAGGGCAAGACGATCGCGCTTTGGGGGCTTGCGTTTAAGCCAAACACAGACGATATGCGCGAGGCAAGCTCGCTAACTTTGATAAAGCTTTTAGACGAAGCTGGTACAAAAGTGGTGGCATATGATCCAAAATCAAGCGAAGAAGCTAAAAAATATATGCCAAATTTAGATATAAGATATGCTAAAAATAAGTACGATGCGCTTGATAACGCCGATGCTATGGTGCTTGTCACCGAGTGGAGCGAGTTTAGATCGCCTGATTTTATGGAGGTCAAACAAAGACTAAAAAATGCTGTCATATTTGACGGGCGCAACCAATACAACACTAAAATTTTAGCTGAGCATGGATTTAAGTATTTTCAAATTGGAGTAAAGGCATGAGAAAATTTTTACTTTTTATCGCGGCTTTCGCGCTTCCGTTTGTACTTTTGGCAGGCGAAAATGCGCTAAAAACTGAGGAAAATATTTTTGAGCTACCTATCTCAAAGATGCCGCCTGATTATTTTAAATACGAAGTCGCATTTTTTAAAGAGATAAAAATCGACTGCAACTTCGCCTTTTTACTCGGCGGAAAGCTCGAGGAAAAAGAGGACGCGCGCGGGATTTATTACGAATTTAGCGGCGGTGACGAGCTAGAGCAAACGATGTGGCTTTGCAAGGACGGAGAGAAAAAGAGGCGGGTTTATTATGAATTCACTAAAATTTTACCAGGCGTTAGCCCTATTAGGATCATAACTCCAAAAGGCGTAAGTGCGGAAATAAGAATGTACGAACGCGTAAAAAAGATAGAAGCAAAAAAGAAAGGAAAAAGTAAATGAAAATAGCAGTAGTAGGACTAGGATATGTGGGACTTCCACTTGCAGCAGCTTTTAGCGAGAAGTACGAAGTAGTGGGCTTTGATGTAAATGCAAAACGTATAGAAGAGCTTAAAAGTGGCTATGATAGAACGCTTGAACTTAGTAACGAACAGATGAAAAAAGCGATCGATAATGGCATGAAATTTAGTCTAAATTTAGATGACATCAGAAGTTGCAACTTCTTTATCGTAACCGTCCCGACTCCAATAGATAAGAATAAGCGCCCTGATCTAACTCCAGTCGTAAAAGCAACCGAGAGTGTGGCAAAAGTGCTTAAAAAAGGCGACATCGTTGTCTATGAAAGCACCGTTTATCCAGGCGTTACAGAGGAGATTTGCGTGCCACTTCTTGAAAAAAGTGGGCTTAAATTTAACAAAGACTTCTTCTGCGGCTACTCTCCAGAGCGTATAAACCCAGGTGATAAAGAGCATACTGTAACAAAGATCAAAAAGATCACAAGTGGCTCAACTCCAGAGATCGCTGACAAGGTCGATGAAATTTATCGCTCAATCATCACAGCCGGCACTCATAAGGCCTCAAGCATCAAAGTAGCCGAGGCTGCAAAGGTAATCGAAAACACTCAGCGTGATATAAACATCGCCTTTATAAACGAGCTTGCGATGCTGTTTGAAAAGCTTCACATCAACACTATCGACGTGCTTGAGGCTGCAGGTACTAAGTGGAATTTCTTAAATTTCCGTCCAGGTCTAGTTGGTGGACACTGCATCGGCGTAGATCCATACTACCTCACTCACAAAGCTCAAGAGGTAGGCTATCATCCAGAGATGATCCTAGCAGGTCGCCGTATCAACGATGACATGGGAAGATACGCAGCTGATCAGGTTATAAAACTAATGATAAGAAAAGGTGTGCTTATCAACAAAGCGCGTGTGCTTGTCCTTGGTATGACATTTAAAGAAAACTGCCCTGATATAAGAAATTCTCGCGTTATAGATGTAGTTGATGAGCTAAAAGACTTTGGCTGCAAGGTCGATGTGACTGATCCTTGGGCTGATAGCGCTGAGGTAAAACACGAGTACGGCTTTGATTTAGTGAAAGAGTATAGCTTAGATGACTACGACTGCATTGTGATCGCCGTAGCTCACAATGAGTTTAAAAAGCTAAATTTAAAAGGCCATTTAGTTTATGATATAAAAAATATCTATCCAGAGGCTGACGCTAGGCTGTAAGGAATTTAGTGCACAAAGTAAGCGTAAATTGTAAAATTTTAATTATATTTCTGGCTGCTTATCTGTTTGGATTTGCGGCCAGGATGCTCTGGGTATTGTGGGCAAAGGATATGCCAGAGTTTTACTTTAATGGCGAGTTTATGCTTACGACAAATGACGCATATTATTACGCAGAGAGCGCTAGAGATATGCTGGCTGGCTTTCATCAGCAAAATGACTTTAGCCCCTTTAATCACCCAATCTCAACCATAGTTTTTTATATTTGTAAAATTTTTCCTTTTAAGATCGAAAGCGTGATGTTTTATATGAGCATCTTTTTAGCTCCTCTTATCGCACTTCCAGTTATTTTGATATCAAATGAGCTCAAAGCGCTAAAAGCTGGGGCTGTGGCTGCATTTATGAGTGTTATCTTGCCAAGCTATCTTTCAAGGACATCGCCTGGATATTTTGATAGTGACATGTTAAATGTCACATTTGCGCTTTTTATCATCTATTTTTTGATCAGGCTTTTAAACACAAATGAACAAAAATTTATCGTTTTGCCTGGAGTCTTTGTATCGCTTTATCTTTGGTGGTATCAAAGCTCTTATGCACTTATTTTAAGCATTTTCTTTATGTTTTTACTATATACGATAGTTTTTATGCGAGATAGATTGCAAAATTATCAAGCGATATTTTTTATATTTATAAGCATCGTAAGCTCAAATGTTTTTACTAAAGATCCACTAATAGCAAATAAAATTTTGATTTTTAATTTAGTAGTTATTGCTTTATTTTTCTCTCTTTTTTGCAAATATAAAAATTTACTCTCAGCTAGAAAATTAGCCATTTTTCTTACTTTAATGCTAGCTATTTTTATCTATTTTGGTGGTTTTGATTTCATTACTTCAAAGATGGGTATTTATGTTTTTAAAGGCAATGAAATTCTTAGCGATAAATTTCACTTTATAAATGAATATAATTTCATCAGCGAAGTAAAAAGTGCCAGTCCTTTGTATTTTATATATTTCATGTCGGGAAATATTCTTATATTACTGGCAGCTATTATTGGATACTTGCTACTTTGCTTTAAATTTCGTCCATTCTTACTTACGTTGCCAATGCTTGGACTTGGACTCCTCTCTTTCTTTAGCGGAGTTAGATTTGTTATGTACGTAACACCACTTGTTGCGCTTGGTTTTGGTTATTTTTTGCATTTTTTTTTAAATTTATTTGATCTTAGAAATTTCATTAAAAATTTATCATTTTTAGTTTTTGCCGTAGCCGCTCTTGCTATAAATTTAGATTTTGCTTATTCATATAGGCCAAACACTGTGATTAACCGTGATGAGGCAATTGCGCTTGATGAACTTAAAAAGCTCACTAAGCGCGATGATTATGTATTTTCGTGGTGGGATTATGGATATGGTATAAAGTATTTTGCTGATGTCATGACTTTAAACGATCCTGGTAGACAAGGTGGCGAAAATAATTATTTTGTTAGCCTTGCTTTGAGAAAAGATGAGGCATTTTCGGCTAGACTTGCAAGAGTGGCAGTTACGTATAATGACACCTCGCTTGAGCAAAATATAAGGCCAATAGATAAAATTTTAAAAGACTACAACACAAGTGATATAAATACTTTTTTAAGTCAGCTTGAAAGCGAAAATTTCACTCTGCCAGCTGCAAAAAAAGATGTTTTTTACTATCTTGTGCCAAATATGATTGACATCGCACCAAATATCTTTAGATATAGCTATATCGACATTACAACTGGCAAAAGACAAAAAGAGAATTTTTATCATGTTAGTGCATTAAATGGCGTTAGCGAAGCTGGTATTGACCTTGGAGACGGCTATACTTTGCCTACAAATGAGCAAAAATTTATCATACATAACGGCGAGAAAAAAGCTATAAAATCATTTTATAAGGTAAAAGGTGCTGGAAAAGATTTGCGAATAGATGAAAAAATCATAGATAAAAATGCCAAAATTTATGTGGTTTTTTTGGAAGATTATGCGCGGATATTGTTGCTTGATGAAAATGCTTTTAACTCATCTTTTGTGCAGCTTTTTATATTTGAAAAGGCCGATGAGAGATACTTTGAGCCATTTGTCATCTCAAGTGGCGTAAAAATTTATAGGTTAAAAATCTAATGCTAATCAATCTAATAAGCTCAATCGTCGTTTTTGTCGTATCAATGGGCATAAATTTCTTTCTTACGCCATTTATCTTAAAAAGCCTTGGCAATGAGGCGTTTGGCTTTGTGGGTCTTAGTAACGCCATCGTTAGCTACGCAGCGGTCGTGAGTGTAGCAATAAACTCTGTTAGTGGGCGCTTTGTCGCTCATGCTTGGCACAAAAAAGATCTAAACCTTGCAAACACCTACTACTCATCAGTGCTTGTCGTAAATATCTTCTTTTGCGCCGTTGTGGTGGTGCTTAGCTCCATTTTTATACTAAATTTGCAAAGGTTTTTAAACGTCCCTGAAAATTTACTCTTTGACGTGAGAATGACCCTTGTTTTTTACTTTATAAATTTCTGCGTCGGCCTATTTAACGGCGTTTTAACGGTATGTGCCTTTGTGACAAACAAGCTCTATCTGCTCTCCATCAGAAATGCCATCTCAAGCGCGATCTTGGCAGCCCTTATCGTCGCACTTTTTTACTTTTTTAAGCCATTTATTTCTTATATCGCCATTTCAGCGCTAGTTGCTAGCCTTTTTGTCTTTTTTAGCACCATTTTTATGTCAGCTCGCATCACGCCAGAGCTAAAATTTAGCCTTAGTAAATTTGACTTTTCTAAGATCAAAGAGCTTCTAAGCTCTGGCATTTGGAACAGCTTTAACGCGCTAAATCGCATACTTTTAACGGGCATGGACCTCTTTATCTGCAACATTTTTGTAAATGCAAACGCCACTGGTCTTCTTTCAGTCGCCAAGGCTGCCCCTATCATACTTGAGAGCTTTGTAGCGCAGCTTAGCGGTATATTTGCGCCAAAATTTGTCGAGCTTTACTCAAAAAATTTGATCACAGATCTTATAAAAGAGGCTAAATTTTCAATGAAGGTGATCGCCTTTGTAATGAGCGCTCCGGCCGCATTTTTTGTCGTTTTTGGGCTGGATTTCTACACGCTTTGGCTGCCGTTTAAAAGTGCGGACGAGATCAAATTTATCTACAACGTCTCGATGATCACGCTTGTGCCTATCGTCTTTATCAGCTTTGTTTTCTCGCTTTTTAACCTTGATAGCGCGACAAACAAGCTTCGCCGACCAGCCGTTGCCAACACTATTCTTGGCGTTAGCACGATCATAGCGCAGATCGCACTGCTTAAATTTAGTGGCTACGGCGTTTATGGTATTGTCATCGTCGCAGCCATTTTTTATAGCATAAGAATTCTTGGCTTTGATCTAATAAATGCTGCTTTAAATTTAGAGGTGAAACTCACCACCTTTTACGGGGTTTATTTTAAAAATTTAGTAGTTTTTGTGCTTTGTGTACTTGTGATGTTTGCCTGCAAGGACTTTGTGAGCTTAGATAACTGGCTAAAATTTGCTATCTTTGCTGCGATATACGCCGGCGCAGCTTATGTTTTGGGATTTTTCTTGTTTTTTAATGTCTTCGAGAGAGGCATAGTATGGCGTAAAATTTTAAAAAAAATTAAAAGGTCTTAAATGGATGAAATTTACCTGATCTCTTTAGCAAAAGATACCAAAAGGCGCGAGCTTTTGCAGCAGAAATTTGCCTCTTATGATAGCTTTAAACTAATAGACGCAGTTGATGGCAGGGAGCTAAACGCGAGGGAGTACTACAAGATTATTTCGCCATCATTTAAAGCTTACGGCAAGGTTTTAAGCCCAGCTGAGGTTGGCTGTTCGCTCTCGCACGTGAAGGCCTACGAGGTGTTTTTAGCAAGTGAGGCCAAATTTGCCCTCATCTTTGAAGATGACGTAATCGGAGACGATCTGGCCATAAAAGAGGCCTTTTTAGCAGCTAACAAGATGCCTGAAAACAGCGTGCTCATATGTGGCATGCAAGATGGGCTGGAGGGCAGGTTTAGCGCCTTTGGCAAAAAGGTGGATAGTAGCCTAAGTAAGCCACTTTGGCAGGTCTCAAAGCACTCATTTTCAAGCATTTATAGAGCAGGGGCTTATGTGCTAACTAAAAAAAGCGCTAAAAATTTGCTTGAAATTCACAAACGTGCACTTTGTACGACCGATGTTTGGGACTATTTGCTTGGTGTTAATGATATGCAGATGTATTTTTGTGATCTCTTTGCGCACCCAACCGATCTAAGCGGCTCAAACATCGAGGGTGAGCGCCTTGAGAGAGGATATAGTGCAAATTTAAAGGCATACATAAAAACATTTAAATTTATACTTTTCTCACGGCTTGAAAAGCTTCAAGGTTATGAGAGAATTTTTAAAAGGGGCTAGATGATGAGGCCGTTAATTAGCATAGTAACAGCGACCTACAAGCGCCCAGAGCTTTTACAAAAGGCCATAAAAAGCGCTCTAGCTCAAAGCTATGAAAATTTAGAGATCATAGTAACTGACGACGGCGATGACGAGAGTGCGAGTGAAATTTGCAAAAGTTTTAACGATGCAAGGATCAAATTTGTAAAAAATAGAGCCCACAAAAAGAGCCCAAATGGCAACAAAAATAACGGCTTTGACAACGCAACAGGCGAGTTTGTCTGCTTGCTTGACGATGACGACGAGCTTTTGCCAGAGGCGATTGCCCAGTGTTATGAAATTTTAAAAAGTGGCGAGTACTCGTGCGTTTTTGCGGATGCGATCTGTGAGAAAGATGGCGTGATGACCGATGTCGTGGCTGGTAGAAGCCCATATAACAAGAGTGGGGCGATGAGCAAGGTTGATTATCACTGCGGGCGGATAAATGGCGAGTATTTTAAGCTTTTTTCGCGTGAATTTATAGATGGTTTTAGATTTGATGAGAGCAGTTTTGGCGGCGAAAATGAGCTTTATATCCGCTTTTTTGAAAAAAATGTCTTTTATCTTAAAAAGCCACTTTACATCTACCGCATCGCAAGAAGCGATAGTGCGACGCTAAATGCCAGCAAACACGCGTTAAACGTGGCAAACGCCTATATAAAAACGGCAAATTTGCACTACGACATCGCTATAAAAAATGAGCCAAAATTTCTAGCTTTGCAGTATAAAAACGCCGCTTACTACGCCAAAATAGCAGGCGAATATGGCCTGATGTTAAGGTGTATTTTTAAAAGCCTTAGCATTAAATTTAGCAAAGAGGCGTTTATTTTCTTACTACTTAGCCCACTTCCAAGTGGCATTTTACCAGCACTCTCAAAGCTTAGAGTGAAGATAAAACAAAGGTTTGGCGTATGAGGATATTATTTGTCACATCAACGCTTAGAAGTGGCGGTGCAGAGCGGGTTTGCGCGGTGATCGCATCAAGATTTAGCTTGGATCATGATGTAAGCCTTGTTAAATTTGACAAGGACGAGCCATTTTACGAGCTAGCAAGTGGCGTGAAGCTCATAAATTTAGGCGTTGGGGCTGATGAGCTTGGCTTGGTTGGAAATTTAAAAAAGAGAGTTTCAAAGGTGCTTGCCTTAAGAGCGCTCATAAGAGAGGGCAAATTTGATGCTGTGATATCCTTTTTAGATGCCGTAAATACCTTGGTACTCTTTAGCTCGGCTGGGCTAAAAACGCCTATAATCATAAGCGAGCACACAAACTATCTTGCGCCAAAAAGAGCCATTTTTAAGGTGCTAAGACGCATAAGCTATCCATTTGCAAACGCACTTAGCGTCTTAAGCGACGAGGATCTTGGCTACTACTCTAAATTTTGCAAAAATGTGATGAAAATTTACAACCCACTCTTTGAAGAGGTGCGCAATGAGAGCTTTGCTAAAGAAAATTTAGTAATTTTTGTTGGCAGGCTAAATAAGATAAAAAACTGCGAAATGTTTATAAGAGTGGCTGCAAGCTTAAAGCAAAGTGGCTATAAATTCGCAGTTGCTGGAGATGGCGGCGAGAGAGCAAATTTAGAAAATTTAGCTAAAAGTTTGGGCGCTGATGTCGAATTCTTAAGCAATGTAAGCGACATCGCCTCACTTTATAAAAGAGCAAAGGTGCTGCTTTCTTGCTCAAATTTCGAGGGTCTTGGAAACACATTGATAGAGGCGATAAACTATGACTGCGTGCGGGTTGCGACAAAAACTAGCGGGGCAAAAGAGCTTATAAAAGATGGCTTTGATGGCTTGCTTTGTGAGATAAATGACGCTGGGCAGATGAGCGAAAAGCTTGTAAATTTGCTGCAAGATGAAGCAAAAATGGGCGAATTTGTCAAAAACGCAAGGGCTAGACTTGATGAGTTTAGCGTGGAGCAAATTTATAAAAAGTGGCTGGAGCTTTTAAGGCTTGGAGGTGTAAAGTGAAAATTCTTTTTGTCATCGCCGCACTTAGAAACGGCGGAGCTGAGCGAGTGCTAAATGTGCTTGCAAATGAGCTTTGCAAAGGCAATGAGGTCACTATCGCCGTGATTGAAGAGGATCTTGGACTTTATAAATTTAGTGAAAGAATAAATATCATAAACCTTAACGTCACTGGCTCAGGTCTGGCTTTAAAATTTAAGAAAATTTTCGCCCTTAGAGCACTTTTTAAAGAGCAAAAAGCTGATCTCATAATGAGCTTTATCGACTGGACAAACGTCGCTTGTGTGTTGGCAAATTTTGGACTAAAGAGCAAGCTAATAGCAACCGAGCACCACGAGCATAGCTACTTAAAAAGTAAAGTCGCAAGCGCTATGCGTGATATTAGCTACCGCTTTGTAGATGGCTTAAGCGCGCTAAGCAAAAGCGACTACGACTACTATAAATTTGCCAAAAACTGCGAGGTCATCCACAACCCACTTTTTATCGACGTGCCTGAAAATTGCGAGAAGCAAAATGTCATCTTAAGCGTGGCGAGACTGGAGGCGGTAAAGGGCTATGATATCTATTTTGAGGCGCTTAGCAAGATAGATAAGAGCTTGCTTGATGGCTGGGAGATAAAGATCGCAGGCAGTGGTAGGCAGGAGACGGAACTAAAAAAAATGGCGTCAAATTTAGGGCTTAACATCAATTTTCTAGGTCACATGAGCGACGTCACAAAGCTTTATAGTGAGGCAAAATTTTTTACTCTTAGCTCAAGAAGCGAGGGGCTTTCAAACGTACTAATCGAATCAGGCGCTTTTGGTTGCGCTAGGCTAAGTAGCGACACTGTGGGCGCAAGAGAGCTTATAAATGACGGCGTTGACGGGCTTATCTTTAAAAATGGTGACGCAGATGATCTAAAAGATAAGCTTGAGATGCTTTTAAAAGATGAAAATTTAAGGCAAAAACTAGCAAAAAACGCCAGCGAAAGTGCAAATTTATTTAGCAAAGAAAATATCATCAAGCAGTGGCGAGAATTTATAAAAAAGGTTGTTGGCAAGTGAAAAAAATAGCCGTTTTTTTATACTCGATGGGGCCTGGCGGAGCTGAGCGAAATGTGGCAAATTTACTGCCATTTTTGGTTAGAAGTTATGAAGTTCACCTCATCTTAATGAGTAAGGTCATCGCCTACGAGATCCCAAACGAGGTAAATATCCACTTTATAGAAAATAGCGATCCTTATGAGAGCGGGCTAAAAAAGCTTGCAAGGCTCTTTTTGGCGATGCCAATGCTTGCGTTTAAGTATAAAAAGCTTTGCCAAAATTTGGGTATCGACACGCAGTTTGTGCTGATGAACCGCCCTTGCTATATCGCCGCAATAGCTAGGATTTTAGGGCTAAGGGCTAGGCTGGTTATCAGCGAGCGAAGCTGTCCGTCTATCTTATATAAAAACGATATAAGCGGCAAGGTTAATAAATTTTTACTCACTCATCTTTATAAAAAAGCAGATCTCATTCTTGCAAATGCAGCTGGCAACAAAGAGGATCTGGTAAGAAATTTTGGCATGAGCGAGGCAAAAACAAAGGTGCTTTATAACGCCCTTGATCTAAAAACTATAAACTTACTAAAAGATGAGCCACTTGGGAGCGATTTTAAGCCATTTTTCATAAACATTGGCCGCCTTGATAGTGGCAAAAATCAAGCCATGCTAATAAAAATAATAGCCTCAATTAACGACCCTCGTGCCACGCTTGGCATTCTTGGCAAAGGACCATTAAAAGATGAACTAGAAAATTTAATTGATGAGCTTGGCGTTGGCGAGCGAGTAAAGCTTCTTGGCACTGATAAAAATCCTTTTAGGCATATAAAAAACGCCTCGTGTTTGCTTTGTGCCTCGCGTTTTGAGGGCTTTTCAAATGTCTTGCTTGAAGCACTAGCGTGCGAAAAAACTATCATTTCAACCGAGCACAAGAGCGGCGCAAAGGAGCTTTTGGGCGAGAGTGAGTTTGGCATTTTGGTACCAGTTGATGACGAAAATGCGATGAAAGAGGCGATGATAAAGGTGCTTAACGAGCCAAAGATAAGGCAAAATTTTGAAAATGTTGCGTATAATCGGGCTAAATTTTTCGATAGTAAAAATATAGCGAGCAAGCTTATAAATTTTTTGGAAAATCCTAATGAATAGAAATTTATTTTTTAAAAATTACTCTTTATACTTGATGATATTTGTCGCGGTCCTTTTTGGCATGGTTTGTAGGCTCTACTGGGTCTTTTGGGCGAGTGAATATCCGGTATTTTTCTGGAACAACGAGCTAATGATCAGCACAAACGACGGCTACGCATTTGCCGAGGGTGCAAGGGACATGCTGGCTGGCTTTCACCAAGAAAACGACCTTAGCTACTACGGCTATCCGCTCTCGACGCTTACTTACTGGATCGTGAAATTTCTAGGTGTCAAGCTTGAGACAGCGATGATTTATATGAGTGTATTTTTTTCATCGCTTGTCGCTGTGCCTGTTATCCTGATCGCAAATGAATACAAACTAAAAATGGCTGGCTTTATCGCCGCACTTCTTGCTGTCGTCGCAAATAGCTACTACAACCGCACAATGGCAGGATATTACGACACTGACATGCTCATCATTCCACTTAGCGTCTTTGTCGTCTGGGGACTTATTAGAGTGCTTGAGAAAAAGGACGCAAAGAGCCTAATAATCGCGCCTTTAAGCGTGCTTATTTACATGTGGTGGTATGCGAGTGCCTTTTCGCTTATTAGTATTTTAACGGCGTTATTTTTGTTTTACACACTCATTTTTGATAGGAAAAATCCTCTTTTTTATCTTGAAATTTCGCTGCTTCTACTTGCTATTTCGAACCTTGATCTAATGCTTAAATTTATTGCTATCATCGCTATTTATGCGTTTTGTCTTTTTAAAAAAGAGGTGATGAATTTAAAATTTGTTCTTGGTATTTTGGCAGTTGTTTTTATTGTTTTTGTAATTCGTGGCGGACTAAATCCGATTATTTTTCAGCTTAAATTTTACGTCTTTAGAGATGCGCCTGAAGTTGGCGGTATGAGTTTTCATTTTTTTAATGTCAATCAAACTATCCAAGAGTCAAGTATCGTTGATTTTACGCTATTTTGCGAGAGGATCAGCGCAAATGTCATAACATTTCTGACCTCGCTTGCAGGCGTTGCTCTTTTTTGCTTTAAATACCGCTCGTTTGCCGTCTCGCTTGGCATGCTTGCACTTGGCTTTTTGGCATTTAAAAGTGGCCTTAGATTTACTATTTATGCTGTGCCTATTATGGCGCTTGGATTTGGATACATAGCCGAGTATATACTTTCAAATTTAAAGCTAAAAGGAGCAGTGCTAAATCTTGCGAGAGCTTTTATAATCGTGCTCGCCCTAACTCCGGCACTCATTCATATCTATGGCTACAAAGCTGAGCCAGTTTTTGTGCACAAAGAGGTTGAAATTTTAAATAAGCTAAAAGGTATCGTAGGACGCGAGGACTACGTGGTTGCGTGGTGGGACTATGGATATCCGATCAGATATTACAGCGATGTTAAGACGCTAATTGATGGCGGAAAGCACCTTGGACGTGAAAATTTTGCCGTGAGTTTTGCGCTTGGAAGCGATGAGATGAGCTCGGCAAATATGGCAAGACTTGATGTTGAGTACACAGAGAGAAATTTTAAAGAGCGATTTAATGGCAATTTGGCTCAAATTTTAAAAGAGAGAAATGCAAGCATCGATCAGTTTTTTAGTGATATAAAAGAGGCAAATTTTAGCCTTCCAGCAAAGACAAGGGATATTTACTACTACTTGCCAGATAGGATGCTTGGTATTTTTCCGACCATTTTGCAATTTAGCAAGATCGATCTAAAAAGCGGTAAAAATTTAAACAACGGCCTTTTTATCGTCACAAGAGCGATCTCTCAAAATGAAAATGGCATTAGACTAAATGGTGGATTTACGCTCACAAGTGATGTCACAAATTTAATCTATGATGGCAACATCTTGCCTCTTAAATCTTTCATAGAGACTGATTACAACGAGGCTGGCAAGCTAAATGTCAAAGAGTATAAAAATAACGAAAGCTCAAATATTTCTGTCATTTTTATGAGAGATTATGGTAGGTTTATCATCCTTGATGAAAGTATTTTAAATAGCGCATACATCCAGCTTTTTGTGCTTGAAAGGTACGATCCAAAAATTTTTGAGCCAGTCATACTTGATGGGGCAGCAAAAATTTATAAACTAAAGAGGTAAAAATGGCAAGGATAGGGTTTTTAAGCCACGCTGACATGAGCATACACTTTTTTAGACGCCCTATAATGCAGGCTTTAAAAGATATGGGGCATGAGGTTTTTGCTATCGCTCCAAAGGGAAATTTTACTAATGAGCTTGCTAAAAGCTTTCACTCTGTCACTTACGAGCTTGACAAAGCTAGTCTAAATCCACTAACGGTGATAAATAACTCAAAAAAACTATCTCAAATTTTGGGCGAGCTAAATTTAGACCTGCTGCAAACTGGCGCTCACAAGTCAAATGTCTTTGGCACATTTGCTGCTAAAAACGCTGGTATAAAGTATGTGATAAATTTGGTGGAAGGTCTTGGTAGCTTTTATATCGATGATGATATTAAGACAAAGGCTGTGCGTTTTGTCATGGAGAGTCTTTATAAATTTTCTTTTGTAAAGGCCGATGCTTGCGTGTTTGTAAATGACTCGGATGCTGATTATATGATTTCAAAAAAATTAATAGATAAAAGCAAAGTGTACCGCATAAAAAGTGTCGGCGTGGATACTACTAAATTTGATCCAGCTATCACGCAAGCTGCAGACTTGGGCGAAAAAAAGGTTATTTTAATGATCGCAAGAGCCATGTGGCACAAGGGCGTTCGTGAATTTTACGAGGCAGCTGAAATTTTAAATGGCTACAAAAACTGCGAATTTGTCTTTGTAGGTGAGGGCTTTGCTGGTAATAAATCAACCGCTGACGAGAGCTTTTTAAAAGGTGGCAAGGTACGTTATCTTGGCGCTAGAAACGATATCCCGCAGCTTTTAAAGGCTTCTTACTTGCTAGCACTTCCTAGCTACAAAGAGGGTTTTCCAAGAACGGTTTTAGAGGCGATGAGTATGGCTAAAGCAGTCGTTGCAAGTGACGTGACAGGCTGCAATGAAGCTGTAAGAGACGGCTACAACGGACTTTTATGCAAGGTAAAAGACGCAAGCGATCTAGCAGAAAAGATAAAAATTTTGCTTGATGACGAGGCGCTTTGCGCTAAGCTTGGGCAAAACGGCAGAAACTGGGTGGTTAGCGAGTTTGACGAGAAGCAAATCGCGAAAAGATATATAGAAATTTATAGGAAATTTATAGATGTATAGAAATTTTTTAAAGAGGGTGATTGACATTTTGGGGGCTTTGTTTTTGCTTATTTTAACATCGCCTATCATCATAGCAACGGCGATTTTTATCTATTTTAAGGTAAGCCGCGATGTCATTTTTACGCAGGCAAGACCAGGTCTTAATGAGAAAATTTTTAAAATTTATAAATTTAAAACGATGAGTGACGAGCGTGACGTAAATGGCGAGCTCTTGCCAGATGAGCAGCGTCTTGGTAGATTTGGCAAACTTATCCGCTCGCTTAGCCTTGATGAGTTGCCACAGCTTTTTAATGTGCTAAAAGGCGATATGAGTTTTATCGGACCAAGGCCGCTTTTGGTCGAATATCTACCCATCTATAACGAAACGCAAAAGCACCGCCACGACGTGCGCCCTGGTATCACAGGGCTAGCGCAGGTAAATGGCAGAAACGCCATAAGCTGGGAGAAAAAATTTGAGTACGACGTCTATTATGCTAAAAATTTAAGCTTTATGCTTGATGTAAAGATTGCCTTACAGACCATCGAAAAGGTGCTAAAACGAAGTGGTGTCAGCAAAGAGGGGCAGGCGACGACGGAGAAATTTAATGGCAAAAACTAAGAAAATCTACATCTACGGAGCAAGCGGGCATGGCCTTGTAGTAGCTGACATCGCTAGAAATAATGGCTATGATGAGATAGTTTTTTTAGATGACGCTAGTGAGTGTAAATTTAGCCCAGAGCTTGAAAAAGCTGACATTATAATAGCCATTGGCGAAAACAAAACTAGGCAAAAGATCAGCCAAAAAGTAGAGGCTGCTGGCTTTGAGATAGTAAATTTGATCCATAAAAGCGCGGTTGTGAGCGAGAGCGCTGTGATAGAAAAAGGTGTAGTTGTCATGCCAAATGCCGTTATAAACGCAAAAGTACGCATAAAAGAGGGCGCTATCATAAACTCTGGTGCGGTGATAGAGCATGAGTGCGTGATAGGTAAATTTGCTCACATTAGCCCAAATGCAGCCCTTGCTGGAAACGTTAGAGTGGGCGAATTTACACATGTTGGCATCGGCTCAAGCGTCATTCAAGGTATAAGCATCGGCAGCAACTGCATCATTGGCGCTGGAAGTGTGGTCGTTAGAGATATAAAGGACGGCACAAAGGCTTACGGCGTACCAGCATGCGAGCGCGCTAAGATATAAATTTAAAAATAAGTGCTAAAATCGCCAAAAAATCACGAAAGGGATGAAATGGATAGGGTTTTTTTATCTCCACCAAATATGAGCGGAAAAGAGCAAGAATATATAAAAAAAGTTTTTGAAAGTAACTATATAGCGCCACTTGGCGAGTATGTAAATAAATTTGAAGAAAGTATAAAAAGCTATACCGGAGCAAAAGATGCTCTTGCACTAAGCGCTGGAACTGCGGCGCTTCACCTAGCACTTCGCGTCCTTGGCGTAAAAGAGGGTGATTTTGTACTAGCTTCTAGCTTTACTTTCATGGCTTCAGTCTCACCTATACTTTATGAAAAAGCAACTCCAGTATTCATAGACTGCGATGAGAGTTGGAATTTAAGCCCAGAACTACTTAAAAAAGCAATCTCAAATTTACCTAAAAAGCCAAAGGCATTAGTCGTTACTCATCTTTACGGACAAGCTTCAAAGATGAAAGAAATTTGTGAAATTTGCCAAAATGAGGGCATCGCTTTGGTTGAAGATGCAGCTGAAGCACTCGGCGGATTTTACGGCGGTAAGGCACTTGGCACATTTGGCGTAATGGGTGCATATAGCTTTAACGGTAACAAGATCATCACCACTTCAGGTGGCGGCATGTTGGTTGGTGACAAGGAATTTGTAGAAAAAGCTAGGTTTTACAGCACTCAAGCAAGAGAGCCTTTGCTTCACTACGAGCACAAAGACTATGGCTACAACTACCGCTTAAGTAACGTGCTAGGTGCTATTGGCGTGGCTCAGATGGAAGTTTTGGAAAAAAGAGTCGAGCAAAAGAGAAGAGTTTTTGAAATTTATGAAAAAGAGCTTGGCAACGTTTTAGAATTTATGCCAGAACTGCCAAATTCTCGTGGTAACAGATGGCTGACAACTGGCGTTTTTGCTAAAAAAGATGCACATTTAAAAGTTATCAAAGCACTAGCTGATGAAAATATTGAGAGTCGCCCACTTTGGAAACCTATGCACTTGCAGCCTATATTTAATGGTGCGTTAAGCTTTATCGATGGATATAGCGAAGATCTATTTTCAAGAGGAATTTGCTTGCCAAGTGGCAGCGATATGAGTGAGCAGACACAAGAAAGAGTGATAAAAATAGTCAAGGAAAATGCGTAATGTTTCATGCAACAAAGTTAAAAAGGCTCGTATTTTTCCTTCTTGGCGATGTTTTTATATTTATCTTTTCGATATATGTGGCTTATCTTTTAAGATTTAACGCTGACATCCCAGATATCTACGTGCAAGGGCTTTTTGTAACGGCTGGATTTTTGATCGTATTTAAGCTCTTTTTTATGTGGATGTTTAAAATTTACAAGGTGCCGTGGAGGTTTTTTGGATTAAATGAAGCAAGAAAAATTTTCTTAGCTCACGTTTGCTCAGCTGTTTTATTTACGATCATTTTTTTTATCATTCAAGATTTTTTAAATCCATATCCAAGAAGCGTTATTTTCATTGATCTTCTTATTTCATGCTTGCTTGTTGGGCTTTTAAGAATTTCAAAACGCATGGTGCTTGACTTTTCAAATAGACCTCACAAAGGTGAGCCTTGTATCGTTATAGGTGCGACATCAAAAGCGCTTCACGTCTTGCGTGGCTTAAAGCAAGGCTATCTTGACTACTATGCGGTTGGAGTGGTAGATGGCAGGAGTGATCTTGTTGGTACTTATTGTGATGGATTTTTAGTGCAAGATAAAAAAGAGATACCAAGCCTTATAAAAGATTATGACGCAAAGACCGCTATCATCGCGCTTGCATTAGATCAAGATGAGCTTCAAGCCTTAGTCGATGAACTAACGGGATACGGCATAAGAGATATGAAACTATTTTCGCTTATCGAAAACGAGCCAATCAAGGATATCTCGATCGAAGACTTACTCGCTAGAAAGCCAAAAGACCTTAATCCAGAGGCTATTTCAAATTTTTTAAAAGATAAAAGAGTACTTGTCACTGGAGCTGGCGGCAGTATAGGAAGTGAAATTTGTAAGCAATGCTTAAAATTTGGTGTAAGTGAACTTATAATGGTTGAGCACAGCGAGTTTAACCTTTATAAGATAGGCGAAGATACAAAAGATAAAAGAACTATTAGCAAGCTTGTAAATATCACAAATTTAAAGGATTTTGAAGAAGTTTTTGATGATTTTAAACCTGAGATCGTCATCCATGCAGCAGCCTACAAGCACGTACCACTTTGCGAGCTAAATCCTTGCTCAGCAGTTAAAAACAACATCCTTGGCACAAAAAATGCAGTCGATCTTTCTAAAAAATATGGCGTTAAGAAATTTGTCATGATCTCATCAGACAAGGCTGTGCGCCCAACAAACATAATGGGTACGACTAAGCGTGTTTGCGAGCTTTACGCACTAAACTCAAACGAAGCAGGTGTATGCGAGATAGTTTGCGTTCGCTTTGGAAATGTCCTTGGCTCAAGTGGCTCTGTTATACCGAAATTTAAAGCACAAATCGCCGCAAATAAGCCACTAAGTGTTACTCACCCAGAGATCACAAGATATTTTATGCTTACATCAGAAGCTTGTCAGCTAGTCCTTCAAGCGGCCTCTATCGCAAAAGGTGGCGAGCTTTTCGTGCTTGATATGGGTGAGCCTGTTAAGATCGTTGATCTTGCTAAAAAGATGCTTCTTCTTTCAAACAAAGAGCATTTGGGTATAGAATTTGTAGGTCTTAGACCAGGCGAGAAGCTTTATGAAGAGCTACTTATCAACAAAGATGATGTGCAAACCAAGTATGAATCGATCTTTGTAACGCATTCAGAGCCTTACGATTTAGCGCTTTTAAACTCGCAGATAAGTGAGCTTTTACAGCTTGAGGATAATGAGATCGCACCTGCACTTAAAAAGATCGTTCCTGAGTTCAATCACGCATTAAATTTAAAAGGTTAAATTTGGTTATAAAAGATATTAAGAGATTTAGTGACACGAGATATAAGGCAAGGGCGTATATTTGCTATTTATTTAGTAGAAATTTGCCAAATAGACTACCTGGAGTTTGTTTGGAGAACATAAAAGCTGGTTTTGACAAGATCAGCCACGAGATAGAAAATTTTGACGCATTGTATATCTTAGACGAAAATGGCATACAGATCGAAGACTCTATCAGCCTAAATGAAAAGTATAAAATTCCAAAAGGCGAAAACCGCGCAAATAAGGCATACTATTACACTGCAGTGCGTGAGAAAAGGTGCGTTTTAAGCGATCCATATCCATCAAGTCTAAATGGAGATTTATGCGTCACAGCAAGCGTGCCTATCTATAATGAAAAAAATGAGCTTAAATTTATTGCCTGCATCGACATTAGCTTAGAAAATATCCTAAAAATGGTCGACGGTGGCTTTGTTGAGGAGCATTTTGGTAGATTTTTAAAGACTGTTTACACACTATTTTGTGCCTCACTTTTTATGATCTGTGCGTTTTTGTTTTGGCATGGCGTGAAGAGCTTTATCTCAAAAAGTATCGAGCATATAAATGTCGAAGAAATTTTTGAATCAACCATCATTTTAACGCTGGCTCTTGCCATTTTTGATCTTGTTAAGACGATATTTGAAGAAGAGGTTTTAGGTAAAAATCACGAAGAAAATAGCGTTATTTATAAGACGATGGTGAGATTTATCGGCTCAATTATCATCGCACTTGCGATCGAAGCGCTTATGCTAGTCTTTAAATTTGCTATTACTGCACCTGAAAATATCATAAACGCTATCTATCTAATAGGCGGTGTGGCGATGCTGATGGCAGCACTTAGCTTTTATCTCTTTAGCGTAAAAAGACAAGAGAACAAATGATCGCTATTATTTATTATGGTGCGGGCAATATCAAAAGCGTGATAAATGCTTTTAAATTTCTTGGACATGAGTGCGTTTTAGTGAGTGAGCCTGATAGTTTAAAAGAGTACTCTCATATCGTTTTACCAGGCGTTGGAGCTTTTGGTGAGGCTATGACAAAGCTAAAAAATAACGGCATGGACGAAGCCGTAAAAGAAGCTGTAAAAAGCGGCAAAGCTTTTATTGGCATTTGTCTTGGTATGCAGCTTTTATTTGAGCGAAGCTTTGAGTTTGGCGAGTATGAGGGACTTTCTCTTTTGCCCGGTGAGGTCGTAAAATTTAATGAAGCTAATTTCGATAAACCATTAAAGATACCTCACATTGGCTGGAACGCCTTGGAATTTAAGCAAAATAGCCCATTAAATTTAGGACTAAAAGAGCTTGAGTATTTATATTTTGTACACAGCTATCATGTGGTTTGTGATGATAAATTTGCACTGGCAAAGACAACTTATGGATATGAATTTACAAGTGCGGTTTGGCATGAAAATATCTTTGGCTTTCAGCCTCATCCAGAAAAAAGTCATGAAGCTGGACTTAAAATTTTAGAGAATTTTGCGAGGTTGTGATGGAAATTTTCCCAGCGATTGATTTAAAAGAGGGACAAGCAGTTAGGCTAAGCAAAGGTCTTATGCAAAGCGCTAAAATTTATAGCAGTGAGCCAAGTGAGCTAGCTAAAAAATTTGAAGATTATGGCGCAAAATGGCTTCATGTGGTTGATTTAGATGGTGCATTTGCTGGAGAGACGATAAATTTTAAAACAATTGAAAAAATTACAAAGGCTACAAATTTAAGCGTCCAAGTGGGTGGTGGCATAAGAGATGAAGAGCGAATAAAACGCTATTTAGACCTTGGAGTTAACAGGGTGATCCTTGGCTCAGTTGCCCTTCGTGATCCAGAATTTACAGCAAAAATGGCTGAAATTTATAGAGTTGTAGTCGGCATTGACGCAAAAGATGGCTACGTGGCCGTGCAAGGTTGGGGTGAGATCTCAAATATAAAAGCAGTCGATCTTGCAAGAAAATTTGCAGATGTTGGCGTGGAAGCTGTGATTTGTACTGATATTAACAAGGATGGAATGCTTGGCGGAGTCAATGTTGAGTTTAGCTTACAAATAGCTAGAAATAGCAAGCTTGAGACGATAGCAAGTGGTGGCGTGAGTGATATAAATGATATTTTGATGCTAAAAGCTACAAATGAGATTAGTGGCGTAATAGTTGGGAAAGCCTACTATGAGGGGTTGCTTGACCTAAAAGAGGCCTTTAAACTACTTAGATAGCGTTAAAGCTTTTATAAATTTAAATTAGCTAGAATAGGGCAATTTTTACTAAAAGGATATTATGTGAAGATTTTGGTTGTAGATGACAGTTCAACAATGAGAAGAATCATAAAAAATACTTTACAAAGGTTAGGACATCAAGAAATTCTTGAGGCTGAGCATGGTCTTGAGGCCTGGAATATCTTAACTCAAAACGAAGGTATCGAAGTTCTTATCACTGACTGGAATATGCCTGAGATGAATGGTCTTGAGCTTGTTAAAAAGGTAAGAGCAGAGCAAAAGTATGTTGATATGCCTATCATAATGGTAACAACAGAGGGCGGAAAAGCCGAAGTTATAACAGCTTTAAAAGCAGGTGTTAATAACTACATCGTTAAACCTTTTACACCACAAGTTTTAAAAGAGAAGCTTGAAGACGTTCTTGGTTAATGAAAGATAAATTTTACGAATTAAGCATAAAAACATCAAATTTTTATGATGAAATTTTAGAGCTAGTTTTCTCTTTTGGAGTTACCTGTGTTGAAGAGCTAGATCACGAGATCATCATCAGGGAAGAGTATGATCTAAAAGATATAGCTTGGGGTATCGAAGAGTATGCAAAAGGGCTCTCTAGTGTTCGTAAGATTTTAAATGATTTAAAAATTTCTCTTAATTTAAAAGAAAATAAAGACTGGCTAGGTGAATATAAAAATGCAGTTAAGCCCATTTTGGTTGATAAAATTTATGTTAGACCTAGCTGGGAAGAGCCACTTAATGGCGTAACAAATATCATAATCGACCCGGCTCTAGCCTTTGGCTCAGGGCACCATGAAAGCACAAATTCTTGCTTACAACTTTTACAAAAATATGCAAAAAGTGGCAATACCACTTTAGACGTGGGCTGCGGAAGTGGAATTTTAAGTATTGCCTTGGCAAAGCTTGGCTGTAAGGTCGATGCTTGTGATACAGACGAGCAAGCCACACAAAGCTCACTTAGTAACGCCGAGTTGAATGAGGTTAAATTTAATAAAATTTGGACAGGCTCTATCGCGAATTTAGAGCAAAAATATGACATTGTCGTAGCAAATATTATCGCTGATGTTATTTTTATGCTCTCAAATGACTTGAAAAAATCGCTTAAAAAAGGCGGCTATTTAGTATTGTCAGGAATTTTGAACAAGTACGAAGATAGGATTAAAGATACTTTTAAGGATTTGGAGCTAATTGAGATAAAACAAAGTAACGATTGGAGTAGCTTTGTTTATAAGGAAATAGATGAATAACCAAAATAATAACCAAAATAGTGGCAATAATAACGGTTTTTTTAATAAAAATCCTATTTTTATTTTTGCCATTTTTGCAATAGTTATAGTTTTAGCTTTTAGAAGCTTTAGTGGAGATGGACTTGGTGGCTCTTTTGGGCTAAATAGTAATGCTCAGAGTAAAATGGTAGCTTATTCTGAGTTTAAAGATATGTTAAAAAATAAGCAACTAAATGAGGTTGCTATCTCAGAGACTACCATAAAAGGCATAGGTAGTGACAAAACTATCTATCTTGCAAAACGTATAAATGATCCAACACTCATTGGCATACTTGAGCAAAATGGCATAACTTATAGCGTTTATAGCGAAAATAACTGGTTTGGCGATCTTATATTTTCATGGATCATCCCGGTATTTATATTTTTTGCTATTTGGATGTTTATTGCTAGTCGTATGCAAAAGAATATAGGCGGTGG
Source organism: Campylobacter concisus (assembly GCF_002914195.1). Lineage (GTDB taxonomy): Bacteria > Campylobacterota > Campylobacteria > Campylobacterales > Campylobacteraceae > Campylobacter_A > Campylobacter_A concisus_M. The sequence continues at coordinate 86,429 of NZ_PPAU01000108.1, read as the reverse complement.
CATACTTGGCATAGGAAGTGCAAAAAAGCTTATAAATTCTGAAAAGCCAAAAGTAAAATTTGATGATGTCGCAGGTGTCGAAGAGGCAAAAGAAGAGGTTCAAGAGATAGTTGATTATCTAAAAAGTCCTGATAAATATCTAAGACTTGGGGCAAAAATTCCAAAAGGAATTTTGCTAGTTGGCCCTCCAGGCACAGGTAAAACACTTCTTGCAAGAGCAGTTGCAGGCGAGGCTAGCGTGCCATTTTTCTCTATGTCAGCATCAAGCTTTATAGAGATGTTTGTCGGTGTTGGCGCAAGCAGAGTTAGAGATCTTTTTGAAAATGCTAAAAAAGAGGCTCCAGCGATCGTTTTTATAGATGAGATCGATGCGATCGGTAAAAGTAGAAATTCTGGTCCAATGGGTGGCAACGACGAGAGAGAGCAGACGCTAAATCAGCTTCTTTCTGAGATGGACGGCTTTGATGCGGATAAATCGCCAGTCATCGTTATAGCAGCTACAAACAGACCTGAAGTTTTAGATGCTGCGCTTTTGAGGCCAGGTAGATTTGATAGGCAAGTGCTTGTTGATAAGCCTGATTTTAAAGGACGCTGCGACATTTTAAAAGTTCACATGAAAGATGTAAAGATCGGTAAGGATGTAAATATCGAAGATATTGCAAGGCTTACGACTGGTTTAGCTGGTGCTGATCTTGAAAATATCATAAATGAGGCTGCACTTCTTGCAGGACGTAAGTCAAAGACCTTTGTTGAGCAGGCTGATCTTGTGGAGGCCGTTGAGAGATCTATTGCTGGACTTGAGAAAAAGTCTCGCCGCGTAAATCCAAAAGAAAAAAGGATCGTCACTTATCATGAGTGCGGTCATGCCTTGATAGCTGAGCTAACAAAAGGTGCAAAAAGGGTAACAAAAGTCTCAGTCGTACCACGTGGTCTTGCGGCACTTGGCTATACTCTAAACACGCCTGAAGAGAATAAATTTATGATGCAAAAGCATGAACTGATAGCAGAAGTAGATGTACTTTTGGCTGGTAGAGCAGCTGAAGAGGTGTTTATTAAAGAAATTTCAACCGGAGCTAGTAACGACCTAGAGCGTGCGACTGATATCATAAAAGCTATGGTTAGTATGTATGGCATGAGCGATGTTGCTGGTCTTATGGTGCTTGAAAAGCAACGCGCGACATTTTTAAATGGTGGTCAAAGCATTAAAGATTACAGTGATAAAATGGCTGAAAAGGTTGATGAGTTTGTAAAAACACTTCTTCATGAAAGATACACGGCTGTGCTTGGTTTGCTTGAAATTTATAAAGGTGCTATTGAAAATATGGTATCAGCACTTTATGAAGAGGAAACAATCGAAGGAAAAAGAGTTAGAGAGATTATTAAAAACTACGAGATCGAAAATAGTCTAGAGAGCAGGGTTGTAGAGATTGAAGAAGACGAAAAGAGCAAAAAAGAGGAATAAAAATGAGTGGTTATATCGCGAAAGCAGGATATAAATTTATATTATTTTTTCTAATTTTATTTGTTTTATCTTTGCTATTTGGGATCTTGCCACTATTTTTTGCTATTTTATTCTTTTTGAGTCTTTATTTTTTTAGAGACCCTGAGAGAGAGCCATTTTCTGATGATAAATTGGCTTTACTATCGCCAATTGATGGCAAGATAAAAGAGATTAGTGTTTCAAATTTTGATAATAATGAAGTAGCTAAGATCGTTATAAAAAAATCTTTTTTTGATGTTGGTACATTAAGGGCTGTAAGTGATGTAAAAGTAGCTGAAATACGCAAAAGACATGGCTTATTCTTATGCCAGGCTATAAAAATTTCAGAATTTTTAAATGAAAGAGCTATTATTCGCTTTGAAAAAGAGAATATAAAATTTGTTATGAAAATTATAGCTGGAGCTTTCAGTCGAAGTTTAGAAATTTCAAATGTTACTAGCCTAAAAGCATCTAGAAAATTTGGTTTTTTAGGAAGTGGTGAGGTGATTTTATACCTACCAAGAGATACTAAGATATGTGTAAGCGTTGGAGAAAGCGTAAAGGCTGCTTCACTTTTGGGATATTTTGAAGAGGGAAAAAGAGATGAATAACATACAAAAGATGCAACTAATGTATATCTTGCCAAATTTATTTACAGCAGCTAGTGCTTTTTTGGGTGTTATTAGTATTATTTCATCTATTCAAGGTAGCTATTTTAAGGCCATTATTTATATAATCTTATCGCTTATTTTAGATGGACTTGATGGGCGTGTGGCTAGACTTACAAAGACAACTAGTAAATTTGGGGTAGAGTTTGATAGCCTTGCAGATCTTGTTGCTTTTGGTGTAGCGCCAGCGATTTTATTTTATTTGACTATTGGTAAAAATTTTGGCAGATTTGGAGCACTTATAGCTGCTATGTTTGTGGTTTTTGGAGCTATCAGGCTTGCTCGCTTCAATGTCACTACTGGTACATATGAGCCAAATGTTTTTATCGGACTTCCTATTCCATCAGCAGCTATTGTGAGCGTACTTTGGGTTGGTATTTATATTGACTATACTTTTTTAGAGGGATTTGAGTGGTGCTTGATGCTACTTGAAGCTACTTTGGCAGCTTTAATGGTTAGCAACATCCGCTATCCAAGCTTTAAAAAAATAAATTTAAAACAAACTCACGTGATAAGAATTTTAGTAGCTCTTGTAGTTGCGTTTTCGATGCTTTATCTATATCCATTTGAAAGTGCGACTTTGGTTATGAGCGTCTATATGCTTTACGGCATAGTAAGAGCCACTATAATGTTTAGTAAAAATTCCAAAAAAAAGGAGAGCGAATGAGCGAAAATGGTGTCATAAAATCACGTAAATTTTTACCAAAAATCGAAATCAAAAACTCTCTACTGCTGCTACTTAGGTAGCAAATTTCTCTTTACTTAACTCATCAAATTTAAAATTTAAATATAAAAATAAAAAAAGGATAAAAATGGATAAGAATAAAATTATAATCTTTGATACAACTTTAAGAGATGGTGAGCAAAGCCCTGGTGCATCGATGAACACAGCTGAAAAACTACAGATCGCACTTCAGCTTGAAAGGCTTGGTGTGGATGTTATGGAGGCTGGATTTGCAGCAGCAAGCCCAGGGGATTTTGATGCTGTAAATCAAATAGCAAAGCAAGCCTCAAATATTACGGTTTGCTCTCTTGCACGCGCAGTTGAGCGTGATATCAAGGCAGCTGGCGAGGCATTAGCTCCAGCTAAAAATAAGAGAATTCATACATTTATAGCGACAAGTCCAATTCATATGGAGTACAAGCTAAAAATGAGCCCAGATGAAGTAATAAAACGTGCAGTCGAGTCTATAAAATACGCAAAAACCTTTTGTGATGATGTGGAGTTTAGCTGCGAGGACGCTTGTAGAAGTGAAATGAGCTTTTTAAAAGAAATTTGTGATGCGGCCATAAATGCGGGTGCAAAAACTTTAAATATCCCTGATACAGTTGGTTATTTATATCCTGAAGAGATAACTGCTCGCATTAGTGAAATAGTAAAATTTGTAGGCGATAGAGCCATAATATCTGTGCATAATCATAATGATTTAGGCATGGCTACAGCAAACTCGTTAGCAGCCATAAAAGCTGGTGCAAGGCAGGTCGAAGGTACGATAAATGGCATAGGTGAGCGCGCCGGAAATGCTGCGCTTGAAGAGATCGTGATGGCTATTAAAACTCGCCAAGACGTCTTTGCTCCATTTTATACAGACATTATCTCAAAAGAAATTTATCCAACTTCAAGACTGATTGCTAGTATTATAGGCATTGAGCCTCAACCAAACAAAGCTATCGTTGGTAAAAACGCATTTGCTCATGAGAGTGGCATACATCAAGACGGCGTGCTAAAACACAAAGAGACCTATGAGATAATTAGCGCTGAGAGTATAGGCCTTGAGAAAAATTCCCTTGTTTTAGGTAAGCATAGCGGTCGCCACGCGTTTAAAGATAAGCTTGCTAGCCTTGGATTTGACCTTGATAGCGATGCTCTTAATAAGGCTTTTGAAAAATTTAAAGAGCTAGCTGATAAGAAAAAAGAGATATTTGATGATGATATTAGGGCTCTTGTGGCTGAAGAGATTACAAAAATTCCACAAGCTTATGAGATCACGGCTCTTCTTCAAAGTAGCGGCGGAAGCCTTGCGAGTGCTTCAATTAGTATAAAACACAATGATGAGATTATTAGCGACTCAGCTCTAGGAAATGGTACTGCTGATGCGATATTTAAGGTGGTTGATCGTATTAGTGGCATTAGCGGCACGCTAAAAGACTATAAAGTGGCGTCTGTTTCTCAAGGCAAGGATGCACTTGCAAAGGTTGATGTAAAGGTCGAGTTTGAGGGTAAAACGGCTGTAATAGGCCATGGACTTGACATAGATACTATGATGGCAAGCGCAAAAGCCTATGTTGGCGCACTAAATAGCTACCTTCGCATACATAAAAACTAAAATTTTAGCCGGCTGCTAAATTTGCAGCTGGCTATTTTAAATTTAATCCAAAAAATATATAAATTTTTAAAATTTAAAGTCCTTATTTAAAAAAATAGAATTTTACTATCTTTGCAAATTTTAAAATCTTACTCACTCACCTTAGCAACTTACTAATTTTAGGGCTCATAAACATTCACTACTAAATTTAGAAGTGTGATATGCTCGCTCATAAATTTTAAAATTTGCTAGATTCTCATCTTGGATTGTTAAATTCGTGTTTTGTAGAGCTGGCTATTAAATTTATATCCAAAAAATGCCAGCTTTAATTTGAAATTTTGCTCGGATAATAAATGTTTGACTTACTGCCCAACTATCTTTTTAACAGCCAGTGAAGCTAAATTTAGCCCAAAGCAAGCAGTCACGCCCATGAAGCTTCCAAGTGGCTTGCAAAGTGGCTCTTCTGTTGAAAAGACCACATCAAATTTATCGCTAAAGCCTGATTTTTTGAGCTCATATCTATATTTTCTAGCTAGTGGATCGACCGAGGTTTTCCAAATGCTAGCCACCTTTATCTTAGTTGGATCGATTCTTTTTGCACCGCCCATCGAGGCTATAAATTTGCTAGGATCTACTGCATTTGCAAGGGCGATCTTGGCGGTGATATCATCGATCGCATCGATCACCACGTCAAATTTACTAAAGTTAAATCCAGCAACAAACTCAGGCGTGATCAGCGTCTGCATAGGCGTGATACAAGGATAAATTTTGGCAAACTCCTCGACCTTTATGCCGCCTACGTTTTCGCTGTAAATTTGGCGGTTTTGATTTGTCATGTCAAAGATGTCTTTATCGATTAGAGTGATGCTTCCGACTCCGCTTCTAGCAAGCGCATCCACGCACATCCCGCCAACGCCTCCAGCTCCGCAAACTAGTACTTTTGCGCTTTGAAGCTTGCTAAAACCCTCATCGCCAAAGAGCCATCTTATTCTTGTAAATCTATCATTTTGCATCAAATTTCCCCTTTAAGCTCTCCAAACTCTCGTATGAAGTCATATTTAGTTTTATGGGCGTTATCGTGGCAAAGCCCTCATTTACCTTGCTGATGTCGCTTGGCTCGCCTTTTTCATATTCAAGTGCGGCGTTTCCAAGCCAGTAGTACTCGATGCCTCTTGGGTTGCGATTAAGCGTGGCATGCGTGGCGTAGGTGCGTCTGCCAGCTGGCACGACGGCATAACCTTTGAAATTTTTGCTAGTTGTGGCTGGGATATTTACATTTAGAAATTCTCTTTGATTTAGCGAAATTTCACCCTCTAGCACTTTTGGCACGATAAATTTCACGACCTCTTTTGCTAGATTAAAGCCAAGTTCATTTAGTGAGTTATTTGCATAAAACTGCGAAAAGGCGATACTTCTAATGCCTTGCAAAACCCCCTCCATGGCAGCTCCGCACGTGCCAGAGTAGGTTATATCTTCACCCAAATTTGCTCCGTGATTTATGCCGCTTATCACTAGATCTGGCTTTTTGTTATAAAGTGCGTGAAGTGCGAGATAGACGCAGTCACTTGGCGTTGCGTCATCGAGTTTAAAAAAGTTATCATCAAGTTTTATGAATCTAAGTGGTCTTGTGAGTGTCAAAGAGTGAGCGCAGGCTGATTTTTCAGAGCTTGGAGCTACGATCGTGACGTTCACGCCATCTAGCTCGCTTAAAGCTTCTTTTAAGGCAAGCAAGCCAGTTGCCTCAAATCCATCGTCATTTGTTATCAAAATTTCTTTCAAATTTTATCCTTTAAAGGGTTGGATTTTATCACAGCTTTCTTAAAATTTTAAAGAATTTTTGCGTATAATGCCCCCAAAAAAAGACCTGATGAAAGTGTGTAAATGAAAATTTTAGTCTCCGCTCTTGAGCCATCGGCAAATTTGCATTTAAAAGAAATTTTGAAAAATTTCGAGGGCGAATTTGAGCTAATGGGAATTTTTAGCGAAGAGCTTGGCACGCCATATATGAAAAGTAGCGAGTTTTCAGCTATGGGTTTTGTCGAGGTTTTGCCGCTCATTTTTAAAGCAAAAAAAGCGATAAAAGTGATGAGCCAGATGGCAAAAGAGGCCGACGCAGTGCTACTTATCGACAGCCCAGCTTTTAACCTGCCACTTGCAAAGGCGATAAAAGAGGCTGGCGTAAAAGCAGCCGTGACATATTACATTTTACCTCAAGTTTGGGCGTGGAAGCCAAAGCGTGTGAGCGCGGTTGAGAGGTATTGTGACAACCTAGCTTCGATCCTACCATTTGATGCGAAATTTTATAGTCGCTCGACCTACGTGGGACATCCTTTGATAGATGAGATAAAGCTTAAAAAAACTAGCCTAAGCAGTAGTGGCAAAGTGGCGTTTTTGCCAGGCTCAAGAAGGTCAGAGATTTCAAGACTGATGCCAGTTTATAGAGAGCTTGCTAAAAAGATAGAAGCAAAAAGGCTGCTTGTCGTGCCGTCATTTTTACTTGATAAAGTGGATGAAATTTATGGCGATGTAAGCGATTTTGAGATCGTTTCAAACACTCCTGAGGCTTTGTATAATAGTGATTTTGCCTTTATTTGCTCAGGCACGGCTACGCTTGAAGCAGCGCTCATTGGTACGCCATTTGTGCTAGCATATAAGGCAAAAGCAATAGATGTTTTCATCGCTAGAAAATTTGTAAAGATCAAGCATGCAGGACTTGCAAATATAATGTTTGACTTCATAGGCAAAGAGCCGCTTCATGAGGAGTTTATCCAAGAGTTTGCAACGGCTGAAAATTTATTTAGAGCTTATGAGAGCTGTGATAGGCAAAAATTTTTAAAAGGCTGCGATGAGCTACGGGACTACCTAGGGCATGGCAGCAGTAAAAATGTAGTAAAAATTTTAAAAAATATGGAGTAAAAAATGAGTGAACCAATGACAATGCACGGATATGAGAAGATAGAAGCTGAGCTAAAAGATCTAAGGCTGGTGCAACGCCCTCAAATCGTAACTGAGATCGACATCGCAAGAAGTCACGGTGACCTAAAAGAAAATGCTGAGTATCACGCAGCAAAAGAGAAACAAGCCTTTATTGACGCTAGGATCGCTGAGCTTAGCGCGCTTCTGGCAAATGCTGAAGTGATTGATCCAAGTAGCTATGAGCACGATAGAGTTAGATTTGGCTCAAGCGTTACGATAATGGACGAGGAAACCGAAATAGAGCATACATATACGATAGTTGGCATTAGTGAAAGTGACCTAGACAAGGGCTATATCTCGATAAACTCACCTCTTGCAAAGCAGCTTTTGGGCAAGGCTGAAGGTGATGAGGTGGCGCTAAATTTACCAAAAGGCAGAAGCGACGTTGAGATCGTAAAAATTTGCTACAAGCCTATAAAATTTGACTAAAAAGACGAGGCGAAGAGCTAAAAACTGCTTTTTGGCTCTGCTAATTTTTAATTAAGGCAAAATTTGAGCGAATATCTATATGCCCCTGTTATAAAAGAAGGTGCGATCTTTATAGCTGATGCGCATGAAAACGTAAACCGAAATGGCTTTTTAAAATTTTTAAGAGCTGTTGATAGCGGGGAGATCAAAGAGCCGCCACAAATTTTTTTATTAGGCGATATGTTTGATTTTTTAACGGGCGAGGGCGAATACACAAGAGAATTTTACGCTGAGCATCTAGATCTTATAAATAAAATTTCACAAAAGGTAGAAATTTTTTACTTCGAGGGCAATCACGATTTTAGACTTTCAAATTTATTTAATAAAACAAGAGAAATTTGGGATGGGCGTGAGATGCTGCGCTATAAAAGCGTTAGGGTTTATGATATTTACGATCAGCCAGCAAATTTTAAAACGATCAATGAAGAGCGCGTTCAGATCGCGCATGGCGATATATTTTTACCTTTTGTAGATAAATATGCACTTAGATTTTTGCGTTTAAAATGGTTTTTAAAATTTATGAATGCTTTGGATAAATTTTTAAATTTTAAAATATCAAAAGTGATATTAGCAAAACTTACCAAGAAAAATTTAGACTATAAAATTCCTAATTTTAAGGAGCTAATGAGCAAGCATTTGCAAGGATATGAGGCTAATATCGTGATAGAAGGACACTATCATCAAGGCGAGCAATTTAACATTTACGATAAGTTTTATATAAATTTACCTTGTTTTGCATGTGAGCAAAGTTATTTTGTTGTAGAATACGGCCAGCAAAAATTAAATTTGCTCAAAATGAGTTTGAAAGGACATTGATGTTTGGAGATAACGTACTAAAAACGGACTCAAACGAGATGGAACTTGTTGATTTTCGTATCTTTAAGAAGACCGAAAACAAAGTATATGAAGGAATATACGGAGTCAATGTCGCAAAGGTGCGGGAGATCATTAAGATGCCAAATCTTACAGAGCTTCCTGGCGTTCCCGAGTATATCGAGGGAATTTTTGATTTAAGGGGTGTAGTGATCCCTGTCATAAATTTGGCAAGATGGATGAATATTATTGAGCCAACCGAAGGCGTAGTTATAAAGCCACGTGTTATTATTGCTGAGTTTAGTGGTATTTTGATCGGTTTTATCGTCCATGAGGCAAAAAGGATCAGACGTATAAGCTGGAAAGATATCGAGCCTGCAAATTTTGCTTCAGGTTCTGGTGCTTTAGATAAAGGCAAAATAACAGGCGTAACAAGAATAGAAAATGATGAAGTTTTACTTATCCTTGATCTTGAAAGCATAGTAGAAGAGCTTGGAATTTACTCACCAAAGATCGATTTTGATGTAACAGACGATCAAAAATTAAAAGGTGCTGCTTTAGTTTTAGATGATAGCTCGACTGCTAGAAAACTGGTAAAAGATGCACTTGAGAAGATGGGACTTAGCGTAGTTGAGGCTAAAAATGGCGTTGAGGGCTTGGAGAGAATGGAAGAGCTTTATCAAAGATATGGAGATAACCTATCAAGAGAGCTTAGAGTTATCTTAAGTGATATTGAAATGCCACAGATGGATGGATACCGCTTTGCTTCAACTCTTAAAAACGATGAAAGATTTAAAGAAGTACCAATAGTATTTAACTCCTCATTGAGTAATGATTTTAGTGAAATTAAGAGCAAAGAAGCTGGTGGTGCGGCGTATCTTACAAAATTTGATGCAAGCATATTTTATCAAGAAGTGCTAAAAGTTATTGAAGCACATTCTAAATCTGCAAAATGAGGTGAAACATGGATGATATGAAAGAAATAATGGAAGACTTTTTAATAGAGGCTTTCGAACTTATTGAGCAGATAGATCATGACCTTGTTGAGCTTGAGTCAAACCCTGAAGATTTGGAATTATTAAATAGAATTTTCCGCGTTGCTCACACAGTAAAAGGTAGCTCAAGTTTTTTAAATTTTGACGTTTTAACAGAGCTTACTCACCATATGGAGGATGTTTTAAACAAAGCTAGAAAAGGCGAACTAAAGATCACTCCAGACATCATGGACGTAGTTCTTGAGTCAGTTGATATGATGAAAGGTTTGTTAAGCAGCATTAGAGATCATGGAAATGATACAGCTGCTGGCATTGATATTAAAAATATTTGCGCAAGACTTACTCAAATTTCTGAAGGTGAGACTCCAACAGCAGCTCCTGAAGCTCCTGTTACGCCAGTAGCTGAGCCAACACCAGAGCCAGAGCCAGCCGCGCCTGCCGAAGAAGCACCAGAGATAAGTGATGCTGAGCTTTCAAAATTAAGTGATTCAGAAGTTGAAGCAGAGATAGAAAGACTCTTAAAGGTTAGAAAAGCAGAAGACCAAGCAAGGCGTGCTTCAAAAGGCATAGCTCCAAAATCTCCTAGCGAGATAGCTCCAGCTGCAAGTAGCACTTCAGCTCCAGCTGCAAAAGCAGAGAGCAAAGAAAAAGACGGAGATAAGAAGGTCCCAGCGGCAAGTAGTGGTGCAGTGGCTCAGGAGCAAACTATACGCGTTGAAGTAAAAAGACTTGATCATTTGATGAATCTAATTGGTGAGCTTGTTCTTGGTAAAAACCGCTTATTAAAAATTTATGATGACGTGGAAGAGAGATATGAGGGTGAGAAATTCCTTGAAGAGTTAAATCAAGTAGTCTCAAGTCTAAGTCTAGTTACGACTGATATTCAGCTTGCGGTTATGAAGACAAGAATGCTTCCAATAGCAAAAGTCTTTAATAAATTCCCACGTATGATACGCGATCTTAGCCGCGATCTTGGTAAGCAAATCGATCTTGAAATTTCAGGTGAAGAGACTGAGCTTGATAAGTCAATCGTAGAAGAGATCGGCGATCCACTAGTACACATTATCAGAAATTCATGCGATCATGGTATCGAGGATCCTGAGACAAGAAAGGCAGCAGGTAAGCCAGAAAAAGGCCTTGTTCAACTAAAAGCTTACAATGAAGGTAATCACATTGTTGTTGAGATAGTTGATGATGGTAAAGGCTTAGATGCTGATATGCTTAAATCTAAATCGATAGAAAAAGGCATCATCACTGAGCGCGAAGCTGATGCGATGAGCGAAAAAGAGGCATTTGGCCTTATCTTTAGACCAGGATTTTCAACTGCGGCAAAGGTCACAAACGTATCTGGTCGCGGTGTTGGTATGGACGTTGTTAAGACTAATATTGAAAAACTAAACGGTATCATTGATATTGAAAGTGAAGTTGGAAAAGGCACGGTTATGAAGCTTAAAATTCCACTCACACTTGCGATTATTCAGTCACTACTTGTTGGAACACAAGAAGAATTTTACGCTATTCCACTTGCTAGTGTTCTTGAAACTGTTCGTGTACCTATTGATGATATCTACACGATCGATGGCAAAAATGTACTAAGGCTAAGAGATGAAGTTTTATCTCTTGTTAGACTTTCTGATGTGTTTGGTGTTGAGAAGGCATTTGATGGTGGAGATCAAACTTATGTCGTAATAATCGGTGTTGCTGAAGCAAAACTAGGTATTATCGTCGATACTTTGGTTGGACAAGAAGAGATTGTTATTAAATCAATGGGCGATTATTTACAAAATATCCCAGGTATTGCCGGTGCTACTATTAGAGGTGATGGCCGTGTGACTTTGATTATAGATGTTGGTGCTATGATGGAGATGGCAAAAGATATTAAGGTAGATATTAGAGCCGAAATAGAAGATAGTACAAAAGCAAAGGAAAAGCCAAGTGATTATAAAGTCTTGATAGTTGATGACTCAAAAATGGATAGAACTATCATGCAAAAAGCGCTTGAACCAACTGGGGTAACGATAATAGAAGCCACAAACGGTGTTGAGGCATTAAATATCGTAAAATCCGGAGAACACTCCTTTGATGCGATCTTGATAGATATTGAGATGCCAAGAATGGATGGATATACGCTAGCTGGCGAAATTAGAAAATACTCTAAGTATAGAAATTTACCACTTATTGCTGTTACATCAAGGACTTCAAAAACAGATAGATTACGTGGTGTAGAAGTTGGAATGACTGAGTATATTACAAAACCATATTCAGCCGAGTACCTAGAAAATGTCGTTAGAAAGAATATAAAATTAGCTTAGGGGTAAGGGATGAACAATAAACTAAATCAAGTTTTAAGCAAACAAAAACAGCAAATAAATGGTCCTGAGTTAAAAAATAATGAGGATATAGTTCAGCTAGTAGGATTTGTTGTCGGCGAGGAAGAGTACGCGATACCTATTTTAAATATCCAAGAGATAATCAAACCTATTGAATATACACGTGTTCCTAGTGTACCTGATTACGTTCTTGGCGTGTTTAACCTACGTGGAAATGTTATTCCGCTTATTGATTTGCGTAAGCGTTTTTCACTAAATGTCACAAAACAAAGCCCAAGCACAAGATATATCGTTATGAAAGATGCGGATAATATCGCTGGCTTTGTGATAGACCGCTTGACGGAGGCTATCAGAATAGACCGCAATAGGATTGATCCGCCACCAGAGACTTTAGTAAAAGACAAAGGCATGATTTATGGTATCGGTAAGCGCGACCAAAATATTCTTACGATCTTGAAGGTCGAAAGCCTTTTAAAACGTGATTTTTAGGGTATAGCTTGATAAAACTTTGTGTTTTTGACTTTGACTCTACAATAATGGACGGCGAGACGATAGATATTCTCGCCGCCGCTAATAATGCTAGTGAAGAAGTGGCTAATATAACTAAGCGTTCGATGAACGGTGAGCTTGATTTTTTTGAAAGTCTTACAAAAAGAGTAAAATTTTTAAAAGGATTGCCACTTTTAAAAGTAAATGAAATTTGCAAAAATTTACCCATAATGCCAGGAGCTGGCGAGCTAATAGAAGCTTTAAAGCAAAAAGGTATCAAAGTCGTGGTTTTTAGCGGTGGATTTCATAATGCAACCGATGTAATGCAAAAAAAGCTTAATTTTGATGCAAATTTTGCAAATATCTTGCATCATAAAGATGGAATTTTAAGTGGTGAAGTTGGTGGAGAAATGATGTTTAGTAGTTCAAAGGGAGATATGATTGACCGCTTGTGTGGACTATTAAATTTAGGCAAGGACGAGATAATGTGTGTTGGGGACGGGGCCAATGACATATCGATGTTTAGAAAGTGCGATCTTAGCATTGCATTTTGTGCAAAAGATATCTTAAAAAAAGAAGCGACACATTGTGTTGATGTTAAAGACTTGCGTGAAATTTTAAAATTTATAAGGTAAAAATTAATGTATGACAACGAAGCTAAATTCTCTCTTTGGTGTGATTTTATAGAGAGAAATTTTTTACAAAGCGAATTTAACTCTTTATTAGAAAATAATGTTATAAACGGCGCTACAAGCAACCCAGCTATTTTTAAAACAGCATTTGCTTCACCTTCTTATAAAAAGATCATAGAAACTAGCAACAAACGCCACCCAAAAGATCTTTATGAAATTTTGGCTACTCAAGATATAAAAATCGCCGCATGTAAAATGTTAAGAAATTATGCAAATGGCGATGATGGCTTTGTAAGCATTGAGGTTGATCCAAATTTAAGTGACGATACAGCTGCAACGATAGAAGAAGGTATCAGGCTTTATAATCTAATATCAATGCCAAATGTTATGATAAAAATTCCAGCTACAAAAGATGGCTATGAGGCGATGAGCGCGCTTATGGCAAGAGGAATTAGTGTAAATGCTACGCTTATATTCTCACCAGATCAGGCTAAAAACTGCCTTGAAGCTTTTAAAGAAGGTAGTAAGGCTTATACAAGTCGCTTTATAGATACTACTATGCCAAAAGGTGTGATAAGTGTTTTCGTAAGTAGATTTGATAGAAAGCTTGATGAGGTTATGGCTGCAAAGAGCTTGCCAACTGGACAAATTGGCATAATGAATGCTGCAAATATATACCACCTGATCGAAGATTTTGGACTAGAAAATGTAAGAACACTTTTTGCAAGCACAGGCGTAAAGGGTGGTGGTTTAAGAGGGGATTATTACGTTAGAGAGCTAATGTATAAAAATTCTATAAATACAGCACCAATAGAGACGATAAAAGAATTTATAAAAGAAAAAGCAGAGGCAAAAAATGTGCCTAGTAAAGAAAATATCTCAAGCTTTTTCCAGATTATAAAAAATAACGAGATAGATATAAATGTCGTTTATAAAGATTTATTAAGCGACGGTTTAAAGCAGTTTGTGTCAGCATTTGATGATATTATGAAATCACTTTAGACAAAGAACCCAGGCTAATACACAAACAGCAAAAGTGATCATTCTTAAATAAGCTTTATTTGAAATTTATAAAGCATTGGATAAAATCAGCACCTATTTTTTTATGAAAGGAAAACGATGTTAGAGGGTATCGTTAGAGAGAGTATCGGTAAGAAGTCTGCAAAGGCTTTGAGAAGAGATGGTTATCTAATCGCCAACATTTATGGCAAGGGATTAGAGAATGTTGCAGCTGCTTTTAAAGTAAATGACTTTATTAAAGAAGCACGCAAAAAAGAGAGCCTTGCTTTTGATGTAAAAGTAGGCGGAAAAGTTTATAATGTCGTTATTGTTGATTACCAAAGAGATGTTGTTACAAGCGATCTTAAACACGTAGATCTAAAAGTAGCACTTCCTGGCGTTTTATCAAAATATATGATCCCAGTTAAGCCAGTTGGAACACCTATTGGTCTTAAAAATAAGGGCGTTTTGATCCAGTCAAAAAGACGTCTTTGCGTAAAATGCACAGCTGAAAATTTACCAAATTCATTTGACGTTGATGTAAGCAAACTTGACATCGACGATACTATTTTGGTTCGTGATATCACAGCTCCTAAAGGCGTTACTATTGTGGACGCTGACCGTGTTGCGGTACTTGGAGTTATTAAAGCTAAATAAAAAAGGGCTTTTGTGACACTAATAGCGGGGCTGGGAAATCCTGGTCCCAAATACGAAAATACTAGACACAACATAGGCTTTATGCTTATAGATCTCCTAAAAGACTCAAATTTCAAAGATGTTAGCTCGGCTAAATTTCAAGGCGAAGTTTTTAAATTCAATGACATTATCTTGCTAAAACCTACAACTTTTATGAACCTCTCAGGGCAAAGTGTAAAAGCGGTCAAAGATTTTTATAAACCAGATAGAATAATCGTAATACACGATGATCTTGATCTTGGTTTTGGTGCAGTTAAATTTAAAAAAGGCGGTAGTAGCGGTGGGCATAACGGCATAAAATCGATCGATGGACTAATAGGTAACGAGTACGAAAGGGTGCGTGTTGGCATTGGACACCTTGGTGATGCTAAAAATTTTGTCCTTGGAGAGTTTAGTGATGAGGAGAAAAAGGCTTTAGATGAAATTTTAGCCTATACAAAAAATGCAGTTTGTGAACTACTAAAGAGTGACATTAACGAAATCTCGCAAAAATTTACGATAAAAAAAGGTCTTATCAAATGAAACTATACGCCAGATACGTTGGCTGGGTCTATATAAAATCTTTTCTTATCGTATTTTTAGCGCTTGAACTATTTTATGTTGGTATTGACCTACTTACAAATTTAAAAGATCTGCCGCCATCTGCAAACCTTCAGCTCCTTTATGTTGGGCTTACATCGCTTAGCGCTATTGGCTATGTTTTGCCGCTTTCGCTTATTTTTGCACTCATTATTTTACATGTAAATATGGTCAGATCAAATGAGCTAATCAGCTTTTATGCGCTTGGTATTAGTAAAAATAGTCTAATTTTCCCACCATTTTTTATTGCACTTTTTGTAACTATTTTTTATGTTGGCTTAAATTTTACTCCATTTGCCTATGCGCACGACTATCAAAAAAGCATCGCTAAAAATACGGCTTTCTCAAAAAGCACGACTGATTCATTTTTAAAATTTGAAGGCAAATTTATCTACATAAAGGAGCTAAATTCTGTTAATCAAATAGCAAATGATGTTAGAATTTTTGAGATAAATGGCACAAATTTACTCTCAACTACATTTGCAAATCATGCTAATTTTAAAGACAATGAGTGGATTTTAAAAGATGTTAATCAAACCCTTTTGCCACAAATTTTAGAGCTTGGTGAAGCTGGTTTTAATAAAATACAAAGCGAGAGCTTAGATGCATTAAAGGGCTTTAAACCAAAGAGTATTGAAAGCGCTGCTAGTGTTGAAAACTCAAAATTTAATATCCCAGATGCGATAAATTTTATAAAAACATTTAAAAATGAAGGCATCGGCCTTGATAGCGCAAAAACAGCTTTTTACAACCTTGCTATCGCACCATTTTTTGCACCATTTTTATTGCTCATCTTTTACTATCATTTGCCTGTGACCGGTAGATTTTTTAATCTTGCGCTTTCGACTTTTATTTTTGTTGTGATAACTCTTGTCGTTTGGGGACTGCTCTTTATTCTTGCAAAATTTGCACAAACTTCTGTGATCTTGCCAGAAATCGGCATAGTTTTGCCAGTTATTTTACTTTTTGCATACGCCATTTATCTCATAAAATCGCATCGTTAAGCCAAATTTTGGCAAGCTTTTTGTAAAATCAAGCCATTTTAATAAAGGCTATTTTATGGATTTTAAAGAGCTTGCAAATAGATACAAAACCCCACTTTACATTTATGATTTTAACCACATAAAAAACCGCTATGAAGCACTAAAGAATGCATTTTTTGCTAGAAAATCTCTCATTTGCTATGCGGTGAAAGCAAACTCAAATTTAAGTGTTTTGAAATTTCTAGCTGATCTTGGAGCTGGATTTGATTGTGTTAGCATCGGCGAGGTCAGAAGAGCACTTTTAGCAGGTGCAAAGAGATATCAGATCATTTTTAGTGGTGTTGGCAAGAGCGATGAAGAGTTAAAAGAGGCTTTAAAAAATGAAATTTTGCTCATAAATGTCGAGAGTTTTGCTGAACTTTTAAGACTTGAAGAGATCGCAAAAGGGCTAAACTTAAAGGCAAGAATTAGCATTAGGGTAAATCCAGGTGTTGATGCAAAAACTCACCCTTACATTTCAACAGGGCTAAATGAAAATAAATTTGGCGTTGATGCGGAAACAGCCAAAAAAATGTACATCCACGCTAAAGCTTCAGAGTTTCTTGAGCCAACTGGTATACATTTTCACATCGGATCTCAGCTAACATCACTTAGCCCGATAATAGATGCTGCAAATATCGTTAGCGAGCTTTTAAGAGAGCTAAGAGCACTTGAAATAGATATCAAATTTTTCGATGTTGGTGGCGGACTTGGCATAATTTATAACGATGAAAAAGAGATAAATTTATATGACTATGCTCAAGGAATTTTAGCTGCACTAAAAGGTCAAGACGTGACCATTGTTTGCGAGCCAGGACGTTTTATCGTGGGCAATGCTGGCTACTTTGTCGCAAGCGTTTTATATGAGAAATTTAACGGCAAAAAGAGATTTGTCATCACTGATGGCGCGATGAATGATCTTATAAGGCCAAGCCTTTATGGTGCTCATCATGAAATTTTTGTTTGCGGAAAAGATAAAAATTTAGGTGTTTGCGACGTGGTTGGTCCAGTTTGCGAAAGTGGCGACTTTTTAGCAAAAGATATAGAGCTACCAGAGTGTGAAAGTGGCGATGTTATCGTGGTAAAAGGTGCTGGAGCTTATGGTTTTAGCATGAGTTCAAACTACAATACAAGAAACAGAGCCGCTGAAGTTTGCGTGCTTGATGGCAAAGATAGACTCATAAGAAGACGTGAGAGCTTTGAAGATGTCGTGGCACTTGAGAGAGAATTTTTGGAGAGCGCTGATGCAAGAGCTAAATGAGCTTAGAAAAGAGATCGATGCGATCGATGATCTCATCTTAAATAAACTAAATGAAAGGATGATTTTAGTTGAACAAATCGGCAAGCTAAAACAAACTAGTGGAACGCCTATATATCGTCCTGAGCGTGAGCGAGCTATCATAAACCGCCTAACAAGCCTAAGCAAAGAAAAAGCCTTAAATAAAGCTGCGATCGAGGCCATTTATCTTGAAATTTTTGCTGTAAGTAGAAATTTAGAAATGCCTCAAAAGATCGTATATCTAGGGCCTGAAGGCACTTACACGCATCAGGCGGCTCAGAGTAGATTTGGTGCGATGAGTTCATATTTGCCACTTGCGACCATCGAGGCGGTTTTTACAAAGCTAGCTCAAAAAGAGGCAAAATACGGCGTTGTGCCTATTGAAAATAATACCGAAGGCGCTGTTGGCGCTACGCTTGATTGTTTGAGTAAATTCAGTGATATAAAAATAGTTGCTGAGCTTTATGTGGATATCCATCACAGCTTTGTTAGCATAAATGAAAATTTAAAAGATATAAAGCGAATTTATTCACATCCGCAAGGGTATAATCAATGCCGTAAATTTCTAGAAGATCATATGCTAAATGAAATTGAATTTGTTCCAGCAAAATCAACCGCAGCAGCTGCATATATGGCATCAATGGATAGAAACTCAGCCGCCATTTGCTCAAAGATCGCAGCAAAAATTTATAACGTACCGATAGTTTATGAGACGATTGAAGACAATATGGCAAATAGAACAAGATTTTTGATTTTAAGCGATTTTAAAAACGCAAGAGTTGAAAACTCGAAAACTTCGATCCTTGCAAAGACTGATCACAGCCCAGGACGCCTTGCTGATCTGCTTTCTATCTTTAAAAATGAAAATATCAATATCACAAAACTTGAGTCACGCCCTATTAAGCAACGCGAGTTTAAATCAATGTTTTATCTTGATTTTGAAGGGCATATCGACGATGAGAAGGTGCAAAACGCCTTTGAACTCGCAAAAGAGAGTGGCGCTGAGATAAGCTGGTTAGGGAGTTATTTAAACGGAGAAGAGTAATGAAGTTTAATGATTTTTTAGATGATTTAGTTAATTACGAGGCTGGAAAGCCGATCGAGCTTGTAGTTAGAGAGTTTGGCATTGAAGCAAAAGATGTGATAAAGCTAGCTAGCAACGAAAACCCTTTTGGCACGAGCAAACGCGTAGAGGAGGCACTAAAAGAGGTCGCTAAAAAAGCGCATCTCTATCCAGACGATAGCTACTTTGAGCTAAAAGAGGGACTGGCTAAGAAATTTGGCGTAACTAGCAAAAATTTAATCATCGGCTCTGGAAGCGACCAGATCATAGAATACGCACTTCACGCAAAGGCGAACAAGCAAAGTGGTGTTTTGATGGCTGGCGTGACATTTGCGATGTATGAAATTTATGCAAAACAAACTGGGGCTAAAATTTACCGCACAAAGAGTGTGGAGCATAATTTGAACGAGTTTTTAGAAATTTATAATGCGCATAAAGATGAAATTTCAGTAATCTTTCTTTGCTTACCAAACAATCCTTTGGGCGAGTGTTTGGACGCAGATGAGGTCTATAAATTTATAAAAAGCGTTGATGAAAATACGCTTGTTGTGCTTGATTGTGCCTACAATGAATTTGCAAAATTTAAAGATAGCAAAAAAGAGATAAAGCCAAGCGAGGTGGTGAAATTTAAAAATGCCATCTATCTTGGCACTTTCTCAAAAGCCTACGCACTTGGTGGCATGCGCGTTGGATACGGCGTGGCAAATGAAGAGATCATAGGCGCTCTCTCAAAACTAAGAGCTCCATTTAACATCACAACTCCAAGCCTAAGAGCTGCGATCGTGGCACTTGGTGATGATGAGTTTGTGCAGCAAACCATGCAAAATAACTTCGAGCAAATGAAGAGATATGAGGAATTTGCAAAGCAAAATGGCATAGAATTTATCCCAAGCTATACAAATTTCATCACATTTAAATTTAACAAGCCAAAATCAAGCCATATATGCGAAAAGATGCTAAAAAAAGGTATAATTTTGCGAGATCTAAAAAGCTACGCCTTAAATGCGGTGAGAATCACCATCGGCCTTAGCTGGCAAAATGATAGAGTTTTTGAAGAGTTAAAGCAAATTTTAAAGTAGGAATATGGATTTTAAAGCATTACTTCATCAAATAAGTCAAATTTATCAAAAGCTTTCATTAAAGCAAAAAATCGTTGCAGCTAGCTCGATCGTCTTGGTCGTGGCATTTTTGGTATTTTTAACACTTTATAAAAGCAAAAATGAAAATTTTGCAGGCTACAGCGTCCTTTTTGAAAACATTAGCCCAAACGATTCAGCCTTAATACTTGATCAGCTAAACAAAGATGGAATTAAATATAAATTGGCAAACGAAGGCACTATCCTTGTACCAACGAGTGATGTCTATAAAGAGCGTATCGCTGTTGCAACTCTTGGAATACCAAAAGAGAGCAAAATCGGCTTTGAAATTTTTGATAAGCAAGAATTTGGCGCGACTGATGCCGAGCAGAGAGTAAAATTTCAAAGAGCGCTTGAGGGCGAGCTAGCTAGAACGATTGAGAGTCTTTCTTCTATCCAAAAAGCGACTGTTCGTATCGCTATCCCTAAAGAGAGTGTTTTTACTGAGCGTCAAGCACTTCCAACAGCTTCTATCGTGGTTGAGCTAAAGCCAGGCGTTAGCCTAAACGCGAAGCAAATTTTTGGCATTAAAAACCTAGTCGCCGCCTCTGTTACAAATTTAAGCACCGAAAATGTAAAGATAGTAAATCAAGATGGCGTCGCACTTGGCGATGAAGATGGTGAGTTTGATAGTGACGCTATAGCCCAGCAGATACGCTATAAACGTGAGTTTGAAAATAACTATGAGCAAAAGATCGTAAATGTACTAGCTCCTATCGTGGGCGGAGCAGATAAGGTCGTAGCAAAGGTAAATATTGACTTTGACTTTGACAAAAAAGATACAAAAAGCGAGGTTTATGACCCAAATAACGTCGTTAGAAGCGAGAGCAACATTGAGGAAAAACGCCAAGGCTCAGCTCCAAATGAAGTGGGCGGCGTCCCAGGTGCAGTTAGCAACATTGGCCCTGTTCAAGGACTTGATGATAGCACTTTAAAAGAGCAGTACAACAAAAGCTCGCAGCAGACAAACTACGAAATTTCAAAGAAAGTAACAAGCATCAAAGGGCAATTTGCTAGCATAAATAGAGTGAGTGCAGCTGTCGTTATAGACGGACTTTATCAAAGTAAAAAAGATAGTGACGGCAAGCCAACTGGTGAGGTAGAATTTACTCCACTTACCAAAGAGCAAAGAGAGTCAATCACAAATTTAATCAAACAATCAATCGGCTATAACCAAAATAGGGGCGATGAAGTAAGCTTGGATAACTTTGAGTTTAAAACTGGCAAAGATATAAGCACTAGTGAGAAGATGGATGGCTTTGTGAATAACTATGTAGTGCCATTTATGCCGCTATTAAAATATATTTTTGTAGCATTGTTGCTTTATATTTTCTATAAAAAAGTCATTGTGCCATTTATGCAAAAGATGCTTGAAGAGACAAAAGAAGAAGAGGAGCAAGTTCAAGATGGCCTTGAGGATATTGAGGTAGATGCTGAAGATACGCTTGAGAAATTCAAAGCTGCTCGCAAAAAGGTCGAAGAGCAACTAGGACTTAGTGGCGAGTTTAATGAAGATGAATTAAAATATGATGTTTTACTTGAGAAAATGAGAGCGGTCATCACAGAAAGAAACGAAGAGATAGCAATGCTACTTCAAGATATGGTAAAAAATGACAGCGACTTTAATATGCGTAAGGAAATTTGATGTCAATAAAGCTAAATGACAAGCAAAAAATGATTTATGATGATCTATCGATGCCTGAAAAGATTGCTATTTTGCTGATTCAGCTTGGCGAAGAGGCAACTGCTCTTATATTTTCTCACATGGATGTTGATGTCATCACTGAAATTTCAGGCTATATCGCAACTGCGAAAAATATTGATAAGCAAGTCGCAAGTGCTGTTCTAGAAGAATTTTACGCGCTAATGCAGTCAAATCAATATATGAGAAGTGGTGGTTTAGAGTACGCAAAAGAAATTCTTTACCGCACATTTGGTCCAGAGGCAGCTCAGAAAATTTTAGACAAGCTTGCAAAAAGCATGGAAAACTCAAAAAGCTTTGGCTATCTTGATAAGATAAAACCACAGCAACTCGCAGACTTTATCATAAAAGAGCACCCTCAAACCATAGCGCTAATACTAGCTCACATGGACTCAACAAGTGCTGCTGAAACGCTTAGCTTTTTCTCAGATGAGCTAAGAAGCGAAGTCGTTATTAGAATGGCAAATCTTGGTGATATTAGCCCATCGGTAATTAAGCGTGTTTCAACCGTACTTGAGGGTAAACTCGAAAGTCTTACATCTTATAAAGTCGAAGTTGGCGGTCCAAGAGCTGTGGCAGAAGTGCTTAATAGACTTGGGCAAAAAGCTAGTAAAAGCACGATTGAGCGTATTGAGCAAAGCGATGATAAGCTTGCAACGACGATTAAAGAGCTTATGTTTACCTTTGAAGATATTATCAACCTTAACGCAACTGCGATTAGAGAAATTCTTAAAAATGTCGATAAAAAAGACCTTATGGTCGCATTTAAAGGCTCAAGCGATGGTATAAAGGATAAATTTTTATCAAATATGTCTCAACGTGCAGCAGAAGCCTTTAAAGAGGAGATGCAATATCTTGGTGCGGTGCGTGTAAAAGATGTTGAGGAGGCTCAAAGACGCATAGTAGAGACGGTGCAAACTCTAGCTGATCAAGGTGTGTTCCAAGTCGGCGAAGCAGATGAGATGATAGAATGAAAAGCAGCGTAATAACTAGTGAGACTTCTCCAGCTCACTTTATAGAAAATTACAGATTTAAGGTGCTTGGAGTTGGAGAGCGAGCCACAGATAGTGCTCCTGTATTAATAGAAGAAAATAATCTTAGTGAAGAGCTATGCGAGCAAAATTTTGGGCAAAAGGGTGAAAATTTTGCTCCTCAAGCTAGCCACCAAACGCAGACAAACTCACAAAACCACTTTGCTTCTCAGACTCAAAGTCCACAAATACAGCAAACAGGCGAGTCGAGCTTTGTCGAAGAACTGCTTAAAAAAACAGATGAGCTAAGCAGCAACATCATCAAACTTCAAATGCAAATAGAAAATCAAGAGAGCGAATTTGCTAAGCGCCTTGAGGCTGAAATTTCTCGTGCAAAAGAAGATGGCAAAAATGAGGGTATCGCCCAAGCAAATGCAGCAAATGAAGCAAGAATAAATGAGCTTGAGGCTAGATTTAGCGCTTCAGCTGCAAAGCTAGATGAGCAGTACGTTAAATTCGATGAGTTTTTAAAGAAGATCGAAGAAGAGCTCGGACAAACTGCTATAAAAATCGCAAAAGAAGTAATCGATAAAGAAATTTCAACCTCTTCAAATCAGATCGCTCATCATTTAGCAAGCTCTCTTATAAAAGAGCTAAGTAATGTCAAAAATATAGAAATTCGTGTAAATCCCGAAGATAGCGAATATATAAAAGAGCAATTTAGCAAGAATGAACACGTCAAGATAAGCGCTGATGATGCTATAAGCAAAGGCGGTGTGGTTATTATAAGTGATGGTGGCAATATCGATGCAACTATGCAAACAAGGCTAGAAAAACTAAAAATGCTGGTAAATAATGAATAAAGACGTTAAAAGTTTAGATGTTGATGAACTAAACGCACTTTGTCATGACATCAGGGATAAAATTTTAGCCACCGTTAGCAAAAATGGCGGTCATCTTAGCTCAAATATTGGTGCAGTCGAGATCATCGTTGCGATGCATAAAATTTTTGATGTGACAAAAGATCCATTTATTTACGACGTGAGCCACCAAAGCTATGCGCACAAGCTGCTAACTGGGCGCTGGGAGAGCTTTGATACGCTTAGAAAATTTAATGGCATCAGCGGCTATACAAAGCCAAGCGAGAGTAAATTTGACTACTTTGTAGCAGGGCATAGCTCGACGTCCATATCTTTAGCAGTTGGTGCTGCAAAGGCGATAAAACTTAAAAACGAAGATCGTATCCCAGTAGCTGTCATAGGCGATGGCTCACTAAGTGGCGGCATGGCGTACGAGGCGCTAAATGAGCTAGGGGATAGAAAATATCCTTGCGTCATCATCCTAAATGACAACGAGATGAGTATAAGCAAGCCAATAGGCGCACTTAGCAAGTATCTAAGCCAGATGATGGCAGGGCAGTTTTATCAAAAATTTAAAGGTAGGGTTGAGCGCTTTTTAAGCTATATGCCAGACTCTGCAGCCTACATGGCTAGACGCATGGAGGAGGGCATCAGACTTATCACTCCTGGCATGTTTTTTGAAGAGCTTGGACTTGAGTACATAGGTCCAGTCAATGGACACGACCTCTTGGCGCTTCTTAGCACATTTGAAACTGCCAAAAATATGAAAAAACCAGTCATCGTGCACGTGCAGACGCTAAAGGGCAAAGGGTATGAATTTGCTGAGGGGTGCTACGAAAATTGGCACGGAGTTGGACCATTTGATCTAAAAAGTGGCGAATTTATCAAAAGACAGTCAAACAAGTCAGCCACGGCGATCTTTAGCGAGCAGCTTTTAAAGATGGCAAGAGAGCATAGCGACATCGTTGGCGTAACGGCCGCGATGCCAACAGGCACTGGCATGGACGCTTTGATACAAGAATTTCCAGATCGTTTTTGGGATGTGGCGATAGCTGAGCAGCATGCAGTCACGTCTATGTCAGCCATGGCAAAAGAGGGCTTTAAACCATTTGTTGCGATATACTCGACATTTATGCAAAGAGCCTATGATCAGGTCATTCACGATGCTTCTATTTTAAATTTAAACATCACCTTTGCGATGGATAGAGCGGGTATTGTTGGCGAAGATGGCGAAACGCATCAAGGCGCTTTTGATATAAGCTTTTTAAATGCTGTGCCAAACATGGTTCTTTTTGCCCCAAGATGCGAAGAGAGTATGAAAAATGTTATGGAATTTGCCTACTCTTACAAGGGTGTTAGCGCATTTAGATATCCGCGCGGAGCATTTATCTTAAGAGATGAATTTAATGCCAAACCACTTGAGTTTGGCAAGGGTGAAATTGTAGCCGATGCAGAGTCTGATGTTGCATTTTTGGGCTATGGCAACGGCGTTGGCAGGGCAAATTTGGTTAGAAATTTACTAGCTGACAAGCTTGATGTGGTATTAGTTGACCTTGTCTTTGCAAAACCACTTGATAGCGAGCTTTTACTAGGTCTTGCAAAACGCACTAAAAAGTGGTATATCTTTAGTGATAGTGCCAAAAAAGGTGGCGTTGGTGAGATAATAAGTGCATTTTTACAAGAAAACAAAATATCAAATATAAGTGTCATTAGTTTTGAGTATGAAGATAAATTTATCCCTCATGGTTCAACTACTGAGGTCGAAAAGTACCTTGGTATAAGTGCCGAGCAGATTACCAAAAATTTACTAGAAAATAATTAATATCATTTAATAAAGTAACGTTTAATATTATTTTTGCTAGCATAAGCCAAAATAAAAACAAGGAAAAGCATTATGCAATACGTATCATTATTAAAGCAATCTGGGCTAAAAGTCACGCCACAACGCCTTAGCGTTTTAAGAATTCTTGATCGTCATACGCATCCAACGATTGATGAGCTTTATGATGAAATTTTAAAAGAGAGTCCATCGGTTTCTCTAGCAACGGTTTATAAAAATTTAAATACTTTAAAAGACGAAGGTCTCGTAGTCGAAGTAAATATCGTCAATCAAAAAGCTAGATACGACATCTACGAATATCCACATATCCATGTGGTTTGCGAAAGCTGTGGAAGCGTTGAGGACGTGAGCTATGATGATGCTGAGCTTGGCAAATACCAAGAAGCACTAGAAAAGAAGATCGGAAATATAATAGAACGCCTAAACATCGTAGCTAGCGTAAAAAGCTGTAAACACTGTAAATAAAATTTATGTTGCTATTTGGCAGCATAAATTTCATCTTTTTTCCTAATAAAAATACTTTTAAAATAAGCCTAAATTTAGCATTTTTCTCATTGTTTTAAGCACTAACTTGCTAAAATGAACAAAAAATTTTGGAGAAAAATGTGAGTTTGGAGATAGAGCGTAAATTTTTACTCAAAAATTCTCAAATTCTAGATTTTTTAAAAGAAGCTGGAGTAGTCTTTAAGCATCTTGAAATTTCTCAGTTTTATACCAAGATAACGCAAAATGAAGAGATCCGCTTTCGAAGTGAAGAGGATAAATTTATAAAAACTGTAAAGATCGGTAAAGATCTGATCAGGGAAGAAAATGAAGAATTTTGCGAAAAAGCGGAGTTTAAAAAGGCTCTTAAAAACCGCATTGGTAGCGTCATCTTAAAAGATAGATATTTTTTTAAACTAAATAACAATCCTTGCAATATTGATATTTTTAAAAATGAACTAAACGGGCTTTGTACATTTGAAATCGAATTTAGCGATGAAAATGAGGCCGTCTTTTTCAAGCTGCCACCATTTTTAGAAAATTTTTGCCTAAGTGACGTAACTTGCGATAAAAGATATAAAAACAAATTTCTTGCCATCCATGCTAATGAAAATGAACAAATTGACTACAAAAGAGCCTATAAGATCATAAAAGAAAAAGAAATTCTGCCAAATTTTGCTGCAAATCTAAAAAGCGGAGAGGCGCTAAGAGTCCTTTTTGTTAGTATTTTTAAAGTAATAAAAAGGCTAAAAAGCCAGTATTTGATAGACAAAGATGAAGAAGTTTTGCATGAGCTTCGCGTAAATTTAAGAAAGGTTAGATCGTTACTTAAAATTTTTAGTGGCGTTTTTGATGAGAAAGTGACACTTTTTTTTGGCGAGAATTTTAAAATGCTTGCAAACTCGACAAACAAAAAGCGAGATTTGGATGTATTTTTGAGCTTTTTAAACGAGCAAAAACATGCAAATGAGCCTATCTATTTTGTGCAAAAGGCTCTAGATTTAGAGTATGAAAATGTAAAAAGCTACCTTGGCGACGAAGAAAATTACGCATTTTTAAAAGAGTGGGAGATATTTTTAAACGAGGGTGAATTTTATAAGTCAAAACTCTTTGATGTAAGCCTTTCGCGCCTTGGTTCGTTTAAGCTTAGAACACTTTTGGTTTTAGCTCAAAAAAGGCTAAAAGGCTTAAATCAAGACTGCCCAAATGAGAGCTTTCATGATCTTAGGATAGAGCTTAAGAAGATGAGATATACATACGAGCTTTTATGTGAAATTTTCTATTTTGAAGGGCTTAAAAAGTATGAAGAGAAGCTAAAGCAGATGCAAGAAATTTTTGGTAGTCTTCAAGACTATGACGTCTGGCTCGGTATCCTTAAAAGACTTCCAGAAATGCCAGATAAAGAGAGGCTTGAGAGTAAAATTTACAAACAAATTTATAAAAGTAGAGAAGAGATACTAAAAAAGCGTCTTAAATTTATAAAAGCAACTCGTAAAATTTCAAGAAATTTAAAAATTTACTACATATAAAAGGGCAAATTTATGCAAAAACAAGAAAAAATAGTTGATATGTTTAACCAGATCGCTCCGACTTATGACGTCGCAAACAGGGTATTAAGTCTTGGTGTGGATGTGAGCTGGAGGAAATTCGCCTGCAGATATATGCTAGAAATTTTTAAAGAAAGAAGCATAAATATCGTGGATGTGGCTTGTGGCACTGGCGATATGATGGGGCTTTGGAGTGAAATTTCAAAAGAATTTGGCGTAGAGATAAAAAGCCTTACTGGCATCGATCCCTCAAGTGGTATGCTAAAAGAGGCTAGGGCGAAATTTCCAAATTTTAAATTTATAGAGGCCTATGCTGACAACACGACGCTTGCAAGCGGCGAGGCTCAAATTTTAAGCATAAGCTACGGCATTAGAAATGTGGTCGAGCGAAAGACGGCGCTTAGAGAGTTTAACAGAGTGCTTGCTTTAAATGGCTACGTAGTCGTACTTGAATTTACAAAACGTCAGAAAAAAGGCCTTGTAACCTCGTTAAGAGATTTTTACCTAAGTAAAATTTTGCCAAAAATTGGCGGCTTTATCTCAAAAAATAAAGAAGCATATGAGTATCTGCCTAGCTCGATCGAAAATTTCTTGGATGCTAAGAGTTTTTGCGACGAGCTAGCCACGGCTGGTTTTGAGATAGAGCTTTGCAAGGGCTTTAGCATGGATATCTCGACGCTATTTATCGCTAAAAAGGTAAGAGAAATCAATGCTTAGCGTATCTGAGCTAAACGAAAAAGCAAAAGCGCTGCTTGAAGCGACACTTGACTATGTCGAGGTAAGTGGAGAAATTTCGCGCCTTACTAAGCATGCTTCTGGGCACTGGTACTTCACACTAAAGGACGAAAAGTCAAGCATCTCAGCCGTGATGTATCGCATGAACAACCAAAAGGTGAAATTCTTACCAAAAGATGGGCTAAAAGTAAAAATTTATGGCAAAGTGACCATTTATTCGCCAAGTGGGTCGTATCAGCTAGTGGCTAGTGCGATGCTGCCTGATGGCGAGGGTGAGCTTGAGCTTGCATTTAGGCAGCTTAAAGAAAAGCTCGAAAATGAGGGCCTTTTTGACATTGCTGCAAAAAAAGAGATACCAAATTTACCTAAAAAAATAGCCCTTGTCACAAGCGCTACTTCGGCGGCACTTCAGGATATGTTAAAGGTCGTGACGAGTCGTTGGAAATTAAGCGAAATTTATATATTTGACGCATTAACTCAGGGTGAAAATGCCCCAAGCTCGCTTATAAAAGCCTTACGCAGAGCCGATAAATACGGCGTTGATGTGATCGTTTTAGCTAGAGGAGGCGGCAGCAAAGAGGATCTTTGGTGCTTTAACGACGAGGGCTTAGCACGTGAAATTTATGCCACCAAAACGCCAGTCATAAGCGCTATCGGACACGAGATCGACTATGTTATAAGCGACTTTGTAGCAGACCGCAGGTCGCTTACGCCAAGTGCAGCTATGCTTGATCTTTTGCCTGATGAAGAGGCATTTTTTCAGTATCTTGACAGGCTCAGCGACGATCTTGATAGCGCCTTAAATTTAAAGATCACCAAAAAGCAAAATTTACTAAATGTCCTTCTTTCTAAATTTTCATCAAATGCCCTAAAAGCTAGGATCGAGCTAAAATTTAGCGAGGTAGCAAATAAGCAAAACGCCCTAACAAACGCCGTACAAAGAAAAATTTTAGTCCTTAGCTCAGCTATTGGCTCGCTAGAGAAGGCTTATGAGATGAGGGAGCTCTTTTTTGAGAGCACAAAAGGGCTTATTGAGGTTAGAAAAGATGGCAAGAGAGCCGATCTTATGGATTTAAAAATAGACGATGAGATAGAGCTTATCTCGCAAAATACACATAAAAAAGCAATCATCAAGGAGTAAAAATGAGCAGAAAAATCAACTTTAGTGCAGGTCCAAGCGCGATACCTTTAAGCGTTTTAGAGCACGCGAAGGCTGAATTTACGGACTATAGAGGCGAAGGCTACTCGATCATGGAGATAAGCCACAGAAGCAAGACTTTTGAAGAGATCCACTTTGGCGCGATGGATAAGATAAGAAAGCTTTACGGCATCGGCGATGATTATGAGATTTTATTTCTGCAGGGCGGTGCGCATTTGCAGTTTAGCATGATACCGATGAATTTGTATCAAGGTGGAAAGGCTCAGTACGCAAACACCGGCGTTTGGACAAACAAGGCGATCAAAGAGGCTAAAGTGTTTGGCGTAAATGTAGACGTCGTCGCAAGCAGTGAAGATGAAAATTTCTCTTATATCCCAGAGGTGAAATTTAGTGATGATGCCGACTATGCCTACATCTGCTCAAACAACACTATCTACGGTACACAGTATAAAACTATGCCAAAGACCAAGTCACCGCTTGTGGTTGATGCTTCGAGCGATTTTTTTGCTAGACCGCTTGATTTTAGTAACATTGGCCTACTTTACGGTGGCGCTCAAAAAAATGCAGGTCCAAGTGGCGTTACGATCGTTATTATTAGAAAAGATCTGATAGAGCGTGTAAGTAGCCAAAACGTCCCTATGTTTTTACGCTACAAAACGCACGTAGAGGCAAACTCACTTTACAACACACCGCCAACTTTTGGAATTTATCTTTTAAATTTAACTATGCAGCACCTACTAGATCTTGGCGGACTTGCCGAGGTTGAGAAGATAAACGCCAAAAAAGCAAGCACGCTTTATAATATCATCGATAGCTCAAATGGCTTTTACGTGGGACATGCCAAAAAATCAAGCAGGTCAGATATGAACGTGAGCTTTACGATACCAAAAGATCATGCGCTTGAGCCAGTTTTTGTCGAAGAAGCGCTAAAAGAGGGCATGCTAGGGCTAAAAGGTCACAGACATCTTGGTGGCATAAGAGCCTCTATCTACAATGCCGTTAGCCAAAGAGATGTTGAAAAACTTGGCGAGTTTATGAGAGAATTTGCAAGAAAACATAGCTGATGAATAAAACAAAGAAAGCTTATGATGAAATTCCTTATTTCTCGGCTGCATTTAGCGACTGCTCGCCAGTTAGGATAGAAGCGGTTGCTAAATTTCTGGGGCTTAAAGCAGCTAGCCTAAAAGAGGCTAGAGTGCTTGAGCTTGGCTCATCATATGGTGGCAATATCTTGCCATTTGCCATTTCGCACAAAAGCGCAAAAGTCGTTGGTATCGATATCTCAAGCCATCAAGTGACTGAAGGTAACAAAGTAGCAAAGCAGATAGGTTTAGAAAATTTTACTCTGCTTGAGCGAAATTTTTTGCACATGAACGAAAGCGATATAAAAGAGCTTGGGAAATTTGACTATATTATCGCTCATGGCGTTTATAGCTGGGTGAGTCCAAATGTAAGAGATGCGCTGCTTGCCACGATTAAGGCACTACTAAGCGAGGATGGCATCGCTTATGTTTCGTATAATACCTATCCTGGCTGGAAGAGCCTTGACATTTTAAGAGATTTTATGCTTTTTGTTAGCTCAGGCAACGACAGCAAAGAAGCACTTGCTCATGTGAAAGATGAGTTAAATTTCTTGCAGGATTATTTGAAATTTAGCCTGCAAAGCCAAAGTGATGTCGTATACAAAGATAGTATGAAGCTTCTTCTAACACAGCTAAATTTCTTACAAAGCATCATCGCAAAGGGTAATGATTATTATATATTGCATGACTTTTTAGAGGCAAGCAACGAGCCAATCTACTTTCATAAATTTGCTAAGCATATCGACAAACACGGACTTTGCTACGTAATAGATGCTTCGCTAAATGATATCTTTGCAAGCTCGACTGGGATTTACCGCTTTGACGCACATATCGAGCAAAATTATAACTCTCGCATCAAAAAAGAGCAACTAAACGATTTTTTATTTAATAGATCATTTAGAAAAAGTCTCATCGCTCACAAAGAGAGGCTTGGTGGTGCTGAGGACTTTGATGCGGTACTTGGAGAGAGCGAGCTTGATAGGATTTATTTTGCATATTTTAGCGAGCAGCCAAGGACAAAAACGCAAGAAATTTTAAGCAAAAGCTATCCACAAAGCTTAAATTTAAGTGAAGTAAAAACGGCGCTTGGCGAGAATGCAAACGAAGCTTTTGTGGGACTGCTTGAAATTTTAAACGATCAAAACACTAAAATTTCTTCTTCAAAACTCAAAGCACTCACATATGAGCCTGGTAAAACCAAACTAAAGCCTAGAGCTGCGGCGTATCTTGAGTATTTTTTAAATGCTAGCTCACCAGTTATCTCTTTGGCAAATGAGCTAAATGGCAAGTTAAACTTAAGCCATGAAGAGATAAATGCCGCTTTAAAATTTGATGGCAAAGCCAGTTTAGAAGATATCGCAAAGAGCGTAAATTTAAGTAAAGATGAGCCAGATAAGCTTGCTTTTAAATTAAGTGAAGCCTATTTTTTTGAAGAAATTTAAAAAAAGAGCGTGGCAAATTTAGCCATGCTCTTACTCAAAAAACATATCTTTTAATATCAAACATATCATCGCTATGTAAAAGACCAAAAACCATTTTTTAAGTGTTTTTTTGTCGGTATTTTGCGTCTTTTTAGTGCCAAAGTATGCGCCTATTAGCGAGCCAAGACCTAAAAATGCGCCCTCAGCGTATGAGATATGGCCATTTAGCGAGAGCGAGATGAAACCCGCGATAGCTGCAAACATAACGAAAAATACACCCATAGAAACGGCTTTTTTTAGCTCGTAGCGTAAAAAGCCTACCAAGATCGGCGCGATAAAGACGCCTCCGCCGATGCCGATGCTAATGGCAAAAACGCCAACAAAAACGCCAACTAAAAATAGCAAAAAGAGCGAATTATTCGCATTTGAGCCGTCGCTGTTTGGTGAAAAGTATAGTTTTATAAGCGAAAAGACAAATGTTGCTAGAAGCATAGACTCAAGTAAGAGTGCAGGCGCGTGCGATACGATGATGCCACTAAAGCTGGCTCCAACTAAGCCTCCAAGCCCCAAAAATACGCCACGATTTAGCTTTAAAAGTCCAGCTTTGTAGTTTAGATACGAGCCAAACGTCGCGCTAAAGATCATCTGCATGACGCTTATGCCAATAGCTGTTTTCACGTCATATCCAAAGGCGACCATGATAGGAACGACGACCGTGCCGCCACCGATGCCGAAAAAGCCAGCGATGTAGCCAACTCCGATACCAATTATAAAAAGTTCAACAAAAAGCATAAATTTCCTTTTATGAGTGCCAAATTTTAGCCAAGCGGTGTTAAAAAAATAGTAAAAAGGTGAAATTTAGGCATAAATTTAGAAATTTGATAAAAATTTTAAAAAGTAAAAGCGATTTTTCTTTATAATCACCCAAAAATTAAAAAGGGAAAAAATGCTTTTAGAACAGCCGCTTTTTTATTATGAAGCGATCAGGGAAAAATTTAAAAATAGCTATTTAGCTGAAGATAAGACACAGACGATAATCGGCATTGATTGCGATTATATAGATGAAAAGGATATGGATTTTTATGGGCTTAGAAGCTACTTTGATACAAATAGCAACAAATCACTAGCTCCTTTTGCGGGACTCTTTGGTGTTTTTGCTTATGATGGTGTGAGATATTTTGAATATATCGGAGAAGAGAAAGCTAAAAAGTATGAATTTCCAAAATTTATCTACGCTGATGCGAAGGCCTATCTACACTTTGACAAGATGAGTAAAATTTATACATTTTATGGAGATAAGAATAAATATTATGACTTTTTGCTTGATGCGAAAGTTGAATGCAAAAATAAAGAGCAGAGTAAATTTAGTATAAAAACCGATCTTGGTAAAGAAAAGAAACACTTTGAGGATATGGTTGAATTAGCAAAAGAGTATATAAGAAGTGGCGATGTCTTTCAGGTGGTGCTTGGTGAGTTGCTTGAAATTTCAACGAATATGAGCAGTTTGGAATTTTATAAAAAGCTCTCACTTACAAATCCAAGCCCATATATGTTTCATTTTCCTACACCTTATGGCGATGTGGTTGGCTCTTCGCCAGAGCTTGTTTTTGAGATGAAAAGTGAGCAAATTTTTGTAGCTCCGATCGCAGGCACAAGGCCTAGAGGAAGTGATGCAAATGCAGATGCAGCACTTGAAAATGAGCTTTTAAGTGACGAAAAGGAGCTGGCTGAGCACAAGATGCTAATCGATCTTGCTAGAAATGATATCGGCAGGGTTTCGGAACCAAAAAGTGTATCCGTAAAAAATGCTATGCATATCCAAAAATATGAAAAAGTAATTCATATCGTAAGCGATGTCTATGGCAAGTGCGCCAAAGGGCTTGATCTTTTTGATGTCTTAGCTAGCATATTTCCGGCTGGCACACTAAGCGGAGCCCCAAAAATAAGAGCTATGCAGATAATCAATGAGCTTGAAATTTCTGAGCGAAATATCTATGGCGGTGGCATTGGATTTTTACATTTTAATGGTGATGCTCAGGTTGCTATTCTTATTCGATCAGCCATATTTGTGCCAAGTGAAAATGGCTTTAGTGATGTATTTGTGGGGGCTGGAGCTGGTATAGTTTACGATTCAAAGAGCGAAAGAGAATACGCTGAAATTTGCCATAAGCGAGCAAGCGTGCTAAATGTATTTAAAAATAACGCAAAAGAGTTTTAGGCGTTAAACTTAATAAATTCATAAGAGCTTTTAGCGTAGCTAGTGCCCATAGAATCGATTTGCTCTCTTACGGTAGCTGAAAGCTCTGCTTTTGTGATATTTTTAGCTAGCACTTTTACAAAAGGAAATTCACTTCTTTCTTGTGCGCCAAATATCAGCACTCTTGTATCAACCTTTTGGCTTTGTCTTATCTTATCAACAACTCTTGTTAGCTCTTCGTAGTTGAAGTCTTTTACATTTTCATCTATAAGAACGATGCCATAAGTTTTGGTCTTTATTTTTGTTAATAGCTCATCAAAGCTATTTGTGGTTTCAAGTGTGTTGTAAAATTCTCCTAAAGCTGAGCTAAATATTTTATTTTCCATTGGCGATTTCTTAAATAAAATAATATTTTCGCTTTTTGCCAGATAGCTTTCGTCTATTGCAATCTCACCAAAATTTGGCAAAAATTTTCTAAAAATTTGAGCCAGTTCGTCGCTATTTATTGGTGTTTTTATATAAGCGTTGAAGTATTCTTTGACACTCTCTCCATCTATATTTGAAGTGTTTGAAAGCATTAGTATAATTGGAATTTTCGCATTTTGTATAGCTGCTTTTATAAGATCAAGATTTTTTTGAAGGCTATTTTTTTCAGCTTCGAAAAATTTCGAGCCAACAAATATAAGGTCAAAATCGCCTTGCTTTATGGCTTGTTTTAGATCTTTTTTATTGCAAACTCCAACAACTTCACAGTTAAATTTACTAAAACCACTTGCTGTTATATCTATGTAAATTTCATTAGTATCGCAGATTAAAATTTTTGGTTTATCGTTTAAATTTTTATTCATAATATCAGCTTCGCCTAAGCAAAGTAGCCTTGTGATGCTTAATGGAGTTAGTGGATCTTTTAAAATGAGCGGATTTTTAATATCCTGGCCTTGCTTATTGGTGTTTCTTAAAAATATAGCATCATAATTTTTTGTAATAGATGGACTAGTACTTGTTAGCATATCCACTTTGAGCCCAAGGTCTTTTGTAGTCTGCTCAAAAGCTTCGTTGTAAGCGACATTTGCGTCTTGTAAGAATGCTAATTTATGATTGCATTTTATATCAAAGTCTTTATAGTTTGATGTTGTTTTAAAAATGACTACAAATTTAAACTCATTTCCGATACTTGGAAACGAGTTAATCTCCAGCTTACTTTCTAAATTTTTTAAATAAATTTGAGCAATTTTTAGATAAAACTCGCTCTCATCATTATTTAAGCTATTCTCATCATCTGAAAATATATCTGAAATTTGCTTTTCACTCATGGCAGCTGAGCTATTTTTTATGCTAAAGCTTACAGAACAAAGTCCGCTTCTATCAAACTCTTTTTGAACTTTTTTGATAGCGATGATAATATTTTGATGTCTTAAAGACATTGATAAAGATGCCAAAAAGATAGAGTTAAATGCGGTTTTTAATGAATTTAGATTTCCTTCTAGTTCATTTGTAAGGCTTGGATCAAGGTAGCTTATAAAATTTATCTTTTTGCTTTGCGAATAGACAATATTTGCTTGCAAAATTTCTTCAAAGCTTTTTTGAGGATCAAATATCTCGGTTTTATTGCATTCGCTATATTTTTTAACATTTGAGATATTTTTAGCATTGTTATAAAGCGAAGTCATGATATTTGCATTTTTTTCTATCGTGTCTATAAATACTTGCTTTTTGCTATTATTTGTTTCTATTTTTAAAGCCGCGGTCGATGTAAAAATTTCTTTATTAATGGACTCTAGCTTCTTGCTCACTGATAAAATATATCTATCTTTTATCTGAAAAAAGCTGCTATCTTTTATATAGGTTTCTTTTAGATCTTCATAAGTTTTTATGAGCTTTGATATCGCATTATCCGCACTTGTCTCTTTTGATGATAGGATATAGTTTGATATGTATTTTGACTTATCGATAAGTGTCTTTAAAAATTTCAACCTAGCAGAAATGCTAAGCAAAGATAAAATGAGCAAGCCACAAAGCAAGAACTCAAAAAAGGTCTTTATACCAAAGCTTATTTTCTCGCTCTTGGTAAGTTCTAACAGCTCATTTTTTATATTTATGGCACTATCTAATAAAAGTATAAATTTATCATCTTCATACTGTTTGATTAAGATAATATCTTCGATATTTAGTTTTTCAGAAAATGCGATCTTGGCTTTAGCTTCTCTTATTTTTTTAGCTTGATAGTTGGCTTCAAACTGGTTAAAGTCTTTGTAAATATTCTCTTTTAGCTCACTTTTTGGAAGCATATCAAGATTTGGCGCGTTGTCTTTTACGGAATATATATTTTCTCTCACATTATTGTTTATTGAAAATAAAGGGCCATTTATAAAGATATTTTTTACGTAGTATTTAGTGTTGTTTGCTAAAGAGAGTTGATTATAAATTTTACTTAAAGTTGCGGCATAAGCTTTTATTATAAGCGGAAAGTCTCGGTCTAAATCTTGTTTAAAATCGCTATCTATTTCTCCATTTATATTTTGGAAAAATTCGTAAAATAGTTCATCAAATTTATCATTTTGGTTGAGATTTGCTAGCAATTCTTTTAATTTATTTACATTTCGTATCTCGGTGCGATCGTCTTTTCTTATAGAATTTATAAATTTTTGTGTATTTTTTAAGGTGCTATCTCGCAACTTTTTTATATCTTCTTGGCTTTTGCCTATTAGTGTATCGTGCTCTTGTATTACAGATCTTATAGTTTGAAATACTAAGGATTGTTTATATAGTTTTTCATTTAGATCTTTTAGATCTGTGAATTTTTTATAGCTTTCATTTCCGCTATATGCGCAAAAGATCGCTGAAATTATTATTGGCGCTAACAATATATAAAATTTATTATTTTTCATGGATACTCTTTTTGCTATATTTTTTGACGATATTTTCTATCTCAATTAGTCTTTTGGTAAAAAGAGACATCTCTTTCATTTTTCCATTTTGATTGTTATCTAAAAAAGCGTTAAGCTCATTTGCAAGGTTATTAAGCTTTAAATTTAATGCAGCTTCTCTTATCTCATCTACGTATTTTTTGAGCATTATCTCGTCTTTTGCGATTATGGCTGATTGGATTTGGATAAGAATTTCTCTTGCGTTGTGCAAAAATATATTTAAATAGGATGCAAAATCTTTTTTATTTAAATTTAGCATTTTAAGCGATGTTTCAAACCAGGAATCATCGATAAGTGACTGTGTCTGTGTATCAAAAAGATACCATGCGTTTAGTTTAAAAACAGGCAGTCTTAATGTAGGTTTTACTTTTACTGCTGCTATTAGATTTTGGTTGTTTATTATGTCTTGCTTCTCTAAAAGCACGATAAAAAATTTTTCGCCATTTTTTAAAATGGCATTTTGCAATCTCGCTTCTAGTAAGATCGCACCACCATCTTTTCTTTTTAAATTTACTCTAGCACTATTATCTTTCGTATTTTGTAAAAATTCCAAGAAGCTGTAGTTTGTACTTTCCTGGCTTGTTATGACTAGCTCGCTTATATCTTTGTATCGCAACAAAAAGTCATCTAAACTATCAAAACCCAATAGCTCAAGTGAATCTTGCGTTATCGCAGATATTTTTAAATTTTCATCATATATTATCACTTCAAATTTCCTTCTTTGAGTACTGCAAGCTTTTCTGCTACGCTTTTATTTGTTATTTTTGCCACTTCGTCTAAATTCGCTTCGCTGATTTTATCAAAACTTCCGTAAAAGCTGATTAATTTCGCGATACTGCCCTCAGATACGCCAGCTTGTTTAAGAATTGATCTTTGCATATCATTTTTCTGCCTTGTTTTTCTATGAAAGCTGATGACAAATCTATGGCTTTCATCACGCATTTTTTGGAAAAACTGCAGCTTTTTATCGCTCGTGCTTAGGCTAAAACTGCCACCTTTTGTGTAAATTTTATCCTTTGCTTCGCCTTTTGCGCGGTGAGCTTTGGCATCGATTTTTTCTTTTGAGATAGCGATCACATCGACATTTGCGCCACTGCTTGCTAAAATTTCACAGGCTAAGTTTAA
The DNA here is from genome assembly GCF_002914195.1 of Campylobacter concisus. Lineage (GTDB taxonomy): Bacteria > Campylobacterota > Campylobacteria > Campylobacterales > Campylobacteraceae > Campylobacter_A > Campylobacter_A concisus_M. Next base: position 48,449 of record NZ_PPAU01000108.1, on the reverse strand, counting down.
AAGCACTTCGCCCCCATCAATAACCCAAAGATCAGGCGGACTAAGCTTATCAAATCTAAGCGCTCTGGCAGTGAGGCTCTCTTTCATCTGATCGTAGTCGTTTTTAGAGCTTAGGTGCATATGGCGGTAGTTTTGCTTTGCCCACTCGCCATACTCATAGCGCACCATCGCTCCGACACTTGCCTCGCCAAAAAGGTGTGAGTTGTCGTAAGCCTCGACCACGTAAGGCGTGTGAGCTAAGTCAAAGTACTCTTTTATCTCGTTTAGTAGCTCGTTATCGTGCGTTTTTAGATATTTTTCGATGCTAACTTCAGCGTTTTTTGTAGCGATCTCACAAATTTTACGCTTATCGCCAATTTTAGGGCAAGTAATGCTAAATTTACGTCCAAATCTCTCGTTTAAAATTTCCTCCACCAGCTTGCTATCTTCAAAGCTCTCATGGACATAAATTTTGGTGCTAATTATTGGCTGACCGGCTATGAAGCTTTTTAAAATAGCCTGCTTATAAGCTTCGTTTATCTCATCTTTTTGAGCGTTTTTAGCCTGCGCGATATCAGTTTTTACGCCAGTTATCTTGCCATTTTGCACGCTAAATCTCACCGCACAGATCATATCGTGCACGCAAGCGACCGAGTAGGCCTCAAAGTCCTCAAGTTTAGCAAGATCAACTTCAACCTTTGTTTGCATGTTTTTAAGTGTTTGTATCTTATCTCTAGTCGCGGCTGCTTGCTCGTAGTCTTCGGCCTTGGCGTAGTTTAGCATGAGCTCTTCAAGGCGAGTTATAAGTAAATTTGGATTTTGTAAGGCCGCGATAGCCTCATTTACGATCTTAGCGTAGTTTTCTTTTGAAATTTTGCCTTCACACGGAGCATAGCAGCGTTTTAGCTGATAAAAAAGGCAAGCTTTTTTGCCTTTGATACAGGACTTTTTCTGAACGAGATTAAAATTTAGATAAAGTGCCTCAAGCAGCTCGCTAGCTCCACTAAAATATGGCCCAAAATAGCGGATATTTGAGCCTTTTACTACTTTTCTAGTGATCTCGAATCTTGGAAAATCATCATTTAAATTTATAAAGATATAAGGGTAGGTCTTGTCGTCACGAAGCAAGATGTTGTACTTTGGTTTTAGCTGCTTGATGAATGAATTTTCAAGTATGAGCGCGTCTGCCTCGCTTGGTGTGACGATGTATTCAAGATGCACCGCCTCGCTTATCATCTTAGAAATTCTTGGGCTTAGTTTTTCGGCTGGAGCTAGACTTGGGGTAAACTTAAAGTAGCTTTTGACCCTGTTTTTTAAAATTTTGGCCTTACCGACATATAAAAGTCTGTTTTGAGCGTCAAAATATTGATATACGCCAGGCTCGTTTGGAAGCGTTCTGATCTCGTCTATTAGCATCTTGCCTGCTCATTTTTCTTGAGCAAAATTTCTCTTAGCTCTTCAAATTTTTGGTGTATTTGTTCGTCTTTTGCTAAATTTTTAAACTCGCCTTTGCTAGCTGGTGCATAAAAGATGACACTTTGCTCTTTTTGATTAAAAAATTTTAAAAATTTACTCACGACAAATCTTATATTTTCTTCTTTCTTATTTTTTGTATAGTTGATTTCGTTAAGAGGTTTTGGAGTAAGAATGCTGTTAAAAACGCTATTTTTATTAAAATTGCAAAAGGTTTTTAATAACCTTTTTATATCATTTATACTACTATCACGCCTAAGCTCTAAAAGCCCAGTGGGATGAGTAAGAACAAAGGTCAAAACACCTTCTCTAACGTAGCAAAAAGCTATATAAAATCGTTTTGCTTTCCCCATAAGCTCTAAAAGCTGTTGGCACTCATTTGCCATGCTTAATTTTTCTTTATACAAAGGATTTTTATGAATAGTATTTATCAAAAATTTAGCGTTTTTCATGGGCTTATCTTATCATCTTTTATTTTAATTTTTACTCTTTTTGCATTTAGCGGTTGTGGCTATAAAGATGATCCATTTTATGGAAATGCTCCCGTAAAAGAAAAGAAAACTGATAAGATAAACAAAAGCTAGTAAAATTTTCGTATTTAAATAAAAATGTAATGTAAGCTTAATAATTTTAACTAACCTAATTTTTAGGCTCATTTAAGTAATATACCAAGATTTTTTATTCTACAAGGAGAGTATAATGAGGTTTTTTGGACTTCTAGGCTTGTTTTTCGCGATGGCTTTTGGTGCTGATGGAGAAACCGCAGCTATTGACTTAACTACCACATGGGCAGGAATTTTATCGCTTATAATTTTTGTTGTTGGATATTTTTTCATAGCAGCAGAAGAAAATTTCCATATCGACAAGGCAAAACCTGCTATCTTTATCGGTACGTTTATGTTCCTACTTATCGGCGTTTATATGCTTATAAATGGCATGGATGTGCATTCGCTTGAACATGAGGTAAATCACCTGATTTTAGAGATTGCTCAGATCGTATTTTTCTTGATGGTGGCGATGACATTTATCGAAGCACTTATAGAAAGAGACGTATTTAATGCACTTAAATATAATCTCGTATCAAAAGGCTATACTTATAGAAAACTATTTTGGCTAACTGGTATTTTGGCATTTTTTATAAGCCCAGTAGCTGATAACCTAACAACAGCGCTTATTCTTTCAACCGTTCTTCTAACAATAGATAGAAATAATACAAATTTTTTAGTAGCTGGCGCGATAAACATTGTCGTAGCAGCAAATGCAGGTGGAGCATGGAGTCCATTTGGCGATATCACTACGCTTATGGTTTGGGCAGCAGGTAAGTCACCATTTCTAGACTTTTTCGCACTTTTCCCAGCATCTATTATTGGCTGGCTTGTAACAGCATTTTTACTTTCTCGCGTAGTGCCAAGTACTGCACCACATTTTGATGTGGCAAACGAGCCAAAAGTTGTTATCAAAAAAGGTGGTAAAGCAGTTATTACAATAGGCGCATTTACTATCTTTTGTGCAGTTATGATGCATCAGCTTTTCCATTTGCCAGCGATGTGGGGAATGATGTTTGGTTTCTCACTACTTAGTCTTTATACTTACTATTTCAAAAAAGCTCACAAAAATGAAGAACCAATGCATGTATTTCACTATATGTCAAAGATCGAAAACAACACACTATTTTTCTTCTTTGGAATTTTAGCTGCAGTTGGCGCTCTTCATTTTGCTGGATTTTTAAATTACGCTGTATCACTTTATGATAAATTTGGCTCAACTGCTGTAAATATTGGCGTTGGTTTCCTTTCAGCAATCGTTGATAACGTTCCAGTTATGTCAGCTGTTTTGAAAGCAAATCCAGCAATGGGAGCTGATGCAGGCGAGGCAATGAGTCAGTGGCTATTAGTGACACTAACTGCTGGTATCGGTGGTTCGATGATCAGCTTTGGTTCAGCAGCTGGTGTCGGAGTAATGGGTAAATTAAAAGGAATTTATACCTTTGGTGCACATATGAAATACGCTTGGATGGTGGTTCTAGGATATATCGTATCAATCATTGTTTGGTATGTGCAATTTGAAATTTTTCATATCTATTTTTAAAAGGTTATAAATGAACAATACGATTATAGTTTTGGATTTTGGTTCGCAATACACTCAGCTAATAGCCAGAAGGCTAAGAGAAGAGGGCGTCTACACTGAAATTTTGCCATTTAATGCAAAGCTTAGTGAGATAAAGGCGAAAGAGCCAAAAGGTATCATTTTAAGTGGCGGTCCAGCTAGTGTTTATGCTAAAGATGCTTATTTTTGCGATAACGGCGTCTTTGAGTTAAATATCCCTATACTTGGCGTTTGCTACGGCATGCAACTACTTGCTCACACGCATGGAGCGGAGGTTTTAGCAGCTGATCAAAAAGAGTATGGCAAGGCTGAGCTTAACGTTATTAAAGAGCATGCGCTATTTAAAGATACACCTTCAAAACAAATCGTATGGATGAGTCATAGTGACTACGTAAAGGACTTGCCAGAGGGTTTTGAAGTGATCGCTATTAGTGAAAATTCGCCTTATTGTGCTTTTGGCGATGATAAACGAAAATTTTATGCGATCCAGTTTCACGCAGAGGTACAACACAGCGAGTATGGCACGCAAATTTTAAAGAATTTTGCTAAATATATCTGCGGTTGCGAGAGTACTTGGAATATGGGAAGCTTCGCTAAAAATAAGATAGAAGAGATAAGAAAAACAGTAGGTACTCACAAGGTACTTTGTGCAGTTAGCGGTGGCGTGGATAGCTCTGTAACCGCGGCACTTTTAGCAGCTGCTGTGCCTGAAAATTTGATCCTTGTCTTTGTTGATAACGGACTTCTTAGAACAAACGAAAAAGAGCAAGTTGAAGCTACATTTAGAACAAAGCTTGGCGTTGAGCTAGTTAGCATAGACGCGAGCGAGACTTTTCTTGGACGCTTGGCTGGTGTGGTTGATCCTGAAAAAAAACGTAAGATTATAGGCGAGACATTTATAGAAATTTTTGAGCAAGAGGCTAAAAAGCATGGTGATGTGAAATTTCTAGCTCAAGGCACTCTTTATACTGATATCATCGAAAGCTCCGTAGTTGGCTCAAGCAAGACGATAAAGAGCCACCACAATGTTGGAGGTTTGCCTGATTGGATGACATTTGAGCTAATAGAGCCACTAAGAGAAATTTTTAAAGATGAGGTTAGAAAGCTAGGTCTTGAGCTTGGGCTAAGCCGTGATTTAGTATTCCGCCATCCTTTCCCAGGACCGGGCCTTGCTATCCGCATCATGGGCGAAGTAAATAAACCAAGCCTAGAGCTACTTCGCAAAGCCGATGTGATCTTGCGTGATGAGCTAAAGAGTACTGGCTGGTATAACAAAACTTGGCAGGCATTCTGCGTACTTTTAAATGTAAATTCTGTTGGTGTAATGGGCGATAATCGCACCTACGAAAACGCTGTTTGTGTGCGCGTGGTCGATGCGAGCGATGGCATGACTGCAAGTTTTTCAAGGCTTCCTTATGATCTACTTGAAAACGTAAGCCGCCGCATCATAAACGAGGTAAACGGCATAAACCGCGTAGTTTACGATATCTCAAGTAAGCCACCTTCAACTATTGAGTGGGAATAGAGTAAAAAATATTTTTGCTGTAAAATCGTTGAAGATACAATATTGCAACGGTTTACGGAAGCAAAAAGCTCTTTTGATACTAAAAATGAGAAAAAGTAGGCTTAAAAGAGAGTTTTAAATTTAGATAAATTGTTTAGAGAGCCTCCCATTATTTTGCTGGGAGGCTTTTGTGGAAAAAGCAGTTAATAAATTTGAATAGGTTATAGTAATAAAAATTATTTGTATCTGAGCCCACTTTAACATACTAATAATGCAGGATATTCATTTATACCTTACCTAAACAAAAATTTAAATGCTATTAATAAATGCTTAAATGGTGATACATTGTATGGGATTTGTTTTGGTTTGAATTTTTTGAAAGAAGCGTCAACATGAGACACAAAGATACAAGAATAGAATGTGAAGAGTTATGGGCAAAAAATAAATATTTTGTACTAAGCAAATCGCATAAAGCATATTTGGAGATAAGGGCGTATTTGAGGGAAAAAGAACTGGATGTTGTATGGCTAAATGAAAAAATACAGGAAACAAGAGATATGAAGGAGAGCAAAAAAGATTTTAGTAATGCCATTCTTCATATATGGGGATATTTTAAAAAAGACGCAAGTACGATTGAAAAACAGGTATTATTTGATATATTAAATGGATATATGGAAGGGGAAAATAGTCAGAAGGTTGTAATTGAATACATTAACACTTTACTAAAGAAATACCCTAATGAATATTTAGAAAAATCAACCTTGTTAACAGGAGAAAAATATGAGACTATGGCATGAAAAACTTATCCACTTATTGCCCAAAAGTCAGCTTCTTGGGCAACATAGGGAATGTTGTGCTCTGAGGGGCAATGGATGGAAAAAGAAACATAAAACTGTGGACTATGTGTTTTCATATTCTCCGTATCATCTTTTTATTTACCATGTATTGGTTATGGAGGAGATGGAAAAAAGAGGATATAAAGTTTCTGCGGAATGGAAAGATAAAAATTATAGAGGAAGCACAGCAGTAAAGTATGATAATCTTAAAGAGGAAATTATAGGCAGTCCAATTTACAAAGAGCACAATATCGAATATCTAGCTGATTGCATAGAAAATTTAAGAAACAAAGGTATACATTTAAAAGTATAGAAGTTGTGGAAGAGTAAATTGATATAAAAATAAAAGAAGTTGAAGATAAATTGGAAAAAGAAAGTGCATCAAAAGAAATATTATATGACCTTTCAGAATGGTTTGGAATACCATAAAGCACAGAAGAGTATATTCGTGATTCACGGTAAAAGCTTTTTCTCGCTTGCCATATGAATGATGAGTCAGCTGGTTTTGTTGTATTAAATGCAACCGACAAGGATTGCGCAGATATTTTTGTAATTGGTATAAAAAATTCCATCAAATGGGTATTGGATCAGTACTTAACGAAGCTTACAAAACTACGGCAAGGAAGCCGGGTTATGCATATTAAAAATAGAAACTAAAAAGATACTGTTATAGAATAAAAGAAACAAATATGATATGGTAATTATTGAGTGGCCAAATTCCTTTATGGAATTTTTTGTAAAGGGAACTTCTTGATATGCACTAGTTTTAATTAGGATATTTTTTCTCTTTTTATTAACATTGGTCAATGAAATTTAGCTCTTAACCTTTTATAATTTTGCAAAAAAAGGATATAAAATGAGTCAAATTTACAATCTAAATGCCGATACGAAAGTCGTCGCAAAAAGCGTTGTTAGCAAGAGAATTTTTGATTGCGAGAACGCTCATATCGATGTATTTGCTTTTGATACTGGCGAGGAGCTAGATCATGAGATGCTGTTTTGCGACAGCCTCGCATGGGTTGTAGAAGGCGGTGCTAGCCTATACTACGGCGAAAAGCAGATGCATATAGGTGGCGAGCAAGCTTGCCTGATAGAGAAAAAAGTGTGGCGCAAGCTGGTTTTTAACGAACCAACGAAATATATTTCAATTGATTTTAAGGAGGATTTAATGATAGATCATTTACCTAAGGCAGCTATTTTTAGCTTAGTTGATGCAGTGGAATACGAAAAAGGTAAAATCGTGAGCAAAACGCTCGTAAAGAACGAAAACGGCTCAATGTCATTACTTAGTTTTGACACAGACCAAGAGCTCTCAACTCACGCAGCTCCAGGCGATGCACTACTTATCGCACTTGATGGCGAGATGAAGCTAACTATTGGTGATGAGCATTTTGATATCAAAAAAGGCGATACCATCGTGCTTCCAGGCAAAATACCACACGGATTAAAGATAAAAGATAAATTTAAAATGCTCTTAATCGTCACTAAAGACAAAATGTAATATCAAGCCCTATTTTTAGGGCTTCTTCTTTATAATAACAATAGTAAATTTATACTTAATAAAGCAAAAAGTAAAACCATAATATAATCGCTCCAAAAAAAGAAAAACTATGAAAAAAGAAAATTCCAAACTATTTTTATTGCTATTTTTAGGCGCTCTCTCTGCCTTTGGACCATTTGTTACAGATCTTTATTTGCCAGCACTTCCGGCTATTACCGAGTGGTTTAAAACAAGTGTTACAGCTACGCAATTAACGATCACGACATCAATGGCAGGCTTAGCCATAGGTCAGCTCATAGTTGGTCCAATAAGTGATAAATTTGGCCGAAAACTGCCCCTTACCATCTCGCTCATTGTCTATACGATAAGCACTATTTTTATATTTTTTGCACAAAATATCCAGTTTTTTATCTTTATGCGCATCATCCAAGGGCTTGCAAGTGCCGGTAGCTTAGTCATCTCAAGGGCTGTTGTGAGTGATCTTTATAAGGGTCATGAAATGACTAAATTTTTTAGTCTTATGATGGTTGTAAATGGTCTTGCCCCGATACTTTCGCCAATAGGCGGCAGCTTGCTGCTTAAATTTACCGACTGGCGTGGCATATTTATGGCGCTAACTATCATTGGTATTTTGCTATTTATCGCAAATTTTTACTTCAAAGAGAGCCTAAGCCCTGCAAACCGACTAAAGTTACCATTGCTTCAGACTTATGGTGTCTTTGGCAAAATTTTAAGAAAAAAGAAATTTATGCTCTTTGTCGCGATCTTGACATTTTCGATGGCTGCGATGTTTGCTTATATAGCGTCATCTTCGTTTATTTTTCAAGAATTTTATTCTCTAAGTCCAATAAGCTATAGCTTTTGCTTTGCTTCAAATGGTTTAGGGCTTGTTATAGGAGCAAGGCTTGCTAGTCTTTTAAATGAGAGAAAAGCACTCAAAACCGGGCTTTTTGGCACCTTGTTTGCTAGTGTTTTTATTGCTTTCATGCTTTGCTTTAAATTTGAAGTGATCGGCGTCATTATCGCATTTTTCTTATTGCTTCTTTTTACAGGATTTGTCTTGCCAACTGCTTCATCGCTAGCCATGAATGAAGGCAGAGAATACGCAGGCTCAGCCTCAGCGATACTTGGATTTTGTCCATTTTTCTTAGGCGGCGTCGTCTCTCCGCTAGTTGGGCTTGGCGATATATTTTATTCAACTTCTATTATTATTTTAGCCTGCACATTACTTGCTTTGATATCTTTTTTAAGGTTAAAAAGAGTTGCGTAAAATTTATCTTATTTCAAACACAAAAACGACTGATGAGAGCGTTGTAAATTTAAGCGTTAGCAAGATCGAGTTTTTGAAATTTGAACTAAATTTAAGTGACTATGACGTGCTGGTAGCTACTTCTAAAAATGCTTTTAATGCATTAAAATTTAATGACATTTCGCCTATAAATTTACCAGTTTTTGCTATCGCAAATAGTTGCTCAGCGGCTGCAAAAGAGTTTGGTTTTAGTGAAATTTACACTGGGCAAAATGCTCATGGAGATGACTTTGCAAGAGAAATTTTGCCACTTTTAAAGGGCAAAAAGGTTCTTTATCTAAAAGGCAAAGATAGCGCTTCAAATTTCTTAGAAATTTTGCAAAATGGCGGAGTAAATATAAAAGCGATCATCACCTATGAAAATGTCTTAAATCCTTGCAAAATGGAGCTAAAACCACCAAAAAATAGTATTTTAATCTTCGCTTCTCCGCTAAATGTCAAAAATTTTCTTAGTAATTTTGGCTGGGATGAGAGCTATCAAGCGATAAGCATTGGAAAGGTCACTGCAAAAGAGCTAAAATTTACCGAACCAATAGTAAGCCAAAGTCAAGATATAAACGCCTGTATCGCGCTTGCCAAAACATTACTTTAAGCAAAGAATTTATATAATTTTATTGCCTGAGTGAAGCGAGTCAGCATTTTACGGGGTCCAACACTTTTTTGTTAGCGAAAAGGTATGGGTGCCTTGTGATGTGGCTTCGTTTGAGTCTGAAAAGGCGAGAAGTTGCAACCGTTTGGTATCCATCTATTTGCAAGATTGGCTTTGTTTATGGGCCACTCTTCTATGCGACGCCCACTCGGGTTTTTTAAATTTACGGAGATGAAATGAATATTCTCATAATAGGAAGTGGCGGCCGCGAATACGCCATTGCTCTAAAACTAAAAAACGAAAAAAATATAAATTTATACTTTGCGCCAGGAAATGGTGCGACCTCACGCCTTGGTGAGAATTTAAATATAAAAGACTTTTATGAGCTTGCAAAATTTGCTAAACAAAATGATATTGCTCTAACTATCGTAGGCCCTGAAGCGCCGCTTAGTGAAGGCGTAGTGGATATCTTTAAAAAAGAGGGCTTGCTTATATTTGGACCAAGCAAAGCAGCTGCTAGACTTGAAGCTAGCAAGGCCTATATGAAGGACTTTTTAGCTAGAAATAACATAAAAACCGCAAGATATTTAAACACAGATGATAAAGAAAAAGCATTTAAATTTATTGATACCTTAAGCGCGCCGATGGTCGTAAAGGCCGATGGACTTTGCGCTGGCAAAGGCGTTATAATCGCAAAATCTAAAGAGGAGGCCAAAGAGGCAGTTAGCGACATGCTAAGTGGGGCTAGCTTTGGCGAGGCTGGTAAATTTGTTGTCGTTGAAGAGTTTTTGGACGGCTTTGAGCTTAGCTTTTTTGCTATTTGCGACGGCGAAAATTTTGTAAGTTTGCCAGTGGCACAAGACCATAAACGCTTGCTTGATAATGACGAAGGTCCAAATACTGGTGGCATGGGCGCTTATGCTCCAAGTCCGCTTGCTTCAAAAGAGCTGATAAAAAGGGTTGAAGAAGAGGTTGTAAAGCCAACTTTAAAAGGGATGAAAAACGAGGGCAGTCCGTTTTGTGGAGTACTTTTTGTGGGGCTAATGATCGTGAAAAATGAGCCTTATGTACTTGAGTTTAACGTGAGATTTGGCGATCCTGAGTGCGAGGTATTGATGCCATTAATTGACGGAAATTTAAGCGAAATTTTACTAAATGCTGCAAAGGGCGAGCTAAAGCCTATTAGCTTAAAAGATGAATTTGCAGTCGGTGTTGTGATGGCTAGTAAGGACTATCCGTATAAAAGTAGTCCAAAAGCTAAAATTTCAGTTTTAAATAATGTAAAAGATGCTCACATTGCTTATGCTGGTGTTAGCGAGCAAGGCGGAGAAATTTATGCAGATGGTGGCAGAGTATTAGTCTGTGTGGCCACTGCGAAGAGTATAAAAGAGGCACGTGATAGAGCTTATGAGCTTTGCGAAAATGTAAAATTTGACGGAGCACATTATAGAAAAGATATTGCCTGGCAGGCATTAAAATGAGTATGCAGATAGTTGAAAAACTTGAAAAAGAAGAAATTTCGCTAGCACCATTTTCAAAAAGAGTGCTAGCTTACTCAATTGATGAATGTATCGTTTCTTTTTTGTTTTTGATCATTTACTGGGATACCTTTTTGTCGGTTATGAGCTATGATGAAGCCAGAAATTTGACTTTAAATTTCTTTTGGCAAATAGTCGCACTAAAGATTATTTATCATGCATTTTTTGTTTGGTATTATGGTGCGAGTCTTGGACAAATGATAACAAAGACGATGTGCATTAATGTAGAAATTTTAGATAGACCAAATTTTATTTCAAGCTTGGTAAGGGCGATTTTTAGGTTGGTTAGTGAAGCTTGTTTTTATCTTGGTTTTGCATGGGCATTTGCAAATCCAGCTAGGCAAACTTGGCAAGACAAAATAGCAAAAACAGTGGTGATAAATGCGTAAAATTTTATTTTTAGTTCCGGTTTGTATTTTAAATTTAAGTGCAGCTGTGCAAGATGTGCAGCTTTTGGCTGATGATGTAAAGCAAGATAAAGGCATCGTCACGGCCAATAAAAATGTTGTTGTGTATTCACAAGATTATCTTGTGACAGCTGATTGTGCTGTGTATGATCAAAATAATTCGGTTATCGAGCTTTTTGGAAATGTCAATATGATGAAGGGCAAGAGTGAAGTCTCTCGCTCAAACTATGCAAAGCTAAATTTAAAAAATAATGATACTTCTTTTGAATCGCTTTTTATGATGAATAAAGACATGGAAGTATGGATGAGAAGCGATGAGAGCAGCTCTGACAGCGAGTACTATAGAGTAAAAAAGGCGATGGTTTCAAGCTGTAATGTCCAAGATCCTGACTGGAGTATCACTTCAAGCTCAGCAATGCTAAATAAACAAAGCAAATTTTTACATCTTTTTAACCCAGTCTTTCGTATAGCTAATGTGCCAGTTTTTTATTTGCCATATTTTGGTTTTTCAACAGATACCACAAGAAGAACAGGCCTTTTGCCGCCTGAGCTTGGATACGGAAAATCTGAAGGCTTTTATTACAAACAGCCGATTTATTTTGCACCTTATAATGAGTGGGACTTCGAGCTTGATCCGCAGATAAGAACAAACAGAGGCGCTGGAATTTATGGTGCGTTTAGATTTACTGAGTCGCCTGATTCAAGGGGCGAAATCAGCTTTGGTTCATTTGCTGATAAAAGCAGCTACCAAGCCAAGCAAAAAGGAGAGACTTCAAATAAGGCCGAACTAAAAAATAAAACACATAAAGGTATCGGACTAAAATACGAAAGAGATAAGCTTATAAGATACCTTAGCGAAGCGGATTTGCAAGAGGGAATTTGGATAGATGCAACGAAGCTAAATGATATAGATTATTTAAATTTAAAGGGCAGGGATAATGATTACGATTCGCTTGTAACTTCTAAATTTAACTATTTCATCGCAAATGACGATCATTACTTTGGTGCTTATGCAAAATACTATATAGACACTGAAAAAATTGGCTCAAAAAATGAGAACAAAGATACGCTTCAAGAGCTTCCATCGCTTCAGTATCACAAATTTACAGATGATATTGCTTTGCCAAATATCTTATATTCACTCGATCTTCAGTCACATAGATATGATAGAAAGATAGGCGTTAGAGCGACTCAGTATGAATTTACGCTTCCAGCTTCAGTGCATGTGCCACTGCTTGATGATAGCTTAACATTTTCATTTTACGAGTATCTATACGCATCAAGAATAAATTACGAGAATAAGATAAATTCATTTGATGATAAAAGAGAAGATAAACATACAAATTTTGTAAATAATTACCATAAATTTGCCCTTCACACTGACCTTGCAAAAGCGTATGAAAGCTTTTACCACACTCTAAATTTTGGAGCTGAATACCTACTACCAGGTTATAGAAAAGGAAATTTAGATGATGAGTTTATCTATGATAAAAATCTAAATGAGTATGAAAATTTCTTGACTCAAGGGCAGAGCAAGGAAGAAATTTCTGGTTATCTGACTCAGTATTTCTTTAACTCTAATGGTAGAAAGATTATAAAACATAGTATTTCTCAAGGTTATTACACAAAAGAAGATGAATATTCGAATTTAAAAAATGCTATCTATCTATATCCATTTGAAAATTTAAGTCTTTATAATAAGCTTGAGTATTCGCACAAGAGCAAAGAGCTTAAAAAGATACAAAGCGGACTTTCATACACGAATGATCTATTTTGGCTAAATATGCTTCACACCATGAAGAAAAATGATAGCAAAATAAAAAATAGTGCAACAAAAGATAGCTATTTTACAAGTGGTCTTGGAGTAAAATTGCCTCATCAATATAGCCTTATTGGCGGCTGGCAATATGATATCGAGCGAAGTTACACAAAAAGCTGGAGAGTTGGTGTACTTCATCAAAGAAAATGCTGGAATTACGGGATAATTTATCAACAAGATGTCGAGCCAACAACAACAATAAATGGTTCAGCATCAACTAGAAAAAATGGTATCTATTTCACGATAAATTTTTATCCAATGGGCGGTTTGCACTATGACTTTTCGCAAAGCAGTACAAAATCGAGTGCCAACTAAATGATAACGGCTAAATTTAAGGATCAATTAGAGGCAGCTAGCAAGCTAATTGAAATTTTGCCAAAAAAGGAGCTCGTAGATAAAAAGACGATAATCGTTTGTATGTCGCTTGAGTCAGTTATACTCACAGATGCAGTTTGTAGAAGTTTAAATTTAAGCTACGAGATGCTTTTTAGCGAGCCAATACCTGCGCCAAATAATAGCGAATGCGACGTTGCAATAGTTAGTGAGACAGAAGATATAGTATTAAACGATAAGCTTATAAAAGCTTTTAATATAAGCTATGACTATATTTATGGCGAAGCGCATAGAAAATACGAAGAAAAAATTTTAAAAAACGTTTATAAATACCGAAAAGGAAATTTGATAGGAGAGCTAAAAGATAAAAATATTTTACTAATCGATGAGGGGTGCGAGACTGGTATGACGGCACTCATTTGCATAAAGACGTTGCTTGATGTGAAGGTAAAATCCATCTCATACGCAACGCCAGTGATTGCTACTGATGTCTTTACAAATTTAAATGATATGGTTGATGAAATTTACACAATAAACAAGATCGTTGATTTTATCGATGTGGATTCGTATTACGAGAAAAAGATCGAAGCTACGAGTGAGCGTATCATGTCAATATTAGAAGAGAGCCCTTATTATTTGCCGTTACAAAAACAACAAGGAGATAAAAATAATGCAATATAGTATAGAAGTCAATAATCAGGTTGAAATTTTTGACCTTAATAAGGTAGCAAAACAAGCTAGCGGAGCGGTACTATTAAGGGTAAAAAATACCGTCGTTTTAGCAACTGTTGCAAGAGAGGACACACAAGTTGAGGAGGATTTTTTACCTCTAACGGTGCAGTATATAGAAAAAGCCTACGCCGCTGGTAAAATTCCAGGTGGATATGTTAAGCGCGAGACAAAGCCAGGCGACTTTGAAACGCTAACAGCTCGCATCATTGATAGATCTCTTAGACCACTCTTTCCAAAAGGTTACGCATATCCAACTCAAATAGTGGTAATGGTGCTTTCAGCCGATCCTGAGGTTGATTTGCAGGTTGTAAGTTTAAATGCAGCCTCAGTTGCACTATATCTTAGCGACATCCCAGTAAATCGCCCAGTTTGTGGCGTGAGAGTTGGTTACATAGATGAAAAATTTGTGATCAATCCAAGCAACTCTGAGCTAAAACAAAGTGCGATCGATCTTTATGTGGCTGGCACAAAAGATGAGCTTTTGATGATAGAGATGAGAAGCTTGCCTCAACAAACCACGCAGCTTATCCCGATGGTTGCGATCGAGCCGATGATAGATCCGAGCCTAAGTGATAGCATGGCTCAAAAACAGTTAATGAATGAATTTAGTGAAGATATGATGGTTGAGGCGATTGATTTTGCTGGTAAGGCGATATTAAGGGCTAGCAGTGCTTACGAAGAAGCTTTCAAAGAGCATAAGAAAGAGGACGCTGCGCTTGAGCTAAAACCTGAGATAGAAAATGAAAATATTGCTATCTATATAGATAAATTTTATAAAGCTGAAGTCAAAAATTCTATCAATCAAATGGCAAAAAGCGAGCGTGCGAGCGAACTTAGTAAGATCGCAAAACAAATTTCAAGCGATGAGGTAGCTCAAAAAGAAGGCTGGGATGAGGCTGCCATCACAAATGTCCTTGGCAAATATAAAAAGAAAATCGTAAGAGAGCAGATCATAAACGAGGGCGTAAGGGCCGATGGACGCGGTCTTGAAGAGGTTAGGCCTATTAGTATCGAAACAAATGTGCTTCCAAACGCTCACGGCTCATGCCTCTTTACAAGGGGCCAAACTCAGGCTCTAGTTGTCACTACTCTTGGCACTGATAGCGACGCTCAAATGTATGACATCCTTACTGAAAAAGTACCTTTTGTAGAGAAATTTATGTTTAACTACAACTTCCCAGGCTTTAGCGTAGGTGAGGCAAGCCCACTAAAAGCTCCTGGTAGACGTGAGCTTGGACATGGAAATTTAGCCAAACGTGCCCTTGCACCAAGTATCGATCTAGCTTCACCATACACAATAAGAGTCGTTTCAGAAATTTTAGAGAGCAACGGCTCAAGCTCGATGGCTAGCGTTTGCGGTGGCTCGCTCGCACTTAGAGCAGCTGGCGTAAATACTTTAAAACTTGTCGCAGGTGTT
The DNA here is from genome assembly GCF_002914195.1 of Campylobacter concisus. Classification (GTDB taxonomy): domain Bacteria; phylum Campylobacterota; class Campylobacteria; order Campylobacterales; family Campylobacteraceae; genus Campylobacter_A; species Campylobacter_A concisus_M. The sequence goes on along the minus strand of NZ_PPAU01000108.1, from coordinate 32,906 downwards.
GCTATGGGTCTTATATTTGAAGGCGATAAACACGCAGTACTAACAGATATCATGGGACTTGAAGATCATGACGGCGACATGGACTTTAAAGTAGCAGGTACAAGTGATGGCATCACGGCGCTTCAGATGGATATTAAACTTGGTGGCATTAGCTTAGAAGTGCTAAAAGAGGCACTTTATCAAGCAAAACGTGGTAGAGAGCATATCTTATCTTTGATGGCAGAAGCTGATAAAAATATAGAAATAAATGAAGATGTACTTCCAAAGCTTGAATTATTTAGTGTCGATCCAAGTAAGATCGTAGACATCATTGGACAAGCTGGAAAAACCATAAAAGAGATCATTGAGAAATTTGAAGTCTCAATAGATCTTGATAGAGAAAAAGGGGAGGTAAAAATCGCAGGTGGAGCAAAGAAAAATGTCGATGCTGCAAAAGATTACATCATCTCTATCACTTCAAAAGACAATGGACGTTCATTTGGCAAAAAGCCGTTTAAACACGACAAAGAGCGTTCAAAACCAAATTTTAATATCGGTGATGAGTTTCTGGGAACTGTAAAGAGTGTGGTTGATTTTGGTGTGTTTATCGAGCTAAAAGATGGCATTGATGGCTTGCTTCACATCTCAAAGATAAAAACCCCATTAAACGTAGGCGATCAGGTCAAAGTATGTGTGAGCGAGCAAAAAGGAAATAAAATTTCGCTCTCTTTAGTCGAATAAATTTTAAAGGACAGATGATGAAATACAAAAAGTTGCTTTTTCCAATAGGAGCTGGAGACGATATCGAGCCAAGAATTTATGGTGCCCTAAAGGTTGCTCAGTGGTTTAACACACATATAGAAATTATGACTTGCCAGCTTGATCCAAGCGTAGTTTATAATATGAAAATGACGCTTCGCGGAGGAGTGCTTTTTGAGGAATTTCTAAAATCAGCTAAATCTGAACTAGCTGTCGAGCATGAAGAGAATGAGAAAATTTTCAATAAAATTTGTGCTGAGCTTGGCATAAAAGTAACTAGTGAAATCATTGAAGATGTTTGCACTGCAAATTTTACTATTCACAGTGGCAAAAGAAGCGCGATAGTGGAGCAAGAGAGTAAATTTTGCGATCTAGTGGTGGCTGCTGTGCCACTTGATGGAAAGATTACTGGTACATTTGAGTCAGCTGTTTTAAAAAGCGGTAAAAATGCGATTGTAATCCCTAGAAAAATGCGTGAGTTTAAAGCCGATAATATCCTTGTTAGCTGGACTGGTACGACGCAAAGCTCAAGGGCATTAACAGGCTCAATCGATCTTTTAAAAAAGGCAAAAAAGGTTCAGTGCATTACCTCAAAAGCAAGCCTTGGCGATAATGCTGAACTAAATCTTAAAAAGCTTGAAGAGTACTTCAAAATTCATGGCATATCAGCCACTTTTGAAGTGATCGCTACCACGATGATACCTGGTGAAGCACTTTTGAAAGCAGCTATTGATAGAAATGCTGATCTAATCGTTGCTAGCAGATATGGTGAAAATGGTCTTATGGAAATGGTGCTTGGTGGCACTTCGAGATTTTTCTTAGAACACACAAATATCCCAGTTTATTTATAATGGATTGCGGCTTAGTCCGCGATCTAATTCTTTTAAATTTATCTTTTTGATTTGCTAATTTTTGTTCACTCGCAAGAATTGACTACTAAATTTTAACTTCACTGACCGCTTAACTCAAATTTTAGAGCTAAAGTTACTCGTTCATAAAATTTTAAAATTTACAAGACCTTAATAGCATAGTGTATCAGATGACAGTGCGCTTTGCTCTTGCCACAGACTGAAAAATATCTAAATTTTAAAGCTCTCATTAAGTTTTCATCAAGCACCTTATTAGCCAAAATTTTGTAAAATCCACTCATTAAAAAAGGATAAAAAATGAGTGAAAATTCTAGCTTTACACACCTACATTTACACACCGAATACTCCCTACTTGACGGAGCAAACAAGATAAAAGAGCTAGCTCATGTTCTTCATGATAGAGGTGACACAGCAGCGGCGATTACTGATCACGGCAATATGTTTGGAGCGATAGATTTTTACAAAGCGATGAAAAAAGAGGGTGTAAAGCCTCTAATTGGCATTGAAGCCTATGTGCATAATGGCGAAGAGCTTGATGACAAAAGCACCAAACAACGCTTTCACCTTATCTTAATCGCCAAAAACGAGACTGGCTATAAAAATTTAATGTATCTAAGCTCCATGAGCTACATTGAGGGCTTTTACTACTATCCTCGTATCAATAAAAAAATCTTAAAAGAGCACAGCGAGGGCTTGGTTTGTAGCTCAGCGTGCTTGCAGGGCGAGGTGAGTTGGCATCTAAATTTAAGCGATCGCAATGTGAAATTTGGCGCAAAGGGCTACGAGAGAGCAAAAGAGGTCGCACTTGAATATAAAGAAATTTTTGGAGATGACTTTTATCTTGAGATCATGCGTCACGGCATCGGCGATCAAAAACGCATTGATGATGACATTTTACGTATCGCCAAAGAGACTGGCATAAAGGTCATCGCCACAAACGATACTCACTACACTTTTAAAGAGCGAGCCGACGCACATGAGGTTTTTATGTGTATCGCGATGAACAAAACTTTAGATGATCCAAACCGACTTCGCCACAGCGTCCATGAGTTTTTTGTTAAGAGCAAAGAGCAGATGAGTGAGCTATTTTTAGATATCCCTGAAGTGATAGAAAATACCCAAGAGATCGTAAATAAGTGCAACCTTGAGATCAAGCTTGGCAACCCAACTCCGCCAAATTTTAAATTTACACTTGAGTATGCTAAAGAGAGAAATTTAATACTTCCAGAGCCTGAAAATAGATATAGCTTTAAAAATGATGCTGTGTTTTTTGAATATGAATGCAGAAAGGGGCTTGAAGAGAGGCTAAAATTTGTCCCTGAAAATTTACATGACGAATACAAAAAGCGCCTTGAGATAGAGATTGGTATCATAAATAAAATGAATTTCCCAGGCTATATGATGATCGTTTGGGACTTCATAAATGAGGCCAAAAGTAGAGGTGTGCCAGTTGGTCCAGGACGTGGTTCTGCGGCTGGTAGCTTGGTCGCTTACTCGCTAAAGATCACCGACCTTGATCCGATCCCATACAACCTACTTTTTGAGAGGTTTCTAAACCCAGAGCGTGTTAGTATGCCAGATATCGACGTGGATTTTTGTCAAAGTAGGCGTGGCGAGATCATCGACTATGTTACGCAAAAATACGGAAAATTTAACGTTGCTGGCGTTATTACATTTGGTAAATTGCTCGCAAAAGGTGTCATTAGAGATGTTGCTAGAGTTTGTGATATGCCTTATGCCGAAGCTGATGCGATGGCAAAGCTAATACCTGATGAACTAGGCATTACGCTAAAAGATGCTTATGAAAAAGAGCCAAAGATAGCTGAGCTCATCAGTCAAAATCCAAAGGCAGCTAAAATTTGGAAATTTGCCCTTGATCTTGAGGGGCTAAATAGAAACGCCGGTCAGCACGCAGCAGGTGTCGTTATCTCAAATGAGGAGCTGTGGAACAAAACTCCGCTATTTCGTCAGCCAAACAGCCCAGAAGATCGCTATGTTACGCAGTATAGTCTTAAATATCTTGAGGATGTGGATTTAATTAAATTCGACTTTCTTGGACTAAAAACACTAACGGTTATCGATAATGCCATAAAGCTAGTAAAACAACGAACTAGCAAGGATATTATTTGGGAGCAGATCGATAAAAACGATTCTAATGTTTATAAAATGATACAAAGCGGCCAAGCGATAGGAATTTTCCAAATCGAGGGCGAAGGCATGAGAAAGCTAGGAACTAGCTTGCGTCCAGACTGCTTTGAGGATATCGTCGCGATGCTAGCACTCTACCGCCCAGGACCGATGGAAAGTGGCATGCTTGATGACTTTGTCAAAAGAAAACATGGTGAGGCGGAGATAACCTACTCATTTAAAGAGCTTGAGCCAATCCTTGCGCCAACATACGGCGTAATCGTTTATCAAGAGCAAGTTATGCAAATCGTTCAAGCCATAGGTGGCTTTAGTCTTGGCGGGGCGGATCTTGTGCGCCGTGCGATGGGTAAAAAGATTAAAGAAGAGATGGACAGGCTAAAGGGAGAGTTTGTAAAAGGTGCTGAGGCAAAAGGGTTAAATGGACAAAAAGCAGACGATCTTTTCGAGCTAATTGTAAAATTTGCAGGATATGGTTTTAATAAATCTCACTCCGCAGCTTACGCCTACGTCACATTTCAAACAGCTTATCTTAAGGCTTACTATCCAGCTGAATTTATGGCAGCACTTCTTACAAGCGAAGAGAGCAATGTCGATAAGATCGTTCGATATATTGATGAGATAAAACGTATAAATATAGACACTTTGCCGCCATCTATCAATAAATCAACTAAAGAATTTAGCGTCGTTAAAAATGGCGATCATGACGGCATTATCTTTGGGCTTGGTGCGATTAAAGGCGTTGGTGGAGCGGCTATTGAAAATATTATCACTGAGCGTGAAGCAAATGGCGAGTTTAAGAGTATGGACGACTTTGTCTCAAGGATCGATCCATTTAAAGTAAATAAAAAGGTCTTTGAAAGCCTCATAAAAGCTGGTTGCTTTGATGAGTTTGGCTTTAGTCGCAAGATGCTTATGCAAAATGTAGAAAACATCATAGAAGCTTGCAAAAGTGCAGCTCAGATCCGTAAAAATGCTGTTGAGAGCTTGTTTGGCGAAGATGAGAGCATGAATGATGTGAAGATAAATTTTGTTGCGATAAATGATGAATTTGACATCAAACAAATTTTAAAATTTGAGCAAGAGAGCGTTGGTATCTACCTTTCAGGACATCCGCTTGATGATTATAAAGAGGAGATAAATAAGATCAAATATACGATCAGTTCGGAGTTTGAGAGTTTGCCGCAAAGTGCAGAAATTTTAGTTGTTGGAAAGATTGAAGACTTTGCTACTAGGATAACAAAAAGTGGCAAAAAAATGGGCACTATAAATGTGCTTGATTTTCACGGTAACATCGAGATCGCCGTCTTTGAAAGAGAGCTTGGCAACATCGAAGATATCGTAAAAGACGAGGCTAAACGTGATCTGCCTTATGCTTTTAGGATAAATATCTCGCGCGACGATCAGTTTGTTAGGACAAATTTAAATGAGGTTTATAGCCTAGAAGATGCGCAAAATTTAGACTTTAAGACAAGAAAACTAAAACAAAACTCTAAATTTTCTAAAAATGAAGAAGCTAGCACACCTCAAAGAGCAAGAGAATATGCCGAACTAGAGGTGCTTTTATGCCTTAGCGAGCTTAGCAAAGATAAGATCACTAGCCTTTATAATCTTGGCTATAACGAGCATATAAAAAGTGGCACAAACAACGATAAGCGTCTTGTTATTAAGATAAAAAATGAAAATACGGCTCAAATTTTTGTCTATAAGACAAAATTTGTTGTAAATGACAGCTTTAAAGAAAAAGCACTTCAAGCAATAGCTTGCTAATGCCTGGAGAAGCGATGTTTTTAGATAAGCTTGACGTAGATAAAAGTAACTGGAGCGAGCTTTTTAGCGCATGTGTTGGCAAAGCGACATTACTTCAAAAACGTGCATTTAAGCTACTTGTTGAAGGTAGTAAGTGGCAGGTTGATTTTGATAGCGGTAAAATTTACTTTGATGAACGTGAGTTTGATATGCAGTTTATAGGCTCTGAAAGCTTCTCGTCAAATACGTGGCTTTGGGGTTATGAAAATATAAATGGCTTTGATGAGCGGTTGCTTGAGCTTGCAAATAAAGCACGTGAGTTTGGCGAGAAATTTGGACTTAGTGCATTTAGCACGCCACGATTTGATCTAGATGAAAATTTTAATGGCCACACGATTAGTATGGTTGCTTGCACCACTTTTGATGAGCAAAATTATTATAGGATAGAGTACGAGGGTGGAGCTGCGTATGTGGCTTTTAGATCAGATGTGGTCTTTGAAGAGCCAGTGCTAGCAAGTGAGCTTTTGAGCATAGTAAATGAGTGTATAAGTAGCTACGAGCTAGATCACAAAATCTTTATAAAAGGACTTTTGCTAAGCTGTGGTATAAAATTTAGCGAAAGTCCTAATGAAATCGTATCGGATAAATACGAGCTTAGCTTTAAATTTGACGAGCTAAATAGGCTCATAAATATTTCAAGCAAGCTTTAAAATTTAATACTCTTTACCACATCAGCACCAAGTGCTAGCTTCATATGAAGAGAAAACATCTCGTGGTAAAAATCACCATTGTGTCCTGGTATATCATACGTTTGTGTAAGATCAAACGGCACGATAACTCTTGATTTTTTATTGTATTCATTAGCTCGTAGTTTAAGATAACTAACGCACTGATAAACGCACATATCAGTGCAATCTCCAGTAATAACAAAAGTGTCAATTTGTGGGTTTTGCTCTAAAAATTTCTCAAATTCTTTATTAAATGCAATGCTTAAAGAGTTTTTATAAAATGTCTTGAACTCTTTAAAGAAGCTTAGATTTTCTATCTCTTTTACGGTTTTTATCTCATTTGTATCAAGTATGGCATGCGGCAAAAAGTTCTCAAATTCTTTTGAATCACTGGTGTGCCTATCTTCTATAAGGATAAAATTTCTAAAGCCAAAATCTTTCCACGCTCTATCAAAAAGTGTTGCGATCCCTTTTGATAAGGCAGCTACTCTTTGACTAGAGAGTGCGCCGCTACCAGCAAAAGCCTCTATCATATCGATACAGATAAATGCAACGTTTTTTGCTCCATCATTTGAAATTTCTCTCAGATTAAGTGTCTGAAGAGAATTTTTAAATGTCTCAAGTTCGTTTTGTATGTTCATTCTTTCTCCTTTATTGGTAAATTTATGCAAAATGTTTTTGGATTTAGTGTGATCTCGATACTGCCTTTGTGAGCCTCTATGATCTGCAAACAAAGATGCAGCCCAAGGCCGTTTCCTTTTAATTTGCTACTTTTAAATGGCTCAAAGACTATGGCTTTGTCTTTGATAGGCTCGCCACTATCGTAAACGATAAATTTATGCTCACTCTGTGTTTTTTCGTAGCTTAAAATGATCTCTCCTTCATCATCATCGCTCTCTTCGATGGCATCAATGGCGTTAAATAAAATATTTTGGAAAACAATGGCAAGTAGATCAAGGTCGCCCATATATTTGCCATCTGGAAATTCTAGGCTAAATTTAATATCCTTTGAATAGTCGTAAAAATTTATAGCCTCTTCGCACTCTTTTTTAAGCTGTGAAAAGTCAAAAATTTGTGCATTTATGTTAAGACCTTTGGTAAAAAGTAGAGTGGCTTTGATTATGCGTTCGACTCGCCATGTAGCTTTTTGTATTTGATTTACGATAGGCTTTGTGCGCTCATCAGCTCTTTTAAGTAGAGTTGAAGCTAAAAGCGAGATAGAGCCTACCGGATTTCTGATCTCGTGGGCTAGGTGAGCTGCCACTTGGCCCATAGAGGCAAGACGCTCGGTACGTTTTTCTACTGTTATGTTTGTTGCAGAGATTATTAGTTTATTGTCTTTAGAGCTTGTTTTAAAAAGATAAATTTGTCCATCTACATTTATCTCACCCTCTTTTTTTGGTATCTCTTTAAAAATTTTACCAAGTCTTACTGCTTCTGAGTTTTGTAAAAAGATCTCATCATTTTCATCTAACACCCAGATAGCATTTGGCAAAATTTCTACAATATCTTTAATGAAATTTTGCAAGTTTACGTAAGATGATGTTAAATTTTTATATTCGTTTTCTATCAGATAAGTCTGCTCTATCAGGCTTTTTAAGCCAGCTTGGATATCGTGTTCGTTCATTTTAAAAGTTCCTCAAAATCGCTAATTTCATAAAGCCTTAGCCTTTCATCTTTTAGATTTAAAAGCTCGCTACTAAATCCACTCTTTGAAAAAAGAGCAATAATATCTGGCGTTATGTTTAGCTTTTCACATTTTTTTAATAGTAAATTTAGCACGTTTTTACAAACTTTTCTCTCTTTGTATTTTGCCTCGCCGACTATGATCTTGCCATCTATATTTAATAGCATATCAAGCTCTATGTTTTTGCTCCAAAAGCTACTTAAAAATATGCCATTAATCAGAAATTTTTTTGCCATGAGTTCACCGCATAAAATTTCAAACCCAAGGCTTGCATATTCGTCAAATTCCTTTTTTATGATGGCTAAAATTTCATCATTTTTGCCAGCTTTTAGTAAGCTTAAATTTGGCTCAATAAATCTAAACCAAAACCTTGAAAAATGGCTATTAAAATGTATTTTATCCTCAACTTTATAGCTCCTTTCTTCTTTTTTTAGCATTTGGTTTTTTGATCTTTTTGGAAGTACTTCTCTACTTTTTTCAAGCAGTAAAAAATTCTTTTCGAAAAGCTTTGCATAGACTTTGCTAGCTAGGCTTTGAGATAAAATTTTATGTACGCTAAATTTTTTTCTATCGCTTCGTGCGAGTTTTATGAGGGCAGATTTTATAGCATCGTTTGTATCGGATTCGAAGTAAAATTTTGGCATCAAGGCTAAGAAGTTATTTAAAATTTCAGCCTCAATCGCTTCAAAAACATCATAATATGAGTGCTTTAAATCAAACTCATCAAAGACGAGATGAAATTTAATAAGTTCATTTATATCAAGGTGTTTCATTCGCTCAAATGTTGATTTTAAAGCTTTTATATTGACTCCTTTATTGGGCATTGTAGTATATTTTAGCTAAAGTAATCTATAATGCTACGCAAAAAAAGGGGTTGTGATTTGGTAAATTTAGAGCATATTAGAGAAAATATAATTTTAAAAAATGGCATTTATTATTTTGACTTTACAGCTTCAGGACTAGCTTATAAACCTATCGAAGATGAGATGGCAAAAATACTCCAAACATACGCAAATACGCACTCTATCAGCTCATCAAATGCCTATAAAACCGCTCAAACTTATGAAGATTCAAGACGTGAATTAAAAAACTTACTAGGACTTGATGAGAGCTTTTATCTTTTTACTTGTGGTAATGGAGCTACCGGTGCGATAAAGAAATTTCAAGAAATTTTAGGAATCTATGCGCCGCCAGCGCTCAAAAAAAGATATGCCCTAAAGCCAGATGAAAATTCTCCGCTTGTGGTGCTTGGACCTTATGAGCACCATTCAAATGAGATAAGCTTTAGGCAAGCACTTTGTGAGGTTGAGCGTATCAGGCTTGATAAAAATGGAGGGATCGACTTTAATCATTTGGAGCAAATTTTAAGGATAAATGCCGGTCGTGAGATCATCGCAACTTTTAGTGTGGCTTCAAATGTGACTGGGGTTTTGAGTGATTATAGAAAAATTTATACTCTTATAAAATCTTATGGTGGCATTGTGGCATTTGATGCTGCAAGCTTTAGCGCTTATGGAAATATTGATTGTGACTATTTCGATGCTCTTTTTTTATCGCCACATAAACTGCTTGGTGGAGTAGGGAGCTGTGGGCTCCTTGCTATAAAAAAGATACTGGCAAACTCAGATAAGCCGACATTTGCTGGTGGTGGAACGGTAAGTTATGTCAGCAAAAACTATGCTATATTTGTAAAAGATAGTGAGCAGCTAGAAGAGGCTGGCACACCGCCTATTTTAGGACTCATAAGAGCAAATTTGGCTTATAGGCTAAGAAATGAGATAGGATTTGGGACGATATATGAAAACGAGAGCGAGCTTGGAGAGTATTTAGAGCAAAGACTAGCAGAAATTCCTGAGCTTACTTGCTATCATCCAAATAATGCAAAGCGTTTGCCAATATTTGCTTTTAATGTGGCTGGTGTTTCGCCTTATGAATTAGCTAAAGTTTTAAGCAAAGAGTACGGCATTCAAACGCGTGCAGGATGTTCTTGTGCTGGGCCATATGGACATGATTTGCTTCATTTAAAGGAAGACGCACTCTTTACCCACAAGCCAGGCTGGGTGAGGGCTGGACTCCACTATACGCATACACTAGAAGACGTGAATTATCTAGTAGACGCATTAAAAAATAGCATTAAAAAGTATTCAAGTAGTTGGAAGGTCGATGATCCTTTTAGTGTTAATGAAATTTCAGGTTGTATGGGAGATAGATGAAAAATATATTAATCATTGCAGGAAGTGATAGTGTTGGTGGTGCTGGCGTGCAGGCTGATATAAAGACATGTGAGGCGTTTTCTTGCTACGCAGCGACGGCTATCACGGCTCTTACGGCACAAAATACAAATGGCGTTAGCAATATCTTTGCTACAAATGTTACAAATCTAAATGAACAAATCAAAATGGTAGACGAGGAGCTAAATATAGACGCTATCAAGGTTGGTATGCTTTTTAATAAAGAGCTTATATCTTGCGTTGGTTCTTGGCTTGAAAAATTTTATAAGCAAGGCATCAAGATAGTAATAGATCCAGTTTGCGTAGCAAAATCAGGCTCAAAGCTGCTAGAAGATGACGCGATAGCAAGCTTAAAAGAGCTTTTTAAATTCGCAGACATTATCACGCCAAATATCGATGAAGCCAAAGTTTTGGAACTTGATAGCAAAAATTTACCTTGCGATATGATCTTAAAGCGAAGCACGGTTGCAGAAATTTGTGAAGATACTCTTTTTAAAAAAAATGGTGACGTGATTAAATTTAAAGAGCCACTAATAAAACCAGAAATCATGCATGGGGCTGGATGTAGCTTTGCGAGTGCGCTGGCTTGCTTGCTAGCAAATGGACACACAAAAGAAGAGGCTATAAAACTAGCCAAAAAATACATTTTAAATGCTATTAAAAATGCAATTACGACAAAATTTGGCAAACGTCTACTAAATCATAAAGTTGACATAAGTGATTGAAATTTACGCGATTAGCGACGATGTGTTGATGCCTGAAAATTTAGCCTTGCAATACACTAAAGAAATTTTAGAGTGTGGGGTGAAATTTTTTCAATTTCGCTCTAAAAAAATACCCAAAGATAAGAGGCTAGCTAGTGAAATTTTCAACTTATGCGAAAAATTTGGAGCTAGATTTATCGTAAATGATGATATTTTATTTGCTGCTCATATAGGGGCAAAGTCCGTGCATTTGGGAAAAGATGATGCGAACATAAAAGAAGCGTTTGAAATTTTAGGAGATGACGCTTACGTGGGAGTTAGCTGCTATGATAGCTTGGAGCTTGCCCTTAGGGCAAAACAAAATGGTGCTAGCTATGTGGCTTTTGGAGCGATGTTTAAAAGCCCAACAAAACCAAATGCACCGCTTTGCAAGGTTCAAACCATATCGCAAGCAAAAGAAATGGGAATGAATGTATGTGTCATAGGTGGCATAAACTCTAGCAATATTGCAAGTGTCGCTAAAGTAAAGCCAGACATGGTCGCCTTAATATCCGCTATCTATAAAGATGGCACGATAAAGAAAAATATAGAAAATTTACAAAGAAATTTATTGCTTTAAAAGATGCTTGTTTTGCAAGATTTTTTATGAAAATTTAATTATAATCCCTGCTTTAAAAAAAGGAAAACATTGCTAAATATTGATGAAGTAAGAAAAAATATCATTTTAAAAGAGGGTCTTTACTATTTTGACTACACGGCTTCAGGTCTTGCTTATAAGCCCATTGAAGATGAAATTTTAAAATTTTTAAAAACCTACGCAAACACTCACTCAGATAGTAGTTCAAGCGCAGTGCTAACGCAAAAATGCTATGAAAATGCAAGGGCTGAGTTAAAAAGCTTATTGAGCCTTGATGATAGTTTTTATCTTATCGCGACTGGTCAAGGAGCAACGGCTGCGATAAAGAAATTTCAGGAGATAATGGGAATTTATATCTCACCAGCTACAAGAGCCTTGATCGGTGAAGCAAATTTAAGAAAATTAAACTTGCCATTAGTGATCGTGGGGCCTTATGAGCATCACTCTGTTGAAGTTAGCTTAAGAGAAGGGGTTTGTGATATAAAACGCATAGAGCTTGATGAAAACAATGAGATAGACTATGCGATGCTTGAGAATACATTAAAGCAAAATGCAAAAAGAAAGATAATAGCTAGCTTTAGCGCTGCTTCAAACGTCACTGGCGTTAAAACTGATTATAAAAAAATTTACTCGTTGATCAAAAAATATGATGGCATTTTAGCTCTTGATGCAGCCACTCTTAGTGCTTATGAGAATGTTGATTGTAAATATTTTGACGCACTGTTTCTCTCGCCTCATAAGCTACTTGGTGGAGTTGGGAGTTGTGGGCTTTTGGCTATCAAAAAAGAGCTTTGTAAAAATTTGCCTACATTTGCAGCAGGAGGCACAGTCAAGTACGTAAGCAGGACATCGCATATTTTTACTAGTGAAGTTGAAAATTTAGAAGAGGGCGGCACGCCACCGATAATGCAGCTAATCCGTGCAAATTTAGCCTACAAGCTAAGAAATAAAATCGGACTTAATAATATAAAAGTGGCTGAATGTGAGTTAGGCGAGATGTTTTGCAAAGAGCTAGAAAAGATAGATGAGGTGATAAATTATTGCCCTGAAAATTTAGACAGATTGCCCATTTTTGCATTTAATGTAAAAGGCATTTCACCTTATGATTTTGCTGCTAGTTTAAGTAGTGATTTTGGTATACAAACGCGTGCAGGCTGTGATTGCGCTGGGCCGTATGGACATGATTTACTTAATTTAAAAGATAATGCCATTTTTGACGAAAAGCCTGGCTGGGTACGTGTTAGCATTCACTACACGCATACAAAAGAGGATATAAAATATCTTATAAATGCTATAAAATCTTGCATCAAAAAGCACAAAGAAGGATAGAGCAAAAACTATATGCTTGATATTTGCGGAGAAAATTTTAGAAGTGAATTTTTATAAAGCTATAAGTTCTATCAAATCTAAAAGTTAGCAAATTTTGCAAAATTCCAAAAAGCACCATAAATGTAACAAAGCTACTTCCGCCGTAACTAAAAAATGGTAGCGGCACACCTACAACTGGTGCAAAACCGATCGTCATCGAGACATTTACACCCACATAAACGAAGATTAGTGCAGCAATTCCCGTGGTGGTAACTTGTGTAAAATAGTCATTTTTTAGGCCGTAATTTAAACTTAAAAGATGTGTTATAAGCGCTCCATAAAGCCCAAGCAGAAACAATCCACCATAAAAGCCAAAACGCTCGATATTGTAGGCAAAGATAAAGTCGCTAGTAGCGATTGGCAAAAATTTAAAGTGCGTCTGCGTCGCTTCATCCTTTGGCTTGCCTTTTATCCCACCACTACCTATGGCGATGATGCTTTGTTTGACGTGATAGCTTGGCTCTTCAGCGATGAAATCGTGAATCCTCTTTTTTTGATAATCATGTAAATTTTCATACAAAACTGGCGCCAAAAAGCCTATCGCAAGGATGATGGTGATCCAAATTTTCTTATTTACACCGATTACAAAAAGGATGGTGTAGCCAACTATCAAAAGTATGAGTGCAGTGCCAAGATCAGGCTCTTTCATGATGAGTACAAATGGTAAAAGTATATAAAAACTAAGTCTTAAAAAATCTTTTACTCCGTATCCATTAGCCTCTGGAGGACGCTGTTTAATGAGATAGGCTAACATCAGCAAAAATGCTGGCTTCATGAGCTCTGAGGGCTGAAGCGTGAAATGAACGAAGGGAATTTCTAGCCAGCGCCTAGCTCCTAGTTTGCTAACGCCAAAGAGATCGACACTTAAAAGCAGCACGATGCAGACCCAGTAAAACATCGGAATAATCCAGTCAATACGCCTAATAGGCAGTAAAAACGCTACACAAAATGATGCAAAACCTATGCCAAAATACACAAGCTGTTTGTTTGCTAAAATGTCGTTTGCTTCGGAAACTAGGATGTATGAAATTATGATGATTGGGATTATTAAAAACGGCTGAATAAAATCAAAATGTGTTAAAATACGCCGATCTAGTTTTATCAAGAAGCAAACCTTAATTTTTGGGCTAGATTATATCACAAACAAGGCTTTGATTTTGGTTAAATTTAACGTTTTAAATAGCTCAAGACTAGACGTTGCAGTAGCACAAGAGCTTCAAATTTCACGCAATCAAGCTTTAAATTTGATAAAAGACTACCTCGTAAGCGTAAATTTAAAACCAGTCTCAAAACCAAGCTTTTTGTTAAGTGAAAACGATGAAATTTGCGTAAATTTTGCCCCAAAAAAAGAGGTACAAAACGAGTATGAAGTAAATTTTGATATTCCAATCATCTACGAAGATGACGATCTTATAGTGCTAAATAAACCACCTCAAATCGTCGTTCACCAAGCTCCAAGTGTAAAAGAGGCGACACTTGTTGAATGGCTAAATAAAAAAGGCTTTATGCTCTCAAATTTAAATGGTGACGTAAGAGCTGGCATCGTCCACCGCCTGGATAAGGGCACGAGTGGTGCTATCGTAGTTGCTAAAAACAACTTCACCCATGCAAAACTTAGCGAGCAACTAAGTGATAAGAGTATGGGGAGAATTTATCTAGCGCTCACTGACTTACCGCTAAAAGAGGATGTCATAATCGACAAGCCAATCGGCAGAAATCCAAACAACCGCCTAAAAAAAGCGATCGTTGCGGACGCTAAATTTGCAAAAAGTGCCTTTGTAAATTTGCTAAGTGAAAATGGCATAAATTTAATAGCAGCAAAACTTTTTACAGGCAGGACTCATCAAATAAGAGTGCATCTTGCTAGCATAAACCGCCATATTTTAGGCGATGATTTATACGGATTTAAGAGCCAAGGCGATAAAATAAGCAGGGTTATGCTTCACGCTTATATGCTTTATTTTATCCATCCAAGAACTGGCAAAAGGGTAGAATTTACCGCAAAAACGTATGATGACTTTAACCAGATAATTTACAAAAAAATTCCCAAGGAGATTTTTGATGAAAAAATTTGCCCTACGCATATTGACACCATTTTTAGCAGCTTTTTTGGCGGGATGCGGCTCTAGCGTACCGACTCAGCAAAGCATGTCACTACCTACGATTACAAGTTTAAAAACTATTTCAGATATGACAGAAGTTGGCTTCGAGTGGAATCCAGTGACCGATGAGAGCGTCGTTGGCTACTACCTTTACCGCTCAAATCCAAATGATGCAAACTCAAAAATGCAACTAGTTGCAGACATAAAAGACCGCTTTGCAACGCACTATGTGGATCGTGATCTAGCTCCAGAGACAACCTACTCATACCAAATGAGAACTTACTCAAGTAATGCCATCTCTCAACCGGGCACGATCGCAACAGCAACTACAAAGCCACTGCTTGACTCAGTACCGTTTTCGCAAGCTATTACAGGGCTTCCAGGACGTGTAAAAGTGATCTGGAGACCACATCCTGATAGCACCGTGGCAAGCTATATCATTCAAAGAAGTGATGCCGGAGTTAATAAATTTAGCCAAATCGCAGAGGTAAATGGCAGACTAAACGCCGAGTATATCGATACTGAGGTAAAACCTGGTAAGTCTTATGAGTATAGAATTTTAGTTAAAACTTCTTCAGGCGTTGTTTCAAAACCAAGCCAAAACATAAGTGCAACGACAAAGGAGTTACCCTAAATCAGTAACAAACCTTCAGGCAACAAAAAATGCGCCAAAAAAGATAATTTTAACTTGGGATTACGCGCCGGCTGAGGATTTTGCTTATTTTAAGGTTTATAGGACAGTAAGTAAAATTTTGCCTTACACATATCTAGCAAAAACGACTAGCAACACCTATGAAGATCTCATAAATACAAATGCATCGACGAGGTATTACAGAGTCACAGCAGTCGATAAAGACGGCCTTGAGAGCTTAAAACAAGAAGAGCCAATCGTGGGGATAACGCTTGGCGCACCAAAGACTCCAAATATTAGCGCTAGCTACGATGGTAGCGGCGTAAATGTAAACTGGAGTGCAGTTGATAGAGCCAGTTCGTACACTGTTTATAGAAGTGGCGAAAGTGAGAAAATTTTTAGTGGCATAGATGGTACTGGACTTAGAGATGATAGCGTGCAAAAAGGAGCTAGCTATTCTTACAGCGTCGTAGCTATCGATGAGTACGGCATCGCCTCTGATAAGTCATCAAAAGCAGAAGTTAGCATAAAATAATGCCAAATTTCATCGCTTCGTCTTTAAAAGAGCTCTCATTTCCATTTGGTAATGACAAAGTCAAATTTCTTTGGCAGGCAAATGGGCGAAACGAGAGGCTCATCTACACAAAAAATGAAGAAGAGAGCTTTTTTCTAGTTGTAAAGCCCGGTAAAAATGGCGTTGTTGTAAAGGGAGAGAAGCTTACAAAGCCAGCTAAAGTTGGTCTTTTGCAAGAGGCACTGGAGCTTTTTAAAGAGCAAAATTGCAATGACGTAATCAGTCAAGCATTTGCTGTAAAAAAGACAAATTTGACTAAAAAAGTGAGTGAAATTTTAAGCCTTGAAGAATTTGTGCCAGTATTTTGTAAGCTAAAAGATAAATTTGATCAAATTTTTATAGAGATCGGCTTTGGTTCCGGTAGGCACTTGCTTTATCAAGCTAAAAACAATCCAAATACCCTAGTTATCGGAATAGAAGTCTATAAACCAAGCATCGAGCAAGTAGCAAAGCTAGCTAGGGCAAATGGCCTAGAAAACGTACGTCTAATCAATACTGACGCCAGACTTTTACTCTCTCTCGTTGGCTCAAATTTAGTTGATAGAGTCTTTTTACACTTTCCAGTGCCGTGGGATAAAGCAGAGCATAGACGTGTGGTCTCGTCGGCGTTTGCGCTTGAATGCGAGAGGATATTAAAGCTTGGCGGTAAATTTGAGTTAAGGACTGATAGCAAGGAGTATTGCGACTTTAGTTTGAGTAAATTTTTAGAGCCTACAAACTCAAAAATAGAAGCTTTCAAAAATAGAAATTTAGAAGTAACTAGTAAATACGAAGACCGCTGGAGACGCCAAGATAAGGATATTTATGATGTCATTTATACTTGTGAGGTCAAAAGTGGTGAGAGTATTTTAGTTGGGGATTTTAGCTTCAAAGAAAAGACAAGCGTAAAAAATATCATTAAAAATTTCAAAAATTTCATCATCAAAAAAGAGGATTATTTTTTACATTTTGAAGAAATTTACACCATAAATGAGGGTGAAATTTTGCTAAAAGTTGCTTTTGGGGCATTTAATAAACCCGAGCAATGTTTTATCAAAATAAGTGATGAAAAAAGCGAATATTTTATAAAAAAACCGATCTTAATTCGTGAGAATTTAGCTGCACACGAGCTTTTGAAGGAGTATTTGGCTGATGCAAGAGATAATTAGTGCAAGGAATTTGAGCCTAGCTTATGAACGCGATGAAATCGTAATTAATAGCGTCAATTTAGATATTTATGCAAATGATTTTGTCTTTATCACAGGTAAGAGTGGAAGTGGAAAAAGCACGCTTTTAAAATCATTTTACGGAGAAATTTCACCACTTGCTGGAGAGCTAAATGTCTGCATGACACAAATGGACGACATCGATGATAAAAGACTTTGTGAGCTTAGGCAGCGAGTTGGCATTATATTTCAAAATTATCGCTTGATAAATGAATGGAATGTGGAAAGAAACGTCATGTTGCCCCTCATCATCAAAGGCATCAATCAAAATGTGAGTAAAAAGCAAGTGGCTAAACTTTTAAAACATGTAAATATGCTTCATAAAGCCGATAAATACCCTCGTGAGCTAAGTGGTGGTGAGCAGCAAAGAGTTGCCATGGCAAGGGCTCTAGCGCACAATCCAAATTTGCTTTTATGCGACGAGCCAACTGGAAATTTAGACGAATACTCAAGCGACGTCATCTGGTCACTTTTAAAATCAGCTAGGGAATTTTTAGGTACGAGCGTGGTAGTTGTCACGCACCATATCCCATCGACACTTCGTATCCCATACCGTCACTTCGTCATAGAAAATGGAGGCGTGCATGAGATCGCTTAAGAATCATCTTGGATTTATCTTGCCACTGATCGCGCTTTTGTTTTCTGTGCAGTTTAGCCTAACTGCTGATAAGGTTGTGAGAGATTATGAAAGACTTATGGGAAATGACTACAACATCGTCATAGTTTCAAGCAAAGAGTTAAGTGAGCCCGTTCTAAAGCCGATTGTGAGTAATCTAGCTAGCCTCGAGCCACTAAGTCCACAAAAGATCATCGACCGCCTCTCAAATGACATCTCTGCTAAAAATTTGTCCATACTGCAAAATGCGCTACCTAAATTTTACTCACTAAAACTTAGCGAATTTCCGACACCGCAGTACATGGATGAGCTAAAGCAAAAACTTTTAAAATTTGATGGCATCACAAAGGTTGAGACATTTTCAAAGACTCATGATAAGGTTTTTAAAATACTAAATTTAGCCAAAAGCATATCGTACGCATTTATGGCGATACTTTGCGTAATAGGTCTTATGCTCATGCTAAAGCAGGCTAAAATTTGGCTGTTTGAGCACAGAGAGCGCATCGAGATCATGACGCTTTTTGGAGCACCTTTTTGGCTAAAATCAGCCATGCTTTACAAATCAGCTATGGTCGATAGTCTAGTTGCAACCATTGCCGTTAGTGCATTTTTCTTTTTCTTGCCGGGCATTGAAATTTTTAGAGAAAATGCCGCAAGCATTGATGTGATCTTGCCTAGTCTTGATCCTTCAAGAGATATTTTTATTTTATTTGGCGTGGCTATGCTTTTAAGTATTTTTGCTGTTAGTTTGGTGATGAGTAAGGCTAGAAAAAGCACGATATGAGAAAAGGAATTTTTATATTTTTGCTAGCTTTTAGTCTAGCTTTTGCGTCAAATACCAAAGAGAAGATCAAAGACTCCAAAAACTCATTAAGGTCGAGTCAGGCGATGAGTGAGCAGCTTAGTAAAAAGCTTGATGATTTGGCTGGTGATATCGTAAGTGGCGAGAAAAAACTTCGAGGTATAAGTGGTGATATCACAAATCTAAAAGGTCAAATTTCTGTACTTGAGACAAATGCTTCAAAAGCACTTATTGAACTTGATGATCTAACTAAGCAAAACAAAGAGCTAGAACGCACTCAAAAGGAGCTTGAGCAAAACATGATAAGGATCATCGCAGAAGATCTTTCGTTTGATCTTTTGATGTCTGCAACTGAGGGCAAGCAAAGCGAGGAGAGCATCATTTCGTCTCAAATTTTAACCAAGCTAAATGCCATTACAAAAGAGGATTTTAAAAGGCTTAGCCAGAACTATGAAGATACGATTGAGAAGATAAAAAGTAAATCAAACAAAATAAGTGAGATAAACTCAAGCATCAAAAACTATAGACGCAAGCAAAGTGATTTGCAAAATTTAGAAAGTACGCAGAAAAATACTATAAACGGACTAAAACGAGATAAAGAAATTTACAGCAAAAAACTAGCCAAGCTTCAAGCCCAGCAAGATGAGCTAAGAAAGACGCTAGAGCAGCTTGCTATCATGCAAAAACAAGAAGATGAAGCCGCACGTGCTGCTAGAGAAAAACAAGAAAAAGTAGCCAGTAAGAGTGGCAAAAAAGGCGAAAAAAGCCAGCCAATGGGTGGAGGCTATCAAACAAGCTCAGTCAAAAAATATTCAGGTGCAAAGACAATCGCTCCTCTTGATAGCTACACCGTAAAGCAAAAATTTGGAAATTACGTAGACCCAATATATAACATAAAAATTTTTAATGAGTCAGTCACACTTCGCTCAACCACGCCAGATGCCAAGGTTAAAAGCGTGCTAAATGGCAAAGTGGTCTTTGCAAAAGCAACTCCGATGCTTGAAAATGTAGTCATTATAGAAAACGAAAATGGCATCCATACGATCTACGCTCATCTAAGCCAGATCGCACCGACTGTAAAAGTCGGCTCAGTTGTGCAAAAAGGCTACGTTATAGGCCGAGTTAGAAATGATCTAACCTTTGAAGTGACGCAAAGAAACTACCACATTGATCCACTTGAGATGATCTCAAAATAGCCGCTTTGCAAGTACTATTAACTAAATTTAAAGCCTTTTTGGCTAGAATGCGTGAATTTTAAGGAGCAAGACAATGAGTAAAAGAAAACGCGTATTAGTTAAATTTTCAGGCGAAGCTTTAGCGGGAGAGAATGGTTTTGGTATAGATACGGCGGTGCTTAAATTTATAGCAAATGAGATAAAAGAGCTTGTTGAAAATGGTATTGAGGTTGGCATCGTTATCGGTGGTGGCAACATTATACGCGGTGTGAGTGCCGCAAAAGATGGCATTATTAAACGAACGAGCGGCGATCACATGGGCATGCTAGCAACTGTTATAAATTCGATCGCAATGCGTGAAGCTTTAGAACGAAGTGGGCTAGAGGTAAGAGTGCAAAGTGCAATCAAAATGGAAGCGATCTGTGAGACTTTCATCGTGGGACGTGCACAGCGCCATTTGGAAAAAGGCAGAGTTGTTATATTTGCTGCAGGTACTGGTAATCCATTCTTCACAACAGACACCGCAGCTACGCTAAGAGCTATTGAGATTGGCTCAGATATGATCATAAAAGCGACAAAAGTTGATGGTGTTTATGATAAAGACCCTAAAAAATTCAAAGATGCAAAACTTTTAAAATCACTAAACTATGAAAAGGCAATGAGCGATGATATCAAGGTTATGGACGATACTGCCATAGCTTTAGCAAAAGATAACTCACTACCGATTTTGGTTTGTAATATGTTTAAGGCTGGAAATTTATTAAAAATAATAAATGAAGAAGAAGCGGCCCTATACTCAGTAGTAAAATAAATTTTAAAAAGGATAAAAATGAGAACAGAACAAATAACAGCAAGAGCGTTAAAACAAGTTGGTGACGATAGATATAAGCTTTCACTTATAGTTGCAAAGCGTGCAGAAGCACTGGCAAATGGAGCTCAAACTCTTGTTAATGCTGATACTTCAAAGATGAAATTTGCTGACATTGCACTACTTGAAGTAGCTGAGGGTAAAATAGGCTTAGAGGCAATAGTTGAAGGAAAATAGTCTTTTTTTAGAGCAGCTGATCGAGCAAATTTTACCTTGTAAAAATGTTTCAGAAGCTATAACGCTGCTCTTTTCTCTTTGCGAACGAAGCGAGAAATTAGACAAAGCTATAGATAGCTGTGTCACATCTCATGCTGGTCAATATCGCAAAAGTGGCGAGCCATACGCAATCCATCCAATATTGGTAGCATCAATAGTAGCAAATATGGGTGGAGATGAGAGTATGGTTATAGCTGCACTACTTCACGATGTAGTTGAAGATACTGAAGTTACACTTAGCGAAGTTCAGGCTGAATTTGGTGATGAAGTGGCGAAGCTGGTTGAAGGACTTACAAAGATAGTTGCTATAAGAGAAAACAAGCTTGCAAGCTCAAGTAGTAACGAAAAACTAGCAAGTTCGGCGCTAACTTTTAGAAAAATGCTTTTAATCTCCATTGAGGATGTTAGAGTTCTTGTGGTTAAGCTTTGTGACAGACTTCATAATATGCTAACCCTTGATGCGTTAAAGGTAGAAAAACAAAAACGAATTGCTGAAGAGACGCTTATGGTCTATGCTCCGATCGCTCATAGGCTTGGAATTTCATCTATCAAAAACATACTTGAAGATCTAAGTTTTAAATATGCGATGCCAGAAGAATACGCTAAGATCGATAGCTTTTTAAATAAAAATAAGCAGCAACTTAGCCTTAAACTAAATGCTTTTTACGAAAAAGTAAATCAAATTTTGCTTGAAAACGGCTTTATTGAGGGTACTTTTGAGATACAAAAACGTATAAAGCATTACTACTCAATCTATTTAAAAATGCAAAGAAAAGGTATTTCGATTGAAGAGGTGCTTGATTTGCTAGCTATTAGAATTCTTGTACAAAAGCCGCTTGATTGCTATCTTGCGCTTGGAAATTTGCATATAAATTTTAATCCTCTTATTTCGAGATTTAAGGATTATATTGCACTTCCAAAGCAAAATGGCTATCAAACGATACATACAACTATTTTTGATAATAAGAGTATTTTTGAGGCGCAAGTTCGCACTTACGATATGCACAAAACCGCTGAATATGGTGTCGCAGCTCACTGGAAATACAAAAACGGCGAGGGCAGTTTACTTAATCCAAAACTTGACTGGCTAAACGACATTGGTATGCAAAACAATGAAGCTGAAAGTAACGTCGAAGAGCTTTATGAATATGCAAAAGATAGTCTTTACATAGAAGATATTGCGGTCTATTCGCCAAAAGGTGAGGTTTTTACGCTTCCACGCGGGGCTACTGCACTTGATTATGCTTATGAGATTCACACAGAGATCGGACTTTATGCAAAAGAAGCTTATATAAATCGCGTCAGGATGCCACTTTTAACGGAGCTAAAAAACGGCGATATTGTAAGGATTGTAACTGGTGAAGAGGCAAAATTTCGCTGTTCATGGATAAATAGCGTTCGAACTGGTAAAGCAAGAGCTACGATAAGGACATATTGCAAACAAAAGATAAAAGATATAAATTATAAAATCGCAGTTGACATTTTAAAGTCGGTTTTTGGCGTTTCGAAAGATAGAATTTTAGACTGGATAGAGCATGAAAATTTAGGCAAAAAAGTTTTTCGTGCTGCAACTGAGAGCGATTTTTTGCAAGAGGTCGTAAATATGCTTAAAAAGTATATAAAAAAAGAGCGCCCTTTTATGATCTCTTTGGGCGACAAATATCAGGTTAAAAAGCAAAAATTTGAAAATATCGTAATCTATTCAAATCATAAAATTTCAAATGTCGAGTTTGACTATTGTTGTAACCCAAAAAGAGGCGATAGTATAGTTGGCTTTAAAAATGGGCACAATGTGACAGTGCATCACAAGCTTTGTGAGCGTGCCGGGAAACTTATGGATAAGGGCAATGAGATCATCTTTGTCAAATGGACTAGAAATGCTCCGCATAGATATAAAATTTTATTAAATTTGGAAAACCGAAAAGGCGCGTTGGCTGAATTTTTAACATATCTTGCTAGACTAGATGTAAATTTGGCTACAATCTCGCTAAATGAAGCAAATGACCTTAGCGGTGATACATTTGAGATAAGTGTTGAGATAGCTGAAAACATCGATGCAAACGAGCTAAGAGAGAAGATCAAAGATAGATATAAGATTATAGATTTCGTTTCGCAAAGCGATCCATACCATAACTAGGAGAAAGATAATGCAAGATATAGCTGAAATTTTACAAGAGGTAAAACGCGGTGTTGCCGAGATTATTGACTTTGAAAGAGTTGAGAATTTAATAAAAAACTATTATGAAAAAGGTGAAAATTTCTATGTAAAGGCTGGTTTTGATCCAACTGCTCCAGACCTTCACTTAGGTCACACAGTCGTTTTAAACAAGATGGCACTTCTTCAAAAACATGGCGCGATCGTGCAGTTTTTGATAGGCGATTTTACCGCTCAAATAGGCGATCCAACTGGCAAATCAGCCACCAGAAAAAAACTAGATCAAGAGACAGTTTTAAAAAATGCTAAAACCTACGAAGAGCAAGTTTTTAAAATTTTAGATCCAAAAAAGACCGTGATCATGTTTAACTCAAAATGGTCAAATGAACTTGGAGCTGCTGGAATGATAGAGCTAACTAGCACATTTTCAGTCGCTAGAATGCTAGAGCGCGATGATTTTGAAAAAAGGATAAAATCTGGTAGTCCAATTTCAATTTGTGAATTTATGTATCCACTTCTTCAAGGTTATGATAGTGTTGCGATGAAGTGCGACATCGAGATGGGCGGTACGGATCAGAAATTTAATCTTCTAATGGGTAGAACCTTACAGCGAACATATAATGTTGGCAAAGAGCAAGCTGTAATCATGATGCCTCTTCTTGAAGGGCTTGATGGTGTAAATAAGATGAGCAAAAGTCTTGGAAATTATATCGGCGTAACCGAAAATGCAAATGATATGTTTGCAAAAACGCTTAGTATAAGCGATGAGCTAATGTGGCGTTGGTACGAGCTTTTAAGCGCAAAAAGCCTTGGCGAGATAGAAAATTTAATGAACGATGTTAAAAACGACAAGTATCATCCAAAAAAAGCAAAAGAAGACCTTGCGTACGAGATAACAGCGAGATATCACGGCGAGGAGGCTGCAAAGGCTGCGATGGCTGAGTTTAATAGTGTCCACTCACAAAATCAAATCCCAACTGATATAAAAGAATTTACTCTAAAAGCACCAGTATGGATAGTGGAAGCTTTATCACAGTGCGAACTAAGCGAGTCAAATTCTCAAGCAAGGCGTGATATAAAGGCAAATGCGGTTAGCATTAATCAAGAAAAGATCAGTGATGAGCAGTTAAAATTAGGAGCAGGTGAATATATCTTGCAAGTCGGTAAGCGTAAATTTGCAAAAGTAAAGGTTGAATAAATGGAGTTAAAGCCATTAAAAATAGGAAAATATGAGATAAAGTATCCGATATTTCAAGGTGGTATGGGACTTGGTATTAGTTGGGACAAACTAGCTGGCAATGTCAGCCTTGAAGGCGGCCTTGGGATAATCAGCTCAGTTGGTACTGGATATTATGAAAATAGAAAATTTATAGATAAAGAGCTTAACGCAAAGCCTTTTGGAAGTGAAAATTTCTACTCTACAAAAGGATTTAGAGCAATTGTCGAAAATGCGCGAAAAATTTGTGGCGATCTGCCGCTTGGTGTAAATATCATGTATGCCGCAAATGACTACGCGAGGGTAGTAAAAGATGCTTGCGAGGCTGGCATAAACATCATCGTATCAGGTGCAGGCTTGCCTACAAATTTGCCAGAATTTACACAAAACTTTAAAGAAGTCGCGCTAGTTCCTATTATCTCAAGTGCAAAAGCACTAAAGATCATCTGCAAACGTTGGCTACAAAGATATGACCGCTTACCAGATGCAGTTGTGCTTGAAGGACCACTAAGCGGTGGGCATCAGGGCTTTACTTACGAGCAGTGCCTTGATCCTGAGTTTTCGCTATTTAATCTAATCCCACAAGTAAAAGCCGAGATAAAAGAGTGGGGCGACTTTCCGCTCATCGCAGCCGGTGGAATTTGGGATAAAAATGATATCGAAAAAGCAATATCGCTAGGCGCAGACGGCGTTCAAATGGGTACACGCTTTATCGGAACTCATGAGTGTGACGCAGATATTGGCTTTAAAGAAGTGATACTAGCAGCCGAGGAAAAGGACATAGAGCTTATAAAAAGTCCAGTTGGCTATCCGGCTCGTGGGATTAGAACAAATTTGATAAATTTGGTAGAAAAAAGGATGGGACCAAAGATCCAGTGTATAAGCAACTGTGTGAGCCCTTGTCAAAGGGGCAAAGGGGCTAAAGAGGTTGGATATTGCATCGCTGATAGGCTGTTTGACTCATTTAGTGGCAAAAAAGAGACCGGGTTATTTTTCACGGGAGCAAACGGATATAAACTAAAAGAGCTAATAAGCGTAAAAGAGCTAATGCACAAGCTGGTACATGGTGAATGAAACGAGCGATAATCCTCTTTTTTATTGTTTGTAATTTCCTTTTTGCTGCGACAAATTCAGAGATATTTGCAAAATTTGATAAAAATTTTGCCAGCTCAAGCAGAAGTGCAAAGATCAAATTTCACAACGATATAAAAGACATCTATGTCGACGCGATCATAAAAAATGACAAAAATATAAAAAAACAAGCACTCACAAGACTCATAACTAGCTCAAAATCGCTTGGTTTTGATTCAAATGGGTATATAAAAGATCTAAATGCACTAAATGGCATAAAGAGCGCTAGCACGCCTAGCACCGCTACTTTGACGCTGCTTAGTGCAACCAAGGTAAATGACACTTTAGTGCTTAAGTTTAATACAAAAATCGATACCGCAAAACTAAAAACATCCTTTTTAAAGCAGCAAAATACATATAAAAATATTATGGATATTGATGGTAGATTAAATGGTAATCCGCTGACTTATAAAAATTTCATATCTGATTACATTCATATCTCGCAGTATGATAAAAATACTGTTAGAGTTATTTTTTCTGATAAGATCCAAAAGACTATAAAAGCAAATGCAACAAGTGATCTGCTTGTGATCAGCGCTCAAAATTTTATCTCAAATGAAAATGTAAAAGCACCACTTCATAAAACTAAAAACAAAAATGAAGAAGTGCCACACAAAGAGCCTGAGCCAAATTTAAAGCCGCAGCCTGCACAAAGTGAGCCAGTAGCAGCACCTTTGCCACCAGTTGCGACTGGTAAATTTTCACGCAACAAAACGATCGCCATCGATCCAGGCCATGGTGGCACTGATCCAGGTGCAGTAAATGGTAAGCTTCAGGAAAAAACTGCGGTTTTAGGTGTAGCCAAAAAACTTGGCGACATACTAAAAGCGCGTGGCTACAAGGTCTTTTTTACCAGATCAACCGATGTCTTTATAAATTTAAGAACAAGAACAAAATTTGCAAATGATAAGATGGCTGATCTTTTTGTTTCCATTCACGCAAATGCCGCTCCAAATGCCACAAAGGCAAAGAGCATGCACGGCATTGAGACATTTTTCTTATCGCCTGCACGAAGTGAACGTAGTAAAAACGCAGCCGCGCTTGAGAACAAATCAGATATAGAAGAGATGAACTACTTTTCGCAGCAGACGTTTCTAAACGTGCTAAACCGCGAGAAGATCATCGCCTCAAACAAGCTTGGCATCGATATCCAAAAAGAAATTTTAGCAAGTGCCAGAAAAGTCTATGCTGCAAGTGACGGCAGTGTGAGAGAGGCACCATTTTGGGTACTTGTAGGTGCTCTTATGCCAGCAGTTCTTGTTGAGATCGGCTATATCACGCATCCAGTCGAGGGTGAAAAGCTCTTTAATGATGCATATCAAAATGCCCTTGCAAACGGCATCGCAAATGGCATCGATGGATATTTTGCAAAAAATAGATGAAAAATGCAAATTTAAGCTTTAAAGGGCAAATTCCATTTAACGAGGAGTTTGGTGACATCTACTTTAATACCGACAAACCTTGGCTTGAGAGTGAATTTGTCTTTGCAAGAGCGCTTGATGAAATTTGGCAGATCAAAGATAGCTTCATTATCGCTGAAACTGGCTTTGGTGCTGGATTAAATTTTTTCACAATTTGTAAGAAATTTAAAAATAGCTCTAAAAAACTTCACTTTGTTAGTATCGAAAAAAGCCCTATTAAAAAAGAAGATCTTTTAAAAATTTATGAAAATTTAGGCATTTTTAAAGCTTGTGCCAAAAAGCTGGTTTCGCTCTATCCGCCGCTAATCTCAGGCATACACCGTATAAATTTTGCCCCAAATATTACACTTGATCTTTGCTACGGCGAGGCTAAAGAAATTTTACCTGAGCTTGATTTTATTGCCGACATCTGGTTTCTAGACGGCTTTGCTCCAAGTAAAAATGGCTCGATCTGGAGCGAAGAAATTTTTAGGCAGATCGCAAGACTAAGCAGGGTTGGCACGATTGCTAGAACCTACTCGTGTGCAAAAATAGTAAAAGACGGGCTAAAGGGTGCTGGCTTTTTGCTAAGCCTAAAAGAGGGATACGCTAGAAAACGCCAGATGAGTAGCGCCGTGCTAGAGAAAAAAGATAAAAATTTAAAAGATGCTTGGTTTGCGAGATGCGAGCCAGCCTCTAGCGTAAAAGGCAAAACAGCGCTCATCATAGGAGCAGGAGTGGCTGGACTTGCAACAGCTGGCGAGCTAGCCAAAAATGGCTTTAAAGTGGTGATCGCCGAGGCAAATGGTGAGGTCGCAACAAATGGCTCAGGCAATCACTGTGGTGCTTTGATGCCATTAGTTACGAAGCCTGGGGTAAATTTAGGCCGCATGCATTTAAACGCATTTTTGCAAGCAGTGAGATTTTACAAGGCAACTTTGCCAAAAAGCCTTATCAAATTTAACGGCTGCATCGACTACGCATTTGATGATGAGCTCGTTAAAAGGTACGCCTCATGGCAGGATCAAAATGCAGAGGATATTTTTAAATTCGATGAGAACTTAAAACCATATCCTGGCATATTTATAAAAGATGGTGCATACGCTAGACCAAGAGAAATTTGTAAATTTTTATCAAGCAACTTTGAAATTTTATTTAACCATGAGTACGAGAGCAGAGAGTACCTTCAAAATGGCAAGATCAGCGTTAAATTTAAAAATGGTAAAAATTTAGAGACCGATATTTTAATCTTTTGCACTGGCAGTAAGAGCAGTGAAATTTTTAAGGACTACGACATGCAAATAAGCAGTGTCCGAGGTCAAGTCACGCACCTAAAACCAGTGCTAAAAAATGCCATGCCGCTAAGCGCAAAAGGCTACATTTGTCCAGCTGTAAAAGGCATGCAAGTTATCGGCGCTACTTACGCTAGAAATGAAATTTGCGATATGCCTAAAGTTGAGGATAATGCTAAAAATTTAAGCGATGTAAGCGAGTTTTTTGACACCACAAAAGCCACCATTATCGGCTCACGTGTGGGATATAGAAGCTATAGTGGAGATAGGTTTCCGATAATTGGCGCCTTGTATGATGAGGAATTTTATAAACAAAACTACAAAGGGCTATTTTGGAGCAAAAATAAAGATAACAATCCAAAAGCAAACTACGAAAAAAATGTCTTTGTAAATTTTGCTCACGGCTCACGAGGTCTTGGCACAGCGATACTTGGAGCAAATTTGATAGCTGATCTTGTATTTGATCGCCCACTTTGTATAGAAAGATCACTATTTCATGAGCTTCATCCAGCTAGGTTTTTGATAAGAAAACTGAAAAAGGGATTAAAATTTTAAGAGAGAATTAGCAGAAATTCCTAGCACAAGATACTAGGAATTTCTTGTAAGTTTAGGCTTAAAGCCTTGTTTTCATCTTTTCAAATTCATCTTTTATGACTTGCTCGTGAGGTTCGCTCGTCATTTTATTTATCGCATCTCCCCAGATACTTACGCTAATGATCGCTATACAAGAAGCTATGATGCCAGGTAAAATTTCATAAACATAAACGTTTAGCCCTGAAGTGATCCAAAATATTACGGTCGCGCCTCCAGCTATCATACCAGCTAATGCTCCAAGTGCACTCATGCGCTTCCAGTAAAGGCTAAAAAGTAGCACTGGTCCAAAGCTCGCACCAAATCCAGCCCAAGCGTTGCCAACGACATTTAGAACATTATCTGTCGAGATAAAGGCAAGTATAGTAGCAACTATGGCCACTACTACGACAGCATAGCGACTGATCGCTGTTTGTGTATTTTGACTAATCTCTTTTTTATAGAATGCAAAGATAAAATCCTTTGTTACCGAGCTAGATGTAACTAAAAGCTGACTTGAGATAGTACTCATGATCGCTGAAAGCACAGCTGAGATGATAATGCCTATAAAAAATGGTGGGAAAAGTAACTCGCCAAGCTTTAAAAATACAGTCTCAGGATCGCTAAGTCCGCCTCTTTGTTTAAAGTAGACAAAGCCGATAAGTCCGCTCATAATCGCACCAAGCAACCCAATGCTCATCCAACCAATACCGATCCTTCTTGCTTTGGCAAGTTCTTTTGAGTCGCGTATCGCCATAAATCTAACAATGATATGTGGCTGGCCAAAATAGCCAAATCCCCAAGCCATAAGTCCTAAAATTCCCCAAAAAGTTTGATCTCTAAACGGATTTAGGTGATTTGCATCAAGCTTGCCTATCTCCTTTATCAAATTTGTATCGCTTGGCAAGTCTAAATTTAGATATGCCACGACTGGGATCGAGACTAGGACACAAAACATCAAAAGCCCCTGAAATGCGTCAGTTATACTAACTGCTTTAAATCCACCAAAAAATGTGTAAAAAACCACAATAACAAGTGTGAAGACCGCTCCGTAGGCAAATTTTAAACCAAAAAAGCTCTCAAATGTCTTTCCGCCAGCGATGATGCCGCTACTTACATAAAGCGTGAAAAAGATTAAAATGATAAGACCAGAGATGATTCTTAAAATTTTAGTCCTATCTTTAAAGCGATTTTCTAAAAAGTCTGGTATCGTGATGCTATCACTCGCAACTTCAGTATAAATTCTAAGCCTCTTTGCTAAAAATAGATAGTTGCAGTAAGCTCCAATGATAAGACCGATTATCATCCACACATTTGCTATGCCAGTTGCGTATAAGGCTCCGGGCACGCCAAGCAGCATCCAACCACTCATATCAGAAGCACCAGCACTAAGTGCAGTAACTACTGGACCCATTCGACGGTTATCTAGCAGATACTCGTTCATACTTGCGTTTTTATCGTAGAAATATCGTCCGATAAAGAGCAAAAAGCCAAAATAGATGGCGATGGCTAAATAAGACCCAAAGCTCATAAATTTCCTTTCAAATTAAGATAAATGGCTTATGTTAATATAAATTTTTTTAAATTACAACATTCAGTGCCGATCCTTAAACACTTTTAAGCAAAATGATATAAATTTTTTCGTATTATTTAAAGCCATATTTTAAAGAGAAGGACGAAGTTGAAGGCTCAAAATTTAGCTAAATTTCTATTTTTTATAATAATCGTCTCACTTGGAGCATATTTTTTCTATCCAAGAGATCTTAGTGAGGCTCAAGAGATCGCTTATATCAAAAGTTACGGAGTGACTTTAGGACTAACGATAGGCGGTATTGCCATAGGCATAACACTTGGATTTACCTTGGCGTTTATTAAATTTTTAAATATCAAAGTCTTAAATTTTATAATCGATGAATATATCGATATCTTACGTGGAACACCTGTAATACTTCAACTTTTAATATTTTCAGTTGTCATTTTTGCAACATGGAGTGATAATTTTTATGTAGCTCTCATCGCACTTGGACTAAATAGTTCTGCTTATGTAGCCGAGATCGTGCGAAGTGGCATAAACAGTGTGGATAAAGGACAAATGGAAGCGGCTCGTGCGATGGGACTAAACTATTATGTTTCGATGCGCGAGATAGTTTTCCCACAAGCTACAAAAAATATCTTACCAGCTCTTGCAAATGAGTTTATATCGCTATTTAAAGAGACATCAGTCGTGGGCTATATAAGCGTCGTTGATATCACGATGCAAAGTAAGAGCTTGCAAGCGGTCTTTTATAGCCCAGAGCCAGTTATTTTTACAGGTATTGTCTATTATGTGAGTGTTAAATTTTTTACACTTTTGACAAAACTACTTGAGAGGAGATTAAACCGCCATGATTGAGATTAAAAATTTAAACAAAAGTTATGGCGATTTGCG
The DNA here is from genome assembly GCF_002914195.1 of Campylobacter concisus. Lineage (GTDB taxonomy): Bacteria > Campylobacterota > Campylobacteria > Campylobacterales > Campylobacteraceae > Campylobacter_A > Campylobacter_A concisus_M. Next base: position 1,669 of record NZ_PPAU01000108.1, on the reverse strand, counting down.
AGTTTTAAATGATATTAGCGTAGATATAAAAAAGGGTGAAGTTATAGCGATAATTGGTCCAAGTGGTGGTGGCAAAAGTACATTTTTACGCTGCATAAACCGCCTTGAGGATCCAGATAGTGGACACATAAAGATAAATGGCGAAGATATTTTAGATAAAAAATCAGATATAAATAAAATTCGCCAAAAAGTGAGCATGGTTTTTCAGCACTTTAATCTTTTTGCAAATAAAAACGTCTTACAAAATTTAACTCTAGCTCCGATAAAAGCGGGAATTTTAGATAAAGCAAGTGCAGAAAAAAGAGCCGATGAGTTGCTAAAAAGTGTTGGGCTAAGTGATAAGAAATTTGCCTATCCGCACAAACTCTCAGGCGGACAAAAGCAACGTATCGCGATCGCTAGAAGCCTAGCGATGGAGCCAGAAGTGATACTTTTTGACGAGCCGACAAGTGCGCTTGATCCTGAGATGATCGGAGAGGTACTTGATATTATGAAAGATGTTGCTGCAAGGGGCATAACGATGCTTGTTGTGACCCATGAGATGGGCTTTGCGAGAAATGTGGCAAATAGAATTTTCTTTATGGATAAAGGCAAAATCGCAGTTGATGACACACCAAAAAATGTCTTTACAAATCCACAACATGAGCGTTTAAAAGAGTTTTTAGGTAAAATTTTAAATCATTAAAGGAGTAGAAAATGAGTAAAATTTTAAAATTTTTGATGGCAAGTTTGGTTTTATTTTTACTAGGTTGTGGCGATGACGCTAATAAAAAAAATACAGCAAATAATGCCGAAGAAGCTAGTAAAAATGTAGTTTATAAAGTTGGCTCGAGTGCTGATTATCCACCTTTTGAATATCTTGATGAAAACAATAAAATTGTTGGCTTTGAGATAGATTTATTAAATGAGATCACCAAAAAAACTGGAATAAAATTTGATGTTGCAAATATGAGCTTTGATGGGCTGATATCAGCATTAAAAACCGGTAAAATCGATATTGCTATAAGCGGAATGAGCGCAACTGATGAGAGAAGAAAATCGGTTGATTTCACTAAGCCATATTATTTTTCAGAGAATTTATTTATCCGCAAAAAAGGCTCAGATGTAAATAAAGACAACCTTAAGGATAAGAAAATTTCAGCTCAAGTTGGAACATTGCAAGAAGAAGCAGCCAAAAGCATAACCACTAAATCGATACCTGCTGAAAATGTAGCAGCTGCCATCATGTCACTAAAAGCCGATAAAATCGACGTTGTACTAACTGATAGTCCGATAGGGGTTGAGTATTTAAAACTAAATCCAGATTTGGAAGAATTTTTAAGAGTTCCTGATGGCACAGAAGGATTTGCGATGGCGTTTGATAAAGGCAAACACACTGAGCTTATCAAGAAGATAGACGCAGCGATCGATGAGCTGCAAAAATCTGGCGAATTTGACAAAATGCTAGATAAATATGGATTAAAGAAATAAATCTAAATACAAAATTTGCAGAGAAGCAGGAATTCTCTGCAAAAACTCACTTTTTTCTAATTTTTAAAATTTAACATCTTTTAAAAGTAAAATTAATAAAATGACTTAACTATTTTCAAGGAGAAAAAATGAAGCTTCTCAGGATGAGAACGGCATTTATTTTAAATGTGCTATTTTCTATTTGCTTGCATAATAACTT
>NZ_PPAU01000107.1:0-947 GCF_002914195.1 Campylobacter concisus | reverse complement strand
GAAGCATCTTTACTAAAAAGTTGCTATTTGCTTCTAGTCTATTCAAGGCATTTATTAAAGGGATAGCAGAAAATGATAGATCCTTTGTGGTTATATTTTCTCTATTTTGAAAAAGCTTTTTATAAAATGGTCTTGTAAGATTGGCAAGCTCTAAAATTTGACCTTGCTTTTCATTTAATTTTTCAATTTTAGCAATATTTTTGTAGGCCTTTTCTGTATCATTTTGTCTTATTTGGCTTACAACTTTCTCTCCTAACTTGTCTATCTCTTTGCTGGCATTGGTATAGCTTATGCCAGCGTTGTTGATGATGTTTAAGCCTTGCTCTATTATATCTCTATTACTATCAAGAGAAGCAACGTCTGCTACCGCCGTGAAGGCTGCAAGATCGGCTAAATTTGGTAACTCTATTTTTTTTCTACTAGATAGCTTTTCAAAAAATCGGTATAGCAAAATACCAGTTGAAATTTCGACTTTGCCGTCTGTATTTGGATTTAGTATATTGTCATAATTACCAAAATCCCCATTTGCATGGTGATCAAATACAAATACCTTATTTTTGTAGTTTTCATCGGTCACGATCGGAACAACACTTTTTTGAGTGCCGTTATCACAAGTAATAATATAGTCAATAATATTTGATTTCAAGGCTGCTTTGATATAGTCAGCACTTATTCCGTAGCCCTCTGTTCTTGTTGGTATTTTAAATCTAAGCTTCTCAAAAAAGTCTTTGATTTTAGTATTATTAGGGTCTTTATCTAGCTCTTGCTTTGCTATGTGCTGTAATGTTTCGATCATCATCACGCAAGAGAAAATGCCATCTACGTCATAGTCTGAATATATTAAAACGCCTTTACCATTTTTGATTTTGTCGAGAATATTTTCATAAAAGCAGTCAATTTTGCCTACTGGTATTTTAAATTTACCATTACCTTCGTTTTTTTTAAGC
>NZ_PPAU01000106.1:0-519 GCF_002914195.1 Campylobacter concisus | reverse complement strand
ACACCATTCAAGAAAGACGAGCTTTATCAGCAAAAAGAGAACCAGAAAATATGGAAGAATTTAGAGTTCGCGAACTCCAAGATTACATGGACTGGTTGCTTACAAACTCTATAGACGGCAAACCAACCATGATGGGCAAACTAATAGGTCTTGGCACAAAAGAAGAAGAGGATGAGCTAGATGCTTTTATGGAAACTATGTCCTCCCTTTATCCAAATAATAACAAGGAGTCGCTTAGTCTTTTAAGTAGAACCGACCTAAGCATAGATGAATTTAAGAATTTATTTGCCAAAGCAAGAGAAAAAGCAACAAAGGATGTTGAAGAGCAAAGAAAGCAGATAATCAAAGAAGAACAAGAATACAATGCAAATTTTGCTAAAGAGCAGGCTGAGAAAAAATTTAAACCTATGCAGGTTAAGAAGAAGTATGAGACCTATGATATAAACAAGGATCAGAAATTTCTCTATGCAAGAGAGCTTTTAATTTTCAAAGAAAAAAGAGGTATAGACGTCTTAGAGC
>NZ_PPAU01000105.1:0-506 GCF_002914195.1 Campylobacter concisus | reverse complement strand
CTTTTACTTTCGTAAGTCTTAATCCGCCATTTATGTTTAGCAAAGACGACTCTTTAGATATCAAAAAGTCCGCATCTTTTGCTATATATGCCGCTCTTAAAATTTTAATGATGAAATTTCTAGTCTCAGCTGGGAGGTATTTTTTCTCAGCATCAAGAAGTGTTACAAGATCGTCTGTACCGGCTTTTTGTATAGCTTTTTTTAGCGCACCGTCGCCGCAGTTATATGCTATTGCTGCCAAGTACCATTTGCCAAATTGATTTTTAAGTGATCTTAGATAGTTTGTAGCTGCGACAGTTGATTCAACCGGATCTTTTCTCTCATCGGTGTATTGCCCTACTTTTAGGCCATGAATTTTTGCTGTTTGCTCCATAAACTGCCACATACCAGTAGCTTTTGCGTTTGAAACAGTGTGATTTGAAAAGCCTGACTCTATCATCGCTAGATAGAAAAACGACTCAGGCACGCCTGATTTTTTGATCTGCTCTTTTATCATTGGTATATAC
>NZ_PPAU01000104.1:0-573 GCF_002914195.1 Campylobacter concisus | reverse complement strand
CCTCTATAATGATCTTAAATGATACATTGTCATAGACGTGATCATCTACTCTTAATCTATATTTGCCGTTTGGGATAATATCTATGCTATCTTTTGGGTTGGCTTTTGGCTTCTTTGTAAAAAGCTCTTTAAAAAAACTACCATTAAATTTATAGCCTTTGGATATGCTAAAAACGGGAAAAATAATAGTTCTATCGCCACGCTGTATCAAAAAATCCAAGCCTGCATTGTGAATAGTAACCACCAAGGCATCAAAGCCCACTTTGTTGTCTTTCTCAGCTTCATAGAGGTATATTTCTTTCATCTGATTAGGTTGCAAAGCAAAGAGTATATAAGGGTCTTTAACTATCTCTGGGAAGTTGCCTATTGCTGTAAAGTCAGCTTCTAGTTGAGATATTATCTCTTTTGGAACTAGAAGCTTATGGACCGAGTTATGGCTAAACTCAAAAAATTCATCGTGGGTTTTTAGTTCGAGCATGTTAGTCTAATGCGTGAATTATCACCATAAAAAAGGAAACAATAAAAAAATATATGCCAAAAAATATTACCATATAATTTGCCGTAGGGTCGGTC
>NZ_PPAU01000103.1:0-2460 GCF_002914195.1 Campylobacter concisus | reverse complement strand
ATCTAAGCCAAACAATCTCAATGATCTACTAGATATTTTTCATATTGACTATTCGCTAAGGGATATTAGTAATGGTGCGGAAGAGGATTTGGAGTATGAGAAATTATTTGAAACATATTATAGCGATGATGCCGATACGAATTATAAAAATAAGTTCATAGATGAATTTATTAAATTTTCTGCACTTGGTATGGTAAATGACAAAAGCCAATACGCTATTCATTGTCTAAATATTGGTTTAAGCCATTTTGACATAAATGAAAAAAAAGTGAATTACTCCCTTGATGAGATTGTTTTAAAATCTGCAACCGAGGGGGAGCTGTTTATTTTTGATATTTCAAAAAAAGAGTTTAAATTTAATGGCCGACAAGAGAGAGATGAATGCAGGTTATATACTCAGGCGTTAGATTGTTTTTGGGAAAATGTAGATCAAAGCAACGAAGCACAAAGGATTTTTAAAAGATGAACTCTAATATCGTTACAGAAAAGCTAGAAAAAATTTACAATTATGATTTTGATGACAATGAAGCCTTTAAAAAGGTAATCAATAAGCAGTTAAATTTAGTTAATTATGTTAACGACCTTGTTAAGAATTTTCAAATGTTAGAATGCGCACTTGATATAATCAGTATAAATGACTTTATCAATAACGAGAAGAAACTAGAGTTGGCCGTTGAAAGCTCCGATGAAAATATAAAAGAGGAACTAACAAATTTTAGCTCTATTGCATATCCTGCTTTAAAAAATGCCTTTTTAGAAAAAAAAGATGAAATAAGCAGCGTCACCATTAAGGGTAAAAATATTTTTGAATACAGCTTTAACGAGGCATGCGAGCTTAGGCAAAGCATAATTGAAGAGCTAGATTACGTCTTATCGGAGATGGAAGAATTTGTTCCATCATATCTAAAAGAAGCCATCAGTAATGCTATTAAAAACAATGAAGACTTTGACGAAGCTGCTCTAAATAGTATTCAAAACAATTTGACACTATTTAGCTTTTCAGTAAATGTTGCAAAAAATTCATTTGCTGATATATTTATGCAAAGGGTGGTTGAAAAACTTATTGCTACCAATGATTTAGATTGTATAGATGAACTTTACAACAAAGAAAGAGATCCTCAATGCATAGCTATTTTGCTTGAAGTAATGAGAGAGGCACAAGCTGACTTTACACCTGACGAAGTAATTAGTTTGATCGACTTTGACGAAAAGCTTTATAATAGAGCATTTGAGCTTTTTTATGAAAATATAAAAACCGATATTCAAGACCCTAACGGCATTTTCATGAGTATATCAAAGCTTTTAGATCGCCAGGTGTCAGGTCTTTATGAATTTTCAAAGTCTTTTTACGAAAAATACGGCAATCTTATCGTTATGCCAGTTGCTGACATGCTACGCAATAACTTCATCAAAGCAGATAATGATCTAAAGGCATATATGGAGAGTGTTAAAAAGGACATAGATCCATTTTTGATCGACATCCCCAAAAGAATATGCGATAACTATTATTTAAACTATAACTACTCATCGGCCAAACAAATAGATAATAAAATAAAGGAAATATGATGGATCAAGAACAACTAAAAAATTTTGCTAACAACTTCGCTATAAAGCCACAAAAAGACGAATATGAGGAGATGGAGCTAGAAGATCTTAAAGTAGATAGATCAGAGCAAACTATTCCTAAAACAGCACAGCAAGAACAACCAAACCCCATTAAAAAGACATCAGCTTTAGAGCAAGAAATTTTTGCAGATGGCATTGGCAACGAGCCAAACATAAATAATAAGCCACATTTTGATAATGTAACAGACGTTTTAGAAGATAAAGATGAAAAGATTGCGACAAATAGTGCAAATAATTTAAAAGACAACGAAAAAAGTAGCAAACATGTAGATTGGGACGCTTTTAAAATGGGGTCAAGTGAAGATTTTGATAAGGCAAACCAGCAAGAAGGTAAAAGAGCTTACGAAGAAAGAAACGCACAAGAGCAAGATAAGCGCAATATATCAAATTTTCTTAAACGCCAAAGCGAAAAAAAGCTCCAAACCCTATTAAAGACACGCTATGGCTTTTCGCCTAGTTCAGTTTCACTAAATAAATGCGCATCAACCAAAATAGCACAAGCCAGTGGCGATGGCATGTATGATCATCAACAAATAGAAAATTGCTTTAAAGAGGATTTAGAAAAGGCAAAAAAGAAATTAAAAGAGATTGATGAAACCTACAATAAAATGCTAGGTTCGCCAGCTTTGGCTTTTTTTGCATATTTTTTTATTGCAGCAAAAGCAATTCATCATGCAATAGAAACACCACACACAAATAAAGCTATGCATAACTATATGGATAAAGAGAACCTTAAAGAGCTAGCAAATTTTATGAACCTTTCAGCAGATGAAAAAAAAGAGTATCTAAAAAAAATGGAAAGAGATATTCAAGGATATAACGACAATATACAAA
>NZ_PPAU01000102.1:0-448 GCF_002914195.1 Campylobacter concisus | reverse complement strand
TTTTTATATAACTGGCTACTTGAAATCATTACTTTTTCAGCGATTGCTTTGATGATTATATATAGAATAGCTTTTTACTTTATTGAAGTTCTTACGTTTTTTATCGCATCCCCAGCAGTTGTTATTTGGGCAGTTATTTCTAAAAGGTTTGATGCAATAATGCACTATATTGGAAGAGGTGCTGTATTGTCTATTACACCTATTTTAATAGTGTTATCAACTTACCTATATATATTTGGTCAAGAAATTTTAAACATGATATATGCCCTTATAGTTGGAATAATTCAAACAACTTTTGTAACACCAGATGCCACTGTTGGGCAAACGATTACAGTTTTAGCATTTGTATCTATGGGCGATGCAATCATGAAAGCAGTATATGTAATAATGGGCTTTGTATGTATCATTAAATTCAACTCTTGGTTCTATCAAATGATAGGTATAAAAG
>NZ_PPAU01000101.1:0-459 GCF_002914195.1 Campylobacter concisus | reverse complement strand
AAGGGGAAAAAGAAAAAAAGGGAAGGGGAAGGGGAGGGAAAGAGAAGAGGGAGGAGAGGGGGGAGAGGGGGAGAAAAGAGAAAAGAAAAAGGAGGGAAAAAGAGAAAAAAAAGAGAGAGAGAAAAAAAGAGAAAAAGGGGGGAAAAAAGAGGAAGAGGAAGGAGGAAGAGGAAGAAGAGAGAAAAGGGAGAGAGAAAGGGGAGGAAGAGAGAGGGAAGAAGGGAAGAGGAGAGAAGAGAAGAAAGGAGGGAGAAAGGAAGAGAGAAGGGGAGAGAAGGGGAAAGGAGGGGGGGGGAAAAAAAGAAAAAAAAGGGGGGAAGAAAAGAAAAAAAAGGGAGGGAAAGGAGAGGAAAGAAAAAAGAGGGGGAGAGGAGGAGGAAGAAGGGGGAAAGAGAAAAAAAAGGGAGAGAAGGAAAAGGAAGAAAGGGAGAAAGGGAAAAGGAAAAAAAGAAGGGAAGA
>NZ_PPAU01000100.1:0-677 GCF_002914195.1 Campylobacter concisus | reverse complement strand
GATAGGTGGTTTAATAAACAAGTTTTGGGGAAATAAAATTTTTATAAAAAAACAAATAGAATAAATTGTGATTGCAAATAAAGGAGCGAAAATATGAAAAATTTCAAAGAGCTAGAAAAATTTATAAAAGATGAAATCGCGGAAATAGAAGCTGACGAACGCTACCACTATGCAACCGCAAGCGTCTTAATAAATGCCCCACTGGCACTTATTCAAACAGAGATGAAAGCTAAGTTGAATGCCTACAAAGGTGTTCTTAAAAAGATTAAAGAGCTTGAAGGAGTAAAAGATGAGTGACTCAAAATCTAGGTATGAATTTTTAAAAATACCTTGGGAGGGTGACTTTGTGTATGTTAAAAAACATAAATTTGAAGAGGAGCTAGGTGGAACAAAAATACACTTTTTTGAACCTGGTTTTATTTTTGACGATTGTGAAAATAAAATAATAAGAAAAGATGTTTTTTGGGAAGATGCCTCAGTGAGAGGCTATAAAACTAATGGTTTCTTGTTTTCAAATGAAGAAGAGTGGAAGGAATATGCTAAAAAGAAATTTTTAGCATGTAAAGATACTCTTTTGGTAGAGGTAGAGCCTGACAGCGATAATGAGATTTTCGACTTAGAATTTCATTGATGATATTGAAACAAGATATTATATGAAAAACCTGACAAAAAAAGAA
>NZ_PPAU01000099.1:0-4022 GCF_002914195.1 Campylobacter concisus | reverse complement strand
GTTGATATATCTTCTATTTTTATGCTCTGGGAGCGCAATGCTAATCCGTGAGTAGTAAGAACAATCACGTTGTTTGGAAATTTGCCCTGAGCTTCTCTTTTTATTGACTGATTATAGGCTAGATACAATATTGTCTTATCTGGTAGTTGTTTGGCCAACTCTACCAAAGTAGAAGTTTTGCCAGAGCCAGCAGGTGCAATAATAGATACCTTTTGGTCATCTTTGAGGTTCTTGCATACGGCAAAAATATCTAATTGCTCTTGTGTAAATTTCATTTAATTGTAAAATATGCCTTTCAGCAAGAAGCAAAGCAGTGGCATGACAATAGCTATCGTCACAATGCCAAACAAAAAGCTAAGAAAGAGTTTTATTGGTTGCGAGATGTGGGCATTGTTTGAATGATCAACGAGATTTAGTAGTGAGTAGGCTGACAAAGAGCAGATAATTGTTCCACTAATAGCTTGTGTTGCATCCATCTTCCCAGAGAAAAAATATAACAACATGAAGCAAAGAGTATAAAAAGCCCCTGCCAAAAAAAGAACAAAGGCTATTTTTATGTCTATTGGCTGATTTCTAAAGGTGATGAAATAACTTTTAATGAGCTTAAGAAGCAAGTTCTTCTAGCTCCATATTGATCTTACCAACAATATTATCTTGAATAATCTCGTCTTTAAAGTCTTCGTAGCCCTTTTTCATATTGCTAATAACATCAGCACTGATACCAGCTATGGCATTAGTGTGTATTAGCCTAACATTCTCTGTTTTACCGCCTCTAAAGAAAGTTTGACACCAAACCGCCCTATCATTCTCAGCACCAAGCAACATTAGGCATAGACCATAGTTAGCGTCTTGTGTTTTCTTGATAGGTATGATCTTTTTATTCTCCAGTCTTGTTTGAACATCAAGAACAAGTTCCCCAGCGGCATCTCTTTTATACTCACTACTCTCAACTTCTTCTTCGTTGATCATAGCTTCTAGCCACTCTATAACGTCTTTATCGGCTACTTTAAAGATTATCTTTGACGTATTGGCTAAGGCTCTTTTTTGAGCTGTTTCGTCTGTTCCACTCGCTTTTAGCGATACAAAGTCTTGAATACCAAGGGCAACACTCATATTTAACGAACGCACTTGCGCCAAGATCGTATCAAGATCAGCAACTGGATATGCACCATACTCGTCAAGGTTGATTAGAGTAAAAGGCTTAGGGGTGAATTTATCCTTTGCTATATTCTTAATAGTTTGATGAATGCCAATATATTCGCCACCCAATGCTGAACCAGCAAATGCCTTGATAGTTGCTATAATAATTTTTCCCAAAATTTCAACCTGCGATCTTGATAATTCAAGCGGTGGCAGCAAAACATATAAAATTTGGTTATCTGCAATGACATCAACTGGATTGATCTCACTCTTCGATTGAGCAAGAATATGTTTAAAGGCAGCAAAAACGTTGAACAGCTGCTCCCATTGTTGTTGTGCATAGGAGTGTTGCATCATATTGTCTGCTGGTGGGTTCTCTAATGAAGCTCCCTTGGTAGTAAATGCCTCGCTTAAAATTGTAGTTGCATAACTGATAGTTAAAGTTCCTCTTGAAAAGTCATTAACAATATTAGTCAAATTGTTTTTTAGCGTTTCAGCTTCTTGACTAATTGGCATAACTGATTGATTTTGTCCTGGCGTATTTGTAAAAGCTTCTTTGGCAAGATTGTAGAAAATTTTAATATCTTGCATAGAATAAATAGTTTCAGGCGATACATCTTTTGAATAAAATCTCTTCTTGCCGTCACTTTGGCTTTTGCCTTGTGAATAGACCACAAGGGCAACGACGTCAAGTATAGGGATAAATCTATTCCATACCTTATCTAGGTATGAACGAATGATTTTATAAACGTTTGTGTATGTATCTTTTATGAAGCTATATTCAATTCCAAGCTCTTTTTCTATATCTATTCTGCGTGTAGGTTCTTGAATAACTGTTTCAATAAGTCTTTCTATATTGTCAAAAAAAGATGTCTTTGCAACAACAATACTATTGTCACCAATTAGAGGCTCAACGTTTTTATTTTCGGCAATGATTTCATCTAAATCACGACACATGCAATAAAACGCAATAAAGATTAGAGTAACATTTAAAACACTTGTGTTTGAGCTAAGTTTTTCGCTATCTATACCTTCACCTAGCAGTTTATCCCTGATATATAGAGCTGATGCAACTGGCAATAACAATGCCTTACCGCGATTTTGAAAATATGCAGTATTGCCTTCGCTACTATCTTTAAAGGCTAGGTTTGATAAGAATTCTATTAATTTTACTGGGTGCTGATTGTTGAAAAAGTTAAATGTATTGCTCTCTGCGCTTTTTTCTGCTTTAAGAAAGTTTAATACCCTGACTGAAGTTTCTCTATAATTTAATTTTGCTTGGGCTAAGATTTCATCTAGCATTTTAACGTCAGATTTTCCGTCGTTAAATACTATCCCTCCGCCAATTTTCATAATATCGTCCATCATAGATCGCAAGGCCTCTGTTTTACCAGCACCAGTTTTACCGACTAAGACCATGTGTGTTTTGGCTAAGTCCATATCAATTCCGATGTGTCTTAGCTTATTATGTGGGTGTTCCATTGTTTTTTGTTTGGCTGCAAGAGAAGTCTTGTCGCCTGATTTTATTTAGAAAGGTGTCCGTCTAGCTCTTCATTATAAATTCTATAACCAATTACAGAAACAACTTTTTTAGCTGTTTGAGGTTGCAATATTGCATTATATTGACGCATATAAGCTTCATTTTTAAAAAAAACGCCAAATAGTTCGCCTGCTGTTTTTGAAACAAATAGGCATAAAAAGAAAACAGCCATATATGGTGAAAACATAAATGAAACCAAAGATAGCCAAAATAGGCTTCTCACCGTCTTTGTATATCTTTTAAACCTAAAACGGCTCTCTTCTAGTCCAAAATATCTGACAGAGCGATGTATCTTGTTGGTTTCAAGTAAAATGGCTGCCATTAGTTACTCTTTTTTAGTTCAGCCAACTTCATTTCAGCCAATAAAATTTGAGCATTTATGGCATTTATTTCTGTATCTAGGGCAACACATTTTGTTCTGTTTTTCTTTTCTAGCTCATAGCCAAATTCTTTTTCGGCATAGTTAAAGTTTGAATAAAATGCCCTTTGCGGAGCAAATTCATTCGCTTCTGCCCCAAGTCCCTTTATCCAAAAAGCCCTAATAAGATATTGTTCGTTCTTCGCATCAAGGATCATTTGCGAAATCTCTTCATTCATCTTTTTTTCGCTAGGCTTTAATTGCGAAGCATTAACAAGGCTTACTCCATCAGGATTGTTACAATAGCAATTATTAGCTTGTAGCTCTCTATATTGAGCCTTTAATGGCGTATCTACATCATCTGCTGCAACCAAAAAACTAAAACCAAGCAAAGTGGCCAATGCTATTTTTTTCATCTTTTCTCTCTTTTATGCAGTTTGTATTTCGTATGGCATAAACATATTACCATATTTCTTATAGGCAGGCAAAGTAAATGCACTAGCTCCACTTGAATTAAGCATAAAAATGGTTCTATTGCCATCAGGATTTTCTTTAATAGCGTCATAAATTTGTTGTGCTGGGCCGCTTAGATCTTTATTGCCATTTACACTTTTGACTCCAGCGTATGCGACATCTTTGTCCTTCATTTTAAATAAGAAACACCTTGTTGAGAATAACTCTGCAAATTCTTGATCGACATCACCCGTGCTTTGCGTAATTAAAATCAGATGAATACCATATTTTCTAACTTCTCTAGCAAATGTATCAAGAAGCTTGCTAAATACTGGAATATTAAAAAAGTTATGTGCCTCTTCAATGAAGTAAAAAGTGTCAGGTCTTGGCAAATCGGCATTTTGTTGCTTCATTGCTTGCAACTTGTCGTATTAAAACAAGTTTTAATAAAACCAGCCGACCGACTAGAAAATTTTTTGAGTCCCCTTTGATCTTATCAAACTCAGCATAATATCTGTCTCTTATCCTCAT
>NZ_PPAU01000098.1:0-647 GCF_002914195.1 Campylobacter concisus | reverse complement strand
CAATAAAGATTATTTATTAATAAAGATTATTGATTATTAGATATATAATTTAATAAATTATTATAATTTGTTATTAATTTTTAAATTAAAGATATTTTTATAATACAGAAAAACTATCATCTTCTGCGTCTTCATCAGAGCCTACATATTTTTCTTCTAGCTCATAGCCAGTTCCATTTTGTATCTTTTCTTCGCTTATCACATCATCATCTGAAACTATATCGCTATTGATGTAGTCTGTGTTGTCAAATTGTGCATGCAACTCAATGTCCTCATCATCTTCGGCTCTGATAGATATGTTTTCAGGAGGTAGCTCATCGTTTAAAGAGTCGATGTAGTCTTGCGGATCTTTCAAAAACTTATTTTGACTATTGTCTTGTTTTTGACCTGGATAGACATTTTCTAAATTTGGCTGTGGCTGAAAGTCGTCTTCGTCCATATATTCATTGTCATTTTTTTGTGGCACATTTTGTTTAAATTTATTTGCAAAAAAGTCTAAGGGGATAGAAGGTTTTTGCTCTTCTTCAATATGGGTTTCTTCTACTTTATCTTCCACTTTTTCTTTTTCTTCCTCAGCTTGAACCATCGTGGTATTTTGTTCTTGACACTTTTGCTGCTCTTGGTTTTGTTTGTCCTCTATTTTATTT
>NZ_PPAU01000097.1:0-457 GCF_002914195.1 Campylobacter concisus | reverse complement strand
TGGTTGCACTGGCTACAGTTTTGCTCGATCCATTTTGGCACCATGACGCCAACGCCGCGTTTCTCGTAAGCTGTCGTGCCAGCTTCAAAGTGGCCGACTTCGTAGCCTATGAAGGCTGAGACTGGTAGGCTATCGCCTCTGGCCGCATTTATCGGTTTTACGACGTTTTCGATGAAGCTATTGCCGATATATTTTTCATCTTTTTGCTCATCATCTGCTAAATTTGCCCACGCAGGATCGACTGGTACTTTTATGAGCCCATTTGCGCCAACGTCGATAGCGTTGTAGTTCATCTGCACGATCGCCTCGCCTTTTTTAGCGTAGGCTTTGTGAGCGTACTCTTTCATATATTTTTGCGCATCTTCAAATGGTATGATGTTGGCAAGCTTGAAAAATGCTGACTGCATTATAGTATTTGTGCGGTTTTTAAGGCCGATGTCGTGTGCTAGCTTTGTTG
>NZ_PPAU01000096.1:0-442 GCF_002914195.1 Campylobacter concisus | reverse complement strand
CCCTCTTTTGGGCGTAGATAGAGGGCTTTTTCGGTAAAAACGATCTCGTCCTCGCTGGTTGCAAAGCAGCGCTTTACAAAGTGAGTTTTCTCATCGTTTGGATAGCGAAATACGACTATATCGCCTCTTGCAGGACCATCGCCTGTGATGAGATGCCCATTGCCATTTAGCTCAGGTAAAATTTTCCTCTCAAGCCATGGAATTCTTGGTGTTGGTATGCCATAAACATACTTTTTAGCAAATAAAAAATCCCCAACCAAAAGCGTGTTTTTCATCGAACCAGACGGGATCACAAAGGCTTGAGCTACAAAGAAAATGACAAGCAAAACGATGATAACCGTGCCTGTCCAGCTCGAGCAAAAGTCATAAAATTTAGTAAAAGCTCTCTTCATTATCTCACTCTTTAATTTTTTTTGCCTGTGCAGCAAGGATTGTGTTGTTT
>NZ_PPAU01000095.1:0-68723 GCF_002914195.1 Campylobacter concisus | reverse complement strand
ATATATTAATACGTAAAAACGTATAAAAATATTAGAACATAGAGGTAATATAAAAGACTTTTAAGTTTGTTTAATTATTTTTTGTAATTTTATTTTCGGAAAGGCTTATACAATTAATATTAAATAAGCTTAGTTATACAGACTAAAGATACATAAATAAATTATTTTAACTTAAATACTTGACATTGACAAACTAAAGTTGTATAATCCGCTTAGCAATTAAAAAGAAAGAGTGCTAAAAATGAGTAAAACAAATAAACGTGATTTGATACTAAATTCTATCATTGAGGCTTATTTGCAGGATAATATGCCTATTGGTTCAAATGAGCTTGGCTCTCGTATGAGCGCGGCTATTCCGGCTTCTACGATACGCGTTTATTTTAAAAAACTTTCAGATGAAGGTGAGATCACAAAGCTTCACATTAGTGGCGGTCGGATACCAACAATCGCTGCGATGAGAAGATATTGGAGTGAAATTTTTGCTATAAGTGATATAAATTTAGAGATAAATGATGCCGAAGGATTGAAAAAGTTATGTGATGAATTTGAGCTTTATTGTATGATTTTTGGCACGATCGATAAGGAGTTGCTAGAAATTTTAAATTTAAATGATAGGTATCTGGTTTTAAATTTTAGTGGCGATGAGATCGTCATCAAATTTGATGCTAGGATGTATAAATTTTTAAACAACCTTATCGGAGTTAGTTTAGACAAGCTTGAGCTTATCTGCTCTCAAGTTGGCTTAAGCGAACTAAAAAACAAGATAAGAGAGCTTAAAAGGACTAAAATTTACTTCCAAGAAAATGAAATTTTAGCCTTTGATATGTTTAAGGATAGAGGCTTTAAGATGGTTTTTGACCCAAGTTTTAGCTTGCAAATGGATGAGAAACTTACATTTTCTCCTATGTTTGATGAAAATTTTATGGGACTTAAATTTAGTGCAAACTATCTTGGTAACGAAGCACAGATGATCTGTGCTGGCAGTATTTATACTGACTATGTAAAATTTATAAATTTAATAAAGGAGGCTGCGTGAGCGAAGAGGTAAAAGAGCAAAACCTACCTGAGGTTGAGCCTGTGCAAGAACTAGCTAATGATAGCGTAAATTTGGACGCACTTGGCGATATTTCAAAGGTTGAAAAACTTGAAAAAGAGCTCGGGGAGATAACTGATAAATATTATAGAGCAAATGCTGAGTTTGAAAATATCAAAAAGCGTTATGAAAAAGAGAAAGCAGACGTTGCAAGCTATGCAAATGAGAAATTTGCAAGGGACTTGCTACCAGTCATCGATGCGCTTGAGATCGCTGCAAATTTTGACCCAGAGGATGATGAATTTGCTAAAAAGATCAAAGAGGGCATTTTGATAACGATAAATCAGTTCAAGAAATGTTTTGAAAAGCATGGTGTGAGCGAGATTGCAACTGATGCCGAGTTTGATCCAAATGTGCATAATGCCGTTTTAAGGGTCGATAGTGAAGAGAAGCAGAGCGGTCAAATCGTACAAGCTTTACAAAAAGGCTATATGATAAATGGTAGGGTTTTGCGCCCAGCTATGGTCAGTGTGGCAAACTAAATTTAAAAAATAAATCTAATAAAGGAAAAATATGTCAAAAGTTATAGGTATAGACTTAGGTACAACAAACTCTTGTGTGAGCGTTTTTGAGCGCGGCGAGAGCAAAGTTATCCCAAACAAAGAGGGTAAAAACACAACTCCATCTGTTGTTGCTTTTACAGACAAAGGTGAAATTCTAGTAGGTGACGTTGCAAAACGTCAAGCAGTTACAAACCCTGAAAAAACGATATATTCTATCAAACGTATCATGGGTTTGATGAGCAATGAAAAAAATGCTGAAGAGGCAAAGGCTCGCTTGCCATATCACGTTGTAGATAGAAACGGTGCTTGCGCAGTTGAGATCGCTGGCAAGATCTATACTCCACAAGAAATTTCAGCAAAAATTCTTATCAAACTAAAAGAAGACGCTGAAGCATATCTTGGTGAAAAGGTAACAGATGCGGTTATCACTGTGCCAGCTTACTTTAATGATAGTCAAAGAAAGGCTACAAAAGAGGCTGGAACGATCGCAGGACTAAACGTACTTCGTATCATCAACGAGCCAACAGCAGCTGCACTTGCTTATGGTCTTGATAAAAAAGAGGCTGAGAAAATTTTAGTTTATGACCTAGGTGGTGGTACATTTGACGTTACAGTACTAGAAACTGGCGATAATATCGTTGAAGTTTTAGCAACTGGTGGTAACGCATTCTTGGGCGGCGATGACTTTGATAACAAGATAATTGACTGGCTAGTAAGCGAGTTTAAAAACGAAACTGGTATCGATCTAAAAGGTGATATCATGGCGCTTCAACGCTTAAAAGAAGCAGCTGAAAATGCTAAAAAAGAGCTAAGCTCAGCTCAAGAGACTGAGATAAATTTACCATTTATCACAGCTGATGCGACTGGTCCAAAACACCTTGTCAAAAAGCTAACTCGCGCTAAATTTGAAGGTATGATCGACTCACTTGTGGGCGAGACTATCACTAAGATAAATGAAGTCATCAAAGACGCAGGTCTAAGCAAGAGTGATATCAAAGAGGTCGTAATGGTCGGTGGTTCAACTCGTGTGCCACTTGTTCAAGAAGAGGTTAAAAAGGCATTTGGCAAAGAGCTAAATAAGAGCGTAAATCCAGATGAAGTCGTGGCTATCGGTGCTGCGATCCAAGGTGCGGTTATAAAAGGTGACGTTAAAGACGTGCTACTTCTTGACGTTACTCCACTTAGCCTTGGTATCGAGACACTTGGTGGCGTTATGACTAAGATCATCGAAAAAGGTACAACTATACCAACTAAAAAAAGTCAAGTCTTCTCAACTGCTGAAGATAACCAAAGTGCCGTTACTATCATGGTTTTACAAGGTGAGCGTGAGTTTGCAAGGGACAATAAATCACTTGGTAACTTCAACTTAGAGGGCATCCCAGCGGCTCCAAGAGGTGTGCCTCAAATCGAAGTTGAATTTGACATCGACGCAAACGGAATTTTAACCGTTTCAGCGAAAGATAAAGCTACTGGCAAAGCCCAAAACATCACTATCTCAGGATCAAGCGGCTTAAGCGAAGAAGAGATAAATAACATGGTAAAAGATGCTGAGCTTCATAAAGAAGAGGACAAAAAGCGCAAAGACGCAGTTGAAGCTAGAAACCAAGCTGACGCACTAGTTCATCAAACTGAAAAAAGCATGAGCGAGCTTGGCGAGAAAGTTCCAGCTGAGGATAGAAGTAACATCGAAGCTGCGCTAAACGATCTAAAAGAGGTCTTAAAAGATGAAAATTCTTCAAAAGAGCAAATCGATGCTAAAGTAGAAGCTCTAAGCAAAGCTAGCCACAAACTAGCAGAAGCTATGTATAAAAAAGATAAAAACGCTGGAGCAAACGGCGGAAATAATAAAAAAGACGACGACGTTATAGACGCTGAAGTCGAGTAAAACTCCTAGAGCAGGGCGCTTGCCTTGCTCTTTTATAAATTTATCTTCATAAATTCTTAAAATTGATTCAAAATAAGTAATTTAAATAGTTAAAATTTATATAATGCCAAACAAAAAAGGCTAAAAAATGTACTTATTTTTTTTGATTACTCATTTAATCTGTGCCATTGTATTTATAGGATACGTATTTTTCGATGTTTGCATATATCCGTTTGCTAAAAAAATGGTTGATGCTAAAACCCTTGAAATAGTTAAAAAAGCCTATACAAAAGGTAGTGCAAAGGTTTTTGGCACGGCATTTTTATTGCTTTTAATAAGTGGTGCTTATATGGCAAAAGACTATTTTGGAGGCGAGCTTGGCTGGTGGCAAAGCAACTTTCAAAAGCTACTGCTTGTAAAAATTTTTGTTTTACTTATAATGTGCCTTGTAACTTTTATCTCTGTTTTTAATGTCGTTATTTTAAAAAAGCCTGATCCATTTGGTAAATTTTCACATTTAATAGCTCTAGTGCTTTGCCTGATAATGGTCATTTTAGCAAAAGTAATGTGGTGGGCTTAAAAATTTAGCTAACAAATCTAAGCAAATCGCTAGCTAGAAGTTAAAAATTCTTTAATCGATACTCTTTAACTTATCTTTATTTAGCCCTTCTTCTATGCGTTTTATCTCTTCACTTCCGTCTCTTACGACGTTTTTGTCAAATTCCAAGTAGTCATTTATCTTTTTTGGATATTCAACGTGACTTAGGATAAATTTAAAGACATTTAGCCTAGCTTCTTTTTTGTTATCGCTTGAGACGATAACCCATGGCGAAATGCTATTGTGAGAGGCAAGAAGCATAGAATATTTAGCGATAGAGTATTGATCCCAAAGTTCTTGTGCTTTTTGATCAACGGGTGAAATTTTAAACTGCTTTAACGGATCATTTTGTCTCTCTTTGAAGCGTTTTTTCTGCTCATCTTTTGTGATTGAAAGATAAATTTTAAAGAAAATTATGCCGGAGTTTATGATCATCTCTTCAAATTTTGGCACTTCACGTAAAAATTCCTTATGCTCTGCTTGCGTGCAAAAGCCCATCACTGGCTCAACACCAGCTCTATTGTACCAGCTTCTATCAAAGATCACGATCTCTCCAGCACTTGGCAGATGAGTCACATATCTTTGAAAATACCACTGCGTTTTTTCGACATCACTTGGCTTAGCAAGCGCTACTATACGGCAACCTCTTGGATTTAGATGCTCAGTTAGGCGTTTTATCGTTCCTCCTTTGCCGGCCGCGTCGCGCCCTTCCATTAGCATGAGTACTCTAAGGCCTTTTTCTTTTACGTAATTTTGAAATTTTAAAAGTTCAATTTGAAGTAGTCTAAGCTCTTCCTCATAGCCAAGTTTCTCGCCTTTTTGGCGTTTTTTGTCTTTTGACATCTTTGCTCCTTTAAAATTTCACATATTTTCACGATTTTACAATAAAATAGAATAAATTTAGGAATTTAGACTAAAATCATCTTTTTAATTTAGCAAGGATTAGTATGTTTTTAAAATTTGTTTTTTCGTTTATTTTATTTGCAGGCTCGCTTTTTGCCGAGGTTTTAGATGTTAGCAAAGCCTTTGTTTTAACTCCAAGCGTTGATAGTCAAAATGTTGAAGTGAAGTTTAACTTTGGTGAAAATATCTATCTTTATAAAGAGAGTTTTGAGATTAAGCTAGCTGGCAAAAAGATAAATGAGCTATTAAATTTGCCAAGTAGTGAAAATACGGGAGAATATGAAATTTATCCAAAAGATTTTTCGATTTTTATCCCATTAAATTTGGTAAAAGAAAATCTTTCAAATGGCAAAGCAATACTTGACATTAGCTATCAAGGCTGTGCTAAAAACGGCATTTGCTACCGTCCACAAAGCAAAATTTATGAGATAACTAACCAAGCTGGAAAATTTAGTATCGCTACTTTTAAAAAAGAGCAAAAAAACGATACTGATAGCTTTGCTGAAGAATTTTCTAGCGAGCAAGATATTGCAAATGGGCTTGGAGATAAAAATTTCTTTATCTCGCTTCTTACTTTTTTTGGTTATGGTCTCTTGCTTTCACTAACACCTTGCGTCTTTCCGATGATACCGATACTTTCAAGCATAATCGTATCAAAAGGTGCTAATTTAAATGCAAAAAAAGGCTTTTTATTATCATTTATTTATGTTGTCGCGATGAGCCTAGCTTATGCATTAGCTGGAGTGGCAGCTAGCCTACTTGGCTTTGGTATCGCAGGAGCTTTGCAAAATATCTATGTACTTGGCACTTTTGCGGCCATTTTTGTCATTTTAAGCTTTAGCATGTTTGGATTTTATGATATAAAATTGCCAGCAAAATTTGAAAATTTGATAAGTAAAAAATCGCAAAATAGTTCAGGCTATGTTGGAATTTTTATTATGGGTTTTGCTTCAGCTCTCATCGTATCGCCTTGCGTTGCAGCACCATTAGCTGGCGCACTTCTTTATATTGCCCAAAGTGGAAATATCTTTTATGGTGGCATTATGCTTTTTGTCATGGGGCTTGGCATGGGCGTGCCACTAATTATTATCGGGCTAAGCTCTGGAAAACTCTTGCCAAAACCTGGTAGTTGGATGGGTGAAGTGAAAAAAATCTTTGGTTTTTTAATGCTCATAATGGCGATTTGGATCCTTTCGCGTGTGCTTGGAGAATTTTTTGAGCTATTAGGATATGGCATTATAGGCGTTTTTATGGCGGTTTATTTTGGGGCATTTGAAGTAGCAGAGCAAAGCTGGGCTAAGTTTAAAAAAGCGTTTTTTATCCTAGTTTTTATATATTCAGTTATGTTAATAGTTGGTTCATTTTTAGGCTCAAAGGAGGCTTTTTCTCCGCTTTCTGGACTAAATTTAGCAAAAAGTGATAGTGCGTTAAAATTTAATTCCGTTAAAAATTTAGATGAACTAAATGAGATAATAAAAAACTCAAACAAGCCCGTTTTAGTAGATTTTTATGCTGATTGGTGTGTAAGCTGCAAAGAGATAGAAAAGATCACTTTTAAAGATGGTGATGTTATGGATGCTTTGGCAAATTTTGCACTTATTCGTATCGATGTAACAAATGGCGGATCACAAAATGATGAGATGCTAAGAAATTTTGGGCTTATTGATCCGCCAGCACTCTTGTTATTTAGTGGTGGCGATGAGCTAAAATTTC
The DNA here is from genome assembly GCF_002914195.1 of Campylobacter concisus. Taxonomy (GTDB): domain Bacteria; phylum Campylobacterota; class Campylobacteria; order Campylobacterales; family Campylobacteraceae; genus Campylobacter_A; species Campylobacter_A concisus_M. The sequence continues at coordinate 62,049 of NZ_PPAU01000095.1, read as the reverse complement.
TTAGAACTATCGGTTTTATAGATGCTAAAAATTTTCTAGCAAAGCTTGAGAAGATTAAATAATCTTGTCCTTACTGTTACAAAGATCATTTAAAATACACTCATGGCAAAGCGGTTTTTTGGCTTTACAGGTGTAGCGCCCAAAAAGCACCATGGCTTGATGAAGCTTACCAAGATCTGTTTTAAAGGCATGGCTAAGATCAGCTTCAGTGGCTTCTGGCGTCTTTGCATGGCTAAGATCAAGTCTGTGCGCCACTCTAAAAACATGCGTATCAACAGCCATAACATTTGCATTTGTAGCTTCTAAAAGTACGACATGAGCGGTCTTTTGTCCAACTCCAGCAAGCGCTTTTAGCTTCTCTTCATCAAGCGGAATTTCTCCATTATAAAGCTCAACCACGCTGTTTGCCATTTTGATTAAATTTACAGCCTTGTTATTAAAAAAGCTGCACGAGTTTATCATTAGTTTTAGGCTTGCTAAATTTGCGCTAGCTAGCTCATAGACATCTTTATACGCTTCAAATAAAGCCGGAGTTATTAAATTTACTCTTTTATCAGTGCACTGGGCTGAGAGCATGACACAGACAAGTAGCTCATATAAATTTCTAAATTTAAGCTCACTTTTGGCGTCTTTAAACTCTTCTAGAAGTCTTGTTTTTATCTCTAAAATATCTTTTTTTGTTCTCATTTTCGTATTTTACCTTATTTTCTTAAGTTAAATGAAAAGTTATCGCTTTATTTGATATAATCTTGCCCATAAAATCAATTTTTTAAAGGATTTATATGAAAAAATTTTTGTTTCCAGCAGTTTTAAGTTTAGCGGCAGCTGTTACTCTAAATGCAGCAGTAGTTGCAACAGTTGATGGTGATGCTATAAGCGATAGCGATATTTCAAGCCTTTTATCAGCAGCCATGCCAGGATTTGACGCTAGCAAGCTTCAACCAAATGAGAAAAAACGTATAATAGACGATCTAATAAATAGAAAACTTCTTTTAAAAGATGCTAAGTCAAGCGGTATCGAAAAAGATGTAGAGTACATCAAAGCTGTAAAAGCAGCGCAAGAAGGCATTGCAGTTGAGCTTTATATGAGAAAGCTTTTTGACGGCATAAAAGTAAGTGATAACGAACTAAAAGATTTTTACAATAAAAACAAAGCAAGTATGAACCAACCAGCTCAAGCAAAAGCAAGGCATATCCTAGTTGAAGATGAAAAAACAGCAAACGACATCATCGCTCAACTTAAAAATTTAAAAGGTGAGGCACTAACTAAGAAATTTGCAGAGCTAGCAAGCCAAAAATCAATCGACAAAGGCTCAGCAGCACACGGTGGAGAGCTTGGCTGGTTTGGTCAAAGCCAAATGGTAAAACCTTTTGCAGATGCAGCATTTTCAATGGCTAATGGCACAGTTTCAACTAAACCAGTTAAAACTCAGTTTGGCTACCATGTTATCTTAAAAGAAGATGGCAAAGCTGCTGGCACTGTAAGCTTTGAGCAAGCAAAACCAGAGATTGAGCAAGCTGTAAAAATGGAGAAATTCCAAGCTGCTGTTAGACAAAAAAGTGAAGCTCTACGCCAAAAAGCAAAGATAGAATACAAATAAAATTTGGAGGATAAAATGGGCGTTTTAGATATCGTAAAACCTGGTGTTTTAAGCGGAGATGATGTAACAAAACTTTATGCTTATGCCAAAGAGCAAGGTTTTGCAATACCTGCTGTAAATGTCGTGGGTAGCGACTCAGTAAATGCTGTTTTAGAAGCAGCAAAGGTTGCTAACTCGCCTGTTATCGTTCAGTTTAGTAATGGCGGTGCAAGTTTTTACGCTGGTAAAGCCTGCGAAAACGCAGCCGTTCTTGGTGCGATCGCTGGAGCAAAGCATGTTCATCTGCTTGCCCAGGCTTATGGTGTGCCAGTCATTTTACACACTGACCACGCTGCTAGAAAGCTTTTGCCTTGGATAGATGAGCTAGTAAAAGCAAGCCATGAGTATAAAAAAACTCACGGCGTGCCACTTTTTAGCTCTCACATGCTTGATCTTAGCGAAGAGAATATCAACGAAAATTTAAGCACGTGCGAGAAGTATCTAAAAGAGCTTAGCGAGCTTGGTATCAGCCTAGAGATCGAGCTTGGCGTCACTGGTGGCGAAGAAGATGGTGTGGATAACACAAGTGTTGATAATGCGCTTCTTTACACTCAGCCAGAAGACGTTGCGCTTGCTTATGAAAGACTAAGTAAGATAAGTGATAAATTTAGCATCGCAGCTAGTTTTGGCAACGTTCACGGCGTCTATAAACCGGGTAATGTCGTGCTAAGACCAGAAATTCTTAAAAACTCACAAGCCTATGTTGCTAAGAAATTCAACACAAAAAGCGATAAGCCTGTAAATTTTGTATTTCACGGCGGTAGTGGCAGCGAGCTAAAAGATATCAAAAATGCTGTAAGCTACGGCGTTATCAAGATGAACATTGACACCGATACTCAGTGGGCTTTCTGGGACGGCGTACGCGAGTATGAGGCTAAAAATAGAGCATACTTGCAAGGTCAGATCGGCAACCCAGAGGGCGATGACAAGCCAAATAAAAAACACTACGATCCAAGGAAATGGCTAAGAAGTGGCGAGGAGAGCATGGTTAAGCGTCTTCAGACTGCTTTTAGCGACTTAAACTGCCTAAATAGGAACTAATCCTATGCAAAATCAAAATGATTTTAGTGAGCTAAGCGTGCCAAAAGAGCGCCAAGCTCACTCTTTCTTTGTCTTTTTTAAAGTTATCTTTATCCCTTTAGCTATCTACATCTTGGCGATACTGGCGTATCTTGGCGTTATAAATTTTCAGATGAAGCTTCACACCATCGTGATGATGGGCGTTATACTCTTTGTCGCTTTTATCTTTTCACGTCACAGCGCCTTGGTAGCTTACTCAAATTTCTTAGCAAATGCCAAAGAGTACAAGATAAGGCTAAAAGAATTTATCATCTCGCATCTCTTTGAAATTTCAAGCGTCAAAAAGGCAAACGCTAAATTTGAAGATTTTTTCGAGAACTACACAAGAAATTTTAGAAATGACAACCTAGCAAATATCGGCCAAGCAGTCTTTCCTATGCTTGGAATTTTGGGTACATTTATCAGTATCACTATCTCCATGCCAGAGTTTAGCTCAAATACTACAGATGGTCTTGAAAAAGAGATCGCTATACTACTAAACGGCGTGGCTACGGCGTTTTATGTATCGATCTATGGTATTTTTTTAGCACTTTGGTGGATGTTTTTTGAAAAGATAGGTGTTAGTAAATTTGAGAAATTTTACAGCGAGCAAAAAGAGCTTAGCCGTGAGTTTTTCTGGCAGGAAAATGAACTAAATGCAAATTTTATGAAAGCATCTGTAGGCTACTTTAGAGATAGCCATGACGCTTTTAAAATGGTGCTTGACGATAAATTTTTAAGAAATTTAAACGATCAGGTAAATGAAAAATTTGACAGACTAAAAGAGCTTTGCGAGGTTGAGAAAAATATCATAAATCAAAGCAAGGTAGAGCTTAGCGCAAATTTAAAGATGCTAAATGAAGCTAGCCTAAAACAAGATGAATTTGTAAAAATCCACTCTGATATGCTAAAGGCAGTAAGCGCATTTTCTAATGCTTTTAAAGATATGGAGGTTAAAATTTTAACTGAGCATGCAAAGCTTGGCGAAATTTTTAGTAGAAATTTAAATGCTACAAAAGAGAGCCAGCTTAAATTTGAGCAGACCATAAAGAGCTTTGACAAGGTTTTAAGGGAGTTTTCTTACTCGCTCATGAAAGAGCAAAACGACGCATTAAAGGCATTTAGGGCTTCGCTCGTAGAGAGTGCGACGATATTTAAGGCCGCATATGAGCAAGAGGGCAGGAGCTTGGAGCGTGAAAAAGAGCGCGAGAGCCTCATCGCTGAGCTTAAGAAAAACATAGACGAAATCGATAAAGAAGCAAATTCTGTAATAGAAAAAATCGAAAATCTAGTGCAATGAAAATAAACAAAAATAACGAGGATCAATCGAGCTTTTGGGTTTCGTACGCGGACTTGATGGCGGGTCTGCTCTTTGTTTTTATGCTGCTAATCGGCACTGTCGTCGTAAAATACGTCCTAACTCAAAACACTCTTGAAAATAAAGAGCAAGCCATCATCGCAGCTTTAGCAAATTTAAAAGACGCCCAGGGTAAAAATTTCACCCTTGAAGAGCTAAATGAAGCCCTAAAAAGAGAGCTTTCAAAGATAAGCGACGAAAACATAAATTTAAAAAAATCAAATGAAATTTTTGTCATTCAAATAGACGCCCTAAAAGAAAAACTGGCCCAGCTTATAGAGCAAAACAAGGACGCAAATGCGAGCATAAAAGAGCTAAATGCCAGCATTTTTGATCTAAATCAAAAGATGATCGTGCTAAATGATGAAATTTCATCAAAAGATAGAGCGCTTAGCGACGCAAACGAAAGCAGTGAGAAAAATTTAGCCAAGATCGCATTTTTGCTCGAGCAAGTAAGCCAAAGAGAGGCTAGATATGACGAGCTTTTAAGGGATCTAAACGTCACTCGTGACAGGGTAAAAAATTTAACCGGTATCAGAGTAAAAGTGATCTCAGCCCTAAAGGATAGGCTGGGATCTAGCATCGAGATCGATCCAAACTCAGGCGCGCTAAAGCTTAGCTCCTCAGTACTTTTTGATAAAGGTAGTGCAGTCTTAAAAGAAGAGGTCAAAGAGGAGTTAAAGGCCACGCTTAGTAAATATTTCGACGTACTTTTAAATGATAAGGATATTGCGTCAAATATTGATCAAATCATAATCGAAGGCTTTACAGATAGCGATGGAAGCTATATTTATAACTTAGAGCTTTCGCAAAAAAGAGCATACGCGGTGATGGAGTTTATAAACTCATTTGATGGCGATACTCGCCTTAGAAAGCTGCTTGTTGCAAGCGGACGAAGCTATAATGAGCTAGTTTTTAAAGACGGAGCCGAGGACAAGGATGCTTCAAGACGCATAGAGATCAAATTTTCACTCTCAAATAAAGAGGCTATCAACGAGATAGAGAAATTTTTGGAGTTTAAGGGTGATTGATAAAATTTGCTTAAGAGGGCGAGAATTTTGGCTTTTAAGAGATGATCTACTAGGTGAGTTTAACGGCAACAAAGCAAGAAAGCTAGAGTATTTTCTAAACGCTGATCTAAGTGGCGTCAAAGCCATCGTATCTCACGGTTCAAGCCAGTCAAATGCGATGTATAGTCTAAGCCTTTTTGCTAAGCTAAAGGGGCTTAAATTTTACTACGTCGTCTCTCATCTAAGCTCAAATTTAGAGCAAAATCCGGTTGGAAATTTCAAATTTGCACTTGAAAATGGTATGGAAATTTTTATAAAAGATGAGCGTGAGAAATTTGCTAAAGATCTAGCTAGAAGCCAAAATGCACTTTTTATAAACGAGGGCGTGGCACAAAGTGAGGCTGAGCTTGGCTTTATCACGCAGGCAAATGAGATAAATGAGTGGAGCAAAAAAAGCGGCATAAGGCCTGATATTTTTTTGCCATCTGGCACAGGTACAAGTGCATGTTATCTGGCAAAGCATACCGATCTTAGGGTTTTTACAACTCCTTGCGTGGGGGACAGCGACTATCTAAAAAAGCAAATTTATGAGCTGGATAAAGATAGCAAAGTTCAAATTTTAAATCCACCAAAGAAGTATCATTTTGGGAATTTATACCCAGAGCTTTACGAAATTTGGCTAGAGGTTTGCAAAAGCGGCGTGGAATTTGACCTAGTGTATGACCCTGTTGGCTTTATCACGCTTTTTGCAAATTTAAATAAGTTTGGGGATCAAATTTTATACATCCATCAGGGTGGAATTTTAGGTAACATTACACAAAGACAAAGATATGATAGAAAAATAAAATTAAAGGAGCATAAATGAAATTTTTTCATAGTAGTGACGCTGATTTTGAGAGTAAATTTTTACAGCTGGTTAAACGAAGTGATAATGACATGAGTGCTGTAATGCCGGTGGTTGCTGGAATAATAGATGAGATAAGAAAAGATGGCGATAGTGCACTTTTTGCGCAGATAGCTAAATTTGATAAATTTAACGTTACAAGTAAAAGCGACATAATAATCGACGTTAAAGAGATGGAGGCTGCCTATAATTCGCTAGATAATGCTTTGAGAGTAGCTTTAAATTTAGCTCACGATAGGATAAAAAGCTATCATGAGCGAACAAAGCCAAATGACTGGACATATAAAGATGAGCATGATATCTTGCTTGGTGCAAAATACACAGCGGTTGACCGCGCTGGCCTTTATATCCCGGGTGGTAAGGCGGCTTATCCTAGCTCGCTTCTTATGAATGCGATCCCAGCGATCGTAGCTGGCGTAAAAGAGATCGTAGTGTGCACTCCAGCGCCAAATGGCAAGGTAAATACCTTGCTTCTTGCTGCAATGCACCTTTGTGGTATAAAGACAGCCTTTAAAATAGGCGGCGCAAGCGCGATCGCAGCGATGGCATACGGAACCGAAACGGTGCCAAAGGTCGATGTCATCACAGGACCTGGCAATATCTACGTAGCGACTGCTAAAAAGCTAGTTTATGGCGACGTAAATATTGACATGATCGCTGGTCCAAGCGAGATAGGTGTGATCGCTGATGATAGCGCTGATCCTCGTCATATAGCGATCGATCTACTCTCACAAGCCGAGCACGACGAGATAGCAAGTGCCTTCTTGATAACACCAGTAGAGGCTTTTGCAAGAGCGGTGCAAAGACACATCGAAGATGAGCTAAAGACACTAAAACGTGAAGCGATCGCAGGTGCAAGTATAAGAAACAAAGCCGCAATAATAGTAGCAAAAGATCTAAAAGAGTGTTTTGCTCTCATGAATGAGCTCGCTGTCGAGCATCTAGAGATCGCTACAAACGATGCTTTGAGCTATATCGATGATGTGACTCATGCTGGCGCTATATTTTTTGGACACTTTACGCCTGAAGCGATGGGAGATTATATCGCTGGACCAAATCACACATTGCCAACTGGCGGAAGTGCGAGATTTTACTCACCTCTTGGAGTTGAAAATTTTATGAAGCGAAGCTCTATCATATCAGTGAGTAGAAAAGGTATCATGCATCTTGGCAAATCATGTATGCAGCTAGCCGAAGCCGAGGGGCTAACTGCTCATAAAAAATCAGTTGCAGTGAGGCTAGAAGAGTAAAGAAAAATGGATTTTATAGAGATTTTGCAACTTTTTATAGAATTTATAGTAGAATCCACAGCGAATTATTAAAAAGGAGTTGTTATGAAGTTAGGAACTTATACTGCAAACCAGGCTTCAGGAAACTATTATTTAGATCAAGCAAAAAATAGCGAGAAGAAAGCGCTAAATGCTATCTCTGCAAACAGCGAGATCAAAGCATCAAGTGCAAATTTGCAAATCGCAGAGAGTTTGCTTTCGCAAACAAATGTCTTGAACGAAGGTTTGGCAAATGCAAACGACATGATCGGTATGCTTCAAATCGCTGATTCAACGCTTTTAAATTTAAGTAAAAGTACAGATAGAATAGGCGAGCTTTCAAGTAAGCTTACAAATCCTACTCTCTCAGCAAATGAACAAAAAGGCATAAAGGGCGAAATCAACGCACTAAGAAATGCTATGAATGATAGCGTAAAAGAGGCTAAATTTAACGGCAAAAACATATTTGATGCTGAGCTTGGATTTTTTACAGGCGAGAGTACAAAAAATATAAATTTGGGCACAAATGCTCTTTTAAATGTAAAAGATGACGGCTCAAATACAGGTGAAATTTTAAAAAATATAAATTCACTTCGCTCAGAGATCGGATCAACACAAAATGCTGTATTTAGAGGTATAAATGCTCTAGCTGCAAGAAGTGTGGCAAATGCTAATAGTGTAGAAAATCTTGATAGCAGCGATATCGCAAAGAGCTTGGAAGAAAATTTACAAGCAAATTTAAAGCTACATGCTGCGAGCTTAGCCAAAGCTCATGATACTACGAGTTTGGCTGCAAAACTAGATAAACTTCTAGCCGAATAAATTTTTACCGGTCTTGTGCCGGTAAATTCTTTTTATCTAACTTTATTCTTTAAAAAATATTAAGTTTTTTGTATTTTTAAGTTGGTCTAATGGCTAAATGAGGGCTGAATCCAGCCTTTCAATAATAAAATCAATGTAGGTTGCTAGTAAAGTTTTTATTGCTAAAAATTATCAAATTTAAATTTTAGAAAGCTAAAGAGAAAAATTTTAAAGAAAACACGCAAAAGAAAAAAAAGGGCTTTTAGCCCTCGATGTAGTTTTTAAGTTTTCTACCAACTTTTGGGTGTTTTAGTTTTTTGATAGCTGAGCTTTCTATTTGGCGGACACGCTCACGAGTGACATTTAGGGCCTTGCCGATCTCTTCAAGTGTGCGGTCGCTCTCATCTTCAAGCAAGCCAAATCTCATCGAAATGACTGCTTTTTCACGCTCATTTAGCTGCGAAAGCACATCGTCTATCTGTTCTCTAAGGTCACTTTTTAAAATTTGCTCTATCGGAGAAAGTGAGCTTTTGTCCTCAACAAAATCTCCAAATTTTCCGTCCTCTTCGTTTGCGATCGGAGCTTCAAGACTGATAGGTTCTTTTGTGATCTTGATGACTTGTTTTACCTTATCAACGCTTAGTCCAACCTCTTTTGCGATGACGCTTACATCAGGCTCTTTTCCCTCTTCTTGGAGGTATTTGCGGTTGATTTTGTTGATACGATTTATCGTCTCTATCATGTGGATAGGTATCCTAATCGTCCTTGCCTGATCGGCGATCGCACGTGATATAGCCTGGCGGATCCACCATGTGGCGTAGGTTGAAAATTTATAGCCTTTTCTATATTCAAATTTATCAACCGCCTTCATAAGGCCTATATTGCCCTCTTGGATGAGATCCAAAAATGGCAAACCCCTGTTTGTATAGCGTTTCGCGATACTTACGACTAGACGGAGGTTTGACTTAGCCATTCTAGCTTTTGCCTCATCAGAAATTTTCTTTCCGCGCTTGATCTGCTCTAAAATCTCTTTTAGTCTTGTTGGTTCAAGATCAAAGCCCTGTTTGCTCGCCTCTTTTGTAGTAAATAGCTTTTTGATCTCGACGTAGGTTGAGACCATCGTAGCCTCTGGCACGCGAGCTGCGATCTCTTCTTTGCTAAGTTTGATGATATCTTTTAGTATGCTTTTGTGATTTTTCTTAAGCTCATCACTAAACATTGGCAAGCGATACTCTAAGCGTTTTAGCTCTCTATCAAATTCATCGTCGCTTTTTAGCGCTGTCTCCATTGATTTTACGATCTCGCTAATTAGCTTGCTTGTTGGACCAAGATCCATTAGCTTCTCTTTTAAAATTTTCTTTTTAAATGCAAGCGTCATCTTTGAAGCTGTGTCGTCGCTCTCAACTTTATCTTGTTTATTTGCAGTCTTTAGCCACTCTTTTTTAGCTTTTTCAAGGGCCTTGAAACTCTCTATGACTTTTTCAGCGCGCTTGTCGTTTTTAGCTGATTTTTTAGGAGCTTCGTTCTCTTCGTTCTCTTCATCTTCGTCGTCTATATCGTCTTCGCTATCTTCATTTTCTTCGTTTTCACTTTCGTCTTCAAAGCTCTTAAAAAGCTCTTTTACACGGCGTTCTCTATTGATGAGCGGCTCTTTATAGTCAAGTATGAAATCGATCAAAAATGGCACCGAACAAAATGCGTCTATAATTATATCTTCGCCAAGCTCGATCCTTTTGCTGATCTCAACTTCCTCATCTTTTGTAAGAAGCGCGATCTGCCCCATCTCTCTTAGATACATCCTCACTGGACTATCAGATCTTGACCACTCTAAAAGATCGCTCTCACCAGAAAGATCGAGATCTTCGTCGATATCTTGATCGCTCTTTTGAGCATTTTCTTGGCGTTTTTTAGCATCAGCTAAATTTCTAAGCTTTGCGGCCTCAGCAGATGTGATGAGCTGGACTTTATTTGTTTTTGCTAGTTGTTCTATCTTTTTTACTATCGTAGCAGTCGGAGCTTTGTCTAATAATTTTACTAATTTTTCGTATGTCAAAAAGCCTTTTGCATTTTCAGCGAAAAGCTCTTCTATCTGAGAAAAAGAGTCTTTTGCGGCGCTCATAAATTTCCTTTCGAATCGTCTAATTGTGATTTAAGTGTTGTTTAAAAGAAAGTGGATTATACCCAAATTTTGTAAATGTGTATAAAAACAAAGTTGGAACGATGATTGCTTAGTAGCTATAAAAATCAAAATTTGATTAGGAAAATTTATGCAAAATGGTTATTATCAAGCCACTGCTGGCATGGTAACGCAGTTTAACAGACTAAATGTGATCTCAAATAATCTTGCAAATGTAAATACAATCGGCTACAAGAGAAATGACGTAGTTATCGGTGACTTTGCGAGAATTTTTAAAGAGACACAAGATGAGCTTCCACTTAAAAATCACACAAAAGACGGAGCTAAATTTCTAAATAGAACGCTTGACCGCGTGCCACAAGTGAGCGAAGAGTACACCGACTTTAGCGCTGGTGGTTTTAAGTACAGCTCAAACACGCTTGACTTTGCGATAAAAAGAGATGATGCATTTTTCTTAGTTGATACCCCAAATGGTGTAAAACTTAGCAAAAATGGCTCTTTTAGTCTTGATGGCGATGGATATATCGTCACAAAAGAGGGCTATAAAGTTTTGCCAAGTGGTTACGAGGCGCAAAACCCTGGTCAAAGAGGCATCCAAGTGCCACAAGGCGAGGTGCTAACCGTTGATAAAAATGGAAATTTATACTCAAATAACAATCAATTTTCTAAATTTTTTATCGCTCAGCCAAGAGAGATAAGAGACCTAAAAAAAGTCGGAGATAATCTCTTTGAGAGTAGAAATTTTGACGACATAAATGAGCTTGACGAAGCTGATAGTGTGATGCAAGGATATGCCCAGATGTCAAACGTAAACCCAGTTTTAGAAATGGTCGGTCTAATAGAAACCCAACGCCTAGTTGATATGTATCAAAAGGTTATGACAAGCCACATGAGCGACCTTAACCAAGATGCTGTTCAAAAACTAGCCCTAAAAGCTTAATAAAAGGATAAAACTATGATGAGATCACTTTACACTGCGGCCACTGGCATGATAGCCCAGCAGACGCAGATAGACGTAACCTCACACAACATCGCAAACGTAAATACTTATGGATACAAGAAAAATAGGGCTGAATTTGCTGATCTTATGTATCAAGTCATGGAGTACGCAGGTACGGCTACAAGCCAGACTACCACAAGCCCAACAGGTATCGAGGTGGGTCTTGGTGTGCGCCCAACGGCGATAAATAAAATTTTCTCTCAGGGCTATTTTAAAGAGACCAGCAATAACCTAGATATGGTAATAGCTGGCAACGGATTTTTTCAGATTCAACTCCCTGATGGCACGACAGCCTATACTAGAAATGGTGCATTTAAGCTTGATGCAAACGGCACTATTGTAAATAGCGATGGCTATCAGCTAATCCCGCAGATCACAGTCCCTGCAAATGCGACGCAAATTTCTATCGGCACAGATGGCACCGTATCAGTACTCCAAGCAGGCGAGAGAGAGATGGCTCAGATAGGTCAGATCGAGCTAGCAAATTTTATAAACCCAGCTGGCCTTCACTCAATGGGTGATAATAACTACCTAGAAACAAGCGCTAGCGGTAACGTGGTGGTAGGCGTGGCAGGACTTGACGGACTTGGTACGATCAGACAAGGGTTTGTTGAGATGAGTAACGTTCAGTTGGTTGAAGAGATGACTGATCTTATCACTGGTCAGCGCGCATACGAGGCAAACTCAAAGGCGATAACTACGAGTGATTCGATGCTTGAAATAGTAAATGGGCTTAAAAGGTAGGTAGTATGAACGCGACTCTAGCTATCGTTGGGCTTATTCTACTTTCTTTTACACTTGAGGTATTTTGCTTTTTAAATAAAACATCAAAAGGCAAGGACTCGATAAAATAGACTCATTAATTTGGGCTAAATTAAAATTTGGCACATCTCGTCTAAAATTTCTGCTTTTAGGAGCAAGAATGAAAGTTACTGAGAAATTTTTAAGCTACTGCATGCTTCTTTTAAATCAAACTCGCAGGCTTTTTTGTAGTAGTTTTTTGCTCTATTTTTATCTTGCAATATACCAGCATCTCCAGTTTCATAGATGAGTGCAAGAGTATAGCAAGCAAATGCATTTTTTAGTTCGCAAGCCTTATTATAAAGCCTAAGCCCTTCTTCTTTCTCTTGTGCTAGAGTGTCTTTTTGTAGATATGTATTTCCTAAAAATAGATAGCTATGTGGATTGCCTAGCTCGCAGGCCTTGTTTACCATAGCTGACATTTTATCGCGCTCATTTTTGTCAAGGTAGATATATATAAGATCGGTGCAGCTTTCTACGTTATTTAAAGCGCATTCATTTTCAAGCTTGGCGTTATCTAAATTTTTACCCCAAGAAAATAGAATACAAAATAAAATTAAAATTACCTTTTTCGTCTTTTAACTCCAAAAATTTCTATTATTTTATAAAATTTAACTCTATTTTTACTATAAATTTTTCAAATCTTTGCTAAGATTTCGGCTTTTATCAAGGCAAAATTTTGACATTTAACTACGTTTTTAAACTATCCATTCCTATCTTTATGGGTTTTTTCCCTCTTGGCATCGCCTTTGGCATTTTGGCTAAAAGCATGGGCATTAGCGCATTTATCGCCATAGCGCTTAGTATGCTTGGATATGGTGGAGCAGCGCAGTTTATGATGCTTTCGCTCTTTAGCGTCGGCACGAGCTATGTTGAGGTATTTATAGTGAGCTACCTTGTAAATTTGCGTCACACTTTTTATGGAATTTCACTTTTAAAAGAGTATAGTGGGATCAAATTTAGGCTTTTAAACATCGCTTTGCTAACAGATGAGACCTTTGCGATATTTAAAAATTTAGGGCTAAAAGAGGCTAGTGATCGAAGCTTTGTCTTTACATGGTTAAATCTCCTTTCGTGGTCATACTGGGCGGCTGGGACGCTGCTTGGAGCACTTCTTGGCGATCTTATAAAGGCCGATACAAAAGGGCTTGAGTTTAGCTTAACGGCACTTTTTATAGTTATTGTGATTGAAATATTTAAAAATGATAAAAACTACCGCGTGCTCTTTGCAGCGGCCTTTTTTGGTGTGCTTGGAGTGAGCCTATTTCAAGCTAAATTTGTGCTTGTTGGCTCAATGGCACTTTGTTTTGTATTTTTGCTTTTGTTTAAGGATAAAATTTGATAAGTGTAAGCTCAAGTGAGATGGTGCTTTTTGTGGCGGTACTCTTAAGCGCCTTGGCTACTTTTATAACTAGGGCAACGCCATTTTATGCATTAAGAAACTATAAGCCAAACCCTTATTTAGACGCCATTGAGAAGCATATGGGCATGATGATAATGGTTGTTTTGGTCTGCTACGGCTTAAAAGATACGAAATTTAGCGAGTATCCATATGGCTTAAGCGAGATAGTGGCGGTTTTTACGGCTGTTTTGGTGCATTTGAAATTCAAAAATACCCTTCTTAGCATAGTTATTTCAACCGGAATTTATATGTTTTTGATAAGAATTTTTTAAATAAATATAAAATTTAGAAGTTAATAATTTTTTTAAATAAATGGCATTATAATGACTTTGCAAATTTTAATGCAAAGGAGCTAAAATGCGTTTAATCTTTAAGGCGGTGTTACTCATGATTTTAGGTGCTACTTTAGCGGTTGCAAAGCCAACCATCTACATACTAGCTACTGGTGGAACGATAGCGGGAAGCGGCTCAGGATCGCTTGATTCGAGCTATACTTCTGGAACTGTTACGGTCGATAAACTAATCGCAGCTGTGCCAGATATCAACAAGATCGCCACCATAAAAGGCGAGCAAATTTCAAATATCGGCTCACAGGATATGAACAACGAAGTTTGGCTAAAGCTTGCTAATAGAATAAATGAGCTTCTAAATAGTGGCAAGGCTGATGGTATCGTCGTTACTCACGGAACGGATACTATGGAAGAGACGGCGTACTTTCTAAATTTGGTCGTTAAAAGCGACAAGCCAGTCGTGCTTGTAGGTGCGATGAGAAATAGCGGCTCACTAAGCGCAGACGGTCCACTAAATTTATTTAACGCTGTAAACGTAGCTATTAGTAAAGATAGCGTAGGCAAGGGTGTTGTGGTCGCTATGAATGATGAAATTCACGCTGCTAGAGAGGTAACAAAAACCAACACAACAGGCGTTGATACATTTAAATCACCAAACAGCGGCAAGATCGGCACAGTCTTTTATGGCAACGTAAAATACTATATGAATCCGATCAGAAAACACACAGCAAAATCAGCATTTGACCTAGAGGGTGTAAAAGAGCTTCCAAGAGTCGATATCATCTACTCTCATGCAAATGACAACCCTGACTTTGTAAACATAGCTGTTAAAAACGGCGCAAAAGGTATCGTTAGTGCTGGTCTTGGCAATGGCAACCCTTACTTTAGCGTACTTGACGCACTTGGTGAGGCTTCAAAAGCTGGCGTAGTGGTAGTTCGTGACTCACGTGTAGGAAGTGGCGAGACAACTATGAACGGCGAAGTTGATGACGCAAAATACGGCTTTTTAACAAGCGATAATCTAAACGCGCAAAAAGCTAGAGTGCTTTTGATGCTTGCGCTTACAAAAACAAGCGACAAAGCCAAAATTCAAGAGTATTTCTTAACTCACTAAAAAAGAGGCGGCTTAGTCCGCCTTTTAAATTTAAGCTATAAATTTGATCGCTGGATCTGATTTATAGCTTAAAATTTTATATTCGTTAGCTAAATTTCAAGGCTTTTTATGGACTTCTTACTCTTTTTCGCCACGCTTGCTCCCATCTCGCTAATGCCAGGCATCAACATGACCTATGCGATGAGTATCGGTATGAGCTTTGGCTACAAGCACTCGCTTATTATGATGACCGGACAGCTTCTTTCGCTTGCTTTCGTGGCATTTTGCTGTATGCTTGGCGTGGGCGCGGTGCTTCATCATTTTGAGTATGCATTTAAGGCGCTAAACATCATCGCAGGGCTTTATATGCTCTATCTTGGCGCGATGCTTCTTTTTGGCAAGGGCGAGCTTAGCGTAACAAACGTCTCAAATTTACCAAGTAAAAAGCAGATGTTTATAAACGGCCTCATCGTTTGCGTCACAAATCCAAAGGCATGGATATTTTTCTCGGCTTTACTGCCTACATTTTTGGACAAAGACGATCCCTTTAGCCTAACTCGTATGTGCGCGATCACGGCAACGCTCGTTTTCATCGAGTTTTGTTCGCTAAATATCTACGCACTCGGCGGAGCTATGCTAAAGAAATTTTTACAAACGCACCTAAGGCTACTTGAAATTTGCACCGCCATTATCGTCTGCACGATCGGCGTACTTTTACTTTTTAGATAAATTTAGCCTCTTTTTATATAGCTTGGCTAAAATTTGTCCGGTTTGCACTACATTTTTGGCAAAAGGAGAAAAAGATGAAAAAATTTCTATTTATACTTACAAATCAACCATACAACGGTACCGACAATGCTTACAACGCATTAAGGCTAGCTAAAACGCTAAAAGAAAAAGGCGAAGAGGTTAGAATTTTTCTAATGAACGACGCGGTCGATCTTGCGCGAAATAGCACCAAAAAGCCGGAAAACTACGACGTAGATCTAGTAGCGATGTTAAAAGAGCTTTACGCTAGCGGCGCTATGTTAAAGGTTTGCGGTAGCTGCCAAACGAGGTGCGGTTTGCATGCGGGAGAGCCTTATTTCGAGGCTGAGGTGAAAGGTAGCATGGATATCTTGTCCGAGTGGGTTAGGCAGTGCGATCAAGCGATGACGTTTTAGAGTAGGCAAAAGAGAATTTATGAGCATAACATTTAAGGTAAAAAATAAAAAGAAGCTTTTGGGTGGATATGAAAAGGCGCTAAGCGAGCGTGAAATTTCAGAGTTTATAGAGGGATTTTGCTTTTTTAATAGCCAAAACGACGAGCCGAGCGAGCTTTCGCTAAACGAAAACGTGATGATTGCTGGCGTATGGCAAAAGAGCGCTCGCGGGTTTGAACTAAACTACGAAGACGGCAAATATATCGTCCGAGTCTGTACTCCAAGCGGCGTTGGCGACTGGCAGATCGTGCTTGAGCTACTCTCAAAGCTCTCAGCCCAAACTGGCTCACCAATAGAGTGCGACAACGAGGAAATTTACGATGAAAAGCAAATTTTAAAATTTGATTATGAAGCCGACATAATGTGTGGACTTGAAGCTCTAAAGGACGCAAAAGAGAAAAATCAAACGCTTTATATTTATGGCGTGGAGCACGATGTGGCGTTTGACGCGGTTATGATAGATGAAATTTTTGCAAGTGCCAGCCCTGCGGCTAAATTTGATGAGATGATGAGGCAGGTGCAGTATCTTGACGCTTATAGTGCAAGAGAAAATTTATACGAAGATAAAGACGGCAACGAAATTTTTGGCGCATATACGCTTAGCGAAAATTTACCGACTATCTTGCCTTACGCCCCTTCTCCGTCGTGGCAGGCGCAAGAAGTTCTAGGAGAGCGCAAGGTCTCTCGCTGGATACTTACGCTAGTAGTCGGCTTAGACGATAGGGACGCGCACGTGCTTGGCGAATGCGAATATGGCGCTTTTATGGCAAATCTGCCAAAAGAAAAATATCGCTTCATAGACGCCGCAAATATACTGGTTGAGCCGCTTAGCGAAGAAGAGATGATGGAAATTTTAAAAAAGGCAAATGAAGCTTAAGTTAATAAACTGCCGAAATGAAAATTCGCCTCTTCAAGCGCGGATTTAAACTCGTAAAAGATAGGATTTTACCGGTATTGCCGCTTTTGGGGCTAAATTAGGCGAAATTCAATCTAAAATAATTTATGATTGCTTGGTTTAAAAAAGGATAAAAATGAAAATTTTAAAAGCTACTTTAGCGGTGGCATCGGCGGTTTGCTATCTAAACTCGGCCGTTTTACCGCAAAGCGATTGGAGCAAAAAGGATCTAAAAGGCGAGGTCAAAAGCATGACGGCTACGGAGTACGAATACTCTACGGACGGCTCCGGCACGCTAGAAAATACGCGCGTAAAGCGAACGGAGTTTAACGAAAACGGCTATATAGTGCAAGAAACCGAGCACATAAACGGCGCGCCGAACAGCTCGGTTTTGTTTGAGTACGGCAAAGACGGGCTAATACGCAAAAAATATCAAGATAGCGCCGTTTATCTCTACGAATACGAATTTGACGGCGAAAATTTAGTCGCGACGGCCAAAGAGCAGCATGTGGAGGATAGATTTTACCCCCGCATGGAGAAAATTACCTACGGCAAGGACGGCAAAATGATCGCTAGGGCGGCGTATTCGGGCGGGACGCTAGTGATGGACGATAGCTACGTCTACGACGAAAAGGGCGTTTTAACGCGGATAGAAAATAATATGGAGCCGCGCAACGCCATAGAGATAAGCTTCGAGCGCAAGCCAAACGGCGAATACGAAAAAATCACGCAAGCCCCAAACTCAAAATGGGTCTATTACTACGCCGCAAACGGCGACGAGATGGAGTATACGTCGGTAAATTACTTCGGCCTTGAGGCAAAAATCTGGCAAATATTGCAGTTTAAAGATATAACGAGGGACGAGCGAGGAAATTTGACGCGTAAAACCTCGGTCAAATTTAAGCCCGCGGACAAATATTACGAAAACGGCGACATAACGGAAATCGGCCTATATAAAAAGCTAGAAATTAGCTACGAATACTACTAAAGTGAATTTTTGAGCTAAGGCTATTTTTCCGAAAAAATTTCGCCGTTTATTATAGATTTAACCGTTAAAAATCCGACTATCAAAATCGAAGCGACTAGGGCTGCAAAAGCGCCGACTCCTAAAACTAAGTAAAAATCGCTTTGCGTAATTTCGTAAGCTTTTAAAAACGCTATGGAGCTAGCGGCCGTCGGGAAGGTAAAAGCCCACCACGATAGGGCGAATTTGAGTTTAATAAATCTTTTATACGAAAAAAGTATAAGCGCGGCGAAAAATACGTTTATATTAAGTAGTATCGCCGCAAAAGCGTCGAATCGCTCGGTTAATTTTACGTATCCTAAAAACGCCATAGCCGGCGGCGCTAGCGTAATGACTAGCGTCGGGACGAATTTGTCGGCTAACTTATCGCAAAAGACTAATCTATAAAATATAACGGCGAATAAAATAATCCAGAAAAATAGCCCCAAACTAAAATAATACCAGATCGCTTGAGATTTTTCGGCTATGATCGGGATTAGCAAGTTGCCCACTACGGGGATAAACCATGCCGGATTTAGTGTCGCGATATCGAATTTTTCGTCGATCCAAAAAGAAATTACGTAAAGCGTAAAAATCGTTTGCAAGCCTAAAGCCGCGTAAAAAAGCGAGTAGTATAGTCGCGGCGCGTCTTTGTAGGCTAGAGCTAAAAGAAAAAGCGAGATGATAAATCCGCCGAAAAAATTTATCCTTATAGGGTGCGAAAATTCGGCCTTTACTTCTTCTTTAAATTTTAAAAGCTTAAAGAGGTAAAATGCCGAAAGTAGGCAAAATACCGTGCAGTCTAGCGCTCTAAGCGCCGAGAATATCTCGCTCGGTAAATCAAATATTTCGCTTAGTTTCTTATAAGCCGCGCAAAGCCCTCCAAGCCCCATAGTACCGGCGAAAAGCATAATCGGCAGCGATTTTATTTTGCTTTGTGGGTCGTTTTTCTTAACGTCGTGCATTGTTTTTCTTTTCGTATTAAATTTTTATGCAATATTACCTATAATAAGGTTAAATTTTTGTAACGAAGTCACGAAAGGGCAAAATGCTAAGCGAAGAGTTAAAAGAAATTTTGCGCGAGAGATTTACGAATAATTTCGATCTAGCAAGCGAGGATCTAAATGCGATCTTTGCTAACGCGTATCTAAAAACCGTAAAAAAGGGCGATATATTTTACTCCGGAAACGATTGCTTTGGATTTATCCTTATACTAAAAGGCGTTTTAAGGGCGTTCGTATCGTCTAACGCAAAGGAAATAACGATATTTAGGCTAACTAAAGACGAGAGTTGCGTGCTGTGCGATACGTGTTCTATAAATTCGCTAGAAAATAAAGTAAGCGTCGAAATCGAGCAAGATAGCGAGATCATCGTTATTCCGGCGCGAATTTACAAACCTCTTAAAGAAAAATATCCGAGCGTTTTAAATTTTACTCTAAAAATCGTAGCCGATCGGTTTGCCAGAACGATAAACGTTATGGAACAGGCTTTGTTTTCGCCGCTTTCGGCGCGGATTATGAATTTTTTATCCCAAAGCATCGAAAATCTAAACGAAAATTTTATAAAAATAACGCACGAAGAGCTGGCGAATCATCTAGGAAGCGCTAGAGAAGCGGTATCTAGGGTGCTAAAAGAGCTTGAGAGAAGCGGGCAAATAACGCAAAGCCGCGGCGAAATAAGGCTTGTTTCTTAAAATTCTCGTTTTAAGGTAACTTTGTTACTGATAGGGCGGCCTTTTTTAGGTAGTATTTCATAAACTCGTTTGAAAGGAGAATTTATGAAAGGACTGCAAAGAAGAGACGCTTTAAAGCTAATGGGGGCCGCGGGACTAGCCGCGAGTATGAGCGGTTGCTCGGCAACGGGCGGCGAAAACGACGATATAAATTCTAAAATCGTCATAATGGGCGCGGGACTTAGCGGTATCGCGTTGGCGGCTAAACTTAGAAGAGATATGCCTAACGCCAAGGTAATTCTCGTGGATAAAGACGAGAAATTTTACTATCAGCCTGGCTTTACGCTAATCGCCGTCGGAATTTACGAAGCTAGCGACGTCGTTTACGAAAAAGCGGATTATATCCCGCAAGGAGCCGAGTGGATACGCAAAAACGTATCGGAGATAAAGCCCGAAGCCAATCTGCTCGTCTTAGACGACGGGAGCGAGCTGGGGTATGATTATCTAATCGTAGCAAGCGGCGTGGAATACGACTTTGAAGCCGTTAAGGGGCTAAGCTTAGAGGATATTAACGATACGAGCGGCAACATATCCTCCGTCTACACTCTACAAGGCGCCGTAAAGAGCAACGAGCTGATGAAAAAATTCTCTCAAAACGGCGGCGCGGCGGTATTTTGCGACCAAAAAACCCCGATGAAATGCAGCGGCGCTAATAAAAAAGTAACATGCATGAGCGAAGATAGGCTGAGGTTGGCCGGCAACCGCGATAAAGGCAGCGTTAATCTTTACGTCGGCGGCGGCAAGCTTTTCGGCGATCCGACTTATGCCGCGGCGATGACTCAAATAATGATAAAAAGAAAGATAAAATTTAATCTTCGCCACCAAATCGTAGCCGTCGATAAAAGCTCAAATACCGCTACTTTCGAGTTTTGGACGGCGTATAGGCAAAACGGCGAAGATAAAATCGCGTCCGAGCTAATCGACGTAAAATACGACTGGCTCCACTTGCCGCCTAAGCAAAAAGGAAGCGAAATTTTAGCTCGCGCCGGCCTAACTAAAGAGGGCGACAAGCTAAATTTCCTAGCCGTCGATAAATACAGTTTGCAAAGCGTTAAATTTAAAAATATATTCGGTATCGGCGATATTTGCGGATTTGCGGCCGGCAAAACGGGGGCTAGCGTTAGGAAAATGTATCCGATTTTAGCTAAAAATTTAGCCGATACGATAAAAGGACGAGAACCTAGCGAGAAATTTACCGGATATACGGCTTGCCCTTTTATCACCAAATACGGCAAGGCTATAATGGTAGAGTTCGACTGGGAGGGAACGGCTCCGACGTTAGAGTGCTTCGGCGCTACCAGGGAGAGCTATATGAGTTGGCTGGTTAAAATTTACGGATTTAAACCTATGGTTATGAACGGAATGCTAAAAGCTTTAGCTTAAAGGAGATAAAATGAGCGTTTTAGATAAAACTATACGTTTGATTATAGCGGCGATTTGGTTTTTTATTTTCGGATTTATTTGTGACTGCTGGTTGTGGACGGTCGGGCTAATTCCGCTTTTAACGGGATATTACGGCTACTGCCCACTTTATAAAATTTTTAAGAAAAGGTAAAAATATGGTAAGCGTGAAAAGTAGAATTATTAGGGTCGTACTAGGGCTAGTTTTTATGGCGGTAGTTTGGTATTTTTACGAGAGCTACTGGGCGTTAATCGGCCTAATCCCAATCATTGTCGGTGTTACAGGTTTTTGCCCGGCGTGTAAATTCTTAGGTAGGTGTTCTTTAAATTTAAAAAGATAAAAGGGGCGTTTAGCACCCTTTGCCTTGCCCTTTAGCCGTTTGGGCCGCAAATTTTATTCGCCGTTTGATGAATTATTTAGCTACTTTTGGCTAAAATCTCGAAAATTCAAAAAAGGCGAAACGATGAATAAAGCTTGGAAATTCGGCGACAATATCGATACCGATATAATTATCGCCGCCAGATACTTAAATACTTCCGACGAAAATATCTTAGCAAAACATATAATGGAGGACGCCGATCCTAATTTTAGCTCCAAGATAGATAAGGGCGACATTATCGTAGCGGGCGAAAATTTCGGCTGCGGTAGTTCTCGCGAGCACGCCCCTATCGCGCTTAAAGCCGCCGGTATAGGCGCGGTGATAGCTAAAAGCTATGCGAGAATTTTTTATAGAAATAGCTTTAATACAGGACTTTTGATACTTGAGATCAAGGAAACGGACGAGATAAACGAGGGTGATGAGCTAAAAATAGACATAGATAACGGCGCGATCGTAAATCTAACTAGCGGCAAAGAGTATAAATTTAGCCCTATACCGCCGTTTATGCAAGAGCTTCTAAACGCTGGCGGACTTATAGAATACGCAAAAGTAAAGTTGGATTAAATAATGAGAGAATATAAAATTTGTGTTATAAAAGGCGATGGTATCGGCCCTGAGATCATAGATGAGGCGATAAAAATTTTAGATGTTGTTAGCGCTGAGTTTGGGATAAAATTTGAGTACGACTACAAGCTTATGGGTGGTGCAGCTTATGATGTATTTGGCGTGCCTTTGCCAGATGAGACGCTTAACTCTGCTCTAAGCTCTGATGCTGTACTTTTTGGAGCGATCGGCGGCGAGAAGTGGGATAGTTTGCCAAGACATCTAAGGCCAGAGAGTGGGCTTTTAAAGATTAGAAAAGAGCTTGAAGCTTATGCAAATTTACGCCCAGCTATTGTTTTTGATGAGCTTGTGGATGCTAGCACACTAAAGCCAGAGGTTTTAAGAGGAGTTGATTTTGTCGTGGTTCGTGAGCTAACGGGCGGACTTTATTTTGGGCAGCCACGTGAAAAAGGCGAAGATAGAGCGTTTAATACGATGGTTTATTCTAAAATGGAGATCGAGCGCATCGCAAAGATCGCCTTTGAAACAGCAATGCTTCGCAAGAAAAAGGTATGCATGGTCGATAAGGCAAATGTGCTTGAGACAAGTCAGCTTTGGCGTGAGGTGACTAGTGAAGTGGCTAAAAATTACCCTGAAGTAGAGCTTAGCTTTATGTATGTAGATAACGCGGCAATGCAGCTAGTAAGAGCTCCAGCAAATTTTGACGTCATACTTACTGAAAATTTATTCGGCGATATTTTAAGTGACGAAGCGAGCATGGTTTGTGGCTCGATAGGGCTTTTGCCAAGCGCTAGCATGGGTGGCAAAGTGGGAATTTATGAGCCAATTCACGGCTCAGCTCCAGACATCGCAGGGCAGGGTATAGCAAATCCAATTGCAACAATTTTAAGTGCAGCGATGATGCTAAGATACGCATTTAGTGAAAATGAAGCCGCAGATGCGATAGAAAATGCTGTGAAAGAGGCACTTGCAAAAGGTTATAGAACAAAAGATATCGCTGCTTTTAATGCGGTTGAAATTTGCTCAACTAGCGAGATAGGCGATGTTATCGCAGGATTTATCAAAAAATGAAAAACACAATCACTGAAGCACTGATCTACGAAGCTCAGGGGCTAAAAGATGATGCACTTGAAATTTATAAAAATATCTTAA
Source organism: Campylobacter concisus (assembly GCF_002914195.1). GTDB lineage: Bacteria > Campylobacterota > Campylobacteria > Campylobacterales > Campylobacteraceae > Campylobacter_A > Campylobacter_A concisus_M. The sequence continues at coordinate 38,958 of NZ_PPAU01000095.1, read as the reverse complement.
AGCAAGATCCGTCAAACAAAGATGCCCTTAGCGCGATAAACCGTCTGAGCGGACTTCGCAAAGAGCGAGCGATAAAAAACGAGCAGATGAAAGAGTTTTTTATAGCGATGAAAAGTGACGAAGAGATAAATGAATTTAAAAGGTGGTTGATAAGATTATGAAGCTTGATGATATCGCTAGAATGGCAATCAGTGAGGTTAGCGCTGAGCTTGAAAAAATAGAAGCATTGCAAAGTAAGAAGCAAGAAGAGCTTGAGCGAGAGAATTTAAAAAAAGAGCTTTTGGCTATAGAATCTAATGAAAATGCACTAAATAACGAGCTAAAAGTTGAGACAAATTTACAAAATGAGCAAGCGTTTGAGGTAAAAGAGGAGCCAGCAAGTCTAACAAAAAGTAGAGAAGTGAGCGAAGAGAAAATTTTCTTAGCAAACCTTGCTGAGCGCATAGAAGTGCTTTTTGAAGGGCTTAAACAAACTAGTGAACAAAATCTTGCTTCAAGGCTTGAGCTAACGACAAAATTTTTAGAATTTACCCTTGCAAATATCGAAAATAGACTCCAAAATCTCTCAAAATAAGCCATTAGATGGCTCAAAAAATGAGATAAAAATCAAAAATGAAATTTATAAAAATAGCGAGCTAGACTTTTTTAGATCGCTATTTGCCCCATTTACTTCACGTGTTTATCTAGTTGGTGGCTGTGTGAGAGATGCGTTCTTGGGGCGAGAAATTTATGATTATGATATCGAAGTTTATGACATTGAGCCTTTAAAATTTAATGAGCTAATGGCTAGCATAGGCGCTAGCGGAGTTGGCAAAAGCTACTTTATCTACAAATACAAAAACTACGACCTTGGGCTTCCAAGAAGCGAGAGCAAAACTGGAAATTCGCACAAAGACTTTGCAGTAAGCTATATTAACGATCCCAAAATGGCGAGCCTTAGGCGAGATTTTACGATAAATGCCATGATGATGAATATCTTTAATGGAGAAATTTTAGACTTTTACGGCGGAAAGCAAGATTTAGCAAACAAGACATTAAGGCACATTGATAGTGAAAAATTTAAAGAAGATCCACTAAGGGTGCTTCGTGGTGTGCAGTTTAGCTCTAGGCTTGATTTTAGCATAGCTGATGAGACGCTAGCTTTTATGAAAAGCCTTAGTTTAGAGCATCTAAGTAGAGATAGGATAAATACTGAGCTTATTAAATTTTTTCGTGCAAAGCATCTTGAAAAGGGAGCTTACTATCTTTTTGAGCTTGGACTTTTTAAAGAAATTTTTGGTATACAAATTTATAAAGATGATGGGTTTTTAAGCGATCTTAAGAGTGCAAGAGAATTTGTGGATGATGAGAGGCTATTTTTGTATCTTTTGTTTGGCAAAATTGAGCTTGACGCAAATGAAATTTTAGAGAAAATGCGTCTGCCAAAAAGCTACTTTTCTATCTTAAAACAGCCTTATTTTAAGGATATACCAAGCGATAAAGAGCTAATGCAAATTGCCCTAAACATGCCTATAAAATCGTGGCTTGGAGCTTACAATAAAGAGCGTATAGAGCGTGCCAAGAAGCTTGGAATTTATGAGGTAAAATTTGACGCGAAAGTTGATGTAGCGGAAATTTTATCAGCTGGTTTTAAAAACGAAGAGATCGCAAAAGAGATAAAACGTAGACAAGAGCTTGAAATTTCAAAATATCTAGGCGAGCTAAGCCCGGAAAAGATTAGTCTTTAAAACTCTTAAAAGCCCATTTTGGCTAAAATAGGCTAGTTTATAACACTTTTTAAGGCAAAGAAAGCTTATGTTTAACATAGTCCTAGTCCATCCTCAGATACCGCAAAATACTGGAGCTATCGGCAGAATGTGCGTTAATGCAAATTTAAAGCTACATATCGTTAAGCCAACGGTCTTTGATCTAAGTGAAAAGGCTGTTAGACGAGCAGGACTTGATTACTGGAAAATTTTAAATCCAAAAATTTGGGATAGTTTGGAAGAATTTTTAGAAGCAAACTTAAGCCACAAGGATAGATTTTTCTTCGCTACCACAAAGACAAATAGGCTTTACTACGAGGCTAGGTTTAAGCCAGGAGATTTTATATTTTTTGGTGGCGAGAGTACTGGGTTGCCAAGAGAATTTATGGATATAAATTTTAAAAATGCCATAACCATACCAATGGGAAAAGAGGGCAGAAGCTTAAATTTAGCTATGAGTGCTGGCATTATCGCGTATGAGGCGATCAGGCAAAATATCACTGAATTTGACTTTAGGAGTGAGATTTGAGAGTAGTTTTTGCTTTGGTTTTTACCATTTTAGTGGCATTTGCGAGTGAAATTAGCATCGCAACTTATAATGTGCAAAATTTATTTGATTGCAAAGATGATGGTAGCGAGTATCTTGATTTTAAAGTAGGCGTATCAAAGTGGGACTGCGAGGCGGCTGATTCAAAACTACAAAGGACAAGACAAGTCATAAATGCACTAAATACCGACATTATCGCACTTCAAGAGATTGAAAATGAGGAGGTTTTAAAAGCTCTAGTAAGTGATAGCGAGTATAAATTTGTAAGCTTTACAAAGAAGAAAAACTCGCCTGTTGGGCTTGGGCTTATTTCAAAGTTGCAGCCAAGTGGTAGTGAAATTTTTAAAGTCCCAAACGTAAAGACGAGAAATATTTTAAAGGTTATTTTTGAGACGGAAGGTAAGAAATTTAGCATATTTGTAAATCACTTTCCAACTTATAAAAATGGCATAAATATGCAAAAAAAGGCTGAAAAAACGTTAAGAACGGCTCTAAGCAAAGAGAAAAATGCGATTATTTTGGGTGATTTTAACTCGCCCTTTGGACAAAAATCCGTCCTAAATGACATCATTGCAACGAGAAATTTTTATGATCTTTATAAAGAGCTTGAGCCAAAAGATAGATACTCTCACGCAGTGCATGGCAAAAAAAGAGCGATCGATCATATTTTGCTTTCGCCTAGTTTTATGGAAAATGGCGATCTAAGCTATGTTAGTGGCAGTTTTGAAGTCTTTAAACCAAGCTTTGCAGTTGATGAAAAAGGCTTTGCAAAGAGCGACTTTTACTCAGATCACTTTGCATTAAAGTTTAAAATTTCAACTGATCCAAGCCCAGTAAAAAAAGGCTTTGTGAGTAAAATTTTTAAAAAAGATGAGAATAAAGCCAATAAAAAAATAAGCGAACAAAGCTATAAGACGGCTGATGTGGATACGCTTTTTGATCATCCAGAAGCAGTTCCAGCAGTGATTGAAAAAGCGGTTGTTATCTTAAAAGATAAGCATGGCTTTATTATCTCGAAAAATCGCCGCGGAATTTATGTCTATGATCCTAAAAATAGCGTTACTGTAGGCGAAGAGCTAGATATTTTAGTAAGGCGAATGAAAATTTATAAAGATGCGCTTGAAGTCAGCTCTTATGAGATCATAAATGAGCACGGCACAAAAGATATTAGCGAAAATTTACTAGATGCATCGCAATTAAGCGAAGCTAGAAGTGGCGATGTCTTTGCTAAAATTTCGGGCAGACTAGAGAGGGGCTATCTGCATACACCATACGGTAAGATCAGGGTTTATAGTAAGAAAAAGCTAAAAGATGGCGAGTATAGTTTTGAAAACGCGAGAGTTAAAATTTATAAGATAGAAAACCAAATCGTTGTGGAGTAGAGAGTGCAAATTTTAGATATTTTTATGATTACGGCGTTTGTTTTATTTCTTATTTTTATGATAAGAGGCGTCATTTTACAGTCGCAGGAGAAGGAGAGAGTAAGAAAAATGGTAAGAGAAAAAAGAGAAAATTTTAATAAAAAGAGTGAAATATGAAAGAGTTATTATTAGAAATTGGAGTTGAGGAGCTTCCAGCGATACCCTTTTTAAGGGAACTGCCAAATATCAATGCTAAATGGCAGGCTGTACTTGAAAAATATAATCTTGTAAGTCCTTTTAAATTTTATTATACGCCGCGTCGTTTGGTCTTTTTTCATGAGAAATTTCCACAATCTCAGCCTGACAGCGTAGCTAGCTTTATCGGTGCGCCAAAGCAAGTGGCACTAAAAGACGGAGCTTTTACAAAGGCAGCACTTAGCTTTGCAAATAAATGCGACATAGATGAAAGTGAGCTTAAATTTAAAGAGATAGACGGCAAAGAGGTGCTTTACTACGAAAAAGAGGTAAAAGGCGAGCCGGTTGCCAAGATAATGGGCGACATGGTTGAAGAGTTTTTAAAGAGTCTTAACTTTGGCAAGTCTATGCGCTGGGGCAACGGCGAGTTTGAGTTTATCCGTCCGATAAGATCGTTTTTGTGTTTGCTTGGTGATGAGGCCATAAAATTTAATAAATTTGGCGTAGAGAGCGGTGATTCAACCTATCCACATAGAAGCATTAGCTATGACAAGATAAAAATTTCAAATATAAAAGAGTATTTTGAAGGCTCAAAGAGCCGTGGTGTCGTGCTTAAAGCTGCCGAGAGAGAAAAAATAATCCTTGATGAGTTTGAAAAAATTAGCCAAAAAAGCGGGCTAAAGATCGAAATCGATAAAGACTTGTTAGCTGAAGTTGTGGCGATCACCGAGTATCCGACAGCACTTCTTGGCTCGTTTGAAGAGGAATTTTTGGAGGTGCCAAGCGAGGTCATCATCACTTCTATGAAAGAAAATCAGCGCTACTTCCCAGTCTTTAAAGGTGGCAAGCTAGCAAACGGCTTTGTAGTCGTAAGTAACGCCATCACAAAAGATTACTCGCTCATCATTAAGGGCAACGAAAAGGTGCTAAGGGCAAGGCTGAGTGATGCGATGTTCTTTTGGCAAAGCGACCTAGCGCACGAATTTGGCCCAGAAAAACTAAAAAATATAACTTATCTAAAAGAGCTTGGAAGTATCTACGAAAAAGAGCTTAGAGAGCTAGAAGTGGCTAAAAAACTAGCTAGCAACTATGACAAGCTACTCAAAAAAGAAGCTGGCGAGTACGCGGCTAAGCTTGAGCGAGCTGTGATGCTAAGCAAGGCTGATCTTACAACGCAGATGGTTTATGAATTTACCGAGCTTCAAGGTATAATGGGTGCTTACTATGCAAAGGCAAAAAATGAGGATGAAGACGTCGTTTTAGCCATAAAAGAGCAGTATCTGCCAGATGGCGAAGAGGCGCAGTGCCCAAGCAAGGTCTTTAGCTCGGTTGTGGCGCTTTCAAATAAGCTTGATACGCTAATGGGGCTCTTTAGCATCGGCAAAATCCCAAGCGGCACGAAAGATCCATACGCTCTAAGACGCGCGGCAAATGGCGTGATAAAGATCGTTTTGGCGCATAATTTGAAATTTAACGTAAAAGAAATTTTAGAAGATATCGCAAAAGAGTATAAGAAATTTGACGTTGAAGTGCTTATAAATTTCATCCTTGATAGGCTCTACACCTTCTTTGACGCAAACGCTTCTATCGTAAAAGCGTGCATAAAAAGCGGTGAAAAGGACATCTTGGAGCTAACTAAGATGATAGAGGCGCTTGCTAAAATTTCTAGCGAGCCAAACTTTAGAGAGAATTTCTCTACGTTTAAGCGCCTTGCAAATATCATCAAAGACGATAAATTTAGCAAGGTCGATGAGAGCCTCTTTGAGATAGATGCTGAAAAGGCCTTAAATGATGCGTTTAAAGCGGTTGATAAGAGCCTAGCATATGAGCCAAGACTAAAGGCACTATTTGCTCTAAAGCCGCAGATAGATGAGTTTTTTGACAAAGTTATGATAAACGTTGAAAACAAAAAAGTGCGAAACAATCGCATCGCAATCATCGGCCAAATTTATAGTGAGATACTAAAAGTAGCTGATATAAAAGAGATCAGCTTTTAAATTTACGCCAGCTTCAGGCTCTTGCCTAGGCTGGCTTTAAATTTACTACCTAAAGATATCAAATTCTAGCTCATAGGCCTTAGTTTTAACACCAAAATATCCAAGAACTGAGCTAAATATAAAATCATGCGAAAGACTTTCATTTTTTCTAATTTTTAGCCTTTTTAAAAGTTCTCTATCGCTTGAAAAGACTATGGCTGGGATGTGTTTTTGCTCATCTGGAGCGATGGAGTAAGGTAGATCATGTAAATATATGTCATTTTCGCCTAAGCTCTCTCCGTGATCTGAGAAAAAGAACATGGTGACTTCAAATTCGTCTTTTCTTGCTTCAAGAGCGTTTATCAGCTCACTTTGTAGATAGTCCTCATATAAAATGGTGTTGTCGTAGGTATTTGCTATCTCATCTGGCGTGCATTTATTTAGCTCGGCAGTATCGCAAGTTGGGGTAAATTTTTTAAATTTGCTTGGGTAACCTTTGTAGTAGATAGGGCCATGCGAGCCTTGAAGATGTAGCACGATAAAGGTGGTGGAATGACCTTTTTTGCTTCATTAAATATCACTTCGTCAAAGCTTTCTGCTCTATGATCTGAAGTATGGTTTTGATCAAGATTGTCACAAACGCCCTTGCAACCGCCGCTATTGTTGCCAAAAAAGTATGTTTTTATGCCAAGTTTATTGATGATATCAACTAAATTTTCACGAGCTTTTGCTTCGCGGTTGCTAAAATCTTCTCGCTTTAAGTCTGAAAATAGGCAAGGTACACTAGTCTCTGTGGCTGTTCCACATGAGTAGAAATTTGTAAAACTTACCACATCATTTTGCTTGGTAAATTTGTTTGTATTGTTTTTAGCATAGCCATTTAGTGAGTAGTTTTTACTTCTTTGCGTCTCGCCAACTATCAAAACTAAAATTTTCTTTTTGTCATCAGCTAGCGCCGCATCATCTGCTACATAGGTAAAAGGTAGTGGTTTTTGTATGAGCGATTTTACTAGCTTTATAGCTGAGTAGATGGGATAGTATGGGAGCAATGCGGTCCTTAAATTCGAATGTTCTCTAAAAATAAGATAAAAATAATTGCAAATATAAGAAAAAGAGTATAGAAAAAAGAGTGAATTATTTTATAAAAAGTCATAATAATAGGACTCAAATGTAAATGGCTAGAAAATTTAAATAAAAAATAAGATTATTTTTTCTTGCCTTTGGAGTTTTTTGCTTCAGTTTTTTTGACTTTTGCATTCTCTTTTATGCTAAGTTTTTCTTTAACTTTTTGCATATCGTTAAAACCAATACCTTGGACTCTTTCAAGCTCATCGATACTTTTAAATTTATGGGCTTTTCTATATTTTATAATGTTTAACGCCTGGCCCTTACTTAGCCCAAGCCCCATTAACTCGTTTTTGCTGGCCGTATTTAGATTAGCGCCATATGCAATACTTGCGACTACTAAACAAAGTAAAATTTTAATCCTCATCTTATCTTCCTAAAACAATAATCCATTATTTTCTTGATCTTGTATGATGTCATTTGCCGGTATATTTTGAGGTAGTGGTGAGTCGTTTGTGTAGTATTCGTCACTGCCACCATAATAGCCTTTATAAACACCATCTGGCTGCTCAAATGCACGTCTTAAAGTAGGATAAAGCTTAATGTAGCCTTCCATAAATTTCTTAAACACAGGTGCGGCTGTTCTACCACCACCCTCAATCTTTTTCATAGGGCTGTTGTCATCATTTCCGTACCAGATTATTGCTTCGATGTCAGGCGAGTAGCCACAAAACCAAGCATCGATGTTATTGTTTGTTGTGCCGGTTTTGCCTGCTATTTGGATACCATTTATTTTTGCGTTACGTCCAGTACCGTTATTTACGACATTTTGAAGCAAGGTAGTCATCAAAAATGCTTGTTCTGGTTTTAGCACTTGCTTTCTTTGCGGTTCATAGTCCATCGAAGCCCCAAAGCTATTTTCTATATGCTTAATAAGTGTTGGCTCAACCATCTCGCCCTCATTTGGGAACATCGAGTAAAATTTCGCAAAGTCAAGTGGCGAAATCCCAAAACTTCCAAGTGCGATAGATAAATTTTCTGGGATATCATTAAAGCCCATATCTGTAAGCTGTTTACGAACCGAGCTAAGACCAAGATCGTTTAGCAAATTTATGGTTGCGAGGTTACGCGACTGGGTTATTGCTGATTTTATAGTGATATAGCCTTGAAAACCGCCGCTATAATTCTTTGGCGTCCACTCTTTGCCATTGCCCATGTCAAATGTCCTGGCGATATCGGCCACTTGAGAAACGACTGAGTAACCGCTATCAAGTGCTATTTGATAGATAAACGGCTTAAAGCTAGATCCTGGCTGGCGCTTGCTTTGAGTGGCACGGTTATAACTGCTTTTTGCGTAGTCAATACCGCCAATTAGAGCTAAAATTTGACCACTTTGTGGATGAGTAACTACTATAGCTCCATTTAGGATTTCTGCATTTGCTTTTTTATCGCGTTTTAAAATTTCATTATAGCCATAGACTAGAGCTTCTTGAGCGATCTTTTGAACATTTAGATCAACTGTGCTTTGTATCTTATAGCCGCCAGTTTTTATATCGTCAAATTTCTTTGAAGCCTCTTTTATTATCTCATCAACTACGTAAGGGGCTTTATTTCTTGTGAGTGTATCGTCAAAGACCGCTGGCTCTTCAAGCACGCCCTTGCGGTACTCGTCCTCATTTATCCAGCCGATGTTATACATTCTCTCAAGCACTCTATTTGCACGGCTAAGTGATAGGTCAAGGTGCTTTGTAGGATCATAAGTGCTTGGAGCTTTTGGCAAGCCAACTAGCATGGCAACTTCTTTTATGCTTAGCTCATTTAGCTCTTTTCTAAAATATCCCTCAGCTGCTGTTTTTATGCCGTAGTAGCCATGTCCAAAATAGACGTGATTTAGGTATCTTTCTATGATATCTTCTTTGCTAAGCTCGCTTTCAAGCTTCATAGCAAGCACGATCTCTTTTATCTTTCTTGTAAATTTCTTCTCACGGCTTAGAGCCAAATTTTTAATGAGCTGTTGTGTTAGTGTTGAAGCTCCCTCGACTAGTTTTCTGGCCTTGATATCTTTTATGGCAGCTCTTGCCATAGCTTCTACGTTTATGCCGCCGTGCTCAAAGTAGCTCGTATCCTCGATAGCCACGAGTGCTTCGATGACACGCGGCGGGATGTCGTTATATTTTACATAAATTCTATTTTCTTCAAAGATATTTGCGATGAGTTCGTTGTTTCTATCAAAAATTTGCGTTGTAAGCTTTGGTTTATAATCAATAATAGCGTAAGCATCAAATCTAACTTGCGAATAAAAATATAAAAATGCTCCGCCAAGTGAAATGGCAACTATAAAGATAAATGCCAGGATATATTTCATAAAAATGCCTTTAATATTTTTAAATTTAGCCCCATGGCTGTGCTGGTCTCACCGTGCTGGGAGATGATATATTTTTTATTAAAATTTTCTATCGTCATGGCTCCAGCCTTGCCTTGCCACTCATTATTTTTTATGTATTCATTAAGGTCATGCTCGTCAAATTTTTTAAATTTATACGTAGTTCTACTTACGTTTATAAGTTCAAATTCTCCCACAAATATCATCGCTGTATAGACGCTGCACTCGTTACCGCTTTGTAAATTTAGCATAGCAAGCGCTTCATTCTCGTCTTTTGCTTTGCCTAAAATTTGATCCCCACATGCCACGCAGCTATCTGCAAAGAGTAAATTTTTAAGACCCATGTTTTCTTTTAAAAATTGCTCTTTTTTAGCTTTTACGACATTTTGGACATAAATTTCAGGCTTTACGTTCTTTTCTATCTTACTCTCATCAAACTGGAAAGAAATTTGAGTGAAATTTATGCCAGCATCTTTTAATAAATTTGCCCTTGTTGGCGAGCTTGAAGCGAGCGTTATCATAAAAATACCTTATAGCTTATACCAAGATAAATAGCTGCTAAAGAAGCTAATAAATTTAGCGGTGTGAAGTAATAAATTATAACGATCAAACTCTCGTTTAGCTCGATCATTTCATGCGATCTTAGTGCTTTTAAGGCCTTTTTGTATCTATAAAATATATAACTTAAATTTAATAGCAAAAATAGTTCTATTGCGCATTTTGTTGCCACCATCGCACTTGCCATAGGATTTGTCAAATTTGCATCATAAAATCCAAAAATTATAACTATGCTTGTCGCTATCACGCAAAGGATTAGTATGAAAATCGCAATGCCAAAGCGTCTTATAATGTGAAGTAAGATTTGATAGCGTTCCTTGTCTTCAAATTTATTTTTTATAAAGTAGCTTCCAACAAGCACAAGACCGGCTTGTAGCCCCACAAAAAGAGATACAAAGCATACATGCAAAAATAGTACTAATTGGTCAAATTTTATAAAAGCTATATCGTAATGACTCATTTTTCTAAGGCTTGCCTTGCGTACTCAAGTGAGTCTTTTATCGCATCTTCTATCATTGATGCATCTTTGCCACCGGCTGTTGCAAAGTCATCTTTACCACCGCCATTGCCGCCTAGAATTTGTGCTGCAAATTTTACCCAAGCACCAGCTTTTAAAGGAGCATTTTTGACTCCAGCTGCAAGAGAAATTTTGCCACTCTCATCGGCTTGGATTAGCAAAATAGCAGCACTTTCATGCTCGTTTTTAAACTCATCTATCAAAGTTTTTATATCTCCACCATCTACGCTTGTGACGCAAAGTTTGGTTTTATTTATATCTAAATATACTAGCTCATGAGAATTTTTAGCATTTTTTAGTTTGTCTTTTAAAACCCTTAGTTCATTTTTTAGTTTTTTGACCGCATTTAGTGGCTCAGTGCTTTTTAGCTCATCTTTTAGCTCGTCAAGCTCGGCTCTAAATGACTTTGCTAAATTTAGCGCAGCTCTTGAGCAAACAGCCTCGATGCGCCTAACGCCAGCACTTACGCCACTCTCTTTTGTGATGAAAAACGATCCGATCTCATCTATATTTTTTACGTGTGTGCCACCGCAAAGCTCTTTGCTGACGTCGCCAAAGCTAACGACTCTTACATTATCAGCGTATTTTTCATTAAATAGTGCGATAGCTCCGCTATTTTTAGCATCTTCAAGTTTCATAAGTTCTGTTTTTGAGTTAGCACCATTTAGTATCCACTCATTTACTAAATTTTCAATCTTTGAAATTTCTTCGCTAGTAAGCGCCTTTGGATGAGAGAAGTCAAACCTTAACTTATCCGCTTCCACACTTGAGCCAGCTTGAGCAATATGCGTGCCAAGCACGTTTCTAAGGGCTGCGTGAAGTAAGTGTGTGGCGCTGTGGTGACGGGCGATCTCTACTCTGTCGCTGCCAACTTCAAGCTCTACTTCATCGCCAACTTTTAGCGCCGCATTAGTTTTTACTAAAGATAAATTTAGTCCGTGGAATTTTTGCGTATCAAGCACATTTGCTTTGCCTACTATCTTACCGCTATCGCCGCACTGACCACCACTTTGAGCGTAAAATGGAGTGACATTAAACATCACCCAACCCTCTTTGCCAGCGTCCAGACTATCTACATTTTTAAATTCTTCATCAAGCAGGGCTAGAATTTTACTTTTGCTCTTAAGCTCTTCGTAGCCTATAAATTTATTCTCGCCAAATTTTTCAAGTAGCTCTTTAAAGTCGCCCTTCGCGCTCTTGTCGCCACTACCTTTCCAGGCAGCTTTTGCACGTGCTTTTTGCTCACTCATAAGCTCATCAAACCTTGCCTCATCGACTTTTAAGCCTTTTTCTCTAAGCATATCAGCTGTTAGGTCAAGTGGGAAGCCAAATGTGTCATAAAGCTTAAACGCAGCCTCTCCACTAAAAATTTCTTTTGTATTTTTAAGCTCACTCTCAAATAGCTCCAAGCCACTAGCGATTGTCGCTAAAAATCTCTCTTCTTCAAGCTTTATCTGCTCTTTTACGGCCGCTTTTTTCTCATTTAAATAGGTGTAGTGCTCTCCCATTAGCTCGCAAACTTTATCGACAAGCTTATACATAAATGGCTCTTTTATGCCTAGCAAGTATCCATGGCGGATCGCACGGCGCAAGATGCGGCGAAGCACGTAGCCACGGCCTTCTTTATCAAATGTCGTACCTTGAGCTAGCAAAAATGTGACTGAGCGGATGTGATCGCTTATGACGCGGTAGCTAGCGCCACTTTCATAGACGTATGGCTTGCCACAAAGCTTTGCTACTTCGTTTATGAGCGGCATAAAAAGGGTGCTATCGTAGTTGCTAAATTTGCCTTGCAAGATAGCAGTAACGCGCTCAAGTCCCATGCCAGTATCAATGCTTGGCTTTGGAAGTGGGCTTAGCTTGCCGTCCGCACTTCTTTCATACTGCATGAAAACAAGGTTCCAGATCTCTAAAAATCTATCGCCATCGCCGCCCATGTAATCTTCAGGCGTATTAAAGTGCTCAGCACCTTGATCGTAAAAAATTTCACTGCAAGGGCCACATGGTCCAGTATCTCCCATTTGCCAGAAGTTATCGTGATCGCCAAAGCGGTAAATTCTCTCTTTTGCGATGTGAGTGCTCCAAATTTCAAACGCCTCATCGTCGCTTTCGTGAACGGTCACATAAAGCTTATCTTTTGGCAGTTTTAGTACTTCTGTTACAAATTCCCAAGCGTAAGCGATCGCCTCTTTTTTGAAGTATTCGCCAAAGCTAAAATTTCCTAGCATCTCAAAAAATGTGTGGTGGCGCGCTGTATAGCCGACATTATCTAGGTCGTTGTGCTTTCCGCCAGCTCTTATGCAGGTCTGACAGCTAGTGCGAATAGGTGGTGTTGGGCGTGGTACTTCGCCTGTGAAAATGCTCTTAAATGGAACCATGCCAGCATTTGTGAAAAGTAGCGTTGCATCATTTGGCACGAGTGGTGCAGAAGCTACGACTTCATGACCTTTTGATTTAAAAAAATCAAGATATGCCTTTCTTATATCTAAATTTTGCATTTTTATCCTCGTTAGTTTTAAAATTTGCTCGATTTTAGCTAAAAATCGTTTGTAAATTTATAAAAAAATACAAAATTAATTTTTGCTTAATATATTTTATAAATTTATTTGTTTAAAAGCGATTCGCAATTAAAATAGCCTAAAAATTTATAATTAAAAGGTCTTTAGTGAAACTCAGAATTGGCATTGTTGGATACAATCTAGTTGGCAAGCGGCACTATATGGAGCTGAGGCGTTCTGACAAATTTGAAGTTTGTGGAGTTTTTGATAAAGAAAATAGAGATGATGCTTGCAGAGCTCCGTTTTTTGATGAGTTTAAGAAATTTATAGAAGTTGCCCAACCGCAAGCTGTCGTACTTTGTTTGCCTCAACATGAGATCGTAGAGGCCTTTTGTCAGTGTGCAAAATATTGCCAAAATATCTTGATTTCAAGGCCAATATTTAAAAGTGTAAGCGAGCTAAAAGAGATAAAATATGCTTCAGTGGTAAACAAAGTAAGAGTTTGCACCGGCGTTGATGAGCGCTTTAATCCGACCATCATTTCATTAAAAAAGGCACTTTTGAAAGAAGAAGAAATTTATAGCATTTCAATTGCGCATTTTAAACCACTTTGTGAGGGAAATATTATAAATGAGCTTTCGCTTTGCGATATAGACCTTGCGAAAAATTTAGTAGATAGTGAAGTCTGTAATTTCTTTTATACTCAGGCAAATAAAACCAATACCAAAATATGCGATAATGTTGGAATTAACATTAAAATGAAAAATCAAATTTTGGTGAGCATTACCGATTCGTTTTGTGGTTCATTAGAACGTTTTAAAATAGAAGTAAATGCCAAAGAAGGTGTTTATTTTGGCGATCTTATTGACTACAAACTTCACAGAGTAAATGAAAATGGTCAGATGAATTTAAAAACCGATCCTTTAAACAATGAAATAAAAGCCCAATATGATGCCTTTTATGATCTTTGTCAAAGCGGCGAAAGTAGCGAGCTTTCAAGCATTGATGATGCGATAAAAATTAAGGAGTTGTTTTGATGAAAAAGGCACTTTTGCTTTTGAATATGGGTGGGGCAAATAGCCTTGCTGATGTAGAAATTTTTCTAAAAAATATGTTTAATGACCCTTATATTTTGGGCATAAAGAATAAATTTTTAAGAAAATTTGTAGCTTTTATGATCACAAAAGGTAGGCTAAAAATAGCTAAGCATAACTACGAACAAATAGGTGGCAAATCGCCTATTTGCGAGCTTACAGCTAGGCTTTGCGATAAAATTTCAAGCTTACAAAATGAGTTTGATGCAGTTGATTTTGCGATGAACTATACTTCACCATTTGCAAAAGATGTGCTTAAAAAATACGAAAATTTTGATGAGATAGTGCTTTTGCCACTTTATCCTCATCATTCACAAACTACGATAACTTCAAGTTTAGATGATTTTAAAAAAGCAAAAGATGAGCTAGAGATAAAGGCTAAAATTTTGCTTTGTGGGCCATTTTATGATGATGAAATTTATAATAAAATCATAATCTCGCACATAAATGAAGCCATAAATAATATAGATATAAGCGATGTGGAACTTATCTTTTCGGCTCATTCGTTGCCTCAAAAGATTATCGATAAAGGTGATGTCTACGAAAAACATATAAATGAGCATGTGCAAATTTTAAGCAAAATGATAAAAGATAGTGGACTAAACTTTAAAGAGATAAATTTAGCCTACCAGTCGCGTCTTGGGCCTGTAAAATGGCTAGAGCCTTCACTAAATGAAATTTTGGTAAAGTGCAAGAGTAAAAAGGCTCTTATCTATCCACTCTCTTTTTGTATAGATAACTCTGAGACCATTTTTGAGCTAGTTATTGAATATGCAAAGATTGCAAAAGAGCTAAATTTTAGCTTCTACAAGGTTGTTTGGTGCCCAAATTTTAGTGATGAGTTTGCTAGTTTTATCTTACAAAAAGTAAAAACAGCTAAAGAGATTAACTTTTAGGAATAAATCTTGCTTATAAAATATATCTCAATACAGTAAAAGGAGATATATGAAGGTACAAAATAACGACATAATCGATTATTTATTGCAATCAGGCTCAAGCAAGACTAAGGATAAAAAAAATAGTTTTGATGAAATTTTAAGCCTTGCTATGGATAAGATCGCAAGCGATGCAAAAATTTCAGATAAGATTGAACAGTTTAAAAAAAGGCTTACTGAAATCGGTGCAGTTGGTTTTATAAGTGAGCTAAATTCTAATAAGATAGAAGAGAAAATAGCCCAAAAGAAAAAGGAGCTAACAGAACTTCTAGGCATAGATGATCCTGCAAAAACACAGGATCAAAAAAATGAGCTGCTTAAGATAATGGATAAAATTTTAAGTGATTACCGCAAAGAGCTAAATGTAGCACTTGCTAATCAAGCTCTGCTAGAGAAGCAAAAAAATCTTAATAGTAAGAATAGTAGCTCGGTTAATCTAAGTTCTGTTTTAAATGAGCTAGGACTTGCTTAAAATTTATATAAAAGATATTTAAGCCTATATAACTTTGCCAAAAATCTATATTTTTACGGCAAAGTTATGCCAAATTTTATAGCAGCCCCGTATATTATTGCGCTAATTAATCCAGCAAAAAAACCGGCCACCATATCATCGCCCATTACGCCAAGGCCACCTTTTACATTGCGGTCGATCCTACCTATTATCGAAGGCTTTTTAATATCAAGCACTCTAAAAAGCACAAGTGAGAGTATTAGCTGAGAGATCGTAGCTCCACTAATGGCAATAGCAAGCCAAACTCCAGCAACTTCGTCTATAACGATAAAACTTTCATCGTGAGAATTTACCTTTTTTTCAAAATCATCTATAACGCTAATGCTTACCAAAAATAGCAAAATACTAGCTAGAAAAAGCGTGGTTGATGATAAAAAATAAAGCACAAAATAAGCTACCACAGCGCCAGCGATAGAGCCCCAAGTGCCAGGCGCTTTTGGCAAAAGTCCAAATCCAAAAAAAGTTAAAAATAGTTTTTGCATAAATTTCCTTAAGTCATCGATGATGTTTGATAAAGCTTCATAAGCTCTTCGTAAAAGTCGCGGTCAGTTTTGTTTTCAAGTAGCCCTGAATTTACAAAAAGATCATCGCAAAGCTTTTGCACGTCTTTAAAGCGATTTGTAAAGAGTTTGCTTAAAACTAGTGCAGAAATTTCTGGCCTTACAAGAATGGCTGGTGGCATAATGCCGTTAAATAGCAGCTCTTTGATGACATCTGGGTGATATTTGATCTGATGATGTTGTCCGTGCGGGCAACTTTTAGTGCTAACTAGCGTCTTGCATTTGTTGCAATAAACTAGTTCTGGCAGTACGATTACCTCTAAATTTAGGTCGTTTTTATAAATATCAAGAATCGTATGAGCTTCATTATGATCAAAAAACATTCCGATTCCTGAGTGGTTTTGTCCGATGACTAGCTTATTTGCCCCAAATCTTGAAGCAGCGATGCACTCAAGTGTTGGGTTTGCATGTGAGCTAAAAAGAGTTGTATTTTTTAGAGCAAAGACAAAGACCTTTTTTGTCGGCAAATAATTTTGTATAAAATAATCCAGCACTTGCTTTCTAATCTCGTAATCAACGTGCTTTTCTTCGCGTGTCCTTATTAAAAAAATGATTACTAAATCAGCCTTATCAATAGTCATTCTAACAAGGCGCTCGTGAGCTCTATTAAATGGATCAGCCGTTAAAAAGACCGCCGTTATCTTTTTAGCGCCATCTTCTTTTATTAGATCATTTAGTGTATTTTTGCTTATTTGCATACTTTCATCATAAAGCTCAAATTCGCCACTAATGCCGTATTTGCCCAAATTTAGCTCTTTATCATTACTAGCTTCGTTTGCTAAAAATATATTTTTAGCTCTCATGCTCTCGTCAAATTTAAAGACCTTGACAACATTGATATGTCCAACGATCTTACCATCAAGACTTAGATTTACCTTTTGTCCAGGAGTAAGCTTGCTAGTAATATTTTGATTTAGCTCGCCAAATGGAGCAAATCCAAAAGAATACGGCATTGGCTCGCCATTAAAATAGCCTTTCTTACTCACCTCTTTTATCTGTTCATCGTCCATCAGCGAGTCGTAATCTGAGAGAATTTTATTTTTTATTAACTCCAAAGCACCAAAAACTTCGGTATTGATTGAAATTTCGCTATTTTTTCTTGCTGACGTCATATTTCTTTCTCTTTTCCCAAAGTGATTTTCTAGAAATTCCAAGCTTCTTGCTAAGTTCTGTATCAGGGAATTTATCTTGATAATTAACGATTATGTATTTTATATATTCATCAATAGTGACGATCTCATCGATATTGAAATTTTTATCGCGTCCTGAAAGCTCAAGCTCGTCAAATGGTGCTTTTTGTACAAAATCGCTAGTTGAGATCGCGACCTTTTTCTTTTTGCAAATTTCTAAAATTTTCTCTTTTTCTTCTTGTTTTAGCTCCTCTAAATTTGTCATATAGATTAGCTCGTCACCATTTTTAGCCAATGCCTTTTCAAGCTCAGAGAAACAGGCTTTGCCTAAAAATAAAAATGGTAATTTACAAGCTTTTACGTAGCTAAATATAAATTTATCGCTGTATCCGCTTTTGCTTGATTTTAAAAGCAGTGGAAATTTTATCTTTTTTGCCTCAAAGCTAGAAATTTCGTACTCTTTTAAAGCGTAATTTACGTAGCTTTCATAGTTCTTGATCTCGTTTTTGAAATTTCTAAATTCCTCAAAATGCTTTATCTTTCTAACTAACTCTTCTATCATAAATGGCTTTTGGATGTAATCAACCGCACCTGCCTGAATCGGTTTTAGCACAGTGTCACTGTTGATATAAGCGATTAGTAAGATGATGATAGAGCTTTTAAATTTTTCGATAACAGGGTAAAAATCCTGCCCTGGAAGTGTGGTAGAAAGTAACACTACATCAAAATTTTCAAACTTTAACGCCTCTTTTACACTCTTGGCGATCTCGCAGTCATAGCCAAAATCAGCTAGTTTACTAGCCATCGAGCCAGCTAAATAAATTTCATTTTCTACTATTAAAATTTTCATATTTGCTTCCAGTTGTAAAATTTAAGGCTTGCACTTGCCATTACGGCGATCCCTTCGCATCTGCCAACAAAGCCAAGCCCTTCAGTAGTCGTTGCCTTTACATTTATGCGGCTTTGGCTTAAATTTAGAGCCTGAGCGATGTTTGCCTCCATTTTTGACTTTAGTTTTGAAATTTTTGGCTTTTGCGCCATTATCGTTATATCAGCATTTGTTAGCACAAAGCCCACGCTTTGCACCATTTTATAAGCTTCCTCAAGCAAGTAAATAGAGCTAATATCTTTAAATTTAGCATCAGTATCAGGAAAAAGCTCGCCTATATCGCCAAGTCCAGCAGCTCCCAAAATAGCGTCAGTTAGCGCATGAAGTGCCACGTCGCCATCGCTGTGAGCTTTTAGCCCAAACTCATAGTCGATCTTCTCGCCGCAAAGAATCAAAGGACGACCTTTTTCAAACTCATGCACATCAAAGCCGTTTCCCACAAAGACTTCATTTTCGGGCTCTTTTAAAGCATAAATTTTGGCAAGATCCTCTTTGTAAGTGATCTTTCTTGCCATCTCATCACCTAAAATTTGCCATACGCTTGCGCCAATGGCTCTCATAGCTGAGCTATCATCTGTGTAAATTTCGCCACTACTAAGAGCTTTTTTAAGAAGTGCTGTGCGAGAAAGCTGTGGTGTTTGGATAAGTTTCACCTTATCTCTATCAACCACATTTTCGCCAAGATAAGCAGTGTCTGCGATCTTTAGTGCTGGAACTACACAATCGGCCTGATTTGCTGCCTCTATAATCTTGTGAAAAAGCTCGCTTGAAATACAAGGGCGAGCGATGTCGCTAACTAGGACAAATTCGCTACTTACTAGCTCAAGTGCGTTTTTTAGGCTATCTTGTCTGGTTTCGCCGCCATCAACAAATTTATAATTTGGAGCAAATTTTGACATATATTTGCACTCTTTGCTAACGACAATGATCTCTTTAAATGTGTAAAAGTTACTCAAATTTTTAGTAGCAAATAGCCAAAGTGGATCGCTTCCTATTCGAAGCCATTGCTTCTTTACTGGTAGCTCAAAACGGCTAGAATTTCCTGCTCCAAGCATTATAAGTGATATATCAAGCAAGATAACTCCTTTGAAAATTGTTACAGAATTATACATCTCAAAACTTCAAAATTTCTTTTTAAAAAAGTAAATTTTTTAAAAGCTTATTTAGTTAGTTTAAATCAAAAAAGGACTAAAATGAGGTTTTTAAAAATCAAAAAAGGCCTTATATGAGAGATAAGACGCAGATGTATTATGCTAGGCGCGGCGAGATAACGCAAGAGATGAGCTATGTGGCAAGGATCGAAGGGCTTAGTGAAAATTTAGTGATGGATGGGGTTGCAAAAGGTAGCATCATCATTCCAGCAAATATAAATCATAAAAATTTAAAGCCGATGGGTATAGGCAGAAAGCTAAAGACAAAGGTCAATGCAAATATCGGCAATTCAAGCTTAAGTAGCGACATTTGCACGGAGCTTAGAAAGCTTGAAATTTGCCTAGAATTTGGCGCTGATACGGTTATGGATCTAAGTACAGACGGCGATTTGGACTCTATTAGAAGTGCGATCATCGAGCATTCAAGCGTGCCAATTGGCACAGTGCCTATGTATGAAATTTTAAAAGAGGCAAAAGAGGTTACCAATATCACAAATGAGCTCATTTTAGAGATACTTGAAAAGCAAGCAAAGCAAGGGGTTAGTTACTTTACGATACACGCTGGCTTTTTGCGTGAGTTTTTGCCACTTGTTAAAAAGCGTAAAATGGGCATAGTAAGCCGCGGTGGCAGTTTAAGTGCAAGCTATATGTCAAAGCTAAATAAGCAAAATCCATTTTATGAAATTTTTGATGAAATTTTAGAAATTTGTGCAAAATACGATGTCTCGCTCTCGCTTGGCGATGGACTTCGCCCAGGATGCCTTTTTGATGCGACAGACGAGGCACAGCTTAGTGAACTAAAGGTGCTTGGAGAGCTAACGCTTCGTGCATGGGAAAAAGATGTGCAAGTGATGATTGAGGGTCCTGGTCATGTGCCATTAAATCAAATTGAGTATAATATGAAAATCGAACAAGAGCTCTGCCATGACGCCCCATTTTACGTGCTTGGACCGCTTGTCTCAGACATAGGTGCAGGATACGATCACATCACCTCGGCGATCGGTGGCACGATGGCGGCATATCACGGCGCTAGCATGCTTTGCTACGTGACGCAAAAAGAGCACCTTGGCTTGCCAAATGAAAATGACGTAAGGGAGGGCATCGTAGCTCATAAGATAGCAGCTCATGCCGCTGACGTCGCACTTGGAAAGGTGGGAGCTATAGAAAAGGATCACGAGATGAGTGATGCTAGATATGCATTTGATTGGAACAAGCAGTTTGAGCTTAGCTTTGATCCAAAGAAAGCTAGAGAGCTTCACGATGAGAGCTTGCCAGAAGATGCGTTTAAGAGTGCTCATTTTTGTTCGATGTGCGGACCAAAATTTTGTGCATATAAAATTTCAAAAGATCTAGAAAAAGGAGAAAAATGTTAAATAAAGAAGAGGTCTTAAATAGACTAAAAGGTGTTATATATCCTGGTTTTGAAAAAGATATAGTTAGCTTTGGCTTTGTAAAAAATGTAGAAATAGGCGATAAAATTTTAATCGAAGTCGAGATCGTCAGCTCAAGCCCAGAAGTGGCAAATGAGCTAAAAACGGACATCAAACGTGTTATGGGCTCAAATGAGTATGTGTTAAATTTGATCCAGCCAAGGATAGCTGAGGAGAAAAGTAACACTCAAAGTGGTAAAAATATCGCGCCACAAGTTAAAAATTTCGTAATGGTAAGCTCTGGAAAAGGCGGCGTTGGTAAATCAACCACAACGCTAAATTTAGCCATCTCAATGGCAAAACTAGGCAAAAAAGTGGGAATTTTAGACGCTGACATCTACGGACCAAATATCCCAAGAATGCTTGGCGAAGTAAATACTCAGCCACAAGTCGTTGGTAACAAGCTAAAACCGATACTTAGTCACGGAGTTGAGATGATGAGTATGGGCGTTTTGATGGAAGAGGGCATGAGCCTCATCTGGCGTGGCTCGATGATAATGAAAGCGATCGAGCAGCTGCTAAAAGACGTACTTTGGAGCGAGCTTGATGTCTTGTTTCTCGACATGCCTCCAGGAACGGGCGATGCGCAGCTAACTCTAGCTCAAAGCGTGCCAGTAACGGCAGGTGTCTGCGTCACAACGCCACAAGTGGTAGCGCTTGACGATAGCAAGCGTGCGCTTGATATGTTTGAGAAGCTTCACATCCCAATCGCTGGTGTCATCGAAAATATGAGTGGTTTCATCTGCCCAGATAACGGCAAAGAGTACGACATCTTTGGCAAAGGTACGACTGAAGAGGTGGCAAAAGCTTACAACACACAAATTTTAGCTGAAATCCCTATCGAGCCAGCTGTTCGCGTGGGCGGGGATAATGGTAAGCCAGTTAGCTTTTACGAGCCAAACTCAGTCACTGCAAAACGTTACGAGAGTGCGGCTGCTAGACTTTGGGAAGTGATAGAAAATATAAATAGTGATGGCGGAGCTGATAACTCAGCGATCCAGCCAGTAAATGACGGCAAGAGTGCTTGCTCGAAGTAAAATTTATAAAAGATAAAATTTAGAGCAAATTTTAAAATTTGCCAGTTTGAAGTTGGCTACCAAAATTTGGCTTTGCTTGATGCAGGGTTTAAATTTTGTAGCCAAAATGCAATCATTTAAAATTTAATAGGAGAAAACATGAAAGCGATCGTAACTGTAGTCGGAAAAGATAGAGTCGGCATCGTTGCTGGCGTCTCAGCAAAGCTTAGCGAGCTAGGGCTAAACATAGATGATATCTCACAGACTATTTTAGATGAGTTTTTTACGATGATGGCGGTGGTTTCAAGCGATGAAAATAAAGACTTTACAGCCTTAAGAGCGGAGCTAGATAAGCTTGGAGAGAGCCTAAAAGTAAAGATAAATATCCAAAGTTCTGCTATCTTTGATGCGATGCATACAATCTAAGGAAAAACAATGGACATCAAAAACGTAACCGAAACGATCTCGATGATCGAAGAGCAAAATTTTGACATCAGAACGATCACGATGGGTATCTCTTTACTTGACTGCATCGATCCTGACATCAACAAAGCTTGTGACAAAATTTACGCAAAAATCACCACTAAAGCCAAAGACCTAGTCAAAGTGGGCAATGAAATTTCTGCTGAGCTAGGCATACCAATCGTCAATAAAAGAGTGAGCGTGACGCCTATCTCGATAATCGGCGCTGCAACGGACGCAAAAGACTACGTAATGATCGCAAAGACGCTTGATAGGGCGGCGATTGAGGTTGGTATTGATTTTATAGGTGGTTTTTCAGCTTTAGTTCAAAAGGGCTATCAAAAGGGCGATGAAATTTTGATAAATTCTATCCCGCAAGCACTTTCTCAGACTTCAAAAGTATGTGCAAGTGTCAATGTCGGCTCAACGAAAACTGGCATAAATATGAGCGCAGTGCGTGATATGGGGCGCATTATAAAAGAGACGGCGGCAGCATCTGAGATGGGTTGTGCTAAGCTTGTTGTCTTTGCAAATGCAGTCGAGGACAATCCTTTCATGGCTGGTGCATTTCACGGTGTGGGCGAGGCTGATGTGGTGATAAATGTTGGCGTTTCAGGCCCTGGCGTGGTAAAAAGAGCCCTTGAAAAGGTACGTTGCGAGAGCTTTGACGTAGTGGCTGAGACTGTGAAAAAGACGGCGTTTAAGATTACTCGTATCGGCCAGCTTGTGGGCCAAATGGCGAGCGAACGTCTTGGGGTTAAATTTGGTATCGTCGATCTCTCTCTTGCTCCAACGCCAGCTGTGGGCGACTCGGTAGCTCGTGTGCTTGAGGAGATGGGGCTTGAGGCTGTTGGTACGCATGGCACGACAGCGGCACTTGCTTTGCTAAACGACGCTGTCAAAAAAGGTGGTGTCATGGCGTGCAATCAAGTGGGCGGCTTAAGCGGTGCATTTATCCCGGTCTCAGAAGATGAGGGCATGATAGCGGCCGTTCAAGCTGGATCGTTAAACTTAGAAAAATTAGAGGCTATGACTGCGATTTGCTCGGTGGGGCTTGACATGATAGCTATACCTGCGGACACGCCAAGTGAGAGCATAGCTGCGATGATCGCTGATGAGGCGGCTATTGGCGTAATAAATCAAAAAACAACGGCCGTTCGTATCATACCTCTTGGCCGTGAGGGCGATATGATCGAGTTTGGCGGCCTTTTAGGAAGAGCGCCTGTGATGAAGATAAATAAGGCCTCAAGTGCCGACTTCATCGCTCGTGGCGGACAAATTCCAGCACCTATTCATAGTTTTAAAAATTAATCTTCAAAGTCCGCTTTAAATTTGTGGACTTTCTTTCAAATTTACTCCAACCTTTCAACTGCTTTTAGTTAAAATAATAAAAATTTTAAACCAAGGAACTAAAATGAAAATTTTATCACTGCTTACGGCGCTACTTTTTGGAGCGGTATGTGGCTTTGCAAATGATGGCAAAGTAAGAAGTATCGACATCTACGTCACGCCATACTACTCAGCAAATGCTGGCAAGGTGGAGTACGTCAAGGTCTATGACAAGATAGATGAGCTTTTAAAAAGTGGCAAAGAAGAGGACTTTAAAAAGGCTGAAAAGATCGTGCAAGACGCCCCACAAATGGTCTCTCCGATAACTCTTTTTGTCCTTTCAGCTCGCGCATATGATCTTGGACTTCGCGATGATGCGGTATTTTGGTTTTATGCGGCAAAAAATCGCGCGATCTTGCTAAGAGGCGTTATAGACATGGAGGGCGAGAAATTTACTGACGTGGTGGCCGCGATAGGGGCGTTTATGAAGCTTGTTGGCGACGTGGTCAATCCTTATGCATTTTGCGATATCAAAAAGCAACAAGATATCGCTGATAAAGCGCTTGAATGGACTAAGAAAAATGCCTATGAAGCGATGTTCTCGCCAGAATTTAGCTCGCCTCACGAAGATAGAAAAGCAGCCCTTGCAAAAGGCATAGAAAAACTAGAAGCCCGCAATAAAAAAGAGAAAGATTACTTTTTAGATAAAGATAATCTTGCTAACTTTAAAGCTATGCGCAAGCAAAATGGCACTGATGAGAAATTTTGCTTCTAAATAGCGAGAAAAACTGAAAATTTGCTTGTAAATTTAGCTTTTGCTTTATGCTAAAAAGGCAAATTTACAAGCTATATCTATTTTATATCACGACAGATTTGCTTAAATTTCGCTCTTTTAGAAGAGTAGCAAAATCACAAAAAATGAGAATAAAAAATGACTTTAAAATTTAGCAAGCTTGAAAAAGTAGCAACGGATGAAGGTTTTATTTGGTACGCGGAGACAGAGCTAAAAAGCGAAATTTTTGGCCAAGTGCTCTTTTGCCTTATCTCGGCAAATGGGGCAGATGTGGATGATGAGACGATTTTACTTGTGCAGCGTATCGCTCAGGATATCGACCGGCACATAAAAGATGCGCTTACATTTTTACAAGATGAGCTTAAGCAAAAATGCCTTTTGAGCAAGGACGAGCTTAGAGCGCTTGATGTGCCAGTTTGCGATTTGCCGTTTGAGTCCCCACAGTGTACTTTTTATGCGCAAGATAAGCAGTGGCTGATGAGATTTGCTGAGGGTGCGCTTGATATTTGCGAACCTTTTGGTATAGGGGTGATTTTTGAAGGCAAAAAGCCACTTCGTTTAGAAAATTTAGAGCTTAGCCAGGAGTGCTAATCGCGGATAAATTTTGCTTTTAAACGGTGAGATAAATTTGGTTGCTGTTTTAGGTTTTTAGCCCAAAACAGCAGAAACTTGCACTTATGCGTTGCAGCAGCAATAATCACTTGGATCTTTTTCTTTTGTGATCCTAGCTCTTAAGTCGTGACGGATGATCTCTATCGACCAAAACCATATCATGTGGCCGACAAATTCAGATACATGCTCGTACCAAGGGAGTGTCCAAATTGGTGGAGTAAGCCCCAAAATAGGTAATGTGATCACGTGAACAGCGATATTTACGATAACGCCAACTAGTAAGCCTTGCCATATTGTAATCTTTGGAAATTTCTCAGCCAAAACACAATAAGCAACCGCAAAAACGATCGAAAATAATATATGCGTCATCATTACGTAGTTAAACGCATGCCCTGCAAACTCGTAAATGGCGGCATTTGGATCGGCCACTCCCAAATAATCCCTTAAAAATACATAAGGCGGATTTAAGAAATTCCTAGAGCAATCGATCGTATCGGCTGCTCTAATGGCACTCTCTGGTCCGCAAGCAGCGTTAAACATATCCATCGGACTTCTTGGAGGAAGTGGGAATTCTGCTCCCCATTTGACAAAAGCTGAAACAACGCCAGCGATAAGGCCGATTAACGCAGCCAGAGCAAATCTAGGTTTTGTTACTAAATTTGACATTTAAACTCCTTCTTTAAATTTGCAAAATCTTATTGCAATTTGCTTTATGATAAGATTAATCATTATTAAAAATATAAAAATATTTAAAATTTTAATGGACTTAAAATCATAAAATTTTTAGCCATTTTTGGCTAGACTAAGAAAAAATTTAAAGGAGAATAGATGTCTAAAGAGTTTAAAGATGCAAATGAATTTAAGGAATTTTTTGAAGAATTTAGAAAAAAAGATGGCTACAAAGATCCGCTTGCTTTTGGTATCGCGAGGGTCGATCGTGGACAAAAAAATACAGACAAAATTTTGCAAGCGACATTCGCTGTTGTAAATTACAAAGAGAGCTTTTTAAGCGCTGCTGCTTATATTTATGCTTTGCAAAAGTGTGATGTTAAGGTTGATTTTAACGGCTCTGAATTTGTAGCTGATCTTACGCCAAAAGTGGTAAAAAAAGCTAGCAAGCTCTTTAGCGTCTTTGAAAAAGAGATAAGCTCTCATAAAAATGTACAAAATTTACATGCCGTAAAAATGGCATTTGATGACGATCTTGAACTAAATGAGAATAAATTTAAGCTTGTATTTTTGTTTGACGATGCTAAACCACTTAGCGTAGAGGCCGTATATCTCAAGCTTTACTTGATCTCACTTGGCAAGGTCGCACCTAGGACGATCGTGCTTGATGGAGCTTTTGGTGTGTTACCAAATGTTGCATGGACTACCCAAAATACGCCAATCGAGCTTGAATGGCTAAGAGAAAATGAAATTTCTCTAAAGATGTTTGGCGAATATCCAGCGATCGTTAGTGTCGATAAATTCCCAAGATTTTTAAGCCATATCATTCCGGCTGATAACACGAGAATTTTAGACTCAGCTAAGGTTCGTATGGGCGCTGCCGTGTATCCTGGCACAGTCGTTATGCCTGGTGCTGCCTACATCAACTTTAACGCAGGTACAACTGGTGGCGTGATGGTTGAAGGCAGAGTCAGCAGCTCTGTCGTAGTAGGCGAGGGCAGTGACGTAGGCGGAGGGGCAAGCATACTTGGCGTGCTAAGTGGCACAAACGGCAATCCTGTAAGCATTGGCAAACACTGCTTGCTTGGCGCAAACTCAGTTACAGGCGTACCTCTTGGTGATAACTGCATCGTGGATGCTGGCATAGCGGTGCTTGAAGGCACAAAGGTCTATATATCAGCTAGCGAGCGCGAAAAGTTAGCTAAGCTAAATCCAGAGTTTAAATTTGAAGCTGAAATTTACAAAGCGCTTGAGCTTGGTGGGCTAAATGGACTTCATTTTAGACAAAATAGCCAAACAGGCCAGATCACTGCAAGTGCGAGCAAAAGGGCGATCAAGCTAAATGAGGCACTTCATTAAAAGGAGCTAGCATGAAAGTTGGCATTTTGATGTTTGATAAGCTAAATCTACTAAGCTTTGCTAAAATTTATGATTTTTTACATAAATTTGAGGATTTTAATATCAAGACTTACGCACTAAAGCCTGAAATAGTCGATGAATTTGGTATTAGGCTTCATCCTGAAATTTATGCCGAGAGCCTTTATGGTGTTGATATGTTGGTCGTGCCAGATGGCGTTGGAGCACTTGGATTAAGATACGATGAGATATTTTTAAGCTGGGTTAAAAGCTCAGCGAGTGCAAAATTTAAGATAGGTTTTGATCTTGGCGTGCTTATCCTTGGTGGGGCTGGATTTTTGGAAGACAGAGAGGCTTGCATAAGGGGCGGATACAAAAATGCACTTAGTGACTACTGCGATGTTAATGATGCCAAGATGTGCGAAAGTAGGGGTGTCATAAGCGTTAGTGAATTTGATGATAGAATCAAAGAACAGCTGACAACGATACTAGGTAAAGATAAATTTTAATGGCTTTGACTCTTAAATTACGATAGAAATTTTATATTTTTAGTAAGCTTATAGCTTGTTTATAGCGCTATTTACCGCTTGTAGGTGTGCTACATTATCCACCCTGTGAAATTAAAATTTAAATTATTTCCAAGCTTTGTTATCTGCTTTAAAATTTCATAATAATTTTTTCTATTTGCTTAAATAATGCTAGAGATAGAAAATGGCTTAACACTATCTTCTCTTAAAAAGTAGTGTGCCAAAGCCCTTGTCATGCGTCCATTACCGTCATCATAAGGATGGATAAAAAACTAAAGATGTGCAATAAAACTTTTTAGATATGCGTTTTCAAGGCTTTTGTTGATAAAATTTTAAAAGTTCTCATCTCATCTTCTATACCTCTGCTGGCAAGGCTTCATAGTGGATTTACCCATTTTCTGGAGGGCCTGAGACGACGCTCATCTCATCATCTCTAAACTTGGCTCGTTTTATCTTGTAAGTTTTGCTTTGGATATATTCAAACAAGGTATTGTGCCAGCCATGTAGCCGCTCGAGGTTCATATAGTCTTTGTTTAAATTTACTTCAAACATTAGCGAGACTAGATTAACACTGTGTCTAGTCGCATGAGTGTCAGCTAGCCAGTCAAAATTTTCATATAGCCTCTTTTTTATCTACGAGCGAATGCTTGATCTTTTAAGCCTTTCGCCCCCTATGAGAGATGAACTTATTATTTCATCTTCAAGTGCACTAATTTGCACCTTTAAAAGATCGTCTCTGCTGATATTGCTTGTTAGCTCTTTTAAATTTTTATGGTCTTGCTCTAGCTTATTTGTAAGGGTGTCTATTACTCTTTTGTCGAAAGAAAAATTTGGGTAGTTGGGATGTTGTCGTATCCACAGGTTTTGTAATTTTTAATCAATGCACTGAACTTATTTATAGCAGTAAAATTTGGTATATGCATTGTTTTTGATTTGCTATTTGTAGAAGTCGTTTTTTTGTTAGAAAAGAGCCAGTTAAAGTTAAGGCTAGATAAGATTATCTACCTAGCCTATAGTCTCTTCTAGCATCCTTATAACCACGCCTATAGCCACGATCAAAACCATCATCATAGTCGTCATCGTTATAGTAGCCTCCGCGGTAACCACGCTGAAATCTATCATATCTTTCGTACTCATTTCGATAGTATGGGCGGTAGTTAGGCGGATATGGCGCATAGTTTGGATCAACAGGATAGTAGCCATTTGTACGGCAACTATCCTCATCGAATTTTTCTATTCCATTACGAAATTTATAGCTTTCTATTTTTTTATCAAAGCTATCAATACTTCTTATGTCGCCATAAAATTTAGCCATTTCTCTTTGATTTATAAGATTGCAAAGCCTAGCTTCAACTTTTTTTTCATAACTCATAGCAAGCAAAAAAGTCAATGAACAAAATAAAATGGCTAAAAATTTCATATTAATCTCCTACTTTTAAACTTCCGCCTTTGCCAAGACCGCCTTTTACATTTTGCGCTTTGTAGTCTTTTAGGGCAATAACTAATTGATTCATCGAATCAAGGAAAGCATTTACAAGTGTTTTTCCTTCAGGTGTTCTTGAATACGCGCCAAGTCCAGCACCAAGAGAAGCGCCAGCACCGCCGCCCATGCCAAAGAAGTCAGTGCTAGAAGCCGAGCCAATAGCTGCTGCTAATTGAACACCTGAACGATTTTCTATAAGAACCAATGTGGTTTGTGTCTCTTTTGTTGAAAAACCACCAGCTATAGCACCTGCTACACTACCAAAAAGTGCTTCAACAAGAGCACCTGCTCCGCCTGTATCTTCGTTGCTAAAGAAAATTTCAGGGCGAATAGTATAATCAGCTGCTACCATTTTACCTTTACCAAAGCCGGAACCACCACGTAGTTCGCCTGATCTATCAAGCGCACGCTCTTGCATCATATTATCCATCATAGCACCACGCTCAACTATAACAAAGCAACCAGTTTGTTGTGCAAGAAGACGCAAAACAGGAATAGTTGATGTGAGCTTGTAGTTGTGTGTTAAATATGAATACCAATCAGAATTTTGGTCTTCATAAAACGCAAGTGTTCCAAGAGTGCTACTGCATTTTTCTATTTTTGTGTTAGCATTATTGTTATTGCTTCCAGCAGCACTGCCAGTTACACCGTTGCTATTGCCAGTTGCACAACCGCTTAAAAGTAAAACTCCAAGGCCTACGCTTAGTAAAGATGAACTTAACTTCATTTTTATCCTTAATATTTAAGTTGGTTTTTTAACATTATATATAAGCAAATATTATAAAAATATTAATATAAGATTTATGTTTAGTAGCATAATGCAAAACTACTTTTATAAAAATTTAAGTAGCCAGCAAGATGCCAGCCACACGAGTTATTCGACAGTTACGCTTTTTGCGAGATTTCTTGGCATATCGACGTTGTTGCCAAGTCTAACAGAAATTTCAAGCGCAAGTAGCTGAAGCACAAGCATCATCTCGAAAAATTCGCTCATATAGTGATCTTGAACGCTTGTTTTTACGTAGTCATCGCTTAGCTCAAACTCAAGTGGGCTTATCGCCAGGATGTAGGCATCTCTTGCGGCAAGCTCTTCTACATTGCTCTTTGTCTTTTCATAAAGTAAATTTTGAGGCATTAAAGCGATCGTAAATAGCTTCTCGTCTGCAAGTGCGATAGGGCCGTGTTTCATCTCGCCTGATGGATAGCCCTCGGCGTGAAGATATGAGATTTCTTTAAGCTTTAACGCACCTTCTAGTGCTAGCGGATAGAAGATGTCTCTGCCTATAAAGAAGAAGCCATGACCATGTAAATAATGCTTGCTTAGGCGGTGAAGCTTCTCTTGAAGAGAGTTATTGATATTTAAAATTTGTGGAATGTGAAGAAGCGTTTTGATTTCGTGATCAAGCTCTTTTTTGCCAATAGAATTTTTAGCTGCCGCCATTTGAAGCACAAGCATCCAAAGCACGATGATCTGCGTTGCAAAAGCCTTTGTACTTGCCACACCTTTTTCGATGCCAGCACGAGTTAGAAGCGTGTTATCAGCTAGTCTAACAATAGATGAGTTATCGACGTTACAAATCGCAAGCGTTTTTAGCCCAGCCTCTTTTGCGATCCTAAGTGCCTCAAGAGTGTCGGCTGTCTCGCCACTTTGTGAGATGACGATGAAGAGCGAGTCTTTGTTTAGATAAGGCTTTCTGTATCTAAATTCACTTGCTACTTCGACCTTTGTTCTAACTTTAGCAAGTCTTTCAAAAAGATAGCTTGCAACAAGTGCCGCATGGTAGCTCGTACCGCACGCACAAAGCACGACATCATCGATACTTTTTAGATATTCATCGTCTAAATTTTCAAGGGTGACTTTGTGGTTTTTAACCCTGCCCATGATGGTTTCAGATACGACTGCACCTTGCTCGTAAATTTCTTTCTCCATGAAAAATGTATATCCCTCTTTTTGGGCATAGCTCTTATCTTTTGGTAAAGCATTAAACGTTATGCTCGCCTTTTTGCCGTGTTTAAAAACAGCAATCTCGTCTAAGCTCACGTAGCCGTAATTGTTGTCATCAAGATATGCCACCTCTGTTGCATTGCCGATAAGTGGAGCATCTGATGAAGCAAAATATAGCTCTTTTTCATTACTCTTTCCTATCGCCATAGGAGCGGCATCTTTTGCGAAAAATATCTTATCAGGTGCAGTTTTGGTGATAAGCAGCGTCGCGTATGCACCTCTTAGCTTTGCAATAGTCGCCTCATAAGCTTTAAATGGATCTTTTTTCTCTTTTAAAATTTCTTCAAAAAGGTGCACGATCACCTCAGTATCGGTTTGGCTGACAAATTTCACGCCCTTTGCCTCAAGCTCATCTTTAAGCTCTTTGTAGTTTTCGATGATGCCGTTGTGAACGACAAATGAGTGCTCGCCAAGGTGTGGGTGAGCATTGATCTCAGTTGGTTTGCCGTGAGTTGCCCAGCGTGTGTGACCTATCGCCACGCCAAAACCCTCTGATGTAAAGTCTTTTGTCTTTAGGGCTAAATTTTCAAGCTTGCCAACTGCCTTAAAAAAATCGATCTTGCCATCACTCATCACAGCCATGCCAGCGCTGTCATATCCTCGGTACTCAAGCTCTTTTAGACCGCTTAAAATGACCTCTTTTTTCTCTTTATCTCCGATGTATCCTACTATTCCACACATGTTTTACTCACTTATTAATAAATTTAATATCTCTTCGCCTTTACTCTCAAGTCGTTCGTTTTTCTCGATCAAAAAGAGATTTCTTGTTCTATTTTTAACCGTTTGAATTCTAGCACTCGTGACTTGAAAATGAAGCCTATCAAAAACACTCATCACATAAGCCATTAGCCCGCGCTGATCTTTTGCGTTGATGCTAAGTTTGGCATAATCTTTTGAGTGATTTAGCTCGAAGTTTATCTCATCTTTGTTAATGTTTGGTTTCAAAGGCTCTTTTAAAACCTCGCTATTTAAGGATTTTAGAGCTAAATTTTTAGTAGTTTCAAGCTCCTCTTTTTTAACATTTTGGTTAAAATCAAGCCTGATATAAAATTTCTTCTCAAATAGCTCAAAAATTTCCATGTATGCTAGGTCAAATTTGGCAAATTCATAGAGCAGGGCGCTTAAGTTTAGGCTCTTTTTTGTATAGATTTGAATGCTTAGATTTTTAGAGTTATTTATAAAAATTTCTGTCACATCTAAGCTATCTGCAACCTTGCTTAAATTTATGATCTCACTCGCACTATATTTTATAAAGACAAGATTTGATGTGATTTTAAAAATTTTCTCTTGCAAGCTTGATTCAAGCGCCAAAAACTCGCTATTTCGTTTTATAGACTGCTCTTTTTTTACGCGTCTTGTCGCTTCATCAAGTAAATTTTCATCGCTAAATGCACTAAGAGAAATTTCATAAAGCTCTCTTAAAAGCTTTGCTGTGTAGGCGTTATAGAGCCTCTCGTTTGTCGCATTTATCACGCAGTAGCTAAGGATGTAAAGCAGCTTTAAAACCTGCTTGTCGCCAAGCTTTGAGATAAAAGCAAATATAACGCGTTGGGAATAAATGTCCTCTCTGTTTGAGACATTGCTCATTAGCGTGTGGTATTTTACAAGTGTAACACCGATATTTACGGCTTTTTGGCTTAAATTTAGCTTGTTTGCGTAGGCTCTAAAGATATTTGCTCCGATATTTGCGTGGTCTTTGCCAAGCCCCTTGCCAACGTCGTGCATTAAAGTCACGATCTTTAGCATTGTTTTGCCCTCCAAGCAAAGCTCGGTATAGAGATTTTTTATGAATTTATCTTTTATATTTTCAAGAAATTTTACACTTAAAATACTATGCTCATCGACCGTAAATTCGTGATAGCCGTCGTACTGAGCTAGCTGACTGATATGCTCCATTGGCTTTATTAAAATTTGTATCATTTGCGCATCGAGCAATGACTTTAAAATTGCGTAGGAATTTTTTCTTAAAAATATCTTTTTAAACTCACTTATAGCGTGCTCCAAGCCGCTTTTTGTGATAATGGCTCGCTTGATGTAAAAGATTGTACTTATATCAAATTTATAATCCACATCTTTTAGTTCTAAAAGCTCGGTTATTAGATTTTCAATGAGAGCTGGCTTTTTATGGAGTGGCACGTAGATAACGCCATTTATTTCGTAAAAGCCATTTTTTAGCCTTGCAAATTTTCTCTGATCAAAATTTAGCTCGCTTTTAAAAAATGGCCTACAAAGAGAAGCGACGATAAACCTTGAATAAATAGCAACATTATTCATCGAGCTTAGCATCTTTTGGCTGATAACGCTTTCATTGTCTTGAAGCTTTTTAGACTTTGTTTGCATGAAATTTGTCGTGATCTCAACGCTTGAAGCGCTAAAAGTATCAGAATTTTGCGTCAAATTTAAGGTGGTTAGTAGGCTTAGTAAAAAGTCCACATTTAGGTTAAAGCTAGCGATCTCTTTTTCATTCATCACTTTTAGGGCTTGTGATCTAACTGAAATGTCGCTATCTAGGTAGTTTAATATGCAGTTTAGGTGATAAATTTCATCTATCCCACCAAAGCCACTTTTTAGATTTGGCTCTTGGGCTAAGTAGCTGATGCTAGAAAATGGCAAAAACGCCTTTAAATGGTAGTTCAAAAAGGCTTTTTTATCAAATTCTTTTAATTTTACGATCTCGCTTTTTACTAAGCGGTAGAGACTTTTTGAACCACAGATATATCGGACTTGCGATGTCTCGCTTTTAAATTTGAGATCGTCTTTGTAATTTGTAAAAATTTCATCTATTTCGACGCTTTTTATATAAAAATTTATTCCAGAGCTGCTTAAAATTTCGCTAAATTCTTTTAAGAAATTCTTTATGTTGTAGCCTTTTAAATTTTTATAAACTAGTAAAATTTCAAGCTCGCTATTTGCGCTAAGTAAGGTCTGGGCGTATTTTCCAGTAGCTAAAACACTAAAGGCAAAGCTGTCATTTTGTGGTACAAAATCATCAAAAAAATCTCGCATAGTTTCATTTAAATAAGATTTTATAAAATCATCATATTCTTTGGCTAAAAAATTTGCAAAATTTCTACCCTGATTTTTTTGAAAATGTTTTGGTAAATTTGCCTTAAAATCAAGAAATTTATCTTTGATTTTTAAATAATTATCGCTATTTTTGGTACTTTTATCGGCCAGCATTTAATGTTTCCATTGTTAAAAATATCTTGGCAAATGTTACATAATTTTTGCAAAAACAAAGCTTTATTTGCCTATAATAAAGCCTTAAGTTCAGCTTTAGGACGATAAAGATAATGAATCTATTACAAAAACTAGAAAGTGGCGAGAGATTAAGCAAGCAAGAGGCTTTTTCGCTTTATGAGCTTGATCTTTTTACATTGGCTAAATTTGCCGATAAAAAGCGCAGAAAACTGCACGGCAATAAGGTCTTTTTTAATGTAAATCGCCATATCAATCCAACAAATATCTGCGCTGATATCTGTAAATTTTGTGCATTTTCGGCTCACAGAAAAAATCCAAATCCATACTTAATGAGCCACGAAGAAATTTTAAAGATCGTTGATGAAAGCGTGAGCCACGGCGTAAAGGAGATACACATCGTATCAGCTCACAACGCAAAAAGTGGCTGGCAGTGGTATTTAGAGATTTTTAAAAAGATAAAGGCAGCTCATCCAGAGCTTCACGTAAAGGCGATGACGGCAGCTGAGATTGACTTTTTATCAAGACATTACGGCTTAAGCTATGATGAGGTGATAGAGAAGATGCTCGAATACGGCGTCGATAGCATGCCAGGCGGCGGGGCTGAAATTTTTGATGAAGAGGTCAGGGCTAAAATTTGCAAAGGCAAAGTAAGTAGCGAGAACTGGCTCAAAATCCACAAAATGTGGCATGATAAAGGCAGACAAAGCAATGCAACGATGCTTTTTGGTCATATAGAAAGCCGTGATAATAGGATCGATCATATGCTAAGGATTAGAGACTTGCAAGATGAAACTGGCGGATTTAACGCGTTTATCCCGCTTGTCTATCAAAGAGAAAACAACTACTTAAAAGATGTTAAATTTTTAGGATCAGCTGAAATTTTAAAGACTCTGGCGATCTCACGTCTTGTGCTTGATAATGTCTCACATATCAAAGCTTACTGGGCTACTTCGACGCTAAATTTAGCGATGATAGCTCAGGAATTTGGCGCTGATGATCTTGATGGCACGATAGAAAAAGAGAGCATCCAAAGTGCAGCTGGCGCAAATAGCGCAAATGGCGTTACGCTAAAGACATTTTGCGATCTCATAAAAACATCTGGTTTTACGCCGGTTGAGCGTGATAGCTTATATAACGAACTTAAAATTTACTAAAGGAGCTTGGGGTGAAATTTTTTGACTTAGCACAAAACAAAACGAGTGTGAAGCAGGAATTTGGAGCGGGACTTACGACGTTTTTAGCGATGATGTATATCGTGCCGGTAAATGCGATCATTATGAGCAAAACTGGTATGCCTTATGAGGCACTAATCACTGCAACTGCGCTAATTACCATATTTTCTACTATATTAAATGGTCTTTGGGCGAACACACCAGTTGCGATGAGCGTTGGCATGGGGCTTAATGCTTATTTTACATTTGGTCTTTGCATCGGTATGAAAGTACCTTGGCAAACGGCTCTTGGCGTTGTTTTTCTAAGCGGCGTGATATTTGTCGTCTTGTCTTTTACAAATTTTAGAATGTGGATAATTAGATCCATCCCACTTGACCTAAGAAGAGCGATAAGTGCTGGCATAGGCACCTTTATCAGCTTTGTGGCGTTTCAACAAATGGGCTTTATCGTAAATAGCGACGCAGTTTTGGTTGGTATAGGAAATTTCAAAGATCCAAACGTACTTCTTGGCGTTTTAGGACTATTTTTAGTTATTTGCTTTTGGGCGTGGAAGATAAAGGGCGCGTTTATCCTAGCTGTGCTTGCTACTTCAGTGATAGCTTGGGTGCTTGGTATCGCTCCTCATCCAACAGAAATTTTCTCAACTCCAGCCTCTATCTCTCCGATATTTTTAGAGCTTGATATAAAAGGTGCGCTTAGCCTAGCCTTGCTGCCAGTTGTTATCACATTTTTTGTGACCGATCTTTTTGACTCGATAGGCACACTAGCTGGCGTTGGCACAAGGGCTGGGATATTTGACGAAAACAAAAAAGATGGCGTCGTAAAACTTGAAAAAACTCTTGAAGCTGATGCTGTTGCTACCGCAGCTGGCTCGCTTGTAGGTGTAAGTACGACCACATCATTTGTAGAGAGCGCAAGCGGTGTAGAAGAGGGCGGTAGGACTGGTCTAACAGCTGTATTTTGCGGACTTTTGTTTATACTTACATTATTTATGTTACCACTTTTTAAAGCGATCCCTGGCAATGCCATCTATCCGATCCTTGTAATGGTCGGCGTGCTTATGTTTGCAGAGCTTGCTAGTATAAATTTCAAAGATCCAGCCATAGCTGTAGCGACATTTTTCATAGTTGTGCTCATCCCGCTTACTTACTCGATCACAAACGGCCTTGCATTTGGCTTTATGTCATACGTCATAGTTAAGCTCATAAAGAGAGAATTTAGCGATATAAATTTAGGTGTAGTCGTGCTAGCGCTTATTAGTTTTATCGTATTTTTAGTGCATTGATAAGGATGAAAGATGATATTTTATAGCTATGATGAATTTGCCGTTGATGCCAAAAAGATGGCAAAACAGATAAAAGATGAGTTTGATCCAGAGGTGATACTAGCTGTGGCAAGAGGTGGTCTAACGCTTGGCCACTCGCTAGCTGTTGCGCTTAATAATAGAAATTTATTTACATTAAATTCTATCCACTATGAAGATACAAACAAACTTGATACGATTAATATCTTTAACGTGCCAGATCTTAGCAAATACACTAAGATTTTACTCGTAGATGACATCATTGATAGTGGCGAGAGCATGGTCGAGATAAAAAGAGAGCTGCTTAAGCGTTATCCAAATTTAGATATCAAAATAGCGACCGTCTTTTATAAAGAGAAGGCTCTGCTTTTGCCAGAATTTAAGGTAAAAGAGGCTCACGATTGGATCGAGTTTTTTTGGGATATACATATTTAAGGAAAATTTTTGCTAGATAAATTTAGAGAATTTGTTGGACATCACGTCGCTTTTAGCGTATTTTTGATATGTTTGATTGATTGTATATTTTTACTTTATACGGCAAATTCTCTTAGCATAAGTTACAGTGAAGCTGAAATTTTTTTTAACAAACAAAATTCTCTTAGCCATGTTTTAAACTTAAGCATTCAAATTTTTGGTCAAACAGATCTTGCTTTAAGGTCCGTGATGATCGCTTTTCATTTAATAAGTGTCGTTTTAATGTATAAGATAAGCAAATTTTACATTAAATTAGAGTTTGACAGACTTATTGCGGTATTGCTTTTTATCTTACTTCCTGGCACGCTAGCTTCAGCTCTTATCGTCAATAATGCTGGGCTTTGCGTTATGCTGGCACTCCTATGTATATACTTTTTTCATATTAAAAATAAAATTTTATTTGTAGCATTTTTTTGCCTTTCTTTTTTTATAGATGGTGATTTTTTGATATTTTACGCAGGATTTTTTATATTTTCACTTTATAAAAGGAAGCCGCCGCTTGCTTGGCTAAGTGCTATTTTGTTTTTACTCACGCTTTACTTTTTTGGTTTTGATACAAATGGTAGGCCAAGTGGGCACTTTATCGATACTTTTGGTATCTTTGCCGCTGTTTTCTCGCCATTTATTTTTATCTTTTTTGTCTACACGATTTATAGAATTTGGGTAAAAGAAAAAAAAGATCTTTTATGGTTTATTGCGATTTGCTCATTTTGCTTTTGTATGATAGTCTCAGTGCGCCAAAGGCTAGAGCTTGAACAGTTTTTACCATTTTGTGTGATTGCGACACCACTTGTGGTAAGAGTATTTTTTAATTCGTATCGTGTAAGATTGCCAAAATTTAGAAAAGGCTATAAAATTTGCACGACCTTAGTGATGCTTTTTTTAGCTTTAAACTGGTCGATGATCGTATTTAATCAAATTTTTTACCTATTTTTAGATAACCCAACAAAGCATTTTGTCTATAAATTTGATGTTGTAAAAGAGCTTGCTGCTAAATTAAAAGAAGCGGAAATTAAGGATTTATACACTGATAATAAAAAGCTTGCATTAAGACTTAAATTTTATGGTATAGATGTAAGAGATGAGTCTAAAAATTTATTAGTAAGCGCCGATCTAGATGGAAAATCAAAATTTTGCATAGAAAAAATGGGAAAAGTAATTGCAAATTTTGACATAAGAGGTAAGTAGATGCATAAAAACAAGGGTTTTACTGTTATAGAGCTTATCTTTGTGATTATTGCCGTAGGTATACTTGCAGCAATGATCATACCAAGGCTAGAAATAAATGGAGCTAGAGAGGCAGCTACACAGATGCTAACGCATATAAGGTACGCCCAGCACCTTGCCATGCAAGATGATAAATTTGTACATTCAGAAAATGAAAAATTTTGGTTTAAAATGAGATGGGGGATAGCTATTAATGACACTAGTTTGCAAGAGTGCTCTGTAGATGAGCCTGGGGTTAAATCTTGGAAATATAGTATTTTTTATGATAAAAGAGGTAGTGGTAATAAATTTAGTGGTAACTTAAATTCCAAAGAAGAGGTTGCCATCGATACACAAAAATCAAATAAATTCTTAAGTGCGGGCTGGAGAGGCATTCCTCAATCCTATTGCAATAAAATTAATACAGATTTAAATATCGAGAAAAAATATGGCATAAAATCGGTTAAATTCGTCGGTAGTTGCGGAAAAGGCAAAACACAAACCATTGATTTTGACGAATTAGGTAGGCCCATGAGAGTGGTGAGTGTTACTAACAATAAAGGAGCAAAAAGACCTTATTCAAGACTATTGAAAGGTGATTGCAAGATAGTTTTAACAGATAAAAATAACAATGTAGCCTCTATAAATATAGAAAAAAGAAGTGGATACGCGTATATAAACTAAACCCTATAAACCTATAATAAAAATACATACTTTAAAATTTTCAAGCGCCTAATAAAATTTTCTCAAATTCCCTAAATATTTCAACTATCTTTAAGTATTGCTCATATATAATTCCAGCTC
>NZ_PPAU01000094.1:0-69473 GCF_002914195.1 Campylobacter concisus | reverse complement strand
AATATAGGTTAAATTTAAGCAAACCTAAACTTACATTTTTTGGCTGACTTTTAAACTTATAGAAAAGAAAAATTTAGGGCAAAATATCCCATGCATTTGGTTAAATGGATTCAAAAAAATTTATTAAATGTAAAAATAAAATAAATTTTATGTGTAAAAAAGTAACAAATATACTTTAAAAGTTTAGTTATTGAAAAATTATAAAAATTTTTTGAAAATATAAATTAGCTTTTAAAAGCACAATTGTTACTAAAATACACATATAAAAATAAATAGCTGTGAATTTACGAAACAAAATTTCTAAATTTTTATTTTTGAAATTTATAATGCGTTTAACAAAACCATTACAAAGGATAAAAGATGAAATTCTTACAAGCTTTACTTTTTACTTGTGCCATCAGTGGCTTAGCATTTGGTGCAGACAAGGTCTATACGATCAAATTTGCTCACGTTGTTGCAGCTTCTACACCAAAAGGCAAGGCAGCTGACTTTTTTGCTAAACGTACTGAGGAGCTAAGCGGCGGTAAATTAAAAGTTCAAGTCTTCCCATCAGCTCAGCTACTTGACGACGATAGAGTTTTTGGCGCGTTAAAGCTTGGCAATGTTCAAATGGCAGCTCCAAGTTTTTCAAAATTTACGCCTATCGTGCCGCAGTTTCAGCTATTTGACCTGCCTTTCATCTTTAAAGATGCAGACCACCTTCACAAGGTTCAAGATGGTGCAGTTGGCGAGGAGCTAAAAGCCCTTGTTACAAAAAAAGGCTTTGTGGCACTTGATTATTGGGATGCTGGATTTAAGCATTTTAGCTCAAGCAAAAAACCAGTTCTTGTGCCAGAAGATGCAAAAGGACAAAAATTTAGAATCCAAAGCTCAAAGGTACTTGAAGAACAGATCAAAGTAGTTGGTGGCAATCCACAAGTTCTACCATTTTCAGAGGTTTACTCTGCACTTCAACAAGGCGTAGTTGATGCGACTGAAAACCCACTTTCAAATTTCTATAACTCAAAATTTCACGAAGTTCAAAGCTCGCTTACACTTTCAAGTCACGGATATTTGGGCTATTTAGTCGTTATGAGCGATAAATTTTGGAGTAAGCTACCAGATGATCTAAAAGCAAATGTAAAACAAGCTCTAAGCGAAGCAACGGCTTTCGAGAGAGAAGAGACAGCTAAAGAGGACGCTCATGTTATAGCCGAGCTTGAAAAATATATAGCAGATACCAAAAAGCTAGAAATTTTCAAGATCGACGACACACAAAAAGCTGAGTGGGAGAAGACTATGCAGGCTATCTATCCTAAATTTTACGATGTCATCGGTAAAGAGCTTATAGAAAAAACAATCGAGACAAAATAATGAAGAATTTCATTAACGCTCTTGATATATTGATAGTCTCGCTCAATAAGACTATCGCCGTTTTGGGGCTAGCTAGTGGAACGCTACTAGCCTTTGCCAACGTCGTGGCCAGATACTTTTTTGACAAAAGCTGGTCGTGGGCGAGCGAACTATCAAACTATCTTTTTATTTGGTCGGCTTTTTTTGCCGCGGCATACGGCTTTAATAAGGGCATCCACGTAAGCGTAACTATCTTGGTGGAGAAATTTCCACCAGCGCTTGCGAAGGCATGCCTGCTCTTTTCGCACATCTTAACAACTGTCTTTTTGATATTTATCGCGGTTTATTCGGTGGATTATCTCAAAATTCTGCACGAGATCGAGCAGATGATAATAGACCTTGGCATACCTCAATGGGTCCCTATGCTAGTGCTTCCGATAGCCTTTGTCACAGCTAGCTACCGCTCGGCTGAAAAAGCTATCAAAGTAGCGCTAACGCCTGCAGCACAAGTCGTGAGTAACGAAGCGCACGAGCTAGCTCATGGTAGCGTAGTCAAAGACTAAGGAGAAGAAAGATGACAATAGCATTTTTATTTATCCTACTTTTTGCACTGATGCTAATAGGCGTGCCGGTTGCGGTTTCACTAGGCACAAGTACTGTTTTAACGATGATATTTTTTACAGATATAGACATCGCTACGATCCCGCAGCTTATATTTGATGGCATCAATAAATTTTCGCTAATGGCGATACCGATGTTTATCTTGGCCGGAAATTTACTAAGTAAAGGTGGCTCAGCAAGACGTATCATCGACTTTGCAAAGTCTATGGTCGGACACTTACCAGGTGGCTTGCCTATGAGTGCGATATTTGCCTGCATCATCTTTGCAGCGGTATCTGGAAGCTCGCCTGCAACGGTTGTGGCTATTGGCTCAATTATGTTTGCAGCGATAAAAGAGGCTGGCTATCCAAAAGAGTACGCAGTGGGCGGCATAACTACGGCTGGCTCGCTTGGAATTTTGATCCCACCTTCAGTTGTTATGATAGTTTATGGCGTAACTGCTGAGGTAAGTATTGGCAAGCTCTTTATGGCAGGCGTTGTACCCGGTCTTATGCTTGGAGCTTTTATGCTAGTTCAAACTTATGTCGGTGCAAAAAAGCTTGGATTTAAAGCGACTAAAGCTGAGCCATTTAAAGTAAGAGTGCAAAAATTTACAAAAGCATTTTGGGCTCTTTTGATCGTCGTTGTGGTCATCGGCGGAATTTATGGAGGAATTTTTACTCCAACTGAAGCTGCTGCGGCAAGTGCTGTTTATGCGTTATTTATCTCACTTTTTATCTATAGAGATATAAAGATAAAAGATCTTTGGGATATCTGCCTAGACTCGGCTCTTACAACAGCTATGATATTTTTCATCATCGCAAACGCCGTTGTTTTTGCATATTTGCTAACTAGCGAACAGATCCCACAAGCGATCGCTTCGATGATACTTGATGCAAATATCGGTATGATAGGATTTTTGATATTTGTAAATATCCTGCTCTTTATCATGGGTCAATTTATGGAGCCTTCAAGCGTCATCATGATCATGGTTCCACTATTGCTTCCGATAGCTACGCAGCTTGGTGTTGATCCTATTCACTTTGGTATCATCTTGGTTGTAAATATGGAGATAGGTATGGTGACTCCGCCTGTTGGACTAAATTTATTTGTCGCAAGCGGTCTTACAAATATGAATCTAAAAGAGGTCATCATGGCATGCTTGCCGTGGACACTCACTTTATTCTTTGGCCTTATCTTGGTTACTTATATACCACAAATTTCTCTTTGGTTGCCAAACATAATGTATGGACATTAAAATTTAGAGGCTCTTGCCTCTAAATTTATGCTTTTGGATCGTAATCCGCGCTCATAACGATATTTTTACCACTTCGCTTACCAGCATAAAGTAGATTATCAGCTTGTTTTATCATCTTTTCTAAGCTAAATTCTCCCGTACCATCATGAGCAACTACTCCAAAAGTCATTGTTGCGTTGATCTTTATATTTTCAAACTCAACTATATTTTTACTCAAAGTCTCTCTCACACGCTCTACGATACTTACAGCTGCATCTTTTTTTACGCCCAAGACGACTGCTAAAAATTCTTCTCCACCAAATCTAGCTACTCTATCTTTATCTCTAAATGTGTTTTTAAATATGCCTGATAAGCTTCTTAAAACAGCATCTCCTGCGCCGTGTCCATAAGTGTCATTTATCTTTTTAAAGTTATCAATATCGCACATAACGATAGCAAAGTCCCTATTTTTATAAAGATCATTTTGACTTAAAATTTTCTGCATTGAAGTACGATTTAAAAGTCCTGTTAATGGATCGTGATTTAAGATATTTTCAGCCATCTCTTTTTCCTCTAAGATACTTAAAAATATAAATAAATTTGAGCTCTCCAAAAGATACGAAACAACAACCGAAAATATGCAAACCATACTTAAGTTAAAAACAAAAAGTAGATCTTTAAAGCCGTCAAAATTTTTTACAGGCTGGCCATCTAAATATACATAGCAGGCTATGGATAAAATTATTTGCACCACAACTATTATGTAGTTAAAAAATTTATAGGTAAATGAAGTAAAAAATAGTATTAGCGACGATGCTAAAAACAATAATCCAAAACCGTATCCCCATCCAAGTATTAGCATACAAACTAACGCATGAAATAAAATTTCAAGCTGGACTATAAGCATTGTTATCTTGTTATTTTCAGGACTATCGTAAATAAGCCTTAAAAGAAAAAGATAGGTTGCTACTGAAAATATATTCATAACCGCCAGAATTTCTTCTTTCATAAATAAAAAAATAAAAAAATAACAGACGTGAGTTAATAATATTGAAAATATGATAAGTTTTTGGGTCGTATAGAGTGAAATTCTACGCATCCGAGCCCTTTTTTAAAATTTCTAATTCGATACGGTCTTTGCCATTTTGCTTGCCTTCGTAAAGCAGCTTATCTACTAAAGTTATGGCTTCCTCAAAATCCACCTCAACACCATTTGCACATATTAGCATGCCAAAGGTCATAGTAACTGGAGTTTTATCTGGAAGTTTTGCGTTGTTTATCTGTTTTTTAAGCCTTTTGCTCACTTCGTGGATAAATTCTATCTTTGTATCGGGCAAGATTATCAAAAATTCTTCTCCGCCCCAGCGGCAAACATAGTCTTTACCTCTAAATGATTTCTTTAAAGCACTGGCTACATCTTTTAAGACCTCATCACCGCAGTCATGCCCATATGTATCGTTTATTTTTTTAAAATTATCAATATCGCCTAGCATTATGACTAAATTTGTATTACCACTTCTTTCCTTATTAGCAACTAGTTCAAATCTTAAAGTTTTTTCTATTGTTCTTCTATTTAAAAGCTGCGTTAAAAAATCATGCTTTGAGTCCTTTTCAAGCTCTTCCGTCTCTTTTCTTATTTGCTGATATCCACTAGAAGTGATAACATCTGCAAACATTGAAAGTCTTAAAACAATAAAAAAAGCAAAAACAATACTGCACACGACTATCGTCCCTCGTATAGCAGATGGGATCAGCGGTGCCTCATCTTTATGAATAAAATAAAGAAGTATAAGCAAGATTAATTCTAAAAATGCCATTATATAAGTAAGACTCTTTGAATCAAACGCTAGGAAGTAGTTTATAAAAATTACACCAACAAGTATTATCCAAATTCCGGTATTCCAACCCATAGTAGTAACAATAATAGTAACAAGTAATATGATATTTAGGTGAAATGCAAGGGATATTAATACTCTATATTTTATGTCAAATTTTATTCTAAGCAATATTCCAGCTGCCATAAATAATAAGCACATAAAAAGTAGTGGTGTAGCTATGATCATAAAAAGCAATAAAGATAGTGCATTCGCAGCTATCATAACGTCTAATATCGTTTTATAGATATCATCGATCGCTTTATAACTACTTTGATCTACAAAATCGTGTGTCAAACAAAACTCCCTGTAAATTTATTCCATTAAATTTCATTAAGTCATTCTAATAAGAGTCGTAACTATCTTCGTCCTCGTCACTATCTTCGTAGTTGTAGTCATTTTCATCGTAATTATAGTCATAACTATCGCTACTATCGTCCTCATCGTCATTAAATTCAGAGTAGTCTTCTTCTACTTCTTCATAGTCAAAATCATCACTCATTGTTTTCTCCTTAAATTTTATTTTTGACACTTTCAATATACAAACTTTGACTTGGGAATGCGAAATTTAGACCATTTTGCTTTAAAATATCCATAATCTTTAGCATTACATCTTGCTTGACATCTAAAAATTCTCCCCAAACGATAGTCTTTGCAAAACAATAAACTAAGATATTTATTGAGCTATCTGCAAAATCATCAACCACGACAAATAAATTTGACTTATATCCAGCGTAGTCATCAACTGAAACTATACTTTGTCTATATTTTAGCCCTTTTTTCTTGGCTGTTATATCCTCGCTTTTGGCA
Source organism: Campylobacter concisus (assembly GCF_002914195.1). Taxonomy (GTDB): domain Bacteria; phylum Campylobacterota; class Campylobacteria; order Campylobacterales; family Campylobacteraceae; genus Campylobacter_A; species Campylobacter_A concisus_M. The sequence continues at coordinate 63,620 of NZ_PPAU01000094.1, read as the reverse complement.
ATATCTGGATGATTTATCAACATAGTTTTTATATCATCTACACATTTTTTAATCTCATCAGTTGTCGCTCCATATTCAATGCCAATTAGCATTCTGATACGTCTACCGACTTTTCTTCTACTCCAGTTTCTAACAGGATCACTTGCCAGTTTTGAGTTTGGCACAAAGATTAAAGCATTATCAAAGCTTCTAATAGTCGTCTTTCTAAAGCCAACCTCAACAACAGTACCCTCTATATCACCACAAACTATCCAATCTCCTTGCGAAAATGAGTTATCAAAGAGCATCATGACAGAAGCAAAGAAGTTTGCGATGATGTCTTTTGCAGCAAATGCAACAGCAAGACCGCCGATACCAAGCGAAGCTATGAGCGCTGATATATCAAAGCCGAGCTTTTGAAGAATTAGTAAAAGTGCAATTATTAATACAATTACATAGACTACTTTTAAAACTAAATTTACGACCTCTTTTCGTCTACTCTTTTGCGCGATTTTATCGATTATTACTATGCCATAACCATTTAGGATAGTTAAAACAAGCCATGAAAATGCGACTATATAGACGATCGAGAAGATATTTGCTAGAGTTAGTGGCACTGGTACTGGATAAAAGCCAACACCTATACAAATATTTAGTGCATAAATGATAAGAAGCGCAGAGATAGGCTTTTTAACGATATCTACTATCTGATCCTTTGCCTCCTTTACACCTTCGCCCGATGCAATGAGTGACATAAGCCAATATGTGAGTTTGGCAAGAATTCTTGTAAGTGAGACAAAAAATAAAAATACTACGATTATAACTACGATCTTACCAACGTTAAATTTTGCCGAATTTATAGAAGTTAGCTTATTTATATATTCGACCGTATCGACTAAATTTAGCTCTGATAAGATCATGCTTGAGCTTAGAAGATCAGCATTGTTTTTAAGATAGATTAAAATTTCCTCATCAGTCTCTTTTTTTAAATCAAGCTCTGCAAATGCGTTATCATAAGAGCTTGAAGTCTCATTTAGAGAATCTTTTAGCTCTTTTATGCTGACGTAAGAATTTGTTTGTAAATTTAAAAGTCCGTTATCTATCACATCTTTTATAGAATTTGACTTCGCGCCCTTTTTAAAGATCTCTTCAAGGCTGACAAGCGCTGAGTAATAAGCAGAATCAACCTTCATCTTCTCAAGCTCGATGGCGCTTTGGATGTAGGCGTCTTTGTTTGACTGCTTCTCAAGTCTAGCGACCTTTTTTTCTAGCGCCTCTTTTTGCAGATTAAATTTATTGATATCGCTTTGGGTTAATTCGATCTGCATGATATAGTTTGGTATCTTTTCTAAAAGATCGCTCTTTTTTTTATGAAGGCTAGCTAAATTTGAGTTGTCAGCCTTTGAGTTATTCGTATCTTTTTGCTGTGCTTTTAAAATTTTTATCTGGCTGTTTAGGGTTTGGATTTGATTTGTTATGCTTATTATGTCTTCTTCTTGAGTTTTGTTGCTCTCATCCGCAAAAGCAAAGGTAAAGCAAAGCAGGATAATGGCTAGAAATTTACGCATTTTCACCTCTTTTGTCCGCTAGAAGTTTAAACGTGCCTTCTTTTAAATCGTAGCTAAAAATTTCGCCAGTTTCTATGATGTAGTGCCAGCCATAAATTTGAAGCTTGCCGCTTTCATACTCCTCTTTTACATTTGGATAGGTCATTATATTTTCGATCGAATTTATCACATTTAATCTCTCAGTTAGCCACGCCATCTTTGCTGGATCGTCGCTTGTAAATTTTAAAACCTCTCTCTTAATTGGTTCTATTAGCTTTATCCAATTTCTAACATTTGGCGTAGTTTTGAGCTTTTTTTCATCCATATAAAGTGCTGCACATCCACCACAGTCAGAGTGCCCGCAAATAATAATATTTTTGATATTTAAAAGCTCTAATGCATATTCGATAGCAGAAGTCGTTGCCAAAAATTCCTCGCTCACTCTATAAGGTGGTACGATGTTTGCGATATTTCGCACCATAAAAAGCTCACCTGGAAGGCAGTTTGTTATCAAATTTGGTACTACTCTTGAATCAACACAGGATATAAAAAGGGTATGTGGGTCTTGTCTATTTTGTAGACTTTTAAAGAGCTCTTCATGCTCTAAAAAGCCATCTTCCATAAATTTTACCGCACCTTCAAGTAGCGAGTCATCCATAGAAATTTATCTCCATTTTTTATATTTTTACGCGATTATAGCAACTTTTATTTAATCTAAAAAATACTTTAATATATAAATTTTTAACTAATATAATTTGTTAAAATTCTTTTTATTCTTTGTTTAATTATTTTAGGTTAAACTCATTCAAAAATTCATAAGGAGATAAAATGAGTCTGTATGATAGGAACTACGCAAAACAAAATCAAGAAGAACTTGCGTACTCTCAAAGCTCACTAAGCACTTTTATAAAACAAACTTATCAACTTTTTGCAGCATCACTACTTTCAGCAACAGCTGGCGCCTATGTAGGTATTAGCATTGCTGGCGTTTTTGCGGCAAATAGATTTTTGTTTTGGGGACTTGTTATAGTCGAGTTTGCACTACTTTTTGGCTTAATGGCAGCTAAACGTAAAGAGGGATTAAATTTAATACTTCTGTTTGCATTTACTTTTATAAGCGGCCTTACGTTAACTCCGCTACTTTCAGCGATCCTTGCCATGCCAAGTGGAGCTGGTATTGTAGCTCAAGCATTTGGACTAACAACAGTTGCTTTTGGTGCATTAAGTGTCTTTGCGATGAATACAAAACGTGACTTTACAACAATGGGTAAAATGTTGTTCATAACCTTAATTGTTATCGTTGCAGCAGCTATTATCAATATTTTCGTTAAAAGTACAATGTTTCAACTTGTAATCGCAAGTATTTCATCGATCCTATTTAGCGCATATATACTTTTTGATACGCAAAATATTATCCATGGAAACTACGAAACTCCAGTTGAAGGCGCAGTTGCTTTGTATCTTGATTTTGTAAATTTATTTACATCATTGCTACAAATTTTAGGAATTTTTAATAGAAATGACTAAAGATGAGCGCATCTACCGAGTAATAGATGCGAACCTAAATAGGCTAAAAGAAGGGCTTCGCGTTGTTGAAGATATAAAAAGATATGTCTTTGATGACGCTAAGCTCGCCTACAAAATAAAATCCCTCCGCCACAAAGCAAAGATACCACAAAAAGAATTTTTAAAATTTAGAAATTCTCAAAACGACGTTTTAAAAACTAGCACAAAAAGCGAGCAAGCTAGAAAAAATTTAGATGAGATAATCACTGCAAATTTCAAGCGCGCCCAGGAGAGTGCTCGCGCGCTTGAAGAGTGCTTTAAGCTCATAAATTTAGAACAAGCCGAGCTTTTTAAAGGCATAAGATACGAGCTTTATGAGCTTGAAAAAGAACTTTAACTAAAAATTTAAATCTTTTCTTGTATAATCGCAACCAATTATTTTTAAAAATTTAAAGGAAATTTCGTGAGTTTAATATTTTTGATCTTGCAGTTTGCTCTAGCTGTCATCATAACTATCGCTGTTTTACTTCAAAAAAGCTCATCTATCGGACTTGGGGCATATAGCGGAAGTAACGAGAGTCTTTTTGGAGCAAAAGGACCAGCTGGATTTTTAGCTAAATTTACTTTTATTGTAGGTATTTTATTTATCTTAAATACACTTGCACTTGGATACTTCTACAATAAAGATCTAAAACGCTCTATCGTTGATAGCGTCGATAGTAAATCTCTAGTCATACCAAAGTCAAACGACGTACCATCAGCTCCTAGTGCACCACAAACTCCAGCAAAATAACAATGATAAAAACACTTTTAGCGTCATTCTTGACGCTAACATTTGCTTTAGCAGACGCTCATATTTTAGTCTATCATCGCTTTGATGATCCAAGACACACAAGCACTGATATTTCTATTAAAAATTTAAGAGAGCAGTTTGAATATTTCAAAAATAATGGCTATGAAGTCGTTAAACTCTCAAAGCTAGTCGATGCTGTAAATGCTGGCGAAAAAATACCTGATAACTGGATCGTCATCACTGTAGATGATGGTTATAAAAGTTTCTATGACAAGGCCCTTAGTGTATTTAAAGAGTATAACTATCCATTCACCATAATGATATATGTCGAGGCTATTGCTGGAAAATATGGCGATTATCTGACATTTGATCAGATTAAAGAACTTGAGGCTTATGGTGAGATTGGATACCACTCGTACGCTCATCCAAGGATGACAAAACTTAGCGATGAGGCATTAAGAGAGGATTTTCAAAAGGGTGTAGAGACCTTTGAAAAACATATGGGCTATAAGCCAAAATTCTTTGCAGTACCTTATGGTGAGATCGATAGTAGAGTCGTAAAACTTGCAAAAGAATTTGGTTTTTTAGCACTTTTAAATCAAAACTCAGGTGCGGTTTCAGACAAGAGTGATGTTTACGATCTTTATAGAACGCCCGTAATGAACGGTACCAAAATAGCACTAACGTTTAATAGCAAATTTCTAAATGCCCAGTGGATATTTCCGGATAGCTATCCGCAAAATAATGCAATAGACAAACTTATTATAAAAACTGATACAAATGCTAGCGAAGGTAGTTTCTTTATGACTGGCTTTAATGGCTTTAAAAAGGTACCTATGACAAATGGTGTTTTTGAGTGTAAATTTAACCCACCGCTCGATAAACGCAAAGTTTTAATATCACTAAAAGTAGATCATCAACGAAGTACAAAACTTCTAATAAAGGACATCAATGCTAAATAAAATTTATGAAACACAAAAAGAAGGCTGCGAAAAAGCAATAGCTTCATTAAAACGCGACTTTACAACGCTTAGAACGGGCAAGGTAAACATTAATATCGTAGATCATGTAATGGTTGATTATTACGGCTCGCCAACTCCGCTCAACCAAGTAGCTACTGTGCTTACAAGCGATGCTTCAACTATCGCTATCACACCTTGGGAAAAAAGTATGATAAAAGCCATATCATCGGCTATCCAAGCAGCAAATATCGGCGTCAATCCAAATAGTGATGGTGAGAGTGTCAAGCTATTTTTTCCACCTATGACCGTCGAGCAACGCCAAGAAAATGCAAAACATGCAAAATCAATGGGAGAAAAAGCCAAAGTCAGTATAAGAAACGTAAGAAAAGATGCAAATGATGAAGTCAAAAAGCTTGAAAAAGATAAAGCTATAACTGAAGACGAGAGTAAAAAGGGGCAGGATGAGGTTCAAAAGATAACTGACACCTACACTGCAAAAATCGATACTCTTGTAAAAGAAAAAGAGGCTGAGCTTTTAAAAATCTAAAATTTTTAGAAATTTTTCCTTATCTAGCTACTTTTATGTGGCTAGATATTCTCTCAAAATAATATTTCAAAAAAATATTTATTAGCAAGTAGTTTATTTTTTGTCTGTTGTACTTTTATCTATTAAATATAAATAGAACCTAGACTACATAAAGCATAGCCACCACTTTAACTTTAAACTATTTTCATGGATTGCTTTAGTTTAAATTCTTATTTTGAATTCGTCTTAAATTCTTTATTCAATATTATTAATTTTACATATATTTATACACAGGATTACTAACTATTATGTATTTTGGATGTTCTACTTCAAATAGTATTTTGAGAATTTAAGATAATCAGAAATAAAATATTAAAACTCATATTCGTTTGCCTATCTTACAATATTATAATTTGAAAAAGGAATTCAATACTAGCTTTAGTTTTAGTAAATTATGATCTGAATATTTATAGAAATATTTTTATAGCCATTATGAACGATAAATCTAGGTAATGCTTTATAAAATAAACAAGGAATTAGATAGGTGGCCGGGAGATAGGGACACCTAGAGTGTAAAAACATTTTTCATTACTACAAGTACCTAAAAATGGGATTTCTATGGCATTTTTAAGAGTATAAATTTTGACTCTTTCTGGGTAAAAAGATGTAACAAGCCTATGTAACAAGTCTAGCACCATTAATTCCTTTCCTCTGCGATATTTTATATAAAATTTCGTCCAAAATTTTAGACGATTTTTATTTAAATATATTAATCGGCAACCGCCAGGTTACCTAGATACTTAGTCTTTTGCCTGACGCTATCGCACCTTCAAGCGTGCTTAGCGTTAGCGAGTCGTTGTCTGGGTTTAGTAGTCTATCAAGAGCGGCGCAACTGGTTTTCATGAGCTTAGTTATCTTTGTTTTGGCTGTACATTCTAGCTTTAAGCTAACCTCTGATATAACCAACAAAAGGCTTTGTATTTACCGTATATTATATCAAATGCTCCAATTTTCCATCCTAAGCCCGCTTATATCTTTAAAATCTTTTTCGTTATTCGTAACCAAAACAAGATCATTACTAAGCGCTACGGCGGCAATCAGCATATCCATATCGCCTATCCTTCTGTTTTTATTTTTCATCTCAAGCCTTATTTTGCCGTAGCTTGCCGCACATTTACTCGTAAAATCCAAAACACAGAAATTTGAGATAAAATCTCCCATGAGTCTTAAATTTAGCTCTTTTTGAGTGGAATTTTCTATGCCGTAAAACATTTCGGCTACCGTTATACTGGAAATAAAAATATCCTTTTTGCCATATCTAGTTAAATGGTTTAGTATATTTTGACTGTAAGGCTCGTTGCTAGAAATCAAGTAACTACAAATATTAGTATCAAGCAAAAACATTATTTAAATCCGAAATTTCGCTCTTGCGGCAAGCTTTGCTCGGCTCTTTCAAATTTAACTCCAGCATCTTTCAACTCATTCAAAGTCTTAAACAGTCCGCTCCATTCATCATCTTTAACTGGGGTTAAAACCACTTCGTTATTATCAAAACTCTTTAGTATAAACTCTTTGACGTTGTCTAAATTTAGGCTTTTTGGAAGCCTTAGTGCCAAAGAATTACCGCTTTTGAATACTTTTAATCTAGCCTGCATTATTACAACCTCTCGTATATATTTTTCTAAGTGTATACTGAACAAGATAAAAATATTCTTATATTTTGCTCGTTTATAGTGTCGGCATTGCAATGTTTTTTGATAAATCTTATGCAAAAGGTAAAAAAGTGAGAATGGGTAAAATGTGGAGCAAATAGCGTTAAGAGCCTTTTTGTATAGGCATGGACGTAAGGTAAAAAATGGGAACTTAAAATGCACAATTTGCAAAATTTAGGCATTTTTTAGCATTTTGAAATCCAAACTTCAATTTGCTTCAAAAACTTCAAAGCCCCTTTAAATCACGCCTTTTCTGATATACGCTACGACGCGCCCTATAATACTACAATTTTCTAAATTCTTGCCGTCGATTACGATGAGTTCATATTTTCTCGTTATCCAAAAATAGCGTTATAGCTCTTGTTGTCGGGTTTTTCTCTAACCTTTTAACGAACACGTCGCCTCCGTAGTTTATAACATATACGTTGCCGCTAGTGACGTCACCCACGTTTGCGGTAGCTATAAAAGCAGTTCGCCATTAGCGGTAGTGGGCTCCATACTGTTGCCTTTGGCATTAATTATATGGACTTTTGGATAGGTCGCCACCAATGCGCAAAAAGCTAACGCAGTCGACGCTTCGTCGGTAGTTTATCGCTCCATCTCCGGTGCTAAAATATGTATCTCTAAAATACGACACGGCCATAATGCCATTTTCTTCAGCGTTATCGCTTGATTTGTTTTGGGTTTTAAGATCAGGGGGGGGGTTATGACAGAATTTTGATGACTTACGACACAAGACTGCACCCATAAAAACGGGCAATCTTAAAAGAGATATAAGGGTATTCGAAGTAACCGCCGGTGAGGTAAAGGTAGGCAATACCCTAAAAGCAAAATACGCCAAATACGTCCACAGCGGCACGAGAGCGCACGTCATAAAACCCAAAAATAAAAAAGCTTTAGCCAATAAAAAGGCGGGGTTATTTTTCGGCAAAAAGGTAAAACACCCCGGCCAAAAAGCAAATCCATATCTACTAAACGCTTGGAATATCTATAAAAACGGCGGCTTGAAACGCGCTAGCGACGAGCTAGCAAAAGATATTAGCATACAAGTGGTTACAGAGTTAAAAGGAACAATTTTAAAATAAAAAACTCAAAACTCTTTTGCTATAATAGCTCTGAAATATAATATGAGGTTTATCTTGATACAATTACAGGAAAAGCTTGTTAATAAGAGTATAGAAGCATTTTTGCTTGCACTTGAAATTTACAATAAGCCAACTATAAAATATAGAGCAGAAGGTTTTAGTTTTTTTATGTGCAACGCATGGGAGCTTATGCTAAAAGCGGAGCTATTGCGTAGAAACGAGAGTATATATTATAAAAATAGCGCAGATAGGACAATTAGTTTAAACAACACTATATCAAAAATTTATACCGACAAACACTCTTTAATAAGAGTAAATTTAGGCTTTATAATCAAGCTAAGAGATACAAATACACACTTTGTTACAGAGGACTATGAGGCTACGTATATAAAACTTTTTCAAGCTTGTGTTATAAATTTTATGAACGAAATCAAGAAATTTCATGATATTGATATAACAAAATATATATCTAATAATTTTTTGATATTATCTATTAATTACGATACGCTTAGCAATGAAGAAATAAAAGCAAAATATACGCCGCAAATAGCTCAAAAGCTAATAGATTTAAATAATGAGATAGATATAGCTGCGGCGACTACTAAAAATGAAAAATTTGCTATAAATCTGAAACAAAATTTATATATTACAAAAAAGAAAGACGAAGCCGATTTTTGTGTAAAAATAGATAGCGCCGCAAATAGTAAAGTCGCTAAAATAAAAGAGTTAAAAGACCCATCCGATACGCATAAACATACTTATAATAGCGTTGTAGATACGGTTTGCCTTAGGCTTAAGCAGCAAAATATATCTATAGCCTATAAAAAAGGTTTTAACAAACATATATTAAGTTTGATAATTAAAAAATACAATATAAAAGACGACAAATCATATTCCTATGCACATACGATAGGTAACCAGCAGCGACATACTTATTCTGAAGCATTTATTGATTTTATTGTAAATTTGATAGTTCAAGAGCCAAACTTAGATATAGAAGATTTAAAATAAGATAACCCCAGGCACATATGGATGCTCAGCTTTCGCTTACCTCATTATGAGACACAGTGTTTATCCTTCACGAGTTATCATACTTGGATGATATCAAAAAAAATTATTTTTGTAAATAATTTTAACCTTAAATAATATACGCCTTACCTCTTTTATCCCTCACCTTTTCAAAGTAGCTAAGCGCGAGCGCAAGCGCCCAAAAGCGGTCTGCGTGGCCGTGTTCGTTTCGGTCGCTGTCGTAAATAAAGCTTTTAGCGCCCGCTTTTCGCTTTATAGCGTGAAGATCGGCTATTAATGCCGGGTCGTTACGATCGAGGCGCTTAGCGGCGAGATAAGCCGGACGCCCTTGGTTCAAGTCTCCCCCATGACACCAAAACACACTATTTTAGGCACTAGCAGTGATGCTTTTGTTCTTTCCCTTTCTTTAAAATTTCCTTTAAGAGTGGAACACTTAGTTACTAAAGTGGGACAGTCTCTTAAAAATTTCAACGATTATAAAGTTATTACCCTTGTAATGCCATAAAAATAATTTTGTTTTAAATTTTTACTTTTAGCTTTTTGTCTCAAATTCCCTTAAATACACACTTTTAATCTCCATCATTTTAATATTTTTAATTTTTCTTTCTTGAAAAATAAACTTTTTTACAAAAATTTGCATTTCTAGCTGAAATTTTTTCCAAAATTGGTGTAATTACTATAAATATCTTTTAAAAGGATAAAAATGAAAAAAATTTCATTTATAGTAACTAGCACCGCTAGCACGAGAGAAAGTTCATATAGTGAGGTGTTTTTCCATGGCTAATGCATATACGGTAAATAACCACAACCTAGTTATAAACGTAAGGTCAAATTTTTTAACATATGGTAGAGCTATAGGTAGATTTGCACATGCATGTCGTGAGAAGGATCAGACTAAACATATAAAATATCTCAGAAAGAACCCAACCACTTCTAATCGTTACAAACTCCTAAGCGAATTTAATGGCAATGGCAATATGAGAGATGCCAATAGTAAAGATGATGAGCTACATAATATATCTTTTGTAAAGAATTTACTTAAAGGCTTTCAGGAAAGTTTTGAGGAAGACTATGCCAAGCAGTCCTATACGCAAAAGCGAAATGGCAAAGAGACTCTTATAAACAAGTCTTGGCGTAAAGATATGGCTAGTTTTTTTGAAGTCATTATTACATTTGGCACAGACAGGAAGAAAGAGCCAAAAGAAGGACTAAATGACAAAGAGTCTCAATTTATAAATGAAAAGATACAGATAGATAGAGTCATGAGATTTATAAACGCATACTGTGCGAAGTATGGCGTAAAGTGTCTGCTTGTGGCTGAGCATAATGACGAGAAGACCAAACACTATCAGATCATCCTTACAAACTACAACTTTGAGAAGCATGCAAATTTGAGATTTAGCGGTAGGGCACAAACAGCAAAATTTGGCCAAGAGTTACAAGATATGGGAGCAGAGGCATTTGAGGGTCAGGTACTTCGTGGTAAACCAAGCAATAATAGACACAAAAGCTTAACCCAAATGCACCAAATAGCAAGAGAATATAAGAGCGAAAAAGAGTTAAAGAGTAAGATTAGAGAGCTTATGGAAAAGAGAGTAAATAAATATATGACAAAGGAAAAGTTTTTATGGTTTGATGAGCATTTTAGACTAGAAGCTAACAAGAAAGAGGCTTATCTATCTAGTCTTACAAATTTAGTTTATGAACAAATGCAAGAAAATATAACCATCACATCTGATGAGCAGCTAAAAGAAAAAGTAGGGCTTCTTGCTGGGCAAATAACAGAACAAAACAAGATCATAGAAGAAAATAAAGAGAAAAGTATAGAAGTCTTAAAAGAAAAAGAGCAGCTAGAAAAAAAGCTATATGATTTAAAAGAGATCCAAGCTGAGCAAGATAATGAGATAACAATTCTTAGACATAAACTAAAAATACATACTAATCAGCAAACAAAGATAGATGAACAAAATGCATTGTTAAAGAGCAAGGATAAAGAAAACCAATCTCTAACACATAAAACCGAAAGTTTGCAAAATGAAAATTCTAAGCTAAAAGACTCCAATAACAAACATATAGATCTTTTACTAGAAATAGCAAGTACCAATCCTGAGCTAAGAGAGATGATAGTAAATGAAATGCCAGAACTAAGGGGTAAATTTACAAAAGATGATGCTGGGATGGAGATGGAATGGTAAGTATTCTTTAAATTTTATAATGCGTAATCTATAAATTTAAACTAACTAGATGGAGCAAACTTACGATATATTCTAAGTTACGCTCCTATATTTTATATAGGCGTACTCGTAAACTTTCGAGATACTTATATCGCCATAATACTCAAGTATTCTCTCCCAGAGCGTATCAAGGAAGAGATTATTTACATCGGAAATTTTTAATTTTTATCTTACTTAGCAGAGTAACTCCTACTTCTTTCATTTTTTATATCGTTTTTACTGAAATAAAAATACATAAAAAAAGAAATACTTTGTGTAAAAATATAGAGATATAAAAAGGAAATTTGTAATATATTGAATACCGAGTCTGAGTCAAATACTGCATAGTAATGGAAACTATGTTCTATGTAACTATATAACATTTTATTGCTTCACATCAAGTTTATTTAAAAATTATTGCACTATAATTTTTTAATTTTTGATATAAAAAATCATAATTATATCTAAAAATATTTCAAATAGGATTAGCTATCAGCCAAGTTACTGGAACGGTACTACTCTAAGATAGCATAAATCTAGATATTGTAAAGTCTATAAAAGATCTGAGTTTCTACTACTTTATGCGCCAAAATGTTTTCAAAGGCATATTCCTCGAAAATCAATTCGGTTGCATACCAAGGAATGATTGTTTTTAGGAGTAGATATTTATATATGAATTAAACTTTTAAAAAGATAAGCTGAGTTTACCAGTAGAGAATATGTAAAAACGCTGGATTTCAATTTGGTATTACATATATTAGAAAGAGCAATATTTATTAGTTTTTAAGACAACTATATTATATAGTAAGGAGAGACAATATGAATAGACGTAGTTTTATGAGGCTTAGTGCAGCATTAAGTGCAACAGCTATGGCTCCCAACCTTTTTGCAAAGGAAAACTTTACGATGTGGGGCGCGCCTGCAATCCCTAGCGTGATAATGGCCGTAGCAAGCCTACAAGGCGAGCTAGCAAAGACTCATGACGTGAGGTTACGCATTTGGAATAGTACGGATCAACTTCGAGCAGGCGTAGCTAATGGGGAAATAAAAATCACTATGGCGCCATCAAACGTGGGAGCAAACATGCGAAATCACGGCTTAAATTTAGCTATGCTAAATTTGCTTAGCCTTGGTACGATACAAGCCATGGTAAAAGATGAGAATATAAAAACTTTTGAAGATTTTATCGGCAAAAAATTAATAATTCCTTTTAAGGGTGATATGCCTGATTTGGTTCTGCGAGCGCTTTGTAAAAAACGAGGAATAGATATTTCCAAAATAGACATTACGTATACGCAGACGCCGCCGGAAGCTGCAGGATTATTTTTACAAAAAGATTATGATATTTTAATCGCCCCTCAACCTCTTCCGGCAGCAACCATACTGCGCGGGAAGAAAATGGGGATAGCGGTACATTACGGAGTAGATATTCCTAAGGTCTGGGGAGAAAGCTTTAATACCAAGCCGTACATTCCGATGGCGGGCATTATAGTCGACGTAGATTTTTATAAAGCAAATTTGCCTCTATTTGATACGCTTCATAGCGACTTAACTAACGCTCTATCTTGGATCAAAGATAATAAGCAAAGTGCTGCCAAAATAGGAGCCGAATATCTACCGGTTCCAGAGCCGGCACTGGTTAATGCATTTGATAGGGCAAATTTGACGGTAACAAAAGCTCGCGATATGCAAGATGAGATAATGTCATTTTTTGAAACTATTTTTGAGTTTAATCCAAAGCTTTTGGGCGGTAAGATACCCGACAAGAGTTTGTTTCTATAATTAAAGATAAATTTATAAAAAAGGATAATGTCATGTTAAAACATATTTTGTGTTTATTATTTGTTTCTCTAAATATTTCGTTTGCTATGACAAACGAACAGATTGATGAATTTATATCAAAAAATAGCGTAGATATTCAGACTTTAAATGGAGTCCCAAATAAAGTTTACGCCAGTAATCCACCGTTACTATTTTTGCTATATACCGTTGCTCCCGAGAAAGTCAGCGGTATAAATTCTAGTTTCGGTAAAAGAGAAAAGCCGTATCTAAAAGAGAGTATGATTAACCAGCCGGTAGTAGGAGGATTTTTCGGGCAAGGCAAAATTCCAAATATGGAAATGCTTTTAAAGCTAGATCCTGATTTGATATTAGTAAATTCTGACTCTAAAAATACTCAAAAGAAATTCAAAGAAACCCTGGGTGGCATAAATAAACCTATGCTGTACTTAAAAGGCTATGAACTAGAAGATTACATTGACTCTCTTGAGGTTTTGGGCAAAATTTTAGATAAGCAAGATAGAGTAAAAAAGCTAATAGAGTATTCTAAAAAAACCATGGATATTTCAAAAGAGCTTAATGAATATATAGTAAAAAACTCAGTTGTTAAGCCTAAAATATACTATGCCGAAGATCCCGACGGACTAGCTACTGAATGCGAGGGCTCATGGCATACTAGGCTTATAGAGCTAAGCGGTGCCGAAAATGTACATAAATGCAGTGGAAATCCGGATGCTACGGCTTATGGGCACATTAAAATTAGCTTTGAACAAATAGCCGAATATGATCCTGATATTATATTAATTTTCGAGAAGAGCTTTTATGATAAAATCTATGACGATCCTAAATGGCAAATACTAAAAGCCGTAAAAAATAAAAGAGCTTATTACTTACCTCGCGAACCATTTTCTTGGTTTGATCGTCCGCCTTCATTTATGAGATTCATAGGGCTTAAATGGCTTATAAATTTAACTCACCCTGATGTATTTAAATTCAATATGAATAAGGAAGTTAAGGACTTTTATAAATTATTCCTAGAGGTTGACATAAGCGATAACCAAGTAAAAGAGCTTATAGGTGAGTAAAAAAGCCTTTACGTTTTTAAGTATCTTATTGCTAGGGTTTATGTTACTTTCGGTACTAATAGGAAAATACGGCTTTAATGCGGAAGATTATCTAACATATTTTAAAGCCGTTATAAAAGGCGAAGACTTGAAAAATTATCAAGTTATGCATACTTTGATAACGGAAATTCGCCTTCCTAGAATAATGGCCTGCATTATAATAGGCGCTAGTTTGGCTATTTCTGGCTCAGCATACCAAGCCATGTTTGTAAATCCTCTAGTAAGTCCATCAATACTTGGGGTTTTAAGCGGTGCCGGATTCGGCGCCGCCATAGGAATGTTTTTCGGATTAAACGAATATCTCATTCAGCTTAGTACCTTTGCGTTTGGTTTTATAGCGGTACTGACGGCCTTAAGCATATCGGCCTTTTATTCACGCTCTGGCAGTATTATAGTATTGGTTCTAGGAGGTGTTATTAGCGGTTCTCTTTTCACATCATTACTATCAACATTGAAATACGCAGCCGATCCAAATGACTCATTGCCGGCTATTACTTATTTTTTAATGGGTAGCCTAGGGTTTGCTTCGAAGAATTTTATTCAAATTTCGATTCTACCGATGTTTGCGGGAATACTATTGTTGGCCTTTAGCGGCAAATATTTAAATGCACTGAGTTTGGGAGAAGAAGAGGCTAAAAGTCTGGGCATAAATGTTGCTAGGGTTAAAATTTTCGTTATTTTGGTTGCTACTTTTATCAGTGCCCTAAGCGTAACGATAGCCGGTATTATCGGTTGGATAGGTCTTATAGTTCCACATATGGCTCGTTTTATATTCGGAGCGGATAATCGCGCCGTATTGTCTAGTTCAGCTATGATAGGTGCTATATTTTTACTTTTTTGCGATAACTTTTCGAGACTTATGTTTACTTTTGAAGTCCCGATAGGTATAGTAACTTCACTGTTTGGAATACCTATATTTATTCTAGTGCTTCGTAGAGCTAAAAAGAGTTTTTAATGATAGAAATCAGAAATCTAAAATTCGGATACAAAGATAAGAATATACTAAACGGTATAAGTTTTAGTATCAAAAAAGGCGATACGCTTAGTATCTTGGGCGCAAACGGTAGCGGCAAAAGCACTCTCCTGCGTATTATGCTTGGATTTTTAAAATTTGAGGGTACGGTAAATATATGCGGTAAAAGCGTAAGGAATTACGAAAAAAAAGAACTTGCAAGGCTTATAGCCTACGTTCCTCAAACGCATGCCCCGTCATATGAATATAGCGTATTTGATATAGTACTAATGGGCGCATTGTGCAGAACGTCTTTATTTTCTAACTTTAGCCTTGCCGACAAAAAGCTTGCCGAGTATGCATTGGAAAGAATGGGTATTTTAGAGCTAAAAGATGAACTTTATACTAGAATAAGCGGCGGACAAAGGCAGCTAGCATATATCGCTAGAACCTTAGTACAAGGCGCCAAAGTTATTTTTATGGACGAACCTACGACCGGGCTTGACTTTGGCAATCAAATCAAACTACTTGAAATGATAAAGACGCTAAAAGACGAGGGGTATACTTTCGTACAAACCACTCATTACCCTCGTCACGCTAAATTTGTTTCAAATCTAGTATTGTTTTTAAAAGACGGCAAGATACTAGATTTTGGAAAGTGCGATGAATTGATAAATCCATCAAATATAGATAAGATTTACGGAATAGATTATCAAAAATATGAGGACAAATTATGATATTACCTTCTAATTACGATAGGCTGGATTTTAATAAGCTTTATAAGGAGCAAAGAACAAATAGCTCTTTTATTAGGAAATCAGTAGCCAAATGGGACGTTAAGGCAGCAAGCTTTAGCGAGAGCGTACTTAAGAGCGGCTATGTTAAAGACTTTATCTCAAGAGTCGATTTTGAGGGCGCAAGAACGCTTCTTGATTTCGCATGCGGTGCCGGAGCATTAAGCATAGCCGCAGCAAATAAGGTAGACAAAATTTACGGTTATGATTTTTCATCGAAAATGCTAGAATTTGCAGAACAAAACTCTCGGGATTTTAATTGTAAAAATATTGAATTCGCGCAAAAAGCATTCGAAGACGACTTTAGTGACGTACCTGAGTGCGATATTACGTTTGCATCTCGTTGCCTTGACGTAGATGACTTAAAACAAGCCCTAGAGAAATTACTTTCAAAGACGAAAAAAGCCCTTTATATTACTTTTAAAGTCGGTAGTTTCATTAACGAAGACGTTTTAAATGCTCTTGGAAGCAACATTGAAAAAAGGCCAGACTTTATATATTTAATAAATATTTTATTCCAAATGGGATATCTTCCAAAGCTAGAGTATATACAAACTTCATGCAGTGACGGAATGCCTGAAACTATTGACGATCTTGTTAAAAAAATACAATGGGGACTTTCGAGAGAGCTTACGGAGTCAGAAGTTTATAATCTCAATAAGTACTTTAACGGCAACCACTTTGAGCGAAAACAAGAATATATGAACTGGGCCTTCATAAGAGTAGATAAATAATCAATTATTATAAGCTGGTACTTATTTTTCTATCTAAAATTTAAGTTTCTATAATTCTATTTTTTATTTTAGTCACTAAAAAACGTTGAGGTAAAAATATCAAATTTTAGTAAAATTTACGATAAAGCATTGGTTTTATTTTCTTTATCATTAATTTTTTATAAGAAGCCAACTAATGTTTTATCAACAAAGATCATCTTTAATGGATAAAGTTTTGTTTAGATTGTATCTCTCTAAATAAAAATTTGCCCGTCTGGCCAAGACCTTACAGCAAGCTCAGCCCGAGCTTGCTAAGTAAGTTTATCAACATATAAAAATGTTGATGTTTAATAGAAGTGAATCTAGATAATTAAAGTGTATGGTAGCATAATTTTACGTAATGTTACATAAGGTAAAACCATGTAAAACATGTATAGTGAAGTACAGTAAGGTAAAACACGTATACTAAAGTAAAATACGTAAAATAGGTATACTTAAGTATAGTAGCGTAAATTACGTATAGTAAAGTAAGTATACGTATTTTACGTATAGTGAAGTCACGTGAAGTATAGTTAAGTGAAGTTAGGTTAAGTATATAGGGTATAGTGAAGTAAAACAAGTATACCTAGGTAAAACCATGTAAAATACGTATAGTGAAGTAAAGTTACGTAATAAAATGTATTATGAGATATATTAGTAGCTTACCATTTCAACTTTTGCTTTTAACACACTAGCATTTATATTTGTAGCATAGGTTCCTAATAAAATTTTATACTGTTTCTCATGTCCTACTATTTGAGCTATGATATTTGGCTCTACTTCTTGTTGGACAAGCGTATCTATAAAATAGTGCCTAAACGAGTAAAAAGTCTTTTGCTTGTCGCTACTTATTAGTTTTCGTTGTATTTGGGATCTAAAAATTTCAGAAAAGTCTTTATTTCTTACTTTAAAGATGCTTTTGTTTGAGCTAGCTCTTTGTTTTACAAACTCCATTAGTCCAAGCTCTATTAGCTTACTATGCACTGGCACGAGCCTTATGGAATTTATATTTTTAGTACTCTTGCCATCATCTCTATTTATGTTAAAGCAAAGCACGTTATTATGATAAACGATGTCACGTGCTCTTAGCTGAACTATCTCATTTATCCTCATGCCACTATATGCTGCTATCATGGTTATATAGTATAGATCATTTGCACTTATGCGTTTACTCGGTGACTTGTTTGTGTCTTTAAAATTTTGGACTATTTTAAAGATAGTGTTGGCTTCATCCTTGCTGTAAGGCAGAACCTTAAGCCGAATTTAGAGCTAAATTTAGCGCTCACCTAGCAAAGCATCCGATCGACTACGTCCTTTGCGACGAGACACAGGATATGCCGGCCAGATTTATGGGGGTTATTTACGAGGAGATAAAGGACTGCGTGTTTTTTTATAGATGAGGCGCAGAAATTTTACCCCTATACGATGAATAGCATCGCAGATATCTTTCATCATCCAAAATTTGAGCGCATAGACATGAGAGGGCGGGTAAAAAATCTAAAAAAACGTCTACCGAATACCATCAAATATCGCTAGATGCGCATTTGAAATCTTGCAAAACGATAGTACCATAAATACCTACTATAAAAACAGCTTTTACCTAGATAAAAGCTTTTTGAAAGATATCGAATGCGTACTGCAAGACGGAAGCGTGAATATAAAGGCGATGGATGACTTTGCGCAACTTAGAGGCGTTTTAGAGTCCTTGCCCGTAAACGAAACTAGCGTAGTTTTAAGCAATAGTAAGAAATCGGTCGAGGGCATAAAAGAATACGCCTTACCAAAAGATAAAAACATAGATGTGCTTACGATGCAATCTATCAAAGGCCTTGAAGCGCAAAACGTCGTTATACACAACTTTTTGCCGTTTCTGCAAACGACGCTAAAAAACGACCGCAAGCTATTTTATAGAAAAATTTATGTTTTATTAACTAGAAGCAAGGAAAATTTATACGTTTCGATTCCAGAAAAGCTTGACGAAAATTTGCCTGCCGAGATCAAAAACGTAATAGAAACGATAAAAAAATACGCAAGCATAGCAAAAGCTGCCGAAGGGCCGAGCAAAGACAAAAAACCGCAAGCTCAAAAATAAAACTAGCCTCCATAAAACCCGTGCTAAGAGATATAAAATACGGAGCCGAGCTAGTGGTAGCCGGAAGCGAATTCTTTGTCATAATAGCGGGGCTATTTGAGTATAGCTTTAAATTTGGGCTTGCGACTACCAGTCAAACCGAAAAACCGATTTTATACCCATGTCTACATACTAAGTTTTATCAAAATTCGGCAGATTACGGTGTCTTATCTTATTTTGCAATCATGGCGATGGGTTTATTTTTTGTTTTTCTAGATTTTCTAGGCTTTACGTGTCCGATTTGATTTTTTGGGATATTCAAATATTCAAAAATATCTTCAAAGACATTAAGCCCTCGTATTGCTAATATTTTTGGATCCGCATACTCGGATTGCGAGTATGTACCCTGTGTCATATCGGGTGCATAACCAAGTATAGTTTTGGTTATTTTATATTTTACTTGATCTTCGATATCGTCTTTCCTTAGCCTTTTCGAATGTCCCATTAAATTTTTTAAAGTGTCTTGATATTCGATAAAATCCCTAGAACACAAATACTCATCAATCGCGTTAGCAAAATTTCCCCTAAGTCTATGGACGCTTACCGTATTATCTTTTATTACCTTATCTATTTCGGCATTGAGAGCTTTGGACAAAGTTCCTTTATTTGAATATATTTTTTTAATTTTTGCAATCCAGTCGTATTTGTAGAGATCTTTTAATAATGTATGCAATGGTATGTTTCTATAAAATATCTTATCGGCACCTTGCTTCGCGGTTTTTACCTTCAAAAACGGATGATCGCAATCCGTATAAAAACTATCTTTATTTAAATTATAAAATTCCTCCGTCCTGACACCCGTTAATAATAAAAATCTTAAACAATCTAATAGCTCTTTTCGTATGCCGCTATTTTTACCGCTAAATAATTCTTTTAACTCATCGAGAGTAAAATTTCTTTTATCCGTTGTATTTTTATCCACTTTATAGTTGCTAAGTTTTTCAAACGGATTACAACTCACATATTTTTCTTGCACTGCGTAATTAAAAAATTTTCTTAGTCTGCCTATTATATTATTTGCATTTCCCTTACTGGTTTTATCTTTTATATGCTTTTGAAAATTTTGTGCACGCAGTTGCTTTAATTCATAGATATTGTTGTTTTTCATATATTCTACTAATCTTTCAACGTCCTTTTTGTATCTCCCCAACGTATCATCAGAATACATCTGTTTATCCCCTTCGTGCATCTCATACAACTCATATGTTTCAAGCAAATCTATCTCTGGCTTAAGTTCATTATTTGCAGGCAATAGTTGTTTTTTACTTTTTGGTATTTTTTTAAGTGTTTCGCTCTCTAAGTACCTTGCAATATTGTCGGGTACAAATTGTTTATTGATAAATCTGCCGCCTTTTACTTTTTCATCCGTGAAAATGCCGTACTTTATTACTTCTTCTGGTATATTGTAATTTTTAAGATCTATTACGCCTGTTTTTGGCTCATTTTGCATATCAAGTTCGTTAACCGAATTCATGATGCTTTTTTGAATTATTATTGCAGTATCTTTGAAAATGACTTGCATGTAATATTTGGTAGGCGTTGAGTCGTTTAATTTTTTTAAAATATCCGCTCTTTTTAGCCATTTATATTTGTCTTTTTTATTTCTGGCATAATTCTTTACGCAATGGTCCATATCTCTCTCAAGCTGCTCCTTATCTAGGGTGTTTCCGATAAAGCCCATCTTGATATTGTCTGTTTTGTTTATAAAATCCTTTTTTATGCCAGAGTAAAACTCAAAAAGCCTACCGAAGTCTACGTTTTCTTCGTCAAGTAAATTTAAAATCTCTTTATTCATATTTCACCTCTTTTTGCCAAATTATACATAACTAGCCAAAGATATTCAATAGAATTTCATCGCTAGAGATTGGAAAATATATTTAGACCATTCATAGCTTTTAGCTTTGCTTTTAGCGAGATATCCTTGGCGTATACGTCTGTTGCTAGATCGGTAGCGTGCCCGAGTAGTACCGAGGTAACATCCGTAAAACCATTTTCTAAGGAGTAATTTTTAATAGCGGACGCAAAATTTGCCCTTAGCCTATGAAAGCTTACGTTGGAGTCCGGTAAAACGGCATGAATATGTTTGTTAAGCCTTTTTCCAAGATAATTACAATCGCTTTTGCCTTTTTTTATTTTCGTTAACCACTTCATATCGCTTAGACGATATATATTTTTATGTATCGGCAGCTCTCTAAATTTAACATCTCCGCCTTTTTGCTTGGCAGTTTGAACTTTGATAAATTTAATACCGTCTCGCTCGCTTACGCTACTTTCATCTAAGCTCCAAATTTCGCTAAGCCTAAGTCCAGTGTGCAAGGCAAACGCCATATAATCTTTAAGCTCCTTTTTATCGGTCTTAAAAATCTTAACCAGTTCGTCCATGCTAAAATTATCCTTCGGCGATTTTTGATCTTTGGAAATTTTAAACGAGCTTAAAAGCTTAAACGGGTTTTGAGATATAAGGCCTATTTTGATAGCATAGTCAAACATTCTACTTGCGTAGCACGTGTAGTTATTGATGGTCTTTTTGTTAAGCCTTTTATTATTTAAGAGATGTAATTGAAAATCCTCGCAGTCCTGGTAAGAAATTTGGGTTATCTGCTTGTGCTTAAAATAAATGTCAAGTGCTTTGGCTACCCTTTGATAGTATCCGGTATTTTTACTATTTGACTTCTTACTTTCGTTTTGAGCGTATCTGGATGCTATATCCGTAAATTTTATCGATTTTCGTGTTTTATTTGGCCTATCGTTTTCTTGACATTCTTTTCTATTGACAAACATATCGTTGTCGGCTTTGGTAATCCCATAAATACCCGATATAACTTTTTCAAATATTTCTTTATATTCGGTCGTCGATAGTCGATGCGATTTGTTTTTAATATTTTTTTGAATGTTGCGTATCTTGTATCTTAACGGTAAATCAATAAATTTTTTGGTTTGAACAGAATTACGTCTATTATCGGCTTCGTTTTTTATTTTTAAAGCGATGGCTTTGGCCTCAAACTCATTGTCCGTAAATAGACAATATTTGACGGTGATAATTTTATCATTTTTCAAGGCCTTATCGAAATAGTAGTAGCTTGGTCTATTTTTGATTCGAGTTATTAATTTAGAAGTCATTGCAAACTCCTAATCTAATAAGCAAACGATGTAACAGAAATCCAAATTCAGTGTAACAAAATAAAATCGTCCGAAATTTGAGACGAAAATATAGTGATATAGGCTGCTTAAAAATGCTGAAATACAGATATCTGAAGATATATTTTAAGAGTGGTTGTGGCCGGGAGATAGGGATTCGAACCCCAGGAGGCTTTCACACCTCAACGGTTTTCAAGACCGCCGCTTTCGACCGCTCAGCCATCTCCCGAATTAAAGATTTGTGATTATAACCAACTTTGCTTAAAATTTACTATAATCTCTAAAATTTACTCTGTTTTTTCTTTAATATATGTAGCTCCATCATTTATCTTTTCTTTGGTCCATTCTTTGGCATTATGAGTATCTTCTTTTACGCCATGCCAAGTATTTGAACAACCAGTTACAAAAAATGCTATACAAGCTGCTAAAAATAAATTTCTCACTATTATTCCTTTGAGTAGTTATTTTTGAAGTTTGGAGGCGACACCCGGATTCGAACCGGGGATCAAAGCTTTGCAGGCTCATGCCTTACCACTTGGCCATGTCGCCATATCGTGGTGCCCGAGACCGGACTTGAACCGGTACGGTAAAAACTACCGAGGGATTTTAAGTCCCTTGCGTCTACCATTCCGCCACTCGGGCTAAGTTAATGGAGCGGGAAACGAGATTCGAACTCGCGACCCCAACCTTGGCAAGGTTGTGCTCTACCCCTGAGCTATTCCCGCGTTAAAGTTTGCAATATTATCCAAAAATTGCTTAAAATTTTATTTTACTAAAACGAATTTCAAAATATTGTAAGCCATAAAAAGATAAAATGTCAAAATCCACTTTGGGGTTATAGCTCAGCTGGGAGAGCGCTTGAATGGCATTCAAGAGGTCGGCGGTTCGATCCCGCTTAACTCCACCAACAGACGTTTTCAGGGGTTTTCAAACCTTGTCAAAAAAAGCTTTTCAAAGCCCAAGTTTAGGGCTTTTACCACTTTTTAAGCTCTCAATTATTATCATTGCATTTCATCTAATATCACTCTTTTGAGTGTATATCTGAGTGTAAAAAAGTCTTTACACTAACTTTTTACACTCAAAATTAAGGGTTACGAAATGGCAAGCTTTACAAACGATTTGGCATTAAAAAAATTTACACTCAAAAATAAAAATCGTGAGTGGGTCAAAGATGACGGAGTAAAATTTTTATATGTGCTTGCATACAAGACCCAAAAAGAAACCACTAAAACTTTTTATTTCAAATATCAAGAGAGCGACGAGAAGCGGACGACAAAGCAAATCAAAATAGGCAAATATCCGAGTATCACGCTAGCAGAAGCAAGAGCGAAAGCTTTGGAGCTTGAGAGGCTAAGAGATAGGGGCGAGGACTTGCAGACAGCCACAGCCAAGCAAAAGGCTATCACGTTTAAAGACGTAGCCGATGAGTGGATAGACAAAGAGCAGAGTAAAGGGCTAATCGCTTTTAATAAGCAAATCGGACGTATCGAAAAAAATCTAATCCCATATCTAGGCAGCAAAGAGATAACCGAGCTAAAACGCAGGGACTACGCGCACGCAATAGAGCAGATACAAGCACGAGAAGCAAAAAGGGGCATAACACACGAAACATCGTTAAGAACTTTTAGGCTACTTCGTAAAATTTTGGACTTAGCCGTAAATAAAGGCTACATCGAGCATAACCCAACAAGGGATATTATCTTTAACGACGCTTTCAAAACCTCAACAAATAACCACTTTAAAGCCATAACCGAGCCAAGAAAGCTAAAAGAGCTATTAAGTGCAATAGGGGAGTATCAAGGCTCGTTTTGCACGCAGCAGGCATTAATATTTGGCGTGCATACCTTTTTACGTAGTGCAAACGTGAGAGAACTAAAATGGCAATACGTGGATTTTGAGAATAATTTAATCACGTTTCCAGGCGAGGCGATGAAGTTAAGAGAAGTTTTTTATATGCCTATTAGCAAGCAAGTAAAAAAACTTTTAAAAACAATGCTAGAGCATAAAAGGGGCGATTTTGTCTTTCCTAGTGGCATAAGTGCGACAAGACCGCTAAGCGATAGCACACTCAACCAAGCAATTAAGAGGTTAGGCTTTGGCGATGAGATGGTATTTCACGGATTACGCACAACAGCAAGCACGCTACTAAATGAAAATATCAAAAATCACGGATTTAGTAGCGACGTGATAGAGCTTTGCCTCGACCATAAAGAACGAAGCAGTGTAAAAGCTATTTACGACCGAAGCCAAAGGCTGGACGAGCGAGCCAAGCTTATGCAGTGGTGGAGCGATTATTTAGATAGTTTGGTAAAGGGGTAAAAGAACAATGACAGAGAACAAAATTGACTTAAATGAATTATTAGAAATGGAGAGGGATAAAATAATGTTAAAAGATGAGTTATTAAATTTTTTGTCGCGATATGCAAATAAATACCCACAATTTCAAAGCGAGGCTAGTATTTATGAGTTAAAAGAAAGTTTAATTTTTTTAAAAAATTTTAATACTGAGGGCAATTCTTACGTAGATTATTCCGCCAAATTTACCATAAATAAATACATTCAAGATTTAGAAGCCATAGCCAAGAAAAAAGAACGCAAACAAACAAGAAATGAACGCCTACTTAAAAAAATAGAAAAAGCTATTAATACATTATATGATATAAAAGAGGATTTTTTTATGGGTGAAGATATTGACGAAGAGGACCAAAAGGCTATGTATCCTGATGAGATAAAAATGCGTAAAAACATAGATGATTTAATATACGCACTTTACTTAAAAATTGATTGTTATGAAAAAGATGAAAATATTACGCCTACAATAGCAAACAAAAAATTTGATAAAGCTTTTTTTGAACTTCTAAACGAAAGAAAAAAGAATAATATTAGTCCCATAGAGTTAGCCAAAGCAATAACACAATTAAGGGTTACTATAAGAAATATTTTTAACAATAAGCCAAATATACGGATAAAATCCGACAGAGAAGCATAAAAAACACCTCTAAAAATTTCTTACATCAAAAGCAATGTAAGAAATTTATTTTTTACATTAAAACTAATGAAATTTTTTAAAAATCTACATTAAAAAATAAACATCTTTTATTTTTCTAACATCGATTTTAACGCCACTTTTACACTAGCTATTAACATTTTTATTTATTAATATTCTTACATCAAATCAACTTAAGCATATCAAGCTTGCAAGCATTCAGGCTTAACCATTTGAGAAAAATTACATATACAAGGATTAAAAATGCAAAACAAAGCCCTACTAAATTCAAAAGAAACAGCGGAGTTTTTAGGCATAGGAGTATCAACACTTTACAGATACAAGAAATCAAGCGACTTCCCAAAACCTATCATTTACACAAATCAAACTATCCGCTTTAAACGTGATGACCTCGAAGCCTTTATGTATAAAAAGCAAGGCGGAGCGACACCAGAGCAAGGGGGCGAAAGATGAAGCCCCTAAAACCAAGATACGATAAGTTAAGCGAAGAGGATTTTTATTTAGGCTTTATGCTAATAGTAAAAGAGCAAATACCAAGCCTAGCCGAAGCCATAAGCAACGACGAGATAAGCGAACAAACAAAGCAGGCGTTAGATGTAGCCCTTAGCTTTTACGATACATCGCTACAACTAGCAGGGGACTTAAACAAACTAAAGGACGAAAACAAAAAGCTAATAAACGGCTTTTTTAAACAGCGAAAAAAGGGTAAAAAATGAAACTTCAAATTACAACAGCAGGCAAAGGCGGAGCGATAATCGCTATCGAGCCTCAAAAGATAAAAGAATTTACTAGCCATTTAAGAGCTTATGGCGTTTCGAGTGTGAAAGAAGCACCACAAGGGCTAATAAATATGGCTTACGACCTATTTTACATCAACAAAAATTTAAGAAAGCAGGTAAGAGAGCTAACAGAACAAGGATACAACGATGAAAGCAATAGTAACGTTTAATAATTTAGATTTAGAAGTTTTGGAGTATAAAGACACGTGGAGCTTATCAGATAGACAAGTAGCCGAGGGCTTTGGAGTTACACAAGAAGCAGTAAGAAAACAAAGAACGCAAGGCGCGACCGAATACATCGAGGGCGTGCATTATTATTACAAAGATATGTATAACGATGGCAAAGGTGGCGTATATGATACACCCCCGGACAAATCGGGCGGGGTGTCTAATAGTCAAAAAATGGTGTTTTGGACTAAAAAGGGCGTGATAACTCTAGGCTTTAAGCTAACCGAAACACCTCAAACGATAGCTTTTAGGGACTGGGCGAGCGATTTTATCCTAAACAGCAATAACCGCCCTACTACTATTCAAGAGCTTTTAGATAATCCTCGCTCACTTGCAGAACTAGCCCTAAGATACGCTGACACACTAGAGGAAAATAACCGCCTCGAAGCTCAGGCGATAGAAAATAAGCCTTATATTGCATATGCTAAGACAATTGAAAGCAGTAAAGGCAGTATTAAAATAGGCGATTATGCGAAAACGCTTTGCAATAAAGAGCAAGGCATAAATACAGGGCAAAACCAGTTATTCGCTCTAATGCGCGAACTAGGGATTTTGATGTTTAATAATGAACCTTTGCAAAAATATCTAAATATGGGTTATTTTGAATATAAACCACAACCATTTACAAAGCCAAACGGCGAGCGGTGTCTAAGCTTTAGACCCCTAATAACACCAAGAGGTCAAGTAAAGTTAGCTAAAAAGCTAATCGAGGCTATAAAAGCTAAAAATACGCCTCGAATAAAGAGCTAATTAAAGAATTTTAGGGGCGGTCAAGCCGAGCAAGTTTAGCCGCCCTTTAAAAGTTAATTTCAATGGATATTTTAGCAGAACTTGCAAGCATTATCAACCCAGCCGAGAGCAAAATTTACATAGACACGATAAGGGCTACATTTTTCAAAAAAGCTATCACGCAAAAGACCCATAAAAAATCGACCTTTTAAAGTCAGTTGCTCGAAAATATGGCAAAAAATGGCAAAAGCTGGATAAGCAGACAGCCAAAGCGGTAAAAATCGAACGCAGGCACGAGTTTAAAGGTTATGAGATAGTAAATATCTATACTCTTGGCGACTTGCCTATTTTCTACGCTACATTAAAAAACGCAGGCAATGAGCCACAAAAGGCGTTATTTGAAGTTTATGGACTTAGGCAATATAATAAGACACCTCCACCAAAAGAGTTAATAACGGAGCTTCTAGGCGTGATAAATAACGTTTCATCGCTTGATTTGTGTTTTGATAAGGATAGCCCCTTTAACCTTGACCCTTTTTTGCGATGAGGTTATTAGCTTTGAAAATACCAAGTATCTAAAAAACAACGATGTATTAACTAGAGTGTATTTTTATGACAAGGCAAAAAAGAATAATCTAAACTTGCCTATCTACCGAGCCGAAGCCGTAGTAAGCATAAATCCTAAAAGCAAAGATAATCCCTTGCCACTCAAGCAAAGGCTAAATTTGCAACTCCCATACGCCCTAGATGAGTTTAAATCCATACTGGATAAGACCACGAAAGAGCAAGACACAATCAAGCCCTACAAGTCAAAAGAGAATAAAAGAGAACTAAGAGCATAAGCGGATATTTGCAAGGAGGGCTTTAAAGCACCCTCGGTGAATTTCGCCGTAATTATACAAGCCATTTTTAAACAAATCAAGCAAAATCTATTATGATAACCAGCCGAGATTTTGGCTCGTTACCTCAACGCAAGACGAATTCGCTGCCCCGAATTTTCGGGGGAGTGAAGCCCTTATTTTATGCGTTAGCCTATTTTTTAGCTTACGTAGCAATGCCCCTTAAATGTGAGTTTTGTCCGTCCCCTTAAAATTAAGGCAACGAGCCGACCCCTAAAAATAGGCTATCCGCCCAACTAGCTCTAACAATGAAACCCAAATAAACCTATTATCAAAGCTCGAGCCTTGAAAGTGAAACGTAAAAGCTACCTATGTTAAACATAGCCAGCTTTAAAAGATGACCTAGATTTAATCTACCTCATCGCTCCATAAAAAAATAAAACGACGACAGCCAAAGGGGTGGATTATATGCTGCTCCACAAAAAAAAGGAGCAGGTTATCCACAAAAAAAGGGAAAACCTAGTAAAAAATGGATTTCACAAAAAAAATGAAAACGGCTTTTAACCTTAAGCCAAAACAGCCCTTTTTTAGCTTGCTTAAGGTTTTATAAAAAAGGGTATTGCAGAGATTGCCACCGCTTGCCATATTTTTAGCGTTTTTCGTTTATCTTTTTAAATCAAAAATCAAAGCTAGCACCGCAGGGCTAGAGCTTTGCACACAAGCCATGCACGAGCGAAAATCACAATTTAAGAAAACGAACGTATAGTGTGCCCTTGTAAAACTACCCTACAATGACCTTTTTGTTACAAAAAATCTCCTCTTTTCCTTAAATGAAAAAACTAATTATTAAGAGGGCTAAAAATATTTACATTAAGGTTAAAAATGAGAAATTTTTTTACAAAAAAAGTGAGATGGGTTAATTGCAAATTTACAGAAGCAAAGATTGATTTTATAGACTACAAAGACACTTCACTTTTAAAGTATTGCTTGTCAGAGAGATTTAAAATCATGCTTGGTATAATCTAAAAAACCAAAAAAGGATGAACTTCTTAAAATACACGCTTTGAAGCAAAGTGAAAATTGCAATTAAGAAAATTTGATAAGGGCAAACTTGAAAATAGCGATAAATGGCACGAGTGGTTTTGTTGGCTCAAATTTGTGTGAGTTTTTAGCTTCAAAAGGGCATGAAATTTTAAAAATAAAGCGCGAGATTTATGCGGATATTTCAGCTTTGACTGAGATTTTGCAAGAGTGTGATGCTCTAATAAATTTAGCTGGTGCAAACATCTCACAAAGATGGAATCAAAGCTATAAAAATGAGCTTTTTAATAGCCGAATTACAAGTACGAAAAACCTTGTTTTGGCACTTTCAAAGACTTCAAAAAAGCCCAAAATTTTCATCTCAACTTCGGCGGTTGGCATTTATGAGAGCGGTTTAATACACGATGAAAGTTCGCAGAATTTTAATAAAGGATTTTTGGGAAAATTGGCGGTGGCTTGGGAAAATGAAGCGTTAAAGGCCAGTGAGCTTGGCGTGAAAACGGCGATTTTTAGGCTTGGCGTAGTGCTTGGCAGAGGGGTTGATGGCAAAACGGGCGGTGCTTTGGCTAAGATGTTGCCGATTTTTAAGCTAGGTCTTGGCGGCGTTTTGGCAGGCGGAAAGCAGAGCTTTTCGTGGGTGCATCTGGACGATTTACTAAAAGCTTATGAGCTTGTGCTAAATCGTGAAATTTCAGGCATTTTTAACCTTGTTTCGCCAGAATTTGCTACCAATGAAAGCTTCACAAAGACCCTTGCAAACACACTTAAACGCCCAGCCATTTTTAATGTCCCAAGCTTTGTTTTGCAGCTAAAATTTGGCGAAGGCTCGGCGATATTGCTTGAAGGTGCAGATGTGCGACCTGTAAATTTACTAAAACAGGGCTTTGAGTTTAAATTTGGTGATTTAAACGCTGCTTTGAGTGAAATTTTAAGCTGAGATTTTTTAAAGGCTCAACAAAACTTAAGCAGATTTTCTCTTATCGCCCTAGGGGCACAGCTGACACCCTAGAGGGTAACACGTGTAACGTTACATGTAACGGACGAACTCGTTACAAATGATATTAATCCTCTTTGTTTTCAGTGTAGGGCTTAACTACCTCAACGATTTTATCCATATCAAGCGACTTAATGTAGTTTTCAAGCATAAATTTTAAATAAGGTGGATATGGAGTGCGTGACCCCCAAGCATTAACTGTTGCGTAAGGGATGTTGGATAATTCACTAAGTCGTTTTTTATTGATACCAGCTTTATTTAACAAGTTTTGAAATTCGTTTTTATCCATTTTTTTAGCCTTTATTTTTTTATGAAATAATAGCATAACGCAATAAAAAATAAAAATAAAATATTGTTATGCTATTTTAGTTAATAATCTTTTAAGTATCGTTACAATATGATTTTACTTAAAATTAATAGCGTAAATATACTTTAAAGGAATAAAAATGAAAGTAATTTTTGAGGAACTAAACAACAAATTTGACTTAGTCAATGAGATACCGCCGTTATTAAACCAAGTATCAACATTAATGCTAGCTTTAAATGTTAGCGAGCAAGATGAGTTAATTAATGAAAAAAGCAGGCTATCGGCTAGCTTTTTGTTAAGCAACATTCTTGACGACGTAGCCGAGGCAATAATCAAATATTATGAACAAGGGGCAAAAGATGAGAGTTAGAACATACATAAAATTATACGAGCTTGAAAAGGCTCGAAGCTTTGATGAGCTAATAAGCACACTAGAGCAAAGCGAGAACGTCAGCAGAGATGAAGCTATTTATCAAGCAGGTGCTAAGGCGTGGCTATTCGTAGATTATTACATTAACGAGCTCAGGCACGCAGAAGCACAAGTAAAGCACTTGAAAAGACAGCTTGACCGCCTAAGCCCTGGTGATAAAAGCAAAGAGGACTTTAGCAAAAATAATCCCCTAGAAGCCAAAGGGATTTTTACATGGCACAAGCCCTTAAAAGGTGCGAGCTTGCAAAACGATATGCAAGCAAGCTAATATAATCTAAAGGGGCAAGGCTAGCCCCTAACCTCATCACTCCACGAGAGGTTAAACAGCCTTTTTCATAAAATACTGAAAAAATCAAAAAGGCTAAATCGATGCTACCAAAAGAGTTAAACACGCTAGAAACCTTTTTTAAAGTCCTTGACAAGTTTTACCCAGACTGGGAAAAGCGAGCAGATGATTATTACTTAACCGAAATAGCCTTTTTAATCCTAAAAGTGTTTAATAGCCCTTACACGGACGAAACTATTATTAACAATTTGAGAGTTATGAAAGTGAGTAAATACGATAAAGAGCTAGCCAAAATTTACGCTTTGCCACTAGAGGCTTACTCGTGGATTATGCAAAATAGAATGAAGCCAGATAGGGCAAAGGCGAGCGTAAAACGATATGTAAAAAATGCGATGTAAAGAAACGGCTATTTATTTAAATACCAAAGCATAAAACAGCAAAGAAACGGCGAAAGCTTTCGCAAAGGCAAGAACCAGAGCAAGCGAGGTTTTAAATAGTAAGTGCGAAAAGTTACCATACAAACAACGATAAAAACAAGGCTAAAAGCGAAAAGTTACCACTAAAAAGAATGGGAACAAAAATGAGCGCTCAGCTGAAGCCAAAATAACGCTGTTATCGGCACAAACTCAAAAATCAGAAATAGAAATGAGCGCCTAAGTGAATACTAAGCGAATACTAGCAAGCACGCAATAAGCGTATAAAGTGGGTAGTTGGTGAATAAAAGTGAATGCCAAAAGTGAATACTAAGCCACCTTTTAACAATACAAGATAAAATAATCAAAAGAAAGGGTTGCAAATGCAAACATTAACTATACGGACAGATAACGCCGATTTCATAGAAAAAGCAAGAGAGATACTAATAACGCTAGCTAAATTTGACGGCGTGAAGCTAAACCTAAGCGATGAGGTTAAATATCAATCGCGCTTTAGCGAATATGAAGCGGATGTTAAGGCTATCAGACGCGGAGAGCTTGAAACATATCCGCTGGAGGGAATACGCGACGAGATAGCCAAATGGTAATTAAGCGCACGGCACGTTTTAACCTCGAATTAAAAGCAGTGTTTGATTTTATCGCAAAAGATAATCCAAATAGGGCGCAGAGTTTCGTTAGCAAGTTACTGGACGCCGTGGAGCTTTTGAGCGACAATCCACGATTAGGACGAGCGATAACGGACGACAAAAGAGAGCTAATCGCCAAAGGTTATGTAATGCCCTACTTGATTGACAAAGACGCCATTAAACTTTTAGGCATTTACAAGGCTAACGAGTGGCAAGCGTGAAACGTATAAAAGCGATAACGTTTCACAAAATAACCTTAATTAAGTTTTCGAGCAAAAAAGAGATGAAAACTAATTTTTCTTAAGCCAAAATGACCACTTTAAGCGTCCGAAACTTAAACCATTTAACTTTACTACTTTACAATCCTATATTTTAGGCACTTACAATTATTTTGTATTGAAAACTAAACTTTTCATAACCAACAAATCAAACACTTAAAGCTTAAAAAGCTAGAGTGTATAAATGAGTGTAAAAATTATTGATTTTAATTTTATTAAAAGTCGATAAAAACGGACTTTAAAGCTAAAAACATTTTCCGCTTAACTCCACCATAAATCTAAATACATCTATCATTATTTATACCTTTTGCAAAAATAACTTTTTACAAAAAAAGATGCCAATATGTAAAAATTTAATGAATAATTGATATCAAGACCCTTATCAACATTAGTAAAAGTTAATAACTAAAAAATAATTTTATAAATTTTTATCTTGCTTTAACAAAAAATAAAATAATATTCGCTATTAAAATTCAAAGGAAAAAAATGTTTTTAAAACGAGGAAAAATCATTTTCAACATCCACCTAATAATTGGGCTAATTGCGGCTATTCCGCTAATATTCATGACTCTTTCAGCACCATTTGCATCTTATAGAGAAGAGATCAAAAGTGCGATAAATAAAAATTTTATAAACCTAGTTCCTAGTGAAAAAGAAAATTTAAGTTTAAATGAACTCCTAGCTAAAGCAAAAAGTGAGATTCAATTTGATACGCTTGAAAGCTTACAAATAGGTGGAGCAAATGAAGCTTATCGTATAAGCATTACAAAAGATAAAAAGCAATTAAATTTCTTTATAGATCCAAGGAGTGGCGAAGTTATTAGCGAGGACTGGGGTGAGAAATTTCGTATAATTATCTTAAGTCTTCATAGAAATTTAGGACTTGCCTTGCTTGATAGCAAAGTACCAGCCAATATCGGCAAACAAATAGTTGCTATTAGCTCTATCATCATGGCTCTGCTTGCTATCAGTGGACTCATCCTCTACGCACCAGCGATCAAGCGAAATTTCTTAAATTCTCTAAAAATTAAGCCAAAAGCAAAGGGCTACGCCTGCTTCTACAATCTTCACACCAGCCTTGGCACCTACGTGGCGATCTTGCTTGTAGTGATGTCACTAACTGGACTTTACTGGTCTTATGGCTGGGTCAGAAGTGGCGTAAATAGTATATTTTTTGATCTAAAAACAGCTCCAATGAAAAAAAGTCTACCGCAATCAAATTTACTCCCAATAAACGACGAGAAATTTAAAGAGATCGAGGCTGTGAAGCAAATTTTTAAAGATAACGTCACACTAGAGCTAAAATCGCTCACGATAAACGTGCCTGAAAATAACCAAACTACCTACACTATAAACTACGAAACTAGCGAGAGCCAAGTGGGCAAGCTAAAGCTTGACGCGAGCGCTGGCAAGATCAAAGAGAATAAACTTGTTAGCAAGTCTGAAAGCATCCCAGAGGTAAAAAAGGCTGGTCGCAAAGTACTTAGCCTGCATACTGGTGAGATGTTTGGCGAGATCGGCCAGATCGTCTTTGCCGTATCATGTGTGATCGCAGTTTTACTAATAATAACTGGCTTTTTGATGACCATAAAAAGGAGCAAAGCCATCTAAATAAAAGTAAATTTTTACCTTGCTTTGGGTAAGATTTTAAGAAATTTTTACCACAAACAAGAGAGAAATTTATGAATAGAAAACGCATCTACAACCCAAGTTCAAATGAAAATTTGACTGACAGAAGAGTCTTTAACGGCAACCCACACGGCATTTTAAATTTCACCAAGGCAAAATACGAGTGGGCGTTAAAGCTTTGGGACCTCATGGAAGCAAATACCTGGTTTCCAAAAGAGGTCGACACCACCGACGATGTGCGCGACTACGCCTACAACCTCACAGAGGCCGAAAAACGCATGTACGACCTAGTTTGGAGCCAGCTCATCTCGATGGATAGCTTTCAGACAAACAACCTAGCTGACAACATCAACCCTTACATCACCGCGCCAGAGATCAACGCCGTGCTAAGCCGCCAAGCCTACGAAGAGGCAAACCACAGCAAGTCTTACGCTGTCATGGTCGAGGCGATCTGTGACAACACCGACCTCATCTACGAGATGGAGAAACATGACGACGTCTTGCGTGAAAAAAACGACTACATCTCAAGCGTCTATGAGGAGCTTGCGGGCGAAGTGACTGATGAGAAGCTGCTTCTTGCAATGGTTGCCAACCAAATTTTAGAGGGTATCTATTTTTACAGTGGCTTTACAGCGATCTACGCTCTAGCTCGCGCTGGCAAGATGTTAGGCTCAGCGCAGATGATCCGCTTCATCCAACGCGACGAGATCACGCACTTGCTTTTGTTTCAAAACATGATAAATTCAGTCCGCAAAGAGAGACCCGACCTTTTCACTCCCGAGACTGAGGCAAAAATTTATGATATGTTTGAAAAAGCTGGAAATTTAGAGATCAAATGGGGCAAATATATCACTCAAAACCAAATAATGGGCTTTACTGATGATATCATCGAGCAGTACATCCACTATCTCATCGACCAACGCCTAGTTGCGATCGGCCTAAAACGCAAATACAACGTCGCTCACCCTATCAAATGGGTCGATGACTTTGCGAAATTTAACGACCAAAAGTCAAATTTCTTTGAAGCAAAGGTGACAAACTATAGCAAGGGAAGTATCAGCTTTGATGACTTTTAAAAATAGCATCTTAGCCCTTGCCTGCGTGCTTTTTGTGGGGTGTGCGAGTAGTAGCAGCCAGAGGGCGATCGACATAGCAAATAAGGATCTATTAAATAGTTTTAACCCTTACATACTTGTCAAAACAGACGAAACCAAATATGTTATCATCTACCAAAGCATGCCAGCTGGCGATGTCCGGCCAAGTCTGGCACCTATCGGGTCTGCTCTTTTTGTCGATGTTTTAAAGCAGATAAATAGGGTATGTAGCTTTAAATCCACCGACCTAAAAGAGACTAGAGTGGTATATTTTGACGATAAAACCTCGTTTTCTTACGAAGTATGGGTCTTTAACGATCCGCTTTCACAGCGTGATAACAAGACCACAGCCATAACAGTTTTGCTAAAGCCAACTCCTGAAATTGGCGGGACGGATATGGATTTTAGAATTCCAGAAAATTGCCATGCGCCAAAGCAAACTATATTTGTATTTGGAAAATAAATGAGCGAAAATTTAAACCTAATAAGCCTAACTTTAAAGGCAAAAAATGCTACCGAGCGGCTAGAAGAGCTTGCAAATTTAGTTGAGGCTGCACCTGAAAATTCACTCATTCTTGCAAGTGAGCTTTGCATCAGTGGCTACGACTTTGACGGCTTTTTTGCAGGGGCGAACAAAGCGATGCTTGGTGGTATGATAGGTAGCTTTGATGCGATGTTGCTTGAACGCTTGCAAGAGGCACTTAGCCCAGATAAATTTCTTGGTTTTACGCACCTTACCAGCCTAAATAAAAGCGCAGGTCTTGCTCAAATTTCGAATCTAAATCCGCACCAACCAAAAATTTATAACGAATTTTTACTTCTTAACTCAAATAACGTCTTTCATTCGCAGTTTAAGGCTGAGCTTTTTCGGCCAAATTTAGAGCATGAAATTTTTGCCGCTGGCGATGTGGGAGAGATAAATGCCTTTGATTTTAGAGGGCTAAAGCTTGGCGTACTAATCTGTTTTGAACTACGCGATAGCAGGCTTTGGGCAAAGCTAAAAGGATGTGACATTATCATGGTACCAGCCATGTGGGGCAAGGCTAGAGAGGATGCTTATCTTAGTCTTTGCAAGGCTCTAGCTATCGCAAACAACTGCTATGTCATGATCTCAAGCTCTCTTGCATTAGAAGTTGCTGGAGTATTTTTACCAAATGGCACGCTTGTTAAAGAGACGATATTTGATGCAAATTTAATAAAAGAGATCAAAACGAATTTAGGGATTTTATAAATTTTAAGATAAGTTTTAAATCGTATAATAACGATTTAATTTTTATTTAGGATATAAATTTTGACCCAACTAGAAGCGATAAAATGCCAAAATTTAGCTAGCGACATAGCCGACGAGATCACACTAAGCCCACTTTTATTTGACGCGATATCAACAACCGAACGCGAAATTTTCGTACCCATCACCGCCCATGCTTATAAACTTGACGCTCAGCCCATACTGGGCAACCAGTGGATCAGCTCGCCACTAACTGTGGCAAAAATGACGATGGCACTAGAGTGCGAAAATATGGACAATATCCTAGAAATAGGCTGTGGCAGTGGCTATCAAGCAGCGATTTTAAGCAAACTTGCACATAGAATTTTTAGTGTCGAGCGAATAGAGAAACTGGCCATGGAGGCAAAAAAACGCTTCGAGGTACTAAAAATAAAAAACGTACATGTAAGATATGATGACGGCAACAACGGCTGGCGAAGCTACGCACCATTCGATCGTATCTTGCTCTCGGCAGCTGCTGATGAGATCTCGCTAAATTTATTTAAACAGCTTAAAAATGGTGGAATTTTAGTAGCTCCAATGAAGAAGGATGGCAAGCAATTTATCGCTAAATTTAAAAAAGATAAAGATGGAAATTTAGAAAAAGAGTACTTAGATGAGTGCCTTTTTGTGCCACTTCTTGAAGGTAGAGAGTAGTCCAAAATTAGGCAAAGCCTAAGCCTTGCTTAAATGTTAGAATTTATAAGTGTAGCCTGTATAAATTCCTATAGTCGTATCTCTTAGCTGAGCTCCACTATTTTTCTTATAAAAAGTCTTATCAGCTTTTAAGCCAAACTCGATCGCGTTATGCTCATCAAATGAGTAGATACCGCCCGCTTTTGCACCGACTAGCAAACCTTTGAAATTTTTCTTGCTCGTTTCATTTTCAAATCTCTCTCTAACACTCAAATATCCAAGACCTGTGTATCCGCCAAGAACGGCTTTAAAATTTTCAGTGATATTTGGCGTATAATCAACACCACCTAAAAATTTATGCTTACTCCATTTTGCATCTGATTCACCAGCATTTTTCCTAGCTTTAAAGTCATAATAATAACCGCCATAAGCTCTATAGCTGTCAAAATCATAACCGCCATAAAAGCCAAGACCATAGTGACCTTTTTTGAAGTTGTTTTTCTCACTACTTGCTATGTTTTTTGTTTTGATTTTTGAGTTAAACGAATAATCACCTTCACCACCAACAAATGCACCTTGAGCTAGTGCAACTGAGCTTACCAAAGCTAGAATTAAGCTTGATTTTACAAGTAAATTTTTCATACTTCTCCTTTAAAAAATTTCTGAGATTTTATATCTAAGCTTTTAATCTATATAAAATTTAAATTTAATAAACCACTATTTTAATCATCCTTTGGCTTTAAAATTTAATAAGAAATTTTATACCAAGTGTCAATTTATTACTAATAGTAAATGTAGTAAGTGTGAGTATTATTAAGAAGATAAGAGTAAAAATACTTAAATTTAGCACAGCTTTAGGGCAGATCCTAAGCCCGTAGCCATGCCAAATTTATTAAGTTACACCCTAAAAATGCACCTTAAATTTCGCCCAAAAGCTTCTACCCGGCTCATAAAGCCTCGTGCCGTTCGGGATAGTTTCGTAGCCTGCGATACCGCCGCCGTAGCCGCCTTTTGAGTTATGATAGGCATATTTGGCGTCGTTTAAATTTTCGGCCGCTAGCAAGAATTGATAATTTTTGTATTTATAGCCCGCGCTTAGCCCCAGCGTCCAAAAGCTATCGCTCTTGCCCAGGTCCATGCCGCCCACGTCGCCGTAGCCTTTTTGCGCGCGTTTTTGCGATGCGTTAGCGTAGAAGTCGGCTTTGACGAACCAGTCGGGCTTTTCTAAACCGGCGCTTAGTTTAAACGCTAGAGGCGAAACCTTAGGCAACGCGTCGCCGTCTTTTAGGCCGCCCGCGTTTTTAGTCACCTTGCCGTAGACGTAGGATACGCCCGCCCCCAGCCTAAACATATCGGCTAGCAGCGTAGTGCCCTCTATCTCGCCGCCGTATAGCAAGGCGTCGGTATTAAAGGCGTCTGAGGACATGCCCATAGGATTATATTTTAGCATGATATAATCATCCATTTTTGAGACGAAGAAATTTGCGTTTAATTCGTAGTTTTTATCTTTTAGCACGGCGCCAAAGTCTAGTTGAGTGTTTCTTTCTTTATTTAGCTTGAGATTGTCGTCTTTACTCGTTTCCCAGTGATCCGGTAACCTTTGCGCATGACCTAGTCCCGCATAAAGCGTTAAATTTTGTAGATATTTTTCGTATCTAAAAAAGCCTGAGAATAAATTTTCTTTTCTGCTCTTATGCGTTTTTAACAGTTTTCTCTCGCCCGCATCCAGCCTAAGTCCGCCAAAAAGTCCGTAGTCGTTTTCAAGGACGTATTCGTTTTGAGTATATATCGTTTTATACGTTACCTTGCGCTCTTTTACGTGCGGCTTTGATAGGGCTGCTTCCATTTCGGCTTTAGTTACGCCCATCATACCGCTTCCGGCACCTCGCCATTTAAACGTATCTTCAGAGTATCCCGCGCCGATGAAGCTAGTTAGATTATCGAAATTTAACTCTCCCTCAACCTTAAAGCCGTACATATCGCGTATCGGGTGACTGATGCTATATCCCTTGCCGCGCCCCGTGCCCGGCACCACCGGACGCATGGTGAAGTTGTCCATTATATGATCGATTTGATGATAGTACGAACTTAGCCTGATCTTGTGCTCACCGACATCTTGTTCAAATTTTAGTCCGAAAGATTTACGGTCAAACTGTATGCCGTCCCTCATCCTGTCGGCATACGCCGCTTCGCCATCGCCTAGATCCGCGCTTAACTGCAATGCGGTAGTATCTGTGGGCGTTAGCGTACCCACGAGTGAGACGCTGTTGCGTTTATAGTGCGTATGCATTTTCTGCCCGCCGCCGCTTTTATAATCGCCGCTCTCGTAGTGTCCGCCGGAAACCTCTATGTTACCCAGCTCGTTGCCCGCCGCTACGTCCGCGGCAGTTTCAAATCTTCTAAAACTACCGCCAAGCACGCTTACGTTTCCTCCGAAGCTTGGTTTTGACAGCCTTGCTATCTCTCTATCGAAAAATATACCGCCGCTAATGAGCGCGCCGTATCTGACGTCTTGCGGGCCTTTTACGATGCGAACCGAGCTATAATTTTGCGCCGAGATGTAAGTGATGGGCGTATCCATGCGCATGCCGCAGCCGCCGTTTAGCGTGCTACCGTCGATTAGTACCGGCAGTCTAGCCGCCGTCTGCGAGCGGTAATAAACCTCGCTGCCGCCTCCGCCCTTGCGCTCCATCGTAAAGCCGCTCAAATTTAAAAGCGATTTAGCGATGTCGCCGTTTTCTAGTATCGCGCCTTTGCCTACTATTTGAGCCTTTGTCGGTTCGTCAAGAACGGACTTTTGTATCTTTGCGGAAACGGTAACCGGAGCCAAGTCTATCGTTTCTTCAGCACCAAGCATTAAATTTGGTACTAAAGCAAATGCTAAAACGTAAGAAATTTTCATGTTTAGTCCTATGAAATTAATATTTAAAATTAAAATTAAAGCAAAAATGAACTTAAATAAAGTATAAATATTTATATAACATTAATTTTACAATACAGAAATTTGAGTCAAATAGTATTATTTTAGTTGGACTGCATTAAATATATAAAGAAACGATTTTGGCGAATTAAAACCGAAGCAATCTCGGTTTTATTAAAATTTTAGCATTATAAAACCGAGATAAAATTTATAAAATCTCTTTTATGAGTAGCTGCGGGGTAACAAGTCCGCGGAATGAATTTTTTGATATACAAAAGATAATATCTATCATCTCGCCCACTCTAGCGTGTCTTGTAAAGTTAAAAAATAGAGCCTCAAGTGTTTTATTATCCTTTTGCAAGATGAGCTTTAGGTGATTTTGATCTCTTCCTATAAGTCTTTCATTTTTAACAAGAGCATTTTTTATCTTAAATACTGGGCGTGGATTCTTCTGTCCGTAAGGCTCATAAAATTCTAAAATTTCAAGCAGTTCAAAGTCTATCTCACTTGGCATTATGTCACCAAGTAGTTCGTCCGAGCTTTTGCAATCTTGCATATTTAGGCATGAGCAACTTTTATTTATTGCTTCTTTAAATTCCACCAAATTTTCAGGCGCAAGTGTAAGTCCAGCCGCTCCTTTATGACCGCCGTAACTTGTTAGTAAATTTTCGTGGCTTGCTATAAGAGATAAGATATCAAGCTTACCAATGCTTCTAGCACTGCCTTTTGCACGGCCTTTATCGATGCTAAAGACAATAGCTGGCTTTGCAAAGTGCTTTGCAAGGCGGCTAGCTACGATGCCTATCACACCCTCGTGCCACTGCTCACCCCAAGTGATGATGACTTCATCGTCTTCTTTTACGTCCTTTAGCGAGCATTCAAAGAGTTGGCGCTCCTCCTCTTTTCTGGAGTTATTAAACTCTATTATCATGTCAAGATAGTTGTAAGCCTCTTCGATGCTCTTTGCACGCAAAAAGTTAAATGAATTCATCGCATCGTCCATGCGTCCGGCTGAATTTATAAGCGGAGCTATAAGAAAGCTAATATCATCGCACTCAAATTTTTCCTTACCATAAAACTCTTTTATAGCGTGAAATGCGGAACGCTTAGACACATTTAGCTTACAAATGCCAAGACGAACAAGCATTCTATTCATATCTCTTAGCTCCATCATATCAGCGATTATCGCGATAGCTAAAAGCTCTAGAAATTTGCTCATATCGTAATTTAGTCCAAAAACATCCTTTAACGCTCCAACCAAATACCAAGCGACCTCAGCACCACAAATTTCGATATTTGGGAAGTTGCAGTCTTCTTGTTTTGGATTAATGATCGCATAAGCTTCTGGGAGAACAGCTGGTGGCATGTGATGATCTGTGATGATAAGATCGATGCCTTTTTCTTTACAGATAATGGCCGCATCGTTTGCAGAGATGCCGTTATCAACGGTGATAATCAAGCTTACATCGGCTGAGAGTTCGTCTATTATCTCAGGATTTAGCCCATATCCATCTTTAAATCTATTTGGAATTTTTACTAGGTAGTCTTTCACGCCAAGATCATCAAAAAACTCAGCTAAAATCACACTTGAAACCACACCATCAACATCATAATCACCAACAATGGCGATGTGCTCGTTTTTCTCGATCGCTTCTTTGATGCGATTAGCGCCTTTGTAGATATCTTTTAGGGCGCTTGGCGTTGGAATTTCACTAAGTTTTTTGTGAACATCGTTACAAAATCTACGTGCTAGTAAATTCCTTATGTCCTCTTTATTTAACATAGCTTTGGCAAGGACTTTTTGACGCCCTGCCAGCTTTGACTAATGCTATTTGTTCACTTAAATTTACGCCCAAAGTGCCAAAAATTTGGCAACAAAAATGCTTTTTTTTCATCGTAATCTTTCGTCTTTATTTTGAATGCTTTGATTATATCTTTTTGAAATTTAATTTCTTATAATTTTCATTGAAAGTAAGATTTTCAGGGCGAAGGATATGCTTGAAGGCTATATCAAATTGATAGTCTTTACAAATTTATCATACTTATAAAAACGGCGATCGTTAGTAAAATTTACACTATTTACATTCTAAATTTATCGTCGTTTTCGTCCTATTTTACTCCAAATTTCGCAAAAACTCCGCGTATTCTCTAGCTCCGCGCTCTAAATCGTCATGGCTTGATACGTAGTCCACGCCCGGAGTCTCCTCGGCGCCGTAAAATGCGAAAAAGTCGCGGTAATCGGCGTGAAAATAGTATTTAAACGCAAGCTCAAACGGCGTAAGAACCTCGCGCAAGCTAAAATGATAGCGTCCTTGCGGGCAGTAGTCGCTCTTTTTGATGCCCGCAGTCACGGCTAGCGCGACCTTGCGGCCCGCTATACCGTCCGAGCCGCGCCCATAGGCAAAGCCGTGCGTCATCACCGCATCGATCCACGATTTTAAAATCGGAGGGCAGGAGAAGTTGTGAAGCGGAAACTGCAAAACGAGGGCGTCGTGGGCTCTGATGAGCTCTTGCTCGTGCGCGGCGTCGATATCGCCGCTTGCGTAAACCTGCGTCAAATCATGAACGCTAAAGCGCTGCGGCTCTTTGAGAGCCTCTTGTAGCAGGCGTTTGTTTATGACCGAGTTTTGGATGTCTGGGTGGGCTAAGATGATTAGAGTTTTCATTTTTCTCCTTCAAAATTTATAGCAAAAAAGTGGATTTATCTAGTAGATAATTTAGACAGCAAAATTTAAGATTTGCTGTTTTCTAAGCTTGCCTTGATAAAGCCTAATATCACAGGATTTGGTCTAGTTAGGCGACTAGTAAATTCAGGGTGGCACTGCACGCCGATAAACCACGGATGATCTTTGAGCTCAATAGCCTCTATCAGTCCATCACTCTCGCCACTTACCACAAGTCCAGCTTTTTCAAAGGTATCTTTATATTTTGGATTTGCTTCGTAGCGGTGGCGGTGACGCTCTTTTACACTCTTTGCGTTGCCATAAATTTCAGATAAAAGTGTCTTTGGTTTGATATCACAATCATAAGCACCAAGTCTCATTGTGCCACCAAGTGGGCTTGTATGAGTCCTGATCTGCTTTTTGCCATGAGCGTCAATGAAGCTATCTATTAAGTAAATGATAGGATTTTTACACTCTTTATCAAACTCTATAGAATTTGCATCTTCTAAACCCAAAACATCTCTTGCAAATTCAATCATTGCAAGCTGCATGCCAAGGCAAATTCCAAGATATGGGATCTTATTTTCACGAGCAAATTTTATGGCTTGCATCTTGCCTAAGACGCCCCTTTCGCCAAAACCGCCAGCTACTAATATGCCGTCCACGTCTTTTAAAAGCTCATTTACATTGCTCTCTTCTATCTTTTCGCTATCTATCCAGCGTAAATTTACTCTAGCGTCTAAATTTGCTCCAGCATGGATGATGCCCTCAGTTAGGCTCTTATAGCTCTCTTTTAGATCGATATATTTGCCTACAAAGGCGATTGTTGTTTCGTTTGTTGGAGCGATGATCCTTTTTACTAGGCTATCCCAGTTTGCCATGTCTGGTTTTAGCTCACCAAAACCTAAATTTTCAGCGATCGGCGTTAATATATCTTGCTTTAAAAATGAAAGTGGAATTTGATAGATACTTGCGCTGTCTAAGCTCTCTATGACGCAGTTTTTCTCCACACCACAGCTTGCTGCGATCTTATCTTTTAGCTCGCGGTTTAGTGGCATTTCAGATCTGCAGATGATGATATCTGGGCTTATGCCGATGCGTCTTAGCTCGCCTACGCTATGCTGAGTTGGCTTTGTCTTTAGCTCGCCAGCTACTTTTATAAATGGCACAAGCGTTAAGTGGATATTTAGCGCTCTTTTTTTACCAACTTCTACTCTTAAGGCTCTTATCGCCTCTAAAAATGGTAAGCCCTCGATGTCGCCAACGGTTCCGCCTATCTCAACGATGAGCACATCTTTGCCCTCGCCTGCTTTTTTGATACGATCAACTATCTCGCCAACGATGTGAGGGATCACTTGGATAGTCTTTCCAAGGTAGTCGCCACGTCGCTCTTTTTCGATGACTGAGCTATAAACTCTGCCCGTTGTGAAGTTGTTATCCTGACTTAGGCTCTCATCTAAAAATCTCTCATAGTGACCAAGGTCAAGATCAGTTTCAGCGCCATCGTCTGTGACAAAGACTTCGCCATGTTCTAGCGGGCTCATCGTGCCAGGATCTACGTTGATATATGGGTCAGCTTTTAAAACGCTC
The DNA here is from genome assembly GCF_002914195.1 of Campylobacter concisus. Taxonomy (GTDB): domain Bacteria; phylum Campylobacterota; class Campylobacteria; order Campylobacterales; family Campylobacteraceae; genus Campylobacter_A; species Campylobacter_A concisus_M. The sequence continues at coordinate 19,821 of NZ_PPAU01000094.1, read as the reverse complement.
ACCTTTAAGCCAGAATTTTTAAGTAATGTCGCGATAGATGCAGCTGCGATGCCTTTTCCAAGTGAGCTTAAAACACCACCTGTGATAAAAATATACTTCGTCTCTTTTGCCATCAAATTTTCCTTAACTTTAGTTATTTTTTAATCTGCCGATTATACCCCTTAAATATTTAGTAAGGCATTAATCTTGCAAATTTTAAAAATTATTCTTTAAGTTTTTTTGTTATAGACTTCGACATCATGATTAAAAACTGCTTAAAAAACATCGCCTCATTATATGTAGACGGCTTTAAAAATATGAAAATAGGCAAGAAACTATGGCTTCTCATAGCGATAAAGTTTATCATCATGTTTGGAATTTTAAAGGTCTTCATCTTTGACGAGACCCTTAATACCAAATTTCAAACCGACGAAGAAAAAAGCGAATTTGTAATTCGAAATTTAATAAAGGAATAAAATGTCTGAGATGGATTTTGTTGACTGGTCTAGGGCTCAGTTTGCGCTGACTGCCATTTACCACTTTTTGTTTGTCCCGCTCACTTTAGGGCTAAGTTTTATCATCGCCATTATGGAGACGATATATGTCAAAACTGGTGACAAAGCCTGGCTTGAGATAACGAAATTTTGGCTAAAGCTCTTTGGTATAAATTTCGCTATTGGTGTCGCTACTGGCATCATCATGGAGTTTGAGTTTGGTACAAACTGGGCAAATTATAGCTGGTTTGTCGGCGATATCTTCGGCGCTCCGCTTGCAATAGAAGGCATACTCGCATTTTTCATGGAGAGTACATTTTTTGCCATTATGTTTTTTGGCTGGGATAAGGTCAGTAAGAAATTTCACCTATTTTCAACATGGCTTGTTGCGATCGGTTCAAATTTAAGCGCACTTTGGATCTTAATCGCAAATGGCTGGATGCAATACCCAATCGGCATGAAATTTAACCCAGACACAGCTAGAATGGAGATGGAAAATTTTTTCGAAGTCGCACTAAATCCACTTGGCATTAGCAAATTTTTACACACAGTAACTAGTGGCTACACTATCTCGGCTCTTTTTGTGATAGGAATTTCTGCTTGGTTTTTAATCAAAAAACGCCACATCTTACTAGCTAAAAAAAGTATCGTGGTTGCTAGCGCATTTGGCCTTATCACATCGGCATTTTTACTACTTAGCGGCGATGAAAGCGCATATTTTGTAGCTCAAAAGCAGCCTATGAAGCTTGCTGCGATGGAGGGACTTTACAAGGGAGAGAAAAACGCTGGCCTAGTTGCTGCTGGTATTTTAAACCCAGCTAAAAAGCTTGGCGATGACACTGAGCCATTTTTGCTTGAGATAAAGGTGCCTTACGCACTTGGTATCATGGCAAACAGAGAGCTTGACTCATTTACGCCAGGCATCGATGACCTACTTTATGGCAATAGCGAACATAATCTCATGAGTGTTGAAGAGAAGATGACAAAGGGCAAAGTAGCTATAGAAGCTCTTAAAAACTACAAAGAGGCTAAAAAAGCAAATGACGAGAGCCTAATGAAAACTTCGCTTTCAAATTTAGAAAGCAACCTAAATTTCTTAGGATATGGCTATCTTAAAGACGCAAAAGAAGCTGTGCCACCAGTTGCACTTACATTTTATAGCTTCCACATCATGGTCGCACTTGGTACATATTTCATAGCTCTTTTTGCTATCACTCTTTATCTAAATCTCTCAAGAAAATATAAATTTGAAAACATAAGAGTATTTTTGTGGATCTGCCTCTTTACCATACCGCTTGGCTATATAGCAGCTGAAGCTGGCTGGATAGTAGCAGAGGTCGGTCGTCAGCCTTGGGTGATACAAGATCTCATGACCGTTGGCGTAGGAGCTACAAATTTATCTGACTCAAATGTCAAAATTTCATTTATATTATTTGCTGTTTTATTTACGGTCTTGCTAATTGCTGAGATCAAAATCATGCTTAAGCAAATAAAGATAGGATTTAACGACCATGCATAGTTTAAGCTTAGAAAATTTACAAATTTATTGGTGGTTTATAGTTAGCCTTCTTGGCGGACTTTTGGTATTTATGATGTTTGTTCAAGGCGGTCAAACACTCATCTTTAGCCTTGGCAAGGACGAGCTTAAAAAAGATATGCTCATAAATTCTATCGGTAGAAAATGGGAGCTTACATTTACAACGCTTGTTATGTTTGGTGGCGCGTGCTTTGCGGCGTTTCCACTATTTTACGCTACTAGCTTTGGTGGTGCCTACTGGGTTTGGCTGGCTATTTTATTTTGCTTTATCGTCCAAGCTGTAAGCTACGAGTATCGCAAAAAGCCTGATAACTTCTTAGGCGCTAGAACTTATGAAATTTTCCTTTTCATAAATGGCTCACTTGGCGTTATCCTTATTGGCATGGCGGTTAGTACCTTTTTTAGTGGTAGCGACTTTGTACTAAATGAACATAATTTTGTCGAGTGGAAGACTCCATTTCGCGGTCTTGAAGCATTGGCAAATCCTTACTTGTATTTACTTGGTATAGCGATGTTTTTCCTATCTCGCGTAGGCGGCTGCTTATATCTTATGAACAACATCGCTGATGGCGAATTTATACAAAACGCTAGAAAACAGCTAATTATCAACACCGTGTTATTCTTGCCATTTTTCCTAGGCTTTCTTGCTTGGGTGCTTACAAAAGATGGCTTTGCATACGACTCAAATGGCGTAGTTAGCCTTATGCCTTACAAATACGCCATAAATTTGATCGAGATGCCTATCGTTGGCATATTGCTTCTTGTTGGCGTTGTTTTGGTACTTGTTGGAATTTTCCAAGGGGCATTTACAAAAAGCATTCGTGGAATTTTTGCTTACGGCGTTGGCGTTACGCTTGCTGTGACTGCGCTATTTTTGATAACAGGCCTAAATGGCACTGCATTTTATCCGTCATTTAGCGACCTTGCTAGCTCGCTAACTATCAAAAACGCAAGCTCAAGCCACTACACACTTGGCGTTATGGCATATGTTAGCTTGCTGGTGCCAGTAGTGCTTGCTTATATCATCGTCGTCTGGAGAGCGATAGATAGCAAGAAGATCACACAAGATGAGATCAAAAACGATCATCACGCATACTAAGGATAAAAGATGTTGGAAGCAGGAATTTTTTTGATACTTTGGCCAGTGACACTATTTGCTAGCTATAAATTTGTTCTTTTTTCTCTTAAGAAATTTGACGCAAATAACTAAAATTTAGGGGCATTTGCTCCTAAATTCTTCTTTTTATTTTTACTCTTTAAAACGACTTCTTTATAAATTTATTTAAGCCACTTTTCATATAAGCGTTAGTTTTGTGTGAAATTTGGGTAGTAAGATATCATTAAATTTTATTAAAGGAGCGAAAATGAGCAAGAATTTCTTAGGTTCTGTTGCCCTTGCGGCTGTTTTGGTTAGTGGTTTTGGCTTTAGTGCTCCACTAAACGCTGGAGTCCTGGCTCATCACGTAAAGGTTCAAGGCGAGCTTGGATCGGTCTTTATAAATCCTTACGACGTATCACCGCTAACTGCTATCATCGATAGAGCTGGCAAAGACATCAAAGATATCCATGTCAAAGTAAAAGGCAAACCAGATGGCGGTATCGACATCGACTACAACGTCTCAGAGCATGCCCTGCTTACGCATGATGGCGTGCCTATTTGGGGACTTTACCCTGACTATCTAAATGAAGTAGTCGTAAGCTACACGTTTAACGGAGCTAAAAAGGTAGAAACATATAAAATTTACGCCCAGCCTATCGTCACATATAGCCGTGATTTTAGATTTTCTCACATGCAAAAGACTCGCGTCAAAAAGGTCGATCCTGCCTTTAAAAACAGGCTCTATCTCATAAATAATACAATCACAAGCGTCTATAAACCGCTTGATTGGAAAAATGGCGGAGCTGCTAGTTGGAACGACTTTACAGAAAACTACATCGTAGATACCAAGGGTGAGGTTAGATGGTATCTTGACTATCAAAAATTTTACGACCGCAGCGAGCGCAGAGTGATGGATGGAGGCATGATGATGGGCTTTCATCAGCTAAAAAATGGCGATATCAGCTTTGGCATGGCTCAAAGATATCTAAGATATGACCTTATGGGAAAAGAAATTTATAACCGCCCACTTCCAAGAGGCTACATCGATCTAAGCCATGAAGTTATGCCATTAAAGGACGATCACGCACTTCTTAGAGTTGGCAAATACAACTACCACCACAAAGACGGTAAAATTTCTCACACCATAAGAGACCACATCATCGAGGTCGATAGCACCGGTAAAGTGGTCGAAGAGTGGGATCTAAATGAAATTTTTGGCAACAACGTCTACCGCAGCAACCTCATAAAAGCGCTTGACGCTAGAGCTGTTTGCCTAAATATCGATATGGACGCAAAAGAGATAAAGATAAGCGACGATCAGCCATTTGGCGATGTCACCTCCACTGGCACAGGTAGAAACTGGGCTCACGTAAATTCTATCTCATACGATGAGAGCGACGATAGCATCATCCTCTCACTTCGCCACCAAGGCATCGTAAAGATAGGACGTGACAAGAAAGTAAAATGGATATTAGCTTCGCCTGAGGGCTGGAGTGAAGAATTTAAAGCCAAAGTGCTAACTCCAGTCGATAGCAAAGGTAATAAGATAAAATGCGAAAACTCAAAATGCGAGGGCGAATTTGACTGGTCATGGACTCAGCACACTGCATGGCTAACGCCAAGATACGACAACAAAGGCAGCATAAAACACCTAAGCGTATTTGACAATGGCGACGCAAGGGGCATGGAGCAGCCAGCCTTTAAAGAGGATAAATACTCCCGCGCGGTTGAGTACAAGATAGATGAGAAAAAGGGCACGGTTGAACAAACTTGGCAGTTTGGCAAAGAGCGTGGCTTTGACTTTTATAGCGCAGTTACTAGCAACGTCGAGTGGCAAAAAGATAAAAATACCTACTTCATCTCAAGCTCAAATGTAAATTTACTCCGTCCTGACAAGACTATTAAAATGGTCTTAGTTGAGATCGATCCAAAGACAAATGAGATCAAATTTGAGATGGATGTGGACTCTGCTTCAAGAGATGATGTTGCTTATAGGGCGATGGTTATTGATCCGGAGGTATTTAGTTATTAGCAGTATCTGGTGTGAGATTTTTCTCGCACCAGCTTTTAGTTGTTGTTTTGAAATTTATAGATTGCTTCTTTGATTCTAGTAAGGTTAAAATTTATCGCTCGCTCTAGCTCTGGCAAGTCTATATCTTTATCAGCTTCAAACGCTTTTACCATCTCGCTTAACTCTTTTGTCTCATCGCTTGCAAGAACTGTGCTTTTAAAATTATCATCGTCTATCTGGTCAAATTTTAAAAAAATTGACACAAATTTATCTTTTAAAATTTCTTTATTTAGCTTTCTATTTTCCAAAGCTTTCTTTGTTCCACCATTTTTATTACAGGTTCTAAATATAGAATCTATTGTTTCATTCACTTCATCAAGTAAAATTTCTATTTTTTCACTTTGCATATAAAACTCTCTTAACTATAAATTAAATTTAAAATAAAAGCTAATCGCTCTTGTTTTGGAGATTAGAAGTTGTTTTACTTCTTCGCGTAAAAAGGGAAAATTAAAGTTGTATTTGTGAAGTTATTTTCATAAAAGTTTGTGCCAGAATTTAAAATTTTAGTTTGCATTGGCATCACTTTTATGCCCTCTATTTTTGCGATCATTTTCTCATCCTTGTTAAAAAATTTTATCGCATTGTATAAATTTTCATAGGTCTTGTAAATTGTACCAAGGTACAATAAAGCCCTATAAATCAATATTTATAACACATTGATAATATTTTTACGTTATTATTTTGCATACTGCTTTGATTAAAATTACCGAAATTTCGTAGCTATTTAGCTCATCCTTTTTGGATAAATTTTAAAAATTTAATGTGTTATTTATGTAATAAAAAAATTTTTAAATTTGCAAAAATTTTTTAAAATCTTTGATACTTTATATGTGATAAAATCCTCTCAAATTTTAAAAAAGGATCAAATTTGAGAAGCGATATAATCAAAAAAGGCTACACAAGAGCCCCACACCGCTCACTTTTACGTGCGACTGGGCTAAAAGACGATGACTTTGCTAAACCCTTCATCGGAGTTGCAAACAGCTTTATAGAGATCATTCCAGGGCACTTTTTCTTAAATAAATACGCACAAATTTTAAAAGATGAAATTCGCAAAAATGGCTGTATTCCATTTGAGTTTAACTGCATCGGCGTGGATGACGGCATCGCGATGGGACATGGAGGCATGCTATATAGCTTGCCTAGCCGTGAGATCATCGCAAATTCAATAGAAACCGTGATGAACGCTCACGCACTTGACGCACTTGTTTGTATGCCAAACTGCGACAAGATCGTCCCTGGCATGGTTATGGGCGCTTTAAGAGTAAATGTACCAACCGTGTTTGTAAGCGGTGGCCCAATGAAAAAAGGCTACACAAAAGATGGCAAGCCAATCGACCTTGCGACTGCGTTTGAGGCGGTTGGTAAATTTGAGACCAAAGAGATAGATGAGGCCGAGCTAAAAGATATCGAGTGCAACGCATGTCCAAGTGGTGGTAGCTGTAGCGGTATGTTTACGGCAAATTCTATGAACACGCTTTGCGAAGCGATGGGCATAGCACTCCCTGGCAACGGCACTATCCTAGCACTAACCCCAGAGCGTGAAGAGCTCATCAGGCAGGCTGCTCGCAGGATCTGCGAGATCACACTTGATGAGAAATTTAAGATAAGAAACATACTAAATGAAAAGGCGATCCGCAACGCGCTTGTCGTTGATATGGCGATGGGTGGCAGCAGCAACACCGTCCTTCACATGCTAGCCATCTCAAGAGAAGCTGGCGTAAATTTAGATATCAAAGAGCTAAATAAGATCAGTCAAAATATCGCTCACATCGCTAAGATCAGCCCAAGCTTACCAAATGTGCACATGGAGGATATCGGCAGAGCTGGTGGTATGAATGCAGTTATAAAAGAAATTTCACGCAGAGATAATGGCATGCTAAATTTGGACAATCTCACAGTTAGTGGCGAAACTTTAGGAGAGCGTGTCAAGGTAAGTGACATCAAAGATGAAAGCATCATTCACAAGGTAGAAAACGCCTATTCACAAGTTGGCGGACTTGCCATTTTGTTTGGAAATTTAGCTGAGCAAGGCTGTGTCATCAAGACAGCTGGCATCGTTGGTGAGCGTAAATTTAGCGGCAAAGCGGTCTGCTTTAACTCACAAGATGAAGCCATCGCTGGCATTTCAAGCGGTAAAGTAGATAAAGGCGATGTCGTTGTCATCCGCTACGAAGGCCCACGTGGAGGCCCTGGTATGCAAGAGATGCTAAGCCCTACTTCACTCATCATGGGACGAGGCCTTGGCGCGGACGTAGCGCTCATCACAGATGGTCGCTTTAGCGGGGCAACAAGAGGTCTAAGCATCGGCCACGTGAGCCCAGAAGCAGCTGAGGGTGGCATGATAGGCTTGCTACGAGACGGCGACATCATCGATATAGACGTCGATAAATACGAGATAAATGTGCGCCTAAGCGAGGCTGAGATCGCAAAGAGAAGAGCAGAATTTAAGCCAGTCGATAAGCCACTAACCTCTCGCTGGCTAAGACAATACCGCAAACTAGTCACAAACGCAAGCAACGGAGCAGTGCTGGAAGCATAAAAATTTATTACAAAAGCAAGGAGTAGCCTCTTTGCTTTTGTAAAAATATAAAGATTTCTTCACTTTTTAAGGATACCAAATGCAACAAGATTTTTATTTTTATGCTGCCATATTTTTAGGAGTACTATTTTTGATTGCGATATTTGTCATCTATTCATTTAATAGAGACAAACTCGAGCTAAAAAGAAATTTGACACAAAAAGAGCAAGAAAATTTTGAAATTTCATCAAATCTAACAAATTTAGTATCTAAAAATAGTGAAAATCTGCAGCTAATTAGCGAGCAAAAAGCAAGGCTTATGTCAAATCACGAGCGAATAGACGAGCTCATCGGCGAGATCGATGCGCTAAAGACCAAAATAGCACAAAAAGATGAAGCCGAAGATGCGATGGAGCGCGTGATAAACGAGCTTAAAGAGAGTATCGGTACAGCAAATGAAAGGGCCAAGAATAACGAGGCAAATTTCACTGCAACACTAGCCGAGCTAAATCAAAATAAAAATGCTTTAGTTGAAGCAAGCGAGAGAGAAAATAGATTAAAACGTGATATGGCTGTGCTTAGAAATGAAATAGAAGCAAAAGAAAATAGCCTAAAAGAGCAAGAGGCAAATTTATTAAAAGTAAAAAATGAGTTAAATTTGGAATTTTCTAATCTTGCAAATAAAATATTTGAAGAAAAAAGTGCGAATTTCACACAAAATAGCCAAAATTCTTTAGATCTTTTACTAAAGCCACTAAAGGAGCAAATTTCAACCTTTCAAGAGCGCGTAAATGCAGTCCATGACGAATCAATTAAAGGCATGAGCGCGCTAGGAACACAGATTAAGCACATAAGTGAAATTGGTATCTCCATGTCAAAAGAGGCAAACTCACTAGCCACTGCACTAAAAGGTAGCAATAAAACACTTGGAAACTGGGGTGAAATACAGCTTGAACGCACATTTGAGGCTTCTGGACTTATAAAAGATGAGCATTACTTGACACAACAAAATTTCAAGAACGAAGAAGGCAAACGTCTTATTCCTGATTTTATAGTAAAGATACCAGATGGCAAGCATCTAATAGTTGATTCTAAAGTCTCACTTATGGCTTACGAAAAGGCTATCACAGCTAGCAACGAAGAGGAGCTAAATTTAGCATTGAAAGAGCATATTGCTTCTATGAAAAATCACATAGATAGCTTAAATAGCAAAAATTACGGTGAGATCGTACCTGATAGTCCTGATTTTGTATTGATGTTTATACCAATTGAGCCAGCATATATCGAGGCTATGAAATTTGATAGTTCACTTTTTGACTACGCATTTCAAAAGCGTGTAATACTAGTATCTCACACTACGCTTATGCCTATTCTTCGCACAGTGGCAAATTTATGGCGCATAGAGCGTGGCAATGAAGAGGCAAAAAATATCGTAAAGAGTGCGATTAAAATTTATGATAAAGTCCGCAATGTGGCCGAGCACATGAATAGACTTAGCAATACACTAAATACTGCAAATAAACATTTTAACGCCCTTGCATCAAGTTTTAGTGGTAGAGATGGTCTTGTTAGTAGACTTGAAAATTTTAAACGCTTGTCTCCAGATGAGCAAAAAGATATAGAAGTAAAAGAGATCGGCGTAAATAACGAATTAGAAAAAGAGGATTAGGATATGGCTAGAAAAACTAGCCATAAAATTTATTTTAAAAGACCTTGTTTTTTCATTTGTTCCATTACTTGAGCAAACATCTCTTTAGCTTGTTTGCAAGTAGCGTCTTGTTGCTCTTTTGGAAGTGCAGCAAGTTGATCCATTGATTGTTTCTTTTGATCTTCATAAATTTTTACTTGTTGCTCTTGTCCAGCTTGTTTGTAAGCTTCGACCATTTTGTCGATGTCTGAGAAGTAAGACTTGCAAGTATCTGTAAGATCTGCAGCGTTTAGGCTTAGTGCAAAGCCAAGAGTAGCTAAAACTAAAAGTGATTTTTTCATCTCTTTCTCCTTGTGAAAATTTGAAAGAATTGTATCATTTTTATAATATTTTATGACTTAAATTAATAGTCAAGGTAAATACCTCGACTATTTTGGCTTTTTAGCCTAGAAATTCGCGTTTAAAATACTCTTTTGGAGCTTTGCAAAGCGGGCAAGCACCTGGAGCTTTTTTGCCTCTGTGAACGTGTCCGCACACCTCGCAAACCCAGATATCCTCTTCGTCGCTCTCAAAAAAGCCCTCTTCATCAAGCATCTTTTTAAGCTCCAAATACTCTCTTTCATGCTCAACCTCAACCTTACCGATCGCGTTAAATAGCCTCTCAACATCTCTTAGCTCTTCTTCTTTTGCGATCTTTGCAAAGTCTGGATACATTGTCGTATGCTCATAGTTTTCACCAGCTGCCGCATCAAGTAAATTTTTATCCATCTTGTCAATTGGATCGTTCATTAGCTCGTGATATTTTTTAAACTCAGCTCTTGCGTGCCATTTTTCATTTTCAGCTGCCTCGTAAAAGTGTCTAGCTATTGCGTGATAGCCTGCTTCTTTGGCTAGATCGCCATAAAGCTCATACTTGTTTCTAGCTTGTGACTCGCCAGCAAATGCCTTCATCAAATTTACCGCTGTTAAATTTTCAGTGACACACTTCATCTCTTCGCCGCAACAGGTTAGTCTGCCGCCACCAACTTTTTGTACCTCGATCTCGTTGCCGCATTTTTCGCATTTGTATGTTTCGTGCTGTCTCATTTTGACTCCTATTTTGATAAATTTTGATTGGATTATAACCAAATAATCAAAATAAGTAAATAATAATTTTTATTGATAACGTATATTATTATTTTATTTTTTACATAAAATTTGTGTGAGTTTTGTTACAAATGGAGAGACTAGCAAAAGCACAGGATACGCCACTACAAAGGCTTTTACATAAGCAGTTAGCCAAATTTTTACAAAGCCATCAACAAAGCCAAGATTTAAATATGTCAGCACAAATGACATAAAAAACGCCATAAATGCTGACATTATAAACGCAAAAACATATTTATAAAATTTTGCTGGTATCATGAAATTTTGCCTATCAGCTCCCCTAACCTTTTTGCATGATCAAGTGCCTTTTGCCTCATCAAAGCAAGCTTTGCCTCATCGTGCCTACTCTGATATGATAGTCCTCCGCTATAAACATAGCCTGCAAACTCCATACCACACATATTTGCTAACGCCTTAAGCGGCGGCAAAAACTCCTCTATCTCGTATCGCTGAAGCGCCTCTTTTTTATAAAGCTCCTCAGGCGCACCAGAAGTAAATGAAAGCACTAGCTTCTTGCCACGTAGCTTATCTCCGCTGCTGCCATGAGAGAAGCCATGAACTAGCACGTCTTCAAACCACTTTTGTAAAAGTGATGGCACACCGTACCAGAAAAATGGATAAACAAGCACGATCACATCAGCCTTTACTAGCTTTTCTTGCTCGGCTTTTACGTCTATCACGTAGTTTTTATAAAGCTCGCTTAGTATGTCAAATTTAGCCTCTGGCAAGTGCTTTTTTAGCTCGCCCAAGATTATCTTATTTGCAAAGGAATTTTCAAGGTCAGTGTGACCTGATACAACTAAAATTTCACTCATTTTCTCTCCTTAAATTTACTTACAAACAAAGCTACTAGCCTTGCTCGTGTCGCCACCCACATATGTAGTAGCTACCTTGGATATGCGCACACCAAGAATTCCTTACCAGCGTAGCTCTTACTCTTAGCTAGCATGTTCTTTGTCCTTTTCGTTCCACACCGCATCTATCATCTCGTTGTTTAAAATTTCACATCCAGCCTTATCAAGGGCAAGAGCCGTGCTACGAACAAGCGCTGGTGCGCAAAAAAGTGAAATTTTCTTCATAACATCTCCTAAAATTTTATCTTGCTAAATGAGGTCTCGTTTTTGAGACCAAAGCCGTCAAATTCATCTATCAGTCCGGCTCGCTCTTTGGCGTAAGATTTGTAGTTTTCGCTGTGGCGGTAGCTATCAAAGCTAGCCTCGTCTTTGTAAATTTCAACCATCACACACTTGTTAGGTGTCTCTTTTAGGCTAAATGCAAACTGGGCAAATGCACCGTCATCTACGCTTTTTTGCATATATTTTTTGATGATCTTTTCAAATTTCGCATCGCTTTTTGCTTTTAGGCTTAAATTTGTCATGTGAAAATAGGCATCTTTTAGGCGCTCTGGCGTTAAATTTTTAGAAAAAGCGGCCCATTTTTTTACGCTAAAAGCCTTTTTACTAGCTAAAATTTCAGCGCTCGCACTTGCAAATTTCTTGTAGTGCGCTGAGGCTACGTGTTTTTTATAAGCCGTCTCGTCCTTGTAAAACTCAAGCACATAAAATAGCTCCGGCTTACTCTTTGCGCTCATGAAAAATATCGCCTGTGTGCCTGGCTCACTCTTTGAGTTTAGAATATTTTCTCTGCCAAGCTCTTTTAGCAAAGTCTTATTATTTGGCGTTGAAAGCAGCTCGTGTAAGCTCACTTTCGCCTCCGCCCCAAAGGCAAAAACCGCCAAAATCGCTAGTAAAAATAGCTTTTTTATCATCAGATTTCCTTAAATTTATTTCTCAACCACTCTTTTCATCCAAGCAAAAAGCTCGTCTAAGTCATAGTCGCCGCCATGTCCTTGTCCCCAGACCGCTTCAAAATCAACCTCTTTGCCAGTATTTTTAAGCGAAAGTGCAAGCATAGCAGGCACGGCGAGGGCTAGATCGGTGTCGTTTGTGCCCTGCCTTATGCGGTAAAATTTCGCCGCCTCTTTATTTTTAGTGTAGTTCATCGCATTCATCATCTTTATGACACCAGCCTCCGCCATCTCGCCACCACCTCGCTCTTTTGCAAATTTAGTAAAGTGCTTTGCGGGCGTTTTGCTATCACCAAATAGATCGTTTTCAGGATTTTCCAGCGAAAGCCCGTCAAAGGCAACTGGTGCTTTAGCACGTTTTAGCGAGGCGATAAAGTCTTCAAATTTAAAGGTATATCCAAGCTGGCAGCCTTGCGTGTCAAGCGTGATAAATTTAGGTGTGAGCGTATTTTTATCACCACTCTTTGTAGCTGTAAATGCTCTTGAAAGCAGGGCGTTTATATACTCTTTGAAACTGCCCTCGCCATTTTCATCAAGGCTTAGCGCGTGGCCTTTGGCGTCTTTTAAATTTAGTGAGTTTAGATAGGCTGGGAATTTACTCTTTAGCTCGCGTGAGAGCTCTTTTTGCGTGGCGTTTAGCTCGCCTGTGATAGTCTTTGGCTTTTTGCTTCTGTCGTTAAAAGAGCTCGCGTCAAAGCTTGAAAAGTCTATCCTTTCAAATTTATCCAAATCCCCAAACATCCACTCATACGCCTCGTCCTCATGCTCTAAATTTGTAACAGGGCAGTAGGCTGAGACGGCATAAATTTGATCGTCCGCCTTCGCAGCGCCTAGCTCGTCAAGATATGGCTCGTACTCTTTTGCGTTTGCGCTAGCGCCAAGCAGTGCCGACATCGCGCCGCCTGCGCTCGTGCCGTTTGAGATGATCTTATTTGCGTCGCCTGGCATAAATTTATCGTTAAATTTTAGATATCTAACGGCCGCTTTTAGATCGACTATCACAGCTGGGGCTTTGCCGATGAATTTCTCGCCATCTTTTAGCGTCCTGCCTCTAGCGCCAACGCTTGCCACGACGTAGCCTCTAAGAAGCGCTTCAAGAGTGGCATTTGGCTTTTCGTTTTGGATTTCTGGTTTTTGTGGTTTGGCGCTCATGTAGCCACCTATGCCATTTGGCATAAAGATAGCGCTCTTTTGGTCGCTAAATTTCTCCTCTGGCACGTAAAAATTTAAGACCTCGTAGTCGCTAACTGGCTTTGCCACATAGACTATGCCTTCATAAGCTCTAAATTTAAGCGTCCTCTCGCCAACTTGCACGCTTTTTAGCTCAAATTTCTTTTCATCAAATTTAAGCTCACTACCAAAGCAAGTACCTACTAAACAAACCCCTAAAATAGCAACTCTAACGCCTTTCATGATCTGCCTTTTTGTTTTGTCCTACTTTTTGCTTTACCAGCCTTGGCGTAGGCTACCAGGGCTTTAGCACCTAGTTATCTTTTGGCTCGTATTTGATAGCGTAGTCAAATTTTGGCTTACTTAGACTAAACTCAAAGCTATCTCTATCCACCGCGCCAACGCAGTAATGGCTATCATAAAGACGAAGCAAAAACTCCGCCATCTCTTCACTCGTGTGGTACTTTTTAAACGCCTTGTCGTAGTCGTAGCTCTCTTTGCTAGTTGCCACCATGGCAAATTCTGTCTTTGTGGCAGCTGGAGCTAGCACTTTTGCCTGCATCTTTGCCTGCTTGTCTTGTGCTAGCTCGTGGTAAAGCCCCTCACTAAAGGCGCTTACGAAAAATTTGCTAGCGCAATAGGTCACGACGTTTGGCACGATATTGTAGCCTCCTATCGAAGAGATGTTGATGAGCTGCGTATCTTTGTCTTTATATTTTTTAGTAAAGAGCGTTGAGAGCGTCACAAGAGAGATGATGTTTAAATTTATCATCTGCGTCACTTTCTCTAAATTTTGCTCGCCGACCTTGCTGTGGTCGCCAAAGCCAGCATTGTTTATAAGCGCTTTTAGCTCAAATTTTTCTAAATTTCGCCAAAGAGCTAGGACATTTTCTTGCTTTGAAAGGTCGCAAATTTCTATCACGACCTCTACGTCTGCAAATTTAGCTATCTCGCTTTTTAGCTCCTCTAAAAGCTCCCTGCGTCTTGCAACAAGGATCAAATTCTCCCCACGCTTTGCAAATGCCTTTGCCGCTGCCGCTCCTATGCCTGAGCTTGCCCCAGTGATCACTATATATTTTTTCATTTTGTAAATTCCTCCGGACTATAAATCTTCACACCTTCACTGTGATCATCTTGTGCTACTTGCACGATCACTCTGGCGATATCTTCCGCTCTCATCGGACGATACTCGTCAAAAAAGCCTTTTGGGATAAATTTAAACGCCTTTATCACCAAGTACTCACCTAGTCTAAATTCTTTCCTATCAGCCTCGATAAGTGGCAGCCTAGCGATATGAAATGAGCTATATCCAAGCTCTTTTATCTTTGCTTCTGCTTGACCTTTTGCCTTTAGGTAAAACGAGCCTGACTTTCTGTTTGCCCCTGCAGCCGAGAGCAAGACAAAGCGTTTTGCCCCACACCCCAAGCCAAATTTGGCGAAATTTATCGGATAGGTCACATCGACTTTATAAAACTGCTCTTTGTGCTTTGCCGCTTTCATCGTCGTGCCAAGCGCGCAAAATACGTCATCAGCGATAAATGGCACCTCATCTTTAAAATCATCAAAATTTACTATCTTTACTTCAAGCTTTTCATGAGTAAATTCTAGCTCATGCCTGGCAAGGGCGATAACCTTACTATAATGCTCGCTCTCGCATAAATTTTTTAAAATCTCACTTCCCACAGCACCGCTAGCTCCAGCTATAAGGGCGATCTTTTTCATATCTTTCCTTTGTAAATTTAAATAAATTTTATCTCGCTAAGGCAAAAATTTCACTTATGGCCTCTTTTGTATAAATTTGCTCTAGCCTCCTACCTTTCGCATAGTCATAAACTAGAGCCATAATCTCATCTAAATTTGTATCATCAACTCCGATTTCTATAAGGCTTGTAGGTGTGCCAATCTTGCTAAACCACTCTTTTAGCTTCTCTATGCCTGCGTCTGCGTCATCCACGCCAAAAATTTCTTTGCCAAAGCGCTTAAATGCCTCTAAATTTCTACTCTTATACCACTTCATCCAAGCTGGCATCACGACACTTAGCCCAGCTCCATGCGCACAATCAACCACTGCACCTATGGCGTGCTCGATCATGTGATTTGGATAAGAGTAGCCAGCTGTGCCAACGTAAGTTAAGCCATTTAGAGCCATCGTAGCAGCCCAGGCAAACTCGCCTCTAGCATCGTAATTTTCTGGCTCTTTTAGTAAAATTTCTGTCGTTTTCATAACGGTTTTAATATTTGCTTCGATGTATAAATTTATGATCTCAGGCTGAATGCTCGCTGTAAAGTAGCCCTCGATGCTATGAGCGATAATGTCGGAAGCCGAATAGACCAAATACTCCTTGCTTACACTTGCTTGAAGTAGTGGATTTACCACCGATACTTTTGGGTAAAGACAAGCTCCGTGCATAGCAAATTTCTGTTTCGTGGCTTCGTTTGTGACGACCGAGCCGCCGTTCATCTCTGAGCCAGTTGCTGCAAGCGTTATGATGTCAAAGATCATAAGCGCTTCGCTTGGATCTTTACCGGTAAAAAAGTCCCAAACGTCACCATTATATTTAACTCCAGCAGCCACAGCCTTGGCGCTATCAAGCACCGAGCCACCGCCTATTGCTAGCACGCTATCGACGCCTTGCTTTTTAGCTAAATTTATAGCCTCATTTACCTTGCTTAGCACTGGATTTGACTTCACGCCACCGATCTTGCAAAACTCGATGCCATTTGCACTTAGGCTCTTTGCTACGACATCAAAAAGGCCATTTTTTATGATCCTATCGCTGCCATAGATGATAAGCGTCTTTTTAACGCCAAATTCTTTCATATATCTGCCGATATTTTGCTCTTTATCTTTGCCAAATTCTATTTTTGTAGGGTTTAAAAAGCTAAAATTTTGCATAGTTTCTCCTTATTAGTTTTAATGATTATAGTTTTACAAAGCAAAAATTTTTGTTAAAAATAATGAGTAGAAATTTAAAAGTTTCTTAGTTTGATAGGAAGTTTTGAGATGATTTTTTTCGGATCAAAACTACTTTTAGCATCAACCAAATTTCCAAAATTTTCACCTGTGCTAAGAAATTTTTGCAAATAATAATTGCCTCTATATCCAAGGTCATAAAGAATTTCAGACATCAAAGAAATATCTGCTTCATCTAAAAAATCTGCATGCACGGTTGTTCTTACTTCAAAATCGAAATTTATCTCAAGCAGATATTTTAGTGTGCTAATAAATTTTTCATATAAATTTGAGCCAGTTACGCCCACAAATTTCTCTTTTGGCGCTTTAAAATCAAGTGCAATATAGTCAATCAGCCCTTCGCCTATCGCCTCTTTTAAAATCTCAATATGAGAGCCATTTGTATCGACCTTTAGGCAAAAATTTCTTGACTTAACCTCTCTTGCAAGTTTTAAAAATAAAGGATTTGCCGTGCATTCGCCACCGCTAAAAACGATACCATTTAGCTTACCTATACGGCGGTCTAAAAAGCTACAAACCTCATCCATTTCTATATTGCCATTTGAATTTACAACTTCTATATTGTAGCAATACACGCATCGCATATTACAGCCTGCAAACCAAACTACCGCAGCCACTTTGTCTGGATAATCAAGCGTAGTAAATGGCGTTATACTAAAGACTTTATGCAAATTTATGGACCTTTTGAGATTTAAAAGGCACAGAAGATTGTGCCTTTTTTATTTGAGTTTTTATATTTTTATTGGCTGCGGTGATTATCTTTTGCAGCAACTTGCATATTCGTCAAATTTAATACGCTCTTTATGCTCACCTTTTTTACCAAGGTTAAAGCTCTCAACTGGGCGATGATAACCCATAACACGAGTATAGACTACGCATTTTGTGCGTTTGTCTTGTACTTTTTCTAAAATTTCTTTTTCTGTCATTTCCTCTCCTTATTTGGAATTGTTGTTCTCTTTTTCTATTAATTCTGCATCACAAAGCGGGCAAAACTCATGCTCGCCAGCAATATATCCATGTTTTGAACAAACGCTAAATACAGGCGTTATCGTGATATATGGAAGCTTATAATTTGAGATTATGCTCTTTACAAGCTCCTTGCAAGCTTTAGGTGAGCTGATCCTTTCTTTCATATAAAGGTGAAATACTGTGCCGCCAGTGTATGAAGTCTGAAGATCATCTTGCAAATCAAGCGCCTCGTAAGCATCATCTGTAAAATTTGCTGGAAGCTGGGTTGAGTTTGTGTAGTAAATATTCTCCCCGCCACCTGCTTGGATGATGTCTGGATAGCGCTTTTTATCCTCTTTGGCAAAGCGGTATGTTGTGCCCTCAGCTGGAGTCGCCTCAAGGTTGTATAAATTTCCAGTCTCTTCTTGGAATGTCCTTATCTTGTCGCGCAAAAACTCAACCATCTCAATAGCAAAATCGCGTCCAAATTTTGTTGAGATATTCTCTTTATCATTTGTGAAATTTCTAAGAAGCTCGTTCATGCCATTTATGCCAATCGTGCTAAAGTGGTTATTAAAGTGCTTTAGATATCTAGCTGTATAAGGATAAAGCCCTCTGTCATACATCTCTTGGATAAATTTGCGCTTTTTTTCAAGTGTCGATTTAGCAAGCTCCAAAAGATAGCTAAGCCTGTTATAAAGTGCGACTTTATCACCTTTGAAGTTGTAGCCTAGGCGAGCTAAATTTATAGTGACAACACCGATCGAGCCCGTCATCTCGGCACTACCAAAAAGACCACCACCTCGTTTTAAAAGCTCTCTTAGATCAAGCTGCAAGCGGCAACACATAGAGCGGACATGGCCTGGTTTGTAGGCTTTTTCGTTTTCTATCTTATTGCCATTTTCGTCATAAGTGTATTGTGAGCCGATAAAATTTTGAAAGTAGCTTGAGCCCATTTTGGCGGTGTTTTCAAAGAGTACATCCGCCACTTCGCTATCCCAGTCAAAATCCTCTGTGATATTTACCGTTGGTATCGGAAATGTAAAAGGCTGTGAGCACTTATCACCAGCTGTTAAAACCTCGTAAAATGCCTTATCTATGCGTGCCATCTCAGGCTCGAAGTCCTTGTAGGTCATATCGATCAAATTTTTTCTGCCACGCTCGTTTGCTTTTTTCAAAATTTTCTCATCTTTTACATTTGTAAAGAGGTGTATATCATCACTCGTTGGGATCTGATCTCTTAGGTCGCTTGGGCAAGTGATGTCGATAGTTACGTTTGTAAATGGACTTTGTCCCCAGCGTGCAGGCACATTTAAGTTAAAAATAAAGCTAGTTATCGCCTTTTTGATCTCGGCGTCACTTAGATCGTCTTTAAAAACGTAAGGCGCAAGGTAGGTATCAAAGCTAGAAAACGCCTGAGCGCCAGCCCACTCGCTTTGTAAAATTCCTAAGAAATTTGCCATTTGATAAAGCGCTTCTCTAAAGTGCTTTGGTGCCTTGCTCTCGACCCTGCCACGAACGCCGTTAAAGCCCTCATTTAGCAATGCTCGCAGGCTCCAGCCAGCGCAGTATCCTGTGAGGCAGTCAAGATCATGGATGTGATAGTCGCCGTTTCTGTGAGCAAGACCCTCTTCTTTGCTATAAACAGCGTCTAGCCAGTAGTTTGCTATGACTTTGCCAGCGGTGTTGTTGATGAGGCCTGCATTTGAGTAGCTTGTATTTGAGTTTGCAGAAATTCTCCAGTCGGTGCCGTTTATATACTCATTTATCGTTTGAGTTGAATTTATGTAAGTTGTATCGTCATTTAGGCCTAAAATTTGCTCACGTTGAAGCTTATGCGTGTGGCGGTAGAGCATAAAGCTCTTTAAAACGTCGAAATATCCACTATTAAATAGCTCTTTTTCGATCGCATCTTGGATGTCTTCGACTGTTATCGCGCTTGATTTTTGAAAGATATCTTGGACAACATTTGTAAAAACTTTCTCATCATAAGCTAAATTTTCGCTAGCAAATGCTTTTTTTATCGCATCTACTATCTTGTATGCCACAAATTCTTGTCTTGTGCCATCTCTCTTCAAAATCTCACGCATTACTCGCTCTTTCTTCTAAATTTTTCAATACAAAGTTTAAAAGTATAGGACAAGAAAGCTTAAACAATAGATAACTATTTTATCTTGTTTAATAATATTTATCAAAAAATATAAAATTTTGAAAAGTTTTCTTAAATGATAAATTTACGTTATTTAGGTATTTTAAACTAAAATTTCTTTATTTTACTTAAATAGTTATTGTAGTTTTAGTTTTTAAAGTATTATATTTAAAAAATTTTACAAATCAATCAAGCTTATTTGGGTATCATTTCAGAAATTTATAGATCGAGACATTTGCAGTAGTTAATATGTTTTTAAATTTAAGCACAATTATTAG
>NZ_PPAU01000093.1:0-1833 GCF_002914195.1 Campylobacter concisus | reverse complement strand
TCAGTGAAGAACAAGCTAAGAGTATAAAAAACTTCAAGCTTGAATTTATCCCTATAAACAACGAGTTAAACTATGAAGATCTAATGGGACGTATGATCTTATCTCAAAACCCAAAAACTGGCGAGATGCAAACTAGCTATGAAAATGGTGCATTACTTAGCGCAATCAAAAGAAATATGTTCTTGGGAGAGAAGATTTCTATTGGTTTTGATGAACTTGCAGACAATGAAAGACTTTTTGCAAATTTCAAAGCCTTTTTAATGCCTGACATAAACAATAATTATGTTGCTACTGCGACAATGGCAAGAGATTTTTTATCTGTTAGCTCCCGAGATATAGCCTTTAGGCTAAAAGACAATAAAGTTGTTGAACGAAATTTCTTTATTTTTGAGGTGGCCAAAAAATGCGATAGTATCTTTACTTGTAACGATGAAGCAATAGAGATGGATAATAAAGGGGGCTTAATAGTAGATGTAAATAAGCTTAATAACTATCAGGCTAATTGTTTTCTCAAATCAATTACTAGCGATGCGGTAGAAAAACAATTCTTCGATAAATCAATAAAAGACGAGAATAAAAAAAGTTTAGATCGCTCTGCTTTCATAAAAACAAAGATCAACACAATGAAAGAAAGCCCAGTGCCACTTTTATTAATTAGCGAAGAAGTTGCTAATAAAATTCGTGCAAATGACGCTCTTAGCAAGTTGGAGCTAAGTTCGGCCTTGCCTTATTCAGTAAGCAAAGAAACATTTAAGGTATTTGCCACTGGCAATGAAATAAATCAAGACGTAAGCAAGGCAGCACTTGATCGCTTTGAAAATATTAAAATTTTTAATATATCGTTTGACGAGCTATACCAAAATTTAGCAGTATCAAAAATAGGGGTAAATTCAAAACTCTTTAATGAGCTAGATAATATCACGATAGATGGCAGCGCAAGGTTGGCTTTTGGTAAAGCAGTAGTTGATTTTGCAAGACTGATTTTTGAAATGCAGCGAAGTGGTGAGTTAATGATGCCAGAATATGACGGCAATAAAGAGCCAGCATATAAAGCTGGTTATTTGTCATCTCCTACATTAAATCCACGCTTGATCACTAATATAGTCAATCAATCAGAAACACCAAAAGATATTTTAGATAACTATTCACGATATGCAGAACAAATTTTAGGCATAGAAGGGTTGCCAGCTGAGTTTGAAATGAGCGAAATTGCGATGTTTGATGAAGCTCTAAAGAACAAACTCGCACCAGAAATTAATAAAATTTGTAAAAAATATGGTATCAAAAACAACATAGAGGACGATAGTCAAAATCTTTTGCTTCAGGCACTGCCAAGCATAGAGATCAAAAATTCTCAGGTAACACAGATGCCAGCACTTCAAGCCAATACTGAAGACGAGAATATAACAGCAAAAATGAAGTTATAACAATGAACGAGCAATTTAAAAACCGAAATGAGCTTATTTTACTTGATGGAGTAGCAAAAGAAATTGCTAAGCAGGTCATTTCGATAAATGCAGATAGGCGTGTCAGCAATGCAGCAATAAAAGCAATGCCAATCAACACATTTGTTTTTAACCCTGCCCTACTTTCATATGATCTCCAAGAACAGATAGAAAAACTTGATTTAAACCACTCTTTTGCTACTTTTAATGCAGAAAACGGATCGTATGAAATTTTTGTTTCTACGCTCACAAAAAAACAAGCTGACGAACTAATAAACAAAGAGGGCAGTGTAAAAATTAATGGTGACATTTTGAATTTGTCTGATGATTTTAATGGCCTTACTAAAAAGCTTGCGACTGATTTCTATAAGCATGAGCTAGCACATAC
>NZ_PPAU01000092.1:0-861 GCF_002914195.1 Campylobacter concisus | reverse complement strand
CTTATATACTTACAATAGGAGAAAAATAAATGCGCATAGTTCTGACATTTACGGATGATGTAAGTGAGATAAAGCCTAGAGAAGTGCGTAATTTTTGCGGCAGCATTACGGAGCAAAAATTTAATAGCATAATTATGTATCATGGCAACGATGCACCGCCACTTATATACAAAAAGCCACTAAAATACGCTATTGAAATTCTTTTTTATGAAAATAACTTCTTTGCATTTCAGCATCTTATGGAAAGGCTTGAAGGGCATAAAAATAATTTCTTTGGTAGAAAGATAAAAAAGATCATCCCCAAAGAAGATGGGTATATGCCACCATTTTATCTTGGATCTCAAACGATAGAGTATTCTACTAGAACGCCTATCATAATAACTGCAAATAAAACTGAATATAATATGAAATACTATTTTGAAAAAAACGACAAAATTCAAGATTATATTTCATATAGAATAAAAAGAAATTTGGCTTATCAGCTAGAATGCTACACTAAATTTAAGCAAGATTTTGAAAATCTTGTCCTAAATTTCAAGGACTTTAGGGTTATTACAGAGAGATATAAAGAAAATATCAACTACATAGGGCTTTGGGCAAATTTTACATCTAATTATCAGCTCCCTGAAATGATAGGATATAAAAATGGTCTAGGCTATGGACAATTATTACAAAACACAAAAATAGATATCAAAAAATAAAAACCAAAGGAGATGTCATGTTAAAAGACTATAAAATCAAATTAGTCATCAAAACGGCTAGCCCAATCGCAATCATTGAAAACAATGATACCGAGCCAGCCGGAAACATCGTAACTCGCATTAAAAAAACCGCAACAGTTAATCAAAATAGCGCCGATGC
>NZ_PPAU01000091.1:0-468 GCF_002914195.1 Campylobacter concisus | reverse complement strand
GCTTTAGCGATATCAGCACCTTTGTGCATGCTGATGCCAACATTTGCTTTTGTTAAGCTTGGCGCGTCATTTATGCCATCACCTACAAAAGCGACCTTTTTGCCCTCACTCTTTAGCTCTTCGATGATCGCTGCTTTATCAGTTGGCAAGCACTCAGCATAGACCCTATCAAGTCCCAGCTCGCGCGCTACCTCTTCAGCCTTGCTCTTTATGTCGCCACTTAGCATAACTATCTCTTTTACGCCAAGATTTCGTAGTTTTGCTACCATATCTTTAGCGTTTGCTCTCATATCATCTTTCATAGCGATGACACCAACAAGCTCTTTGTCGTATCCTACATAAAGCAGGGTTAGACCGCTTTGTAAAGCCTTATTTATAAGCGTTTCGTGAGCTTTAAAGCTTATCATCTCATCATCTTCTAAGAAGTGCCTTCTACCGATAACAACTTCTTTCCCGTGAATCCCAGTT